>NZ_PSWS01000057.1 GCF_002932875.1 Rathayibacter tritici
GGTGAGGAGGCGGCCGACGGGCGGGGCGGTGTCGGGGGTGATGCGGCGGCCACCGACCCAGGTGGCGGCGATGGCGCCGCGGAGGACGCGACCCTCGTAGGCCGAGACGGGGTTCTTGTGCGCGAGGGCGTCGACGTCGACGCGCCACTGCGCCTCCGGATCGAAGGCGACGAGATCGGCGTCCGAACCGGCGTGCAGCAGGCCCTTCTGCCCCAGCCCGGCGAACGCAGCGGTGGCCGTCGACATCCACGCCACGACCTGCTCCAGCGGGATGCCGCGTTCGCGCGCCCCGGTCCACACCGCGCGGAAGCTCAACTCGAGGCCCGAGATACCGCCCCACGCGACGCCGAAGTCGCCGCCCGCGGCGACCTTCAGCTCGGCTGTGGCGGGGGAATGGTCCGAGGCGATGATGTCGATCGTGCCATCGAGCAGGCCCTTCCAGAGCAGCTCGCGGTTGCGCTCGTCGCGGATCGGCGGGCAGCACTTGTACTGCGTGCCGCCGTCGGGGATCGAGCCCGCGTCGAAGGTGAGGTAGTGCGGGCAGGTCTCGGCGGTGATCCGAAGCCCCTCGGCCTTCGCCTCCCGTAGCAGCGGCAGTGCGTCGGCGGAGGAGAGGTGCAGGATATGCGCTCGGCAGCCGGTCTCGCGGGCCGACTCGATCACGTGCAGGATCGCGCTGCACTCGGAGGCGGGCGGCCGAGAGTCGACGAAGGCGCCGTAGGAGGTGCCGGGCTCGTTCGCGCTGGCCTCCAGCTCGGCCGGGTCCTCCGCATGCACGATCAGCAGTCCGTCGAAGGCGGCGATCTCGCGCATCGCCTCGACCAGCTGCTCGCGGTCGAGGTGCGGGAAGTCGTCCACTCCGCTCGGCGACAGGAAGCATTTGAAGCCGAAGACGCCCGCGTCGTGCAGCTCGCGGAGGGTGCCGAGAGTGGCGGGGATCACACCGCCCCAGAATCCGACGTCGACCTGCGCCTGCGGTCCCGCGGCCGCGCGCTTCGCCTCGAGCCCGGCCACCGTGGTGGTCGGCGGGATGGAGTTGAGCGGCATGTCGATGATCGTGGTGACACCTCCGGCGGCGGCGGCGCGGGTGGCGGAGGCGAACCCCTCCCACTCCGTGCGGCCCGGCTCATTGACGTGGACGTGCGTGTCGACGACGCCCGGGATGAGCACCTGGCCCTCGGGGAGGACGACCTCTTCCCTCGTCCGCCACGGGGCGTCCCTCTCGCCGACCGCGACGATCAGACCCTCGGCGATCGCGACGCTGGCGGGGCGCCGGCCGTTCTCGGTCAGCACATTGGAGGCGCGGATCACGAGGTCGAGGAAGGGAGCGTCGTCGGGCATGGATCGACCCTATACTCGGCATGTTTCCTGCGTGTGTGCGCCCGTCGGCGGCTCCGCCCCTCCGCCCAGCAGCCCCGGCGCCGTCGCCTTCCGACCGAGAAGAGGAGGCCGCCGTGCTCGAACTCGCCGCCGCCCTGCTCGAGCGCGTCGAAGCGGACGGGAGCGTCGCGGTCGTCACCGTCACGCACGTCTTCGGTTCGGCTCCGCGCGCGCTCGGCTCGTCGATGGCGGTCGACGCCCAGGGCTGCGCGATCGGCTCGATCTCGGGCGGTTGCGTCGAGGCGCAGGCGTACGCGCTGGCTCAGGAAGTGCTCGGCAGCTCGAGCAGCACGGCCGAGCACTTCGGCTTCGACGACGAGGACGCGTTTGCCGCGGGTCTCTCCTGCGGGGGCCAGCTGCGGGTGTTCGGCCAGGTCGTCGACTCCGGGTCCACCGCGGTGCTCGCCGAGCTGCGCGCCGCCCGGGCCGGTCGCTCGGCCGCGCTGGCGATCGTCGTCGGCGGCCCCTCCGAGCTGGTCGGCCTCGTCCTCACCGGAGCGACGCGCCTCCAGGATGTCGTCGGCCCGCACCTGGACGAGGACATGGCTCGGCGCATCCTCGCCGAGCGGGCCGGGCGCCTGGCCTCCGGGCGCTCAGCCACCGTCGAGATCCTGTGTCGTGACGCGGAACTCGAGATCGCGTACATCGTGCAGGCGGAGCGACCGCGGCTGCTGATCTTCGGTGCGGTCGACTTCTCGGCCGCGCTCTGCTCCGCCGGAGCGCTGCTCGGCTACCGGGTCACCGTCTGCGACGCGCGGCCCGTGTTCGCCACCGCCGAGCGCTTCGCCGGCGCCGACGAGGTCGTCGTCGCGTGGCCGTCCGACTACCTCGCCGCGACCGTCGTCGACTCCCGCACCGTGATCGCGGTGCTCACCCACGACGAGAAGTTCGACGTGCCGCTGCTCGAGACCGCGCTGGCCCTGCCGGTCGCCTATGTCGGCGCGATGGGCTCGCGGCAGACGCACGAGCGGCGGCTGGGGCTGCTGCGCGACGCGGGCGTGACGGAGGAGGCGCTGGCCCGCCTGCACTCGCCGATCGGGCTGGACATCGGCGCGTCGACCCCGGAGGAGACGGCGGTATCGATCCTGGCGGAGATCCTCGCGGTGCGCACGGGGACGACGGGGGAGCCGCTCGCGGGGCGTACGGGGCCGATCCACGCGGGGCGCTGACCGGGGGGCGTGCGCTGTGCAGGCCTTCGTGCGCTGTGCAGGCCCTGCTCGGATGTGCAGGACCTGGCGCGCTGTGCAGGCGTGCGATGTGCAGGCGTCTGTTCGATAAGCAGGGGATGCGGCCGGTTCACCGTCGATTGAGCGGGCAGACGGGCAGTCCGCCGCGGATCCCCTGCACATCGCACCTCGGTAGCCGCGTCCCGACCGATCGAGCCCGGGTAACGGCCCAGAAACACCGCCCTGCCATGCTCGAGCCATGCAGCGCTACGTCCTCACCGGAGCCCACGTCGCGACGGTCGACGAGCACGGCACCGAGCATCCCGCGGGCCACGTCGTCGTCGACGACTCCCGCATCGTCGCGGTGGGACCCGGCGCTCCGCCCGCGTGGGCCCTCGACGGCCGCGCCCCCACCGGTCTCCCCCCGCAGGAGCCGGTCACGCTCACCAGGGTCGACGGCCGCGGCCACCTGCTCACCCCCGGGCTCGTCAATACGCACCACCACCTCTACCAGTGGCTCACGCGCGGCTGGGCCCAGGACTCGATCCTGTTCGATTGGCTGGTTGCGCTCTACCCCGCCTGGTCCCGGATCGACGCCGATCTCACCCGCTCCGCCGCCCTCGGTGCGATGGGCGTCCTCGCCCGCTCGGGGTGCAGTACCGTCGCCGACCACCACTACGTCTTCCCGCGCGGCTCCGGCGACATCGTCGGCGGCATCGTGGACGCGGCCGGCACGCTCGGGCTCCGCCTGCACGCGACGCGAGGGTCGATGGACCTCGGGCAGTCGCAGGGCGGTCTCCCGCCGGATTTCGCTGTCGAGACCACGGCGGCGGCGATACAGGCGAGCGGAGAGGCTGTTGAGCGGTACCACGACGCCTCCGACGACGCGATGGTGCGGGTCGCGATCGCGCCGTGTTCGCCGTTCTCCGTGACCGCCGACCTCTTGCGCGAATCGGCCGTGCTCGCGAGGTAGCTCGGCGTGCGGCTGCACACCCACGGCTCCGAAACCCTCGAGGAGGACGCCTACACGCGGGAGGCGTTCGGCCTCTCGCCCACCGACTACCTGGAGTCCCTCGGCTGGCTCGGGGAGGACGTATGGATGGCGCACGGCGTGCACCTCGATTCTGCGGCGATCGCGAAGTTCGCCGCAACGGGCACCGGAGTGGCGCACTGCCCGTCCTCGAACGGCCGCCTCGCCGCGGGGATCGCGCCGATTCCGCAGCTGCTGGCCGCCGGGGCGCCGGTGGGGCTCGGCGTCGACGGTGCCGCCTCGAACGAGTCCGGCCAGCTCGGCTCCGAAATCCGCGCCGCCGTGCTGATGAACCGCCTCCGCGCCGGTGCCGACCGGATGAGCGCCCGGCAGGCCCTCTCGATCGCCACGATGGGCGGCGCGCGGGTGCTCGGCCGGCAGGACGAGATCGGCTCGATCGAGGTGGGCAAGCTCGCCGACCTCGCGCTGTGGCGGATCGACGGGATCGAGCACGCGGGCAGTGCGGACCCGATCGCGGCGCTGGCGCTCGGGGCGCAGCCGCCAGTGAGCCTCCTCCTGGTGCAGGGGCGACCGATCGTCCGGGAGGGGCGGCTGGTGAACGCGGACGAGGACGCGATCGCCCGTGAGGTGGCCCGCGCGAGCGCGGAACTCGCGTCGCGGCTCTGAGCGGCGGGCGGGTACTGCGCCGGATGGCGCCTCGACGACGACGCGCTCAGCCGGGCGGCGCCTCCGACTCGACGGTTGCGACCGGTGCCGCGTTCGGGTGCAGGAGTCGCCAGATACGGTCACGGGAGAGCGGCAGCTCGGTGGGACGGATGCCGATCGCGTCGCGGACGGCGTTCGCGAGCGCGGGAGCGACCGGGTTGTAGGGCGCCTCGCTCATCGACTTCGCCCCGAACGGGCCGAGCTCGTCGGCGGTGTCGGCGAAGTAGACCTCGGTCTCGGGCACGTCCGCCATCTGCGGGATGTGGTAGTTGCGGAGGATCGCCGTGGTGACGGTGCCCCCGCCGTCGAGGATCACCTCCTCGTAGAGCGCCGAGCCGATCGCCTGCGCAACCCCGCCCTCGACCTGCCCGCGGCACTGCGCCGGATTGATCACGAAACCCGCATCGGCCGCCTGCACCGACTGCAGGATCCGCACCTCGCCCGTCGGCTCGTGCACCGCCACGCGGAAGCCCTGCACGTTGAAGGCGAGCGAGCGCTGCGCTCCGTCTTCGCTGCCGGTCGCGGTGACCGGTCCCCCCGCCGCCCGCACCAGATCCGCGAAACCGACCCGGGTGCCGTCCGCGGCGAGCAGGCCCTCGTCGTCGGGTTCGAAGGTCTCGTCGTGCCCCGTGAGCCGCTTGGCGAGCGCCTGCAGATCGGCGAGCAGGCGTGTCGCGGCCGAGTACACGGCCTTGCCCGCCACGACCGTCCCCGCGCTGCCGAATGCGCCGGTGTCGTAGCGGGCCGCGTCCGTGTCGGACTGGCGGATCCGCACCCGGTCCGCCGAGGCACGGAACGCACTCGCGACCAACTGGGTGTGCACGGTCGTCGTCCCGTTGCCGAACTCCGCCGTGCCGACGCCGACACTCAGCACGCCCTCGGCATCGACGGTGACGCTCGCCTCCGAGAAGTGGCCCCGCGGAGGGATGGTGGCGATCATCGCGAGCGCGGTGCCCTGTCCCGTCCGCCAGCCGGGGCCCGCGGGCATGGGGGAGCCGGCTCCGCTGGCGAGGGCCGCCTCGGTGAGGTCGAGGCACTGGTCGAGCCCGTAGGAGGCGAAGCCGATGTCGTCGCCCTCGACGTGCGTGACCACCAGCGGCTCGCCCGGGCGCACCGCGTTGATCCGCCGCAGCTCGAACGGGTCGATCCCGAGCTCGCGCGCCAACTCGTCCATCGCCGACTCGATCCCGAAGATCACCTGCCCGAGCCCGTAGCCGCGGAAGGCGCCCGAGGGCAGGTTGTTGGTGTAGACGGCCTGCGCGTCGACGCGCTTGTTCGGCGCGCTGTAGACGGCGACCGACTCCGAGGTGCCGTGGAACATCACACCGGGGCCGTGGTTGCCGTAGGCGCCGGTGTCCGAGAGCACATCGACCGCGAGAGCAGTCAGCCGCCCGTCGCGCCGCGCGCCGAGGGTCACGCCGACGCGCATCGGGTGGCGGCAGGGTGCCATCGTGAATTCGTCGCTCCGAGTGAACTCGAACTGCACGGGACGGCCGGTGGCGAGCACGGCGAGGGCGACGACGTCCTCGGTCAGGATCTCCTGTTTGCCGCCGAATCCGCCGCCGACGCGCGCCGTGAAGACCCGGACGGTCGACGGGTCCCGGTCGAACAGCCGAGCGATCTCGTCGCGCACCAGGAAGGGAACCTGCGTCGAGGTCCGTAGCACCAGTTCCTCGCCCTCGAGCCAGCCGATCGTGCCGTGGGTCTCGAGCGCCGTGTGCGCCACCCGCGAGGTCGAGTAGCGCCCCTCCACGACCACGTCCGCCTCCGCCAGACCGCCGGCCAGATCGCCGTATTCGCCGTGCAGCTCGGCGACCACGTTCGCGTCGGGTCGGGCAATGCGCGAGGCGATCGGGTCCTTCTCCGCGTGCAGGAGCGGAGCGCCGGGCGAGCGCGCCTCCTCCGGGTCGAAGACGGCGGGCAGCACCTCGTAGTCGACCTCGATGGCGCGGCAGGCCGCCTCCGCCACAGCCACCGACTCCGCGACCACCACGGCCACCCGCTGGCCGCGGAACCGCACGACCGTGTCGAGCATGCGGGTGTCGTCGGGGTCGTCGAGCCGCGACTCGTGGCGGGCGGTGGAGTAGAGGACGTCCGGCACGTCGGCTGCGGTGAGCACCGCGACGACGCCCGGCAGAGCGCGGGCGGCCGCGGCCTCGATCGAGCGGATGCGTGCGTGCGCGTGGGGACTCTGCAGCACCTTCAGGTGCAGGAGGCCGGGGACGGCGACGTCGAGGGTGAAGGGCTCCCGGCCCTGCACGATCCCTCGCCCGGCCGGTGCGCCGAGCGACCGGCCCACCTGCGACTGCTCGACCGCGGGGCGCCCGGTCCTGCGCACAGGGGTGAGCCCTGCCGGCTGGGCCGCGTGCCGGCCGGCGCCCGACGCCTGCGGCCGGTCCGACCCCGACGGCTTAGCCGCGTGTGCCCCGTGCTCGGCGATGCACGCTCCGGTCACCGCCTCGCGGATCGGCCGGTAGCCCGTGCACCGGCAGAGGTTGCCCTTCATCAGCCGGGGCACGTCCTCGGCCCGTGCTCCCTCCAGCGCCGTGGCCGTGACCACCATGCCGGCCGTGCAGAAGCCGCACTGGAACGCGCCCGCCTCGACGAACGCCTCCTGCACCGCGCTCGGCTCCTCGAGCGAGCCCAGGCCGGCTGCCGTGGTCACGTCGCGCCCCTCGACGCGGTGGGCGGGGTAGAGGCAGGAGTGGAACGGCGTCCCGTCGACCAGGACGGAGCAGGCTCCGCAATCGCCGGCGTCGCAGCCCTTCTTGACCTCGAAGTGCTCGTGGTCGCGGAGGAGGGTCCGCAGCACCTGGCCGGGCCGAGGGGAGGCGTCGATCGGCTCGCCGTTGACGGTGAACCTCACGGGGTGCCTCCGCTCAGCTCGGCGCGGATCTCCTCGGCGAGCACACGGACGACGGCGTGCCGCCAGTCGGCGGCGCCGTGCGGGTCGGTGAACCAGCTGAGGACGCCGTCGATCGCCGCAGCGAGCTCCTCCGCGTTGGGGGCGGCGGCGAACCGGAGCAGCTCCGGTCGCACGGTCGCCGCGGTGATCGTGAGGACGAACGCGCCGTCGGTGTCCAGGCGGCCGATCACGACGGCCCCGGAGCGCCCGAGCGGCGAGAGCGCCGTCTTGCGGAACGCGGTCCGCGCCCGCAGGGAGGACCGCGGGACTTCGATCGAGCGGATGACGTCGTCGCGCGCGAGCGTCGTCGTCATGTTCCCCGTCACCAACTCGGCTACCGGCACGAGCGCGTCACTCCCGTCGGCCCGCCAGAGGAGGGCGGAGGCGTCGAGCGCCGCGGCGAGGCTGATCATCGGTCCGGCGGGGAGGGCGTTGGCGATGTTGCCGCCGACGGTCGCGACGTTCCAGATCTTGAAGGAACCCAGCAGTGCCGTGCAGCACTGGAAGAAGAGCGGATGCGCGGTGTCGCCCGTATCCGGCATCGCGGCGAGTTCGCTCAGCGTGCAGGTCGCCGCGATCGAGAGTCCGTCGTCCGTGCGGACGATCGGCTCCCACCCGAAGCCCTGCAGGTCGAGGAGCTCGTCGAGGTGGTCGTGGGGGAGGGAGAAGACCCAGGAGCCGCCTCCGATGACCGCGGATCGAGGCCCGCGGCTCGCCAGCTCGGACCGCTCACGCACCACCCGGACACTCTGAATCGTGTTCAGGTCCATGCCACCCTCCTGTCCTCCGCGCCCCCGCACTGCCGTCCCCTAGTGAACCCCACACCTGTGACACTCGTGTTTCTCCACCTGGTCCGTCCGGCACTTCCGCGCAGGTCGCGGACCCGACCAGGCTCAGGCTCAGGAGGGCGTGCTGAGCAGGAGCAACCCTTCGGTCACCCCACGCTCGCGACCCACTCCGAGCTGCCGTCGACGAACGACTGCTCCTTCCAGATCGGCACGCTCGCCTTAATGTCGTCCACCAGCGCCGCGCAGGCCGCGAACGCCGCCGCCCGATGGGCCGAGGCCACCGCGCAGGCGAGCGCGAGGTCGCCGACGACCAGTTCGCCCACCCGGTGCACGGCCGCGATGCGCACGTCGGGCCAGCGTTCCGCGATGCGCCGGGCGGAGGCGTGCAGCGCGGCGGGCGCGTCCGGGTGCGCCTCGTACGACAGGCGCACTACTCCGCGGCCCTCGTCGTGGTCGCGGACCACGCCCGCGAAGGTCACGACGGCGCCGTGCGTCGGGGATTCGACGGCGTGCTCGCACTCGTCCACCGTGATCGCCTCGGCCGCGAGGCGCGCGAGGGCGACGGGATCAGCGGGCATGGTCACCGCCGCCGAGCTGGTCGAGGAGGTGGCCGATCACCGGGTCGAGCACGTCGATCCCATCGCGGACGCCGCCGGGCGAGCCGGGAAGATTGACCACGACGGTGCGGCCGCTCACGCCCGCGAGCCCGCGGCTGAGCGCGGCCGTCGGCAGGTGGGCCGCGCCTCGCGCCCGGACCGCTTCCGCAAGGCCGGGCAGGGAGCGTTCCAGGAGGGGCGCGGTCTGCTCCGGAGTGACGTCGCTCGCAGCGACGCCCGTCCCGCCGGTGGTCACCACCACGTCCACCCCGCTGCCGATCGCGTCGGCGATCGCCTCGCCCACTGCGTCTCCGTCAGCGACGACGACCACTCGCGACTCCCAGCCCCGGCTCGCGAACCAGGCGTCGAGCGCCGGCCCCGTCCGGTCCTCGTACACGCCCGAGGCGGCCCGCGTGGAGGCGACGACCGCCACCGCCCGTCGTGCCGCCGCGCTCACTCGCTCGTCCACGAGCCGCTCCTCCCGCCCGCCTTCGCGAGCACCCGGATCCCGGTGATCGCGGCTGCGCGATCGACCGCTTTGATCATGTCGTAGACCGTGAGCGCGGCCACGCTGACCGCG
The DNA here is from genome assembly GCF_002932875.1 of Rathayibacter tritici. Classification (GTDB taxonomy): domain Bacteria; phylum Actinomycetota; class Actinomycetes; order Actinomycetales; family Microbacteriaceae; genus Rathayibacter; species Rathayibacter tritici. Next base: position 9,112 of record NZ_PSWS01000057.1, read on the forward strand.
GTCAACGCCTCCATCTCGACTCCGGTACGCCCGGTCGTGCGCACCCGCGCCTCGATCCGCACTCGGCCGTCCTGCGGCTCCAGGTCGATGTCGACGCCGTCCAGCGCCAGCGGGTGGCAGAGCGGGATGAGGCTCGAGGTTGCCTTCGCGCCGAGGATCCCGGCGATCCGCGCCACTCCGAGCGCCTCGCCCTTGGGCAGTTCCCCTTGCGCGAGCAGTCGTACCACGTCGGGCGACGTCTCGACGTACCCCTCGGCAACGGCGGTGCGCGCCGTCACCTCTTTCGCGCTCACGTCGACCATGTGCACAGCTCCATCGCCGCGCACATGGGTGAGCTGGTCGCTCTCAGTCATCGATCCTCCAGATCTCGACCGTATCGCCGGTCGCAGTGCGGTCGGTCCCCACGGGGACGTGGATGAGCACCGTCGAGCGCGCGTAGGACGCCAGCAGGTGCGAACTCGGGCCGCCGACGGGGTGCACGAGCCCCTCGTCGTCGAGGACGCCCCGGCGGATCTGGTGCAGGTGCGCGGGGGAATCGAGCGCCATACCGAGGCGAGCGCGCAGCCGCGGGCGCGCGGCCGGCACGCGACCCGCGAGCGAGCGCAGCACGGGTCGGAGGAACACCTCGAACGACACCAGCGCGCTCACCGGATTGCCCGGCAGCGAGACCACCGGCAGGTGCAGACCGTCGGCCACGCGCACGCGGCCCAGGCCCTGCGGCCCGCCCGGCTGCATCTCGACGTGGCCGAACTCCGAACCGATCGGTCCGAGCGCGTCGCGGACGACCTCGTAGGCGCCCGCGCTGACCCCGCCCACCGTGATCACCAGATCCGCTCCGCCCGCGTGCTCCTCGAGCAGCGCCAGCAGCTCCTCCGCCCGGTCGCTCGTGCAGGCGGCCACGATCGGCAGCGCTCCCGCCTCGCGCACGGCCTCGGCCAGCAGGGCGCCGTTGGCGTCGTGGATCTGCGCGTCCGCCAGCATGGCTCCGGGGGGACGGATCTCGTTCCCGGTCGGCACCACCAGCACCCGCAGTCGCGGCAGCACCTCCACCTCGGTCAGTCCGAGGGAGGCGAGGAGCCCGAAATGGGCTGAGCGGAGGACCGTGCCGGCCGGGAGGGCGAGATCGCCTGTCCGGGCGTCGCTGCCCCGCGCACGGACGAACGTCGCCGGTTTCACCGGATGCGCGAAGGCAACGCTCCCTGCGGCTGGGAAGCGCGGCGGGTCGACGCGCTCGACGGGGACGACGGCGTCTGCGCCCTCCGGCAGGGGGGATCCGGTCATGATCGGAGTCGCGGTGCCCGGCTCGTGTCGCGGCGCGCGGTCGCCGGCCGGGATCGGCGCCGATACGGGCAGGGTGACGGGGTGCTCGAGGGTCGCCGCGTCGAGGTCTGCCGCCCGCACCGCGAAGCCGTCCATCTGGGAGTTGTCGAAGCGTGGCAGGTCGAGGGGGGATCGGACGGAGCGGGCGAGCACGCGCCGGTCGTATGCGCCGGGATCGACAGCGACGGCGGCCGGATCCAGGTCCAGCGTCTCGCGCGCACCCCGCGTCGCGAGCGGCGCGAGCAGCGCCCGCACCCGGGCGGCGTGCAGGTCGATCGAGGTCATCGGGTCCTCTCGCGAGTGGTGGTTCCCGACCGGCGGCGGGACCGAGTCCATCTTGCCGGGTCGCGCCCGGTTCCGCGGCGTAGTGTGAGCAAATGAGTACAGCACTGGGGATCCCCGGCTTCCGGCCCCGACAGCGCAGCGCCGTCCTCCCGGCAGAGCGCCCGGCGACTCCGCTCCTCCTGGACAGCTACGGCCGCGTCGCCGACGATCTGCGGATCTCGCTCACCGACAAGTGCAACCTGCGCTGCACCTACTGCATGCCCGCCGAGGGCCTGCCGTTCCAACCGCCGGCGTCGCTGCTCAGCCGCGACGAGATCCTCCGCTTGGCCCGCATCGCCGTGGAGCAGTTCGGCGTCCGCCAGATCCGTTTCACCGGCGGGGAGCCGCTGCTGCGGAAGGATCTCGTCGACATCATCCGCGACGTCGCCTCCCTCGATCCGCGGCCCGAGATCTCACTCACCACGAACGCCATCGGACTCTCGGGGCGGGCGGTGGCGCTTGCCGAGGCGGGTCTGAACCGGGTCAACGTCTCGCTCGACTCGATCTGCGCCGAGACCTTCGCGAAGGTCACCCGGCGTCCCTTCCTCGACCGGGTGCTCGCCGGCATCGACGCGCTCGGGCCCGCCGGCCTGGAGCAGACCAAGATCAATGCGGTGCTGCTGCCCGGGATCAACGACCACGAGGCTCCGGAGCTGCTCGCCTGGGCTCTCGCCGGAGGCCACCAGCTCCGCTTCATCGAGCAGATGGCCCTCGACGCCGACCACGGCTGGGACCGGGCGACAATGATCACCGCCGCGGACATCCGCGCTCGTGTCTCGGAGCGCTTCGCGCTCAGCCCGCACGCAGCGCCGCGCGACGGGGCGCCCGCCGAGCTCTTCGACGTGCGCGAGGTCGGCGGCACCGAGGTCCTCGGGCAGGTGGGGATCATCGCCTCCGTGACCGAGAACTTCTGCGGCGACTGCCGCCGCACCCGGCTCACCGCCGAGGGGGGCGTCCGAAGCTGCCTGTTCTCGAACGAGGAGACCGATCTGCTCGGCCCGATGCGCGCGGGTGCCGACGACCACGAGGTCGCCCAGCTGTGGCGCGGCGCGATGTGGGCCAAGCCCGCGGGACACGAGATGAACCGGGCCGGTTTCGTCCAGCCCGAACGCACGATGAGCGCGATCGGCGGATGAGCGTGCGGGTCCGCTACTTCGCGGCGGCGAAGGCCGCCCTCGGCCGCGGCTCCGACGAGCTCACCGGCGTCGAGGACCTGGGCGCGCTCGAAGCGCGACTCGTCGCCTCCGCGCCCGACGCCGCTCCCGTGCTCGCGCGCTGCACGTTCCTCATCGGCGGCGTCTCGACGACTGACCGGGCGACCGCGCTGCCGGCGGACGCCACCGTCGACGTGCTGCCGCCTTTCGCCGGCGGCTGACCCGGTCCTTCGGCGTTCTGCTCGACTCAGGCGTCCCAGCCGCCCATGCCTCCCACGAGCGAGTCGACCGCGACCCCCGCTTCGGCCGCACGCTCCGCGGCCAGTCGTGAGCGGACGCCCGATGCGCAGTACAGGACCAGCGGGCCAGCGGGCAGCGCCCGCGGGTCGAAGCGGGACATCGGCATCCGTATCGCGCCCGGGACTGCCACCGAGCGGTTCTCGTGATCCTCCCGCAGGTCGACCACTGTCGGAGGCCGAGGTCCCGATAACCGCTCGCGCAGGTGCAGCGCCGTGACCGTGCCCGGCGTCGCCCGCAACTCAGCGATCGGAGGAACGCTCCGCGCCAATGCCAGCTCAGTCCACGACCCGTCCAGCGCGTCGTGCAGGAGCACCCGCCCGAACAACGGTGTTCCGACTCCGGTCACCAGCTTCACCACCTCGGCCGCCATCGCCGAGCCGATCGTCGCGCACAGTGCCCCGAGCACTCCGACGCTGGCACAGCTGTCCGCCGCGTCCTGGGCCTGGGGATGGAGGGCGCGCAGCGTGACTCCTCCGCCCGGCGCCTGCGCCCAGAACGTCGAGAGCTGCCCGTCGAAGCCCAGTGCTGATCCCCAGACATGCGGCACCCCGGCCCGAGTCGTCGCGTCGGAGGCGAGGTAGCGGGCGCCGAAAGTGTCGAAGCCGTCGACCACGACGTCCCAGTCCGCGACCAGCTCGTCGGCGCTGGCCGAGGTGAACGCGACGGGGAACGCCCGCGCATCGATGTCGGGGGAGAGCCGCCGCGCGGTCGCCGCCGCCGACTCGGCCTTCGACACGCCGATCGCAGAGTCGTCGTGCGCCGTCTGCCGCGCCAGGTTCGAGAGTTCGACCACATCTGCATCGACGATCCCCAGCCGTCCGATGCCCGCCGCGGCGAGCGCCGTGATCACGGGAGAGCCGATCCCGCCCGCGCCGAGCACGAGCACACGCGCGTTGCGCAGCCGCCGCTGTCCGTCCTCGCCCATCGGGGAGAGGCGGATCTGCCGCGCGAATCGCTCGCGCTCGGCGTCCGTCAGCGGGGGTCCGGGCCGCACCGGCACTGGCGCGGTCCGCGTCTGGGCGAGACGTCGCTGCGGGTCAAGAGCTCGGATCACCTCTCCAGTGTGCACGTCCAGCACCGGTCGCCGGGGTCGCCGGTCCCGTCTCTCAGCCCGTCGTGGGAGCCTGCCGCAAGATGAACCGAGGTCGAGAACGCCCCTTTCTCCGCCTTCTCAGCCTCGGTCGCGGACACAGCGGCCTCCTGCCACCCCATCGACTACCGTGGGAGCGTTGTGGACGGGAGCGAGGCGGCCGGGTGTACCTGAAAAGCCTGACCCTCAAGGGATTCAAGTCCTTCGCTCAGCCGACCACGTTCGCCTTCGAGCCGGGGGTCACCTGCGTCGTCGGCCCGAACGGCTCGGGTAAGAGCAACGTCGTCGACGCGCTTGCCTGGGTGATGGGGGAGCAGGGCGCGAAGACCCTCCGCGGCGGCACGATGGAGGACGTCATCTTCGCAGGCACCTCCACCCGCGGACCCCTCGGCCGGGCCGAGGTGGCGCTGACCATCGACAACTCCGACGGCGCGCTCCCCATCGAGTACACCGAGGTGACGATCAGCCGCACCCTGTTCCGCAACGGCGGCAGCGAGTACGCGATCAACGGTCGCGGTTGCCGACTGCTCGATGTGCAGGAGCTGCTGAGCGACTCCGGTCTCGGCCGGGAGATGCACGTGATCGTCGGGCAGGGCCAGCTCGATGCGGTGTTGCGCGCCACCCCGGAGGAGCGGCGCGGCTTCATCGAGGAGGCGGCCGGCATCCTCAAGCACCGCCGCCGCAAGGAGAAGACGCTCCGCAAGCTCGAGGCGATGCAGGCGAACCTGACGCGCCTCTCCGACCTCGCCGGCGAGATCCGCCGCCAGCTCAAGCCCCTTGGGCGCCAGGCCGAGGTCGCGCGGCAGGCGCAGACTATCGCCGCCGTGGTCCGCGACGCCCGGGCGCGGCTGCTCGCCGACGACGTGGTCGGCCTCCGCAACGCTCTGGACGGCTTCGCCCGCTCCGAGAGCGAGCGGCACAGCGAGCGGGTGGTGCTGCACCAGCGGCTCGAGCAGGCCACGCTCCGACGCGCGCGGATCGAAGCGGAGGTGGTCGGCGACGCGGTCGACGACGCGCGACGGACCGCGTTCGAGCTCGAGTCGGTGCAGGAGAGGCTCCGCAACCTGTCGGCGCTCGCCGGACAGCGCCTCGCGATGCTCGAGCTGGAGTCCGAGCAGCCGCAGATCCAGCCGCGTGTCACGCCGGTGCAGGTGGAGGAGGCGCGAGTCGAGCTGGAGCGCCTGCGGCAGGGGGTCCTCGACGCGGAGCTCGCCTGGGTGCAGGCGCAGCACGCGACACTCACCGCCCGCTCCGCCCTCGACGCCGTCGATGAGGAGATCGCCGCCCGAGCGGCCCTTGTGTCGCGCTACGACCTCGACCTCTCCACGCTGGCGGGGCGCGCCGACACCGCGGCCTCGCGCCTCGCCTCCGTCCGCGGTGAGGTGCTGCGCGCGCAGAACACGCTCGATTCCGCCGGTGCGCGTCGGGATGCGGCGCGCCGCGCGCTGGACGCCCTGGAGGTCGAGCTGGGCGATGCGGACCGCGGGCCCGACGGCACCCTCGACGAGGGCTACGAACTCGCCCAGTCCGCGGTCTCGGCCGCCGAGAGCGAGATCGAACGGCTGCGCGAGGAACTGCACGCCCTGGAGCGCGAGCGCGAGGCCCTCGCCGCTCGCACCGGAGCGCTCTCACTCGCGCTCGACGTCTCCGACGGCTCGGCCGAGCTGATGGCGGCGCGGATCGACGGGGTGCACGGGCGCGTCGCCGAGCGGATCCAGGTGCGGCCGGGTGCCGAGGCCGCCCTCGCCGCCGCCCTCGGGGCCGTCGCCGACGCCGTGCTCGTCGACTCGACCGCCCGCGCCGATGCTGCTCTGGACGCTGCCCTGGACCGCGACCTCGGTCGGGTCGAGCTGCTGGTCGCCGACTCGGCCCGCCCGCCGCTCGAACTCGCCGTGCCCGAGGGAGCTGTCCGCGCGGCCGAACTCGTGACCGCGCCGCCCGGCGTCCTCTCGCTCCTGGAGCGCGTGCTCGTGGTCGAGGATCTCGCCGTCGCGCGTCGGCTGCGTGCGAAGGTCGACCCCGGCGTCGTCCTCGTCACTCGCGACGGCGCCACCGTCTCGGACGCCGTGCAGAGCGCCGGGGCCGGCGGGCAGCGCAGCCGCATCGAGCTCATCTCCGAGCGCGACTCAGCGGCGGCCCGTCTGAAAGAGGTGGAGGGCGGGATCAATCGCCTCCGCTTCGAGCTGGCCGAGCAGACCGGCGCCCTCCGCGGTGCGAAGGAGCAGTCCGCGATCGCCCTCGCCGCCCTCCGAGAGCACGATGCCGCCCGTGCCGCGCACACCGAGCGGCTCGGCCGCGTGCGCGCCCAGCTCGAGGCGGCGACCGCGGAGCACGGCCGCGGCGTGAGCGCCCTGGCCGTCGCCTCCGATCGGGTCGGCGATGCCGAACGGGCTGCCGGTGACGCGAAGGCCGCCCTCGACGCTGCCCGTGCCCGGCCCCGGCCGGTCCTCGACGCGAGCGCCCGCGACGGGCTCCAGCGCGAGGTCGACGCCGCCCGAGAGCACGAGATCGAGACCCGCCTGGGCGTGGAGACCGCGAAGGAGCGGGTGCGGGCCGAGCAGTCCCGCGGCGAGTCGCTGGCGCGTCAGCTGGCCGCCGATCGGGCCGCCGCCGACGAGGCGGCCCGGCGCGCCGTGATCCGCCGCCGTCAACGCGACGCGGCGGCCGAGGTGACCGCCGCGCTCCCCGCCGTCCTCGCCTCCGTGGACCGCTCGGTACAGCAGGCGCGTGCCGAGCTCGTCACGGCCGAGGCCGCCCGGTCGCAGCAGAACGCCGAGCTGCAGGTTGTGCGCCGCGAGGAGGGGACCCTGCGCGACCGGCTCCAGTCGGTCACCGAGAGCGTGCACGGCCTGGAGCTGCAGATCTATGAGAAGCGGTTGCAGCTCACCGGGCTCCTCGAGCGAGCGGGCTCCGAACTCGGACTCACTGAGGACGTGCTCGTGGCGGAGTACGGTCCCGGCGTCGGCGTCCCCGATGAGACAGGCGAGCAGGAGGAGCCGCGGCCGTACGTCCGCGACGATCAGCGGCGGCGTCTGGCCAAGGCCGAAAAACAGCTCGCGCAGCTGGGCCGCGTGAATCCGCTCGCCCTGGAGGAGTTCGCCGCGCTGGAGCAGCGGCACGCCTTCCTGACCGAGCAGCTCGCCGACCTCACCGGCACCCGGCGCGACCTGCTCACCATCATCGAGGAGCTCGATGAGACGATGCAGACCGTCTTCGCCTCCGCCTTCGAAGACACGCAGGCGGCATTCGCGGACGTCTTCCCCGTCCTCTTCCCGGGCGGCACGGGCAGCATCCGCCTGACCGACCCGGAGAATCTGCTCACCACCGGCATCGAGGTCGCGGTGCGACCCGCGGGCAAGAAGATCGAGCGGCTCTCGCTGCTCTCGGGCGGTGAGCGCTCGCTCGCGGCGGTGGCGTTCATGGTCGCGATCTTCACGTCTCGGCCGAGCCCGTTCTACATCATGGACGAGGTGGAGGCTGCGCTCGACGACGCGAACCTCGGCCGACTGCTGAGTATCTTCGAGGGACTGCGCGCCTCCAGCCAGCTGATCGTCATCACGCATCAGAAGCGGACGATGGAGATCGCGGACGCCCTCTACGGTGTCTCGATGCGGCAGGACGGCGTCTCGGCCGTCGTCGGCCAGCGCGTCGCGGCGCCCCCTGCCTGAGCGGCGCGCCCTCCTCCGCCACCCCCGTGCGATTCGCAGGAACCCGTGCGATTCGCAGGAACCCGTGCGATTCGCAGGGGATGCTCGCGAGAGAGCGCGATCCTCCGCCTGATTCGCCGCAGACGGGCCCTCGATCCTGCACATCGCACCTCGGCAGCCCGCGCTGCCCCCCCGCCGGTAGCCTGGACGCATGGCAGAACGCACCTCCTGGTCGCTCGGTCGCGCACTGCGCGGCCTGTTCGAGAAGCGCACGATCGACGACCAGACCTGGGACGACCTCGAGACGGCGCTGATCACCGCCGATTTCGGCCCCGACATCACTGAGGAGATCGTCGACGACCTCCGCGCCAAGGTCGCCCGCTACTCCACCACCGACCCGCGCGACCTGCAGCGGATGCTCCGCGAGTCGCTCGAGGAGCGCCTGTCGAAGTACGACACGACCCTCAAGCTCAGCGAGCGCCCCGCCGTGATCCTCGTGGTCGGCGTGAACGGCGTCGGCAAGACCACCACCATCGGTAAGTTCGCCAAGTTCCTGCGTAACTACGGCCGCAGTGTCGTGGTCGGCGCCGCGGACACCTTCCGCGCCGCCGCCGTCGACCAGCTCGCCACCTGGGCCCAGCGCGCCGACGCACAGATCGTCCGCCCGCAGCAGGAGCGACAGGATCCCGCATCCGTCGCCTTCCAGACCGTGCAGTTCGCGAAGGACACCGGAGTGGAGATGGTCATCATCGATACGGCCGGCCGCCTGCACACCAAGGGCGGCCTGATGGACGAGCTCACCAAGATCAAGCGCGTCATCGAGAAGCAGGCGCCGATTTCCGAGATCCTGCTCGTGCTCGACGCGACCACCGGTCAGAACGGTCTGAGCCAGGCGGAGGCGTTCATCGAGCACGCCGGCGTCACCGGCCTGGTCATCACCAAGCTCGACGGCTCAGCAAAGGGCGGTTTCGTGCTGGCGGTGCAGGAGAAGACCGGCATTCCGATCAAGCTCGTCGGCCAGGGCGAGGGCATCGGCGATCTCACCGGCTTCACGCCCCACGTCTTCGCCCAGCAGCTGGTCAGCTGAGCCAGTCTGCGGGACATCGCCGCGCCGCTGACTGCACAACGTCAGCTGAGAGACCGTCTCATCCACCATCGTGGCTGAGACCCCCTCTCAGCTGACGTTGTGTCGGGGGCGCCGCGGGTTACACCGCCTGCGAGAAGCCCAGCGCCGCGTCGGCCAGGTGGCGCAGGTGCTCCGGCACCGGCAGCCCCTTCGACTCCATCGAGCGCGCCCAAAGGCGTCCGGCCCGGTAGGAGGAGCGCACCAGTGGCCCCGCGAGCACGCCGAGGAAGCCGATGTCTTCCGCCTCCTCCTTGATCGCCACGAACTCCTCCGGGTGCACCCAGCGGTCCACCGGCAGGTGGCGCGGAGTAGGGCGGAGGTACTGCGTGATCGTGACGATGTCGGTGCCCGCGTCGTAGAGGTCCTGCAGCGCCTGCGAGATCTCCTCGCGCTCCTCGCCCATGCCGAGGATAAGGTTCGACTTCGTGATCAGCCCAGCGTCCCGGCCCTGAGTGAGGACGTCGAGCGAGCGCTCGTAGCGGAAGGCCGGGCGGATGCGCTTGAAGATCCGCGGCACCGTCTCGACATTGTGCGCGAACACCTCGGGCTGTGCGTCGAACACCCGCTGGAGGTGCTCGGCGCGGCCGGTGAAGTCGGGGACCAGAATCTCGACACCCGTGCCCGGCGCCTGGGCATGGATCTGCCGGATCGTCTCGGCGTAGAGCCAGGAGCCTTCGTCCGGCAGGTCGTCGCGCGCGACTCCGGTGACGGTCGCGTAGCGAAGGTTCATCCGGGCCACCGATTCGCCGACCCGTCGTGGCTCGTCCTCGTCGTAGTCCGCGGGCTTCCCGGTGTCGATCTGGCAGAAGTCGCACCGCCGGGTGCACTGGGCTCCGCCGATGAGGAAGGTCGCCTCGCGGTCCTCCCAGCACTCGAAGATGTTGGGGCAGCCCGCCTCCTGGCAGACCGTATGCAGTTCCTCGCTCTTCACGAGGGACTGCAGCTTCCGGTACTCCGGGCCCAGTGAGGCCTTCGTGCGGATCCACTCGGGCTTGCGCTCGATCGGCGTCTCGGCGTTGCGGATCTCGAGTCGCAGGAGCTTGCGACCGCCGACGTCCGCGCTCACGCGACGGCCTCGGCGACGCGGGCGCAGAACGTGGGCGCCGCCTCCGAGAAGCGCGCCACGACCCGGGCCCGGACCACGGCCATCGGCGGACTGTCGCCGCGCTCGCGTTCGAGCGTGGTGACGCCGGCGTCGGCGATTCCGCAGGCGACGATGCGGGAGTAGGGCTCGAGGCTGTTCGTGACGTTGAGTGCGAAGCCGTGCATCGTCACTCCCGAGGCCACGCGGATGCCGATCGCCGCGATCTTGACGGCGCCGCCGTCGCGAGGGATCCACACCCCGGAGCGCCCCCGGACGCGCTGCCCCTGGACGCCCAGGTCCTCTAGCACGCCGATCAGCACGTCCTCCAGTGAGCGAACGTAGGCGACCACATCGACCGGTTCGCCCAGCCGCACGATCGGATAGCCGACGAGCTGTCCTGGGCCGTGCCAGGTGATTCGGCCGCCGCGGTCGACGTCGACCACCGGGGAGCCGTCGTTGGGGCGCTCGTGCGCTTCGGTGCGCTTGCCGGCGGTGTAGACGGAGGCGTGCTCGCAGAGCACGAGGGTGTCCGGTCGGCGGCCGGCCACCACCTCGGCGTGGAGGCGGCGCTGGAGCTCCCAGCCGTCGCGGTAGTCCAGGGGGTCGGCGGAGTCGCCCGCTACGAGTGTCTCGATCACCGGATCACCCTAACTCGCTTCTTGGACCCGAACCAGGTAATCATCGGCCGCGCGTCGGCGCCGATCCTGCCTCCGCTGGAGCCGCCCGCCCGCCGACCGGCCGGGGCTCCGGTAGAATTCCGGGCATCATGGCTACTTTCGGCACCCTCTCCGATCGACTCGTCGAGACCTTCAAGAACCTCCGCACGAAGGGCAAGCTGTCGGCCTCGGACGTCGACGGCACCGTCCGCGAGATCCGACGCGCCCTGCTCGACGCCGACGTCGCGCTCGAGGTCGTGAAGACGTTCACCGGCACGGTGCGTGAGCGCGCTCTCGGCGACGAGGTCAACAAGGCGCTCAACCCGGCGCAGCAGGTCGTCCAGATCGTCAACGAGGAGCTCGTCGCGATCCTCGGCGGGCAGTCGCGCCGTCTGGAGTTCGCCAAGCGCCCGCCGACGGTCATCATGCTCGCCGGCCTCCAGGGCGCGGGTAAGACGACCCTCGCCGGCAAGCTCGGCAAGTACCTCGGCAAGGACGGTCACACCCCGCTGTTGGTCGCGGCCGACCTCCAGCGCCCCAATGCGGTGCAGCAGCTGCAGGTCGTCGGCGAGCAGGCCGGAGTCGCGGTGTACGCACCCGAGCCGGGCAACGGCGTCGGCAATCCGGTGAAGGTCGCGCAGAACGCGATCCGCTTCGCGACCGACAAGCAGTACGACACCGTCATCATCGACACGGCCGGCCGGCTGGGAGTCGACGCCGACATGATGAAGCAGGCCGCCGACATCCGCCGCGTCACCAACCCCGACGAGGTGTTGTTCGTCATCGACGCGATGATCGGGCAGGACGCGGTCGCGACCGCGAAGGCCTTCCAGGAGGGAGTCGACTTCACCGGCGTTGTCCTCTCCAAACTCGACGGCGACGCCCGCGGAGGAGCGGCGCTGTCGGTCGCGTCCCTCACCGGCCGTCCCATCCTCTTCGCCTCGACCGGCGAGTCGCTGGACGACTTCGAGCAATTCCACCCCGACCGGATGGCGAGCCGGATCCTCGACCTCGGTGACGTGCTCACCCTCATCGAGCAGGCGCAGGCCGCGTTCGACGAGGACGAGGCGCGCGCGATCGCCGAGAAGATCATGGGCGACACGTTCACGCTCGACGACTTCCTCGGCCAGATGCAGCAGCTGCGCAACATGGGCTCGATCAAGAAGATGATCGGCATGCTGCCCGGCGCGAAGGGCATGCGCGAGCAGCTCGACCAGTTCGACGAGCGCGAGATCGTGCGCACCGAGGCGATCATCCAGTCGATGACGAAGGCGGAGCGGGTGAACCCGAAGCTCCTGAACGGCTCTCGGCGTCTGCGCATCGCCCGCGGCTCGGGCATGAGCGTCACCGATGTCAACCAGCTCGTGCAGCGCTTCGAGCAGGCCGCGAAGATGATGAAGACGGTGGCGAAGGGCGGCATGCCCTCCGTCCCCGGTATGGGCCCGGTGCCCGGCGCCGGCTACCAGGGCCGCCCGAAGCCGCAGAAGAAGAAGAGCAGCAAGTCCGGCAACCCGGCCAAGCGTGCTGCCGAGAACGCGGCGATCACAGCCGGACCCCGCGCGGGTGACGCCGGCGGCTCCGGCTTCGGCCTGGGCGGTGGCGGCGCGAAGGGCGCACAGCCCACGCCGGAGGAGCTGGAGCAGCTGCAGAAGCTCCTCGGCCGATGAAGCGGCGCGCGGGCGCGGTCCTCGCGGTCGCCGCCGTGCTCGGCCTCACCGGCTGCGCCGGGGGTTCCGGAAGGGAGGCGATGGCGCCTCCCTCGCCCGAGGAGCTCGTCGGCCGCTGGGTAACCGGCATGTCGTCCGATGCACCCGACGTGCCGTTTCTCCTGATCGCGGGGGACGGCACGTGGACGGGATCGGACGGCTGCAACGGCGCGCAGGGGCAGTGGTCGATCGATGGCGAGGGCGCGCTCTCGGTGTCGGCCGGCCCGAGCACCCTCATCGCCTGCGACGGTGTCGCGCTGCCGCGAATCTTCTCGGAGGCGGCGGCGGCCTCGCTCGACGGCGGGCGGTTGCGCCTGTTCGATGACGCAGGCGCCACCGTGGTCGCACTCGCCCGCTCTACGAGCGACGAGGCGCCGTCGGCCGCGCCGGACCCGGCGGGGGAGTAGGACCTCGCATGTGGAGGGAGGAGTGGGGTCCCCGTGCGTCGAACCGCTCGCTAGCGTGAAGGCATGACAACCGCACACGCGCGCCCCGTCCGCATCGGCGTCCAGATCGCCCCTCAGCACGTCCCCTACGAGGTCATCCGCGACACGCTCGCCGAGATCGAGGATCTCGGCGTCGACATCGCCTTCAACTGGGACCACTTCTTCCCGCTGTCGGGGGAGCCGAACGGCCTGCACTTCGAGGGTTGGAGCATGCTCGCGGCCTGGGCCGAGCAGACCAGCCGGATCGAGTTCGGCCCGCTGGTCTCCTGCAACAGCTACCGCAATCCCGACCTGCTCGCCGACATGGCCCGGACGGTCGATCACATCAGCGCTCACGGCGCCGAAGGCCGCCTGATCTTCGGCATCGGCTCCGGCTGGTTCGAGCGCGATTACGAGGAGTACGGCTACGAGTTCGGCACCGCCGGCTCGCGCCTGGACGGGCTCGCCGAGGCCATGCCGCGCATCCGCAGCCGCTGGTCGATGCTCAACCCCGCACCGACGCGTGACATCCCGGTCATGATCGGCGGCGGCGGCGAGAAGAAGACTCTGCGGATCGTCGCCGAGCACGCCGACATCTGGCACAGCTTCTCGGACGTCCCGACCCTCGAGCGCAAGCTCGGCGTTCTCGCGGAGTGGTGCGCCCGGGTCGAGCGCGATCCAGCCGCGATCGAGATCTCGACCGGTGCGGGCGTCCGCAGTGGCGTCGGCGACGCCTCCTTCGACGTGCTCGATCAGCAGTTCGACCTCGGTGCGAGCCTGTTCACGCTCGGCCTCACGGGGCCGGACATCGACCTCGCACCCGTTCGGGACCTGCTCGGCTGGCGCGACGGGAAGAACAGCACCGCTCGCTGACTCGGCGGGGCGTCGTCGTCCGGCGGCGCCCCGACTCCGCGTCAGTCCGCCGGAGCGTCCGTCGCGCGCTGGTCGGTCGGCACTGGGCGGGCCAGCCCCGACTTCTCTGCGGCGACCTCGAACGCGTGTGCGAGGGCCCGGTGGCCCTCCACCGTCGGATGCACGCCGTCATCGCCCAGCAGTCCGTCCTCACTCAGCGGGTCCGGGTATTCCAGCGCACCTCCGTCGGCGGCCGTCACTGCGTCGATCAGACTCACGTCGTACTGGTCGAGATCCGTCGGCCGCGGGTCAGGACCCCAGACCGAGTCGATCGCGATCAACCGCGCAGAGGGCGAGGCGGCCGCGATCGCATCGACGGCGGACACGATCGCGGCATCGACCTCTTCCGGGGCCCAGCCCAGGTCGTTGCTGCTGGCGATCAGCACGATCGCGTCCGGCTGCGTGTCCGCGATCTCCTCCGCCCGGTCGCCGATCGCCTGGCCGCAGTCGCCCGGTTCGATGAACCCGCCTCCGTCGCAACCGAGGTCGGTGACGTCCCAGCCGAAGTTGTCGCCCACGAGAGCGGGCCAGGCCTGCTCCGTCTCGACGTTCAGACCGCGCACGATGCTGTCGCCGACGACTGTGACGCGGGAGCCGGCGGGCAGCGAGGTGCCGAGGGGAAGCGGCACCGGATCCGCGGAGACCTTTGCGGGAGGAGTGGCTGTGCCGGTCGGGGTCGGCGAACTGATCGGCGAGGACGGCGCGGAGCAGCCGGTGAGTCCGAGCGCGAGCCCGCCGATCGCGGCGGCGGTGAGCAGGGCGGGCCGCCTCATGCTCGCGGGTCCTGGAGTCCGTCGCGCAGCTCCCCCGCGAGTGCGCGCACGACCGCCTTCAGGTCGCCGTCGTGCGTCGCGGCGGTGCGCAGCTGGCGCTGGTAGCTCGCGCCCGCGACCAGGATGAGCTCCACGTCGGCCAGCTCCTGCACGCAGCTGAGTCGCTCGGCGACCGGCGCGAGGGTCACGAGGAGGTCGCGGATGTCGTCGGTAACCAGGCGCTCCGCTCCGGACGCGTCCAAGATGATCTCGGCGTCGAGCCCGTAGCGGGCCGCGCGCCACTTGTTCTCGCGCACATACCAGGGCTGCATCGTCGGCAGATCCTCGCCGGCGTCCAACCGCGAGGACAGGTGCTCGACGAGGCACTGGATCAGCGCGGCGACCGCTCCGATCTCCTCGGCAGAGGAGAGGCCGTCGCAGGCGCGCATCTCGAGCGTCCCCCACTGCGGCGAGGGGCGGATGTCCCAGCGGACTTCGGTGTGGTCGTCGATGACGCCGGTGCGCATCATGTCGTCGACGTACTCCTCGTAGTTCGCCCAGGCGCCGAACTGCGGGGGCAGGCCCGCTGTGGGCAACTGCTGGAACATCAGTGCCCGGTTCGACGCATAGCCGGTGTCGACTCCGCCCCAGAACGGGCTCGACGCCGAGAGCGCCTGCAGGTGCGGGTAGTAGCCGAGCAGCGAGTTCAGGATCGGCAGCACCTTGTCGCGGTGTTCGATGCCGACGTGCACATGAATGCCCCAGATCATCATGTTCCGCCCCCACCACTGGGTACGGTCGATGAGGCGGTGATAGCGCTCTTTGTCGGTGATGGTCTGGTCGAACCACTGCGCGAACGGATGCGTACCCGAGCAGACCAGATCCAGTCCCATCGGGTCGGTGATCTCGCGTACCTGCCGCAGCTGGTCTCGCAGATCGGCGACCGCGTCGCGGACTCGAGTGTGCACGCCCGAGACCAGCTCGACCGTGTTGCGCAGGAGCTCGCCCGTGATCTGCGGATGCGGGGCGTCGCCCTCGCCGCGTAGCGCGTCCAGGACCACGTCGGCGACGTTGGCCAGATCGCCCGTCTGACGGTCGACGATCGCTACCTCCCACTCGATCCCGAGAGTGGAGCGGTCGGACGCGGCGAAGCTGATCTTCATGGCGAGGTCCTCATCGGATCCGGGCGTCCGCCGATCGGGACGCGCTCCGCCATCCTCGCACCTGCGAGCGGAGCGGACGCCGAACGCCGCCACGCCCGCTCTCAGCCCGTCCTAGGCTTACGCGGGCGACCGGCGAGGAGCGGCGGCGTGCCGGGCCCGCACCGGCGCGGTTTTTCTGGCAGAATGATCCGTCGGGTCCGAGGCGGTCGACCCTCTACTCACCGCCGACGAAACCCCCTCGAGCTTTCGCCGGGTGTGCCCCCACGCTCACGGCTCAGTTCATCCATCATCGACCGGACACCGGTCAACGACCACACAGGAGAATTGTGGCTGTCAAGATTCGTCTGAAGCGCCTCGGCAAGATCCGGGCGCCCTACTACCGCATCGTCGTCGCCGACTCGCGCACCAAGCGCGACGGTCGCGTGATCGAGGAGATCGGCAAGTACCACCCCACCGAGCAGCCCTCGTTCATCCAGGTCGACTCGGAGCGCGCGCAGTACTGGCTCGGAGTCGGCGCGCAGCCGACCGAGCAGGTCGCCGCGATCCTCAAGCTGACCGGAGACTGGGGCCGCTTCCAGGGCGACGCCGATGCCGTCAACACCGTGCAGGTGAAGGAGCCCAAGGCTCCGTTCGTCGTCGACGCGAAGAAGAAGCCCGTCCTCAAGCCGAAGTCCGAGGCTCCGGCCAAGGCCGCCCCGGTCGCGGACACCGCCGACGAGACCTCCACCGAGGCATAGTCCGTGCTCGCTCCCGCCGTCGAACACCTCGTTAAGGGGATCGTCGAGAACCCCGACGAGGTCCGTGTCGTGGCGACGAGCTCCCCGCGCGGAGAGGTCCTCGAGGTGCGCGTGCACCCCGAGGACCTCGGCCGCGTGATCGGACGCTCCGGTCGCACCGCCAAAGCCGTCCGCACTCTCGTTGCCGCTCTCGCCGACGGGCGCCGAGTGCGGGTCGACGTCGTCGATACCGACAAGTAGAGGTGTCGGTCACCGGACCGGGCACGACGCAGCTCCGCGTCGCCCGACTCACCAAGGCTCACGGACTCAAGGGCGCGATCAAGCTCGAGCTCTACACCGATGAGCCCGATAAGCGCTTCACCCCCGGATCCACGTTCACGTTGCAGGTGCCCCGCACCTCCGAGTGGCACGGGAAGAAGCTCGAGCTCGTCGAATTGCGCTGGTACAACAGCCACCCCGTTGCCTTCTTCCGGGGCGTGGCGGACCGCAGTGCCGCGGAAACCCTCCTCAAAGCGATCCTCTGGATCGACGAGGAGGTGCAGACGCAGCCGGGCGAGGACGACTCCTGGTACGACTACCAGCTGGTCGGTATGAAGGTCGTGCGCGACGGCGTCGAGGTCGGCACCGTGCGCCGCGTCGACCACTTCCCGGCGCAGGACCTGCTGATCGTCGGCACCCCCTCGGGTGAGGTGATGGTGCCGTTCGTGAACGCCATCGTGCCCTCCGTCGACGCCGTCGCAGGGATCGTCACGGTCACCCCTCCGATCGGCCTCTTCGAGGACGCTCCGGAGGAGGAGCCGGCCGCGATCGACCTCAGCGGTGTCGACCTCACCGATCCGGCGCTGAGCGCGGCTGCGCCCATCGGCGACCCCGCATCCTCCGAGGAGGAGCCCCGGTCGTGAGGATCGACATCCTCACGATCTTCCCGGAGTTCTTCGGCGTGCTCGACATCAGCCTGCTCGGCCGCGCGCGGCGGAGCGGGCTGATCGACCTCGACGTGCACGACCTGCGCGACTGCACCCATGACCGGCATCGCACCGTCGACGACACGCCGTACGGCGGCGGCGCCGGCATGGTGATGCGCCCGGAGCCGTGGGGCGAGGCTCTCGACTCGATCCTCGTGTCGGCGGAGGACCCGGTGGTGATCTTCCCCTCGCCCGCCGGCGAGCTCTTCACCCAGGCGACCGCCCGCGAGCTGGCCGAGGAGTCCACGCTGGTGTTCGGCTGCGGCCGCTACGAGGGGATCGACCAGCGCGTCATCGACCACACCGCAGAGCGCGCCCGGGTGCGGATGATCAGCCTGGGCGACTACGTCCTCAATGGGGGAGAGGTCGCCGTCATGGCGATGATCGAGGCCATCGGACGCCTCGTCCCCGGTGTCGTCGGCAACCCGGCGAGCCTGGTCGAAGAGAGCCACTCCGACGGGCTCCTGGAGTACCCGAGCTATACCAAACCGGCCTCGTGGCGCGGGTTCGACGTCCCTCCGGTGCTGCTGAGCGGCGACCACGCAGCGATCGCCGCCTGGCGTCGCGAGCAGAGCGTCGAGCGCACGCGCCGCGTCCGACCCGAACTGCTGCCCTGACCTCGCACCCCGCCCCCTCCTCCGCGAGATGCCACTTGTGACGCCTCGCTCCGGCGTGTCGTCATCATAAGTGGCATCTCGCGGAGGGGGGCGAGGGGGGCGAGGGGCATGAGGGTGCAGTTTCAGTCGCGGGCGGAGAGGACGATGTTGCCCGTCTCGGTGATCGCGATCGTGTGCTCCATGTGCGCGCCTCGCGATCCGTCGCGGCTGCGCAGCGTCCAGCCGTCTTTATCGGTGTAGATCTCGTCCGTGCTCTGGAGGAACCACGGCTCGATCGCGATCACCAGGCCCGGGCGGAGGGGGAAGCCGCGACCGGCGCGGCCGTCGTTGGGGATGTGCGGGTCGCCGTGCATGGTGCGGCCCACGCCGTGACCGCCGAAGTCGGTGTTGATGCTGAGCCCCTCGGCACGCGCGATCGCGGCGATGGCCGCAGAGATGTCGCCGATCTTCTTGCCGGGCTGCGCGGCGGCGATGCCGGCCTCGAGCGCCCGGGTAGTCGCGTCGATGAGCGCGAGGTCCTCGTCGCGGGGTGTGCCGACGACCACGCTGATCGCGGAGTCGGCCACCCAGCCGTCCACGGAGGCGGCGAAATCCAGGGTCAGCAGGTCGCCGTCCTTCAGCCGGTAGTCGAACGGTAGGCCGTGCAGCACGGCGTCGTTCACAGAGGTGCAGAGGACCTTGCCGAACGGGCTCGCGCCGAAGGAGGGGTGGTAGTCGATGTAGCAGGACTCGGCGCCGGACGCGCGGATCATGTCGTGAGCGAGCCGGTCGAGCTCCAGCAGGTTCACACCCACGGCGGCGGCGGCGGACGTGGCCGTCAGGACCTCTCCGACGAAGCGCCCGGCGGGACGCATCTCCTCGATTTCGGCGGGGGTGCGTAGCTCGATCATCCTGATCCTCTCGGCGTCCGCTGAGCCGTCGCTCAGCGGTGGTGGGTATGGTCGGTGCATGCGCACGCGACGGGCATTCGGTTCCTGGCAGTTTCCGGCGGCGATCGTGCTGCCCCTGTGGATCCTCATCGGCTACGGCCTCTTCGGAGGGTCGAGCGGGTGGACCGTCCTCGGTCTGTTGATCGCCCTCCCCATTCTGGCGGTCGCGCTGGCTGTCGTGGCGGGGATCGTCGCATTCCGGGTGACTGTGCGACCGACCCGGACCCCCTCCTGGAGCGACGTGGCCGTCGTGGGGGCGTGGCACCTATCCCTGATCGCCGTCGGATTCTTCGCTCCCGGCGCCGCAGCCCTGGGGCTGCTCTCGGTGATCCTCGGGGCTGCCGCCTTCTGGCACTCGACCTGGCGCTTCCTGGCCGATGCTCGGGCGACTCTGCTCGCCTTCTCCCAGTCGGCCGCCGTGCCGACGGAGGGCGGCACACGACCTGTCGCGGAGGAGCGCTTCGACCCCGAGCGCCCGCAGGACGGACAGACGATCGTCCTTTGACCGGGTGGATGATCGGCCACTGACCGGCGCAGCCCGTTTTGACGCGGATCAGCGCGGCATGGCAGAATGAGCGCTTGTGCCTCGCGCAGGCTCTGCCACAGGGGAGCCGCGACGACGTGGGCGCGCCACCGACTTCCATCAACGAAACGGTGCTCGACCTGTGGCGGGCACGGAGAGCGATACAGCATGCACATCCTCGATTCGGTCGATGCGGCGTCCCTCCGCAGCGATGTCCCGGACTTCCGTGCCGGCGACACCGTCAAGGTCCACGTCAACATCGTCGAGGGCAACCGCTCGCGTATTCAGGTCTTTCAGGGTGTCGTCATCGGCCGCTCGGGCGAGGGCATCCGCGAGACTTTCACCGTCCGCAAGGTCAGCTTTCAGGTCGGCGTCGAGCGCACCTTCCCGGTGCACTCTCCGGTCATCGACCACATCGAGCTCGTCACCCGTGGCGACGTACGTCGCGCGAAGCTCTACTACCTCCGCAACCTGCGTGGCAAGAAGGCCAAGATCAAGGAGAAGCGCGACGCCTGAGCGGCATCCGCACGGCTTTTCGGGAACCCCGGTCCACCTATGATGGACCGGGGTTCCTCCCTTTCCCGGGGGCGATCCGTCCGGGAAGTCCACCCGGTGATGCACAGTAGGGGCGACGGCGAGCGATGACAGACAGCACGGCTCCGGTCCGCCTGCCCGGCGACGACGACGAGCACGCGCGGCACTCCGCGGATCCGTCGGAGAACCGCCCCCGCAAGCGCCGAGGCGTCCTGCTCTTCCTCCGCGATGTGCTGATCATCGTCGTGGTCGCGGTGCTGGTCTCCTTCCTCGTGAAGACTTTCCTGGTCCGCTCCTTCTACATCCCGTCCTCCTCGATGGAGCAAACACTCGTCGAGAACGACCGCATCCTCGTCAACGAGCTCGTGCCCGGAGTCGTGCCGATCTCGCGCGGCGATGTCGTCGTCTTCCGCGACCCCGGCGGGTGGCTCTCGCCGAGCTCCGAGGCCTCGCTGCCGCCGCTCCAAGCCGCCGTCGATTCCGCTCTCGCCCTGGTCGGACTCACTGCCCCCGACAGCAACGACCACCTGATCAAACGGGTGATCGGCCTACCCGGCGACCACGTGACCTGCTGCACTCCGCTAGGCCAGGTCGAGATCAACGGCAACCCGATCACCGAGCCCTACGTGAAGCTCCCGGAGGGCGTCCAGGCTGTCTCGGCCACCCCCTTCGACGTGGTGGTGCCCGCGGGCTCTCTCTGGGTGATGGGCGACAACCGCTACAACTCCGCCGACTCCCGCTACAACACCGACAAGCCCGGCGGCGGCTTCGTGCCCATTGACCACGTCGTCGGGCGCGCGGTCCTGGTGACCTGGCCCGTGCAGCACTGGGCCTGGCTCGACGACTACCCGTCGGTGTTCCGCGGAGTCGAGACGGACGCGTCCGAGGAGAACTCGGACGACACGCAGAGCGGGCAGGGCTAGGTGGTCGTCGCCGAGCCGACACTGCTGCAGGAGCGCCGACTGTTCCGGCAGGGCTACGAGACGGTGATCGGCTGCGACGAGGTCGGCCGCGGTGCGATCGCGGGCCCGGTCTCGGTCGGAGTGGTCTCGATCGGGCGGCGGTGCGGGCGCTTCCCCGAGGGTCTCCGCGATTCCAAGATGCTGGCGCCTGCTCGTCGTGAGGCACTCCGGCCCGCGGTGGCGACCTGGGTCTCGGCATGGGCGATCGGCGAGTCCGCCGCCGACGAGATCGATGAGACTGGGATCATCGCCGGACTCGGCCGCGCCGCCTCGCGGGGCATCGAGCGGCTCGCCGACCAGGGTGTCGACCTCGCCACTGCGGTCGTCCTCCTTGACGGCAGCCATGACTGGCTGACGCCGGCACTGGGCCCCTGGGCTGCGGAGCTCACCATCGTCACCCGAGTGAAGGCCGACCGCGATTGCGCCGCGGTCTCGGCTGCCTCCGTCCTCGCAAAGGTGGGCCGCGATGGACAGATGGTGCGGCACCACGAGGACTTCGCCGACTACGCCTGGCACAGCAACAAGGGCTACGGCAGCGCGGCGCACTGGGCGGGGATCGAGCGGGTCGGACCCTCGCCACTGCACCGGGTGACCTGGCTGTCGAAGTCGCGCGCATCGGCCGAGGAGCCGCTCCCGGCGTTCACGTCCGCCGGCTCGGCGTAGGATTGTCCAACAATGGATGAGGACGAATTCGAGGACTACGACCGCGAGGTCGAGCTGGCACTGTACCGGGAGTATCGCGACGTCGTCTCGCAGTTCTCGTACGTCGTCGAGACCGAGCGGCGCTTCTACCTCGCCAACGAGGTCGAGCTGGTCCGTCGCGACACCGAGCACGACTTCTACTTCGAGCTGACCATGCGCGACGTGTGGGTCTGGGACGTCTACCGTTCGGACCGCTTCGTCAAGTCGGTCCGAGTGCTGACCTTCAAGGACGTCAACGTCGAGGAGCTCTCCCGCAAGGAGTTCGAACTCCCGAAGGAGCTCGCGCTCGACGAGTAACACGCGGCGCGAGTGCCCGTAGCGACATCGGTCCTGCGGATGGCGTGCGCGCTCGAGCAGGCGAGGTCGAGTCGCGCGGTGCCTCGATGCGGCGATGAGTCGCTGCGCCCAGCTCTCCTGCACCGGGACGTTTGCCGGGTGCACGTCGACGGGGCCCCCAAAGACGGCGTTTGTCTACCCCGTCTCTTCTTGGACACGTCATCCTTTCTCTCGGGCTGGTTCACTTCTCCGCCGCTGAGTGGACATTCCGTCCCTTTTCTCGCGGGTCGAGAAGCATTCTGCGTGCGCGGGTACTGCTGCCGTGCGCCACCGTCTGCATGATCGCGCCGGTCAGTCCTCTCTCAGTGAGAACGACTTACCGTGTGCTTGTCGGCTCACTACTCGGCGTCAAGGCCACGTCTTATCCTGAGCGTATTCGTATCCTGAGCGTTTCCTCGGGTAGTGAAGGGTTGACTCTGAAGAAAGGGAGTTTCTCATGCTGTCTGTAGCAACCGCACAATCAGGACCCGGAGTAAAACAGCGACGCCGACGAGTGGTGGCGGCGCTGATCGTGACACTGTCGGCCGCCGCTCTGGCGACGCCGGCGGTCGCGGCCGAGGAAAGCAATCGATGCGACTCCGCCACCGTCATTGCTGTCCGGGGAAGTGGCGAGCCGGCCGGCAACGGCTCGGCACACGGTGATCGAACGTATGCGTCAGGAGGCCTGGGGGGACTCCTCCAGAAGCTGGCAAGCGGTCTCCAGGGCGACCCGCACGTTCCCGTCACCGCGGAAGGTCTGAAGTATCCCGCGACCATAGTCAATCCCGACAACTTCGGCCCCTATTTCGAGAGCGTCAACACCGGCGCCAAGAACCTCGTGCTCGAGGTGCAGGACCGGGCCCGGTCCTGCCCGAATTCCCCGATCGTTCTTGCCGGTTACTCGCAGGGTGCCGAGGTCATCCGAGCCGCGATCACCGGCACGGACTACGAGGGGCGGCACTACGGACTCACTGCGGATGACAAGAAGCACCTCCGGTCCGTCGTCCTGTTCGGTGCGCCGTCCTACCACGGAGGCGAGCCGTGGAACGCGCCCGACAGCGGGCCTAAGAACGGAATGACCGGTTGGGACGGTAATCCCTACGAGTCATTGACAGTCGCAGCATCGTCGCCTTCCTCTCACTCGAAGAACGACAAGTCCTCCATTGTAAGGTCCTACTGCTTGACTGATGATTACTTCTGTCAGTCGAACTACACCGACAAGGGGATGGACATCCACAACAGCTATGCGAATTCCGTCATGGTGGGTGAGTCGCGCTCCTTCGTGATGTCACTGCTCTCGAGGAAGGCCTAGTCTTCCTCGCGACCATGCGGCCCGCCGTTCCAGGAGCAGGTCGTCGGGAAGTCGCGTCATCGGAGCCTTGATCACGAGCTCTCCGAGTCGCGGCTCGTAGGGGACGGGTTGCGCGCTGTCGTCCGTCGTTCGAGGGACTCTTCAGCTGTCGCAACCCCTCCTCCACAGGAGAAGAATCGCCTTTTTCCTCCCCAGAACCGCCGTCGCCTCTGCACCAGTAGCGCGGTATCCGGCACGGTTCTCTCAGGAGGACGCATGGACAAGGACGAATTGGGGCGGCGCGGCGAGGAGATCGCTGCGGCACACCTGAGAGATAACGGATTCGAGATTCTCGACCGCAACTGGCGGGTCCGCGAGGGTGAGCTCGACATCGTCGCCCGAGACGGTACAGCGCTGGTCGTGGTCGAGGTCAAGACGCGCTCATCGACGCGGTACGGGCTGCCGGTCGAGGCCATCACGCGCGCCAAGGCGCAGCGGCTGCGCCGCCTGGCCTACGCCTGGGCCGACGAGCACCACGAGCGCTCCCGGCACCTGCGGATCGACGCGGTCGGCATCGTGGCGCCCGGCGGAGTCCCGTCGCAGATCCGACACCTGAGGGCGGTGGCCTGATGGGCCTGGGGAGGACATCGGCCGTCGGCCTCGTCGGCTTCACGGGCGCTGTGGTCGGAGTGGAGGCGCACTCGGCGGACGGGACCCCCGGCATGGTCATCATCGGTCTGCCGGACGCGGCCCTCGCCCAGGCGAAGGAGCGGGTGCGCTCGGCCGCGATCAACTCCGGCAGCACGATCGCCGAGTACAAGATCACGGTCAACCTCTCACCGGCCGCGATGCCCAAGCACGGCTCCGCCTTCGACCTGGCGATCGGCCTCGCCGCTCTCGCGGCCCTGCACGAGGTGGACGCCGAGTCCGTCGCCGGGGTCGTGCATATCGGCGAGCTCGGCTTGGACGGCCGGTTGCGCTCCGTGCCCGGAGTCCTTCCCGCGGTGCTCGCCGCCGCGCGCGAGGGCCGGCGCCGAGTGATGGTGCCCGTCGAGGATCGGCTCGAGGCCGAGCTGGTCGACGGCGTCGAAGTGATCGCTGTCTCCTCGCTGGCCGCCGCCGCGGTCTGGCACGGGGCGCAGTGGGAGGTGCCGGTGCTCCCGGAGGTCTCGGCCGCGCCCGCCGCCGCCCCCGAGCCGGAGCCAGGCGGCGACCTCTCCGACGTGGTCGGCAACGAGGAAGCGGCCGAGGCAATGGTGGTCGCAGCGGCGGGAGGACATCACGTGTTCCTGCTCGGTCCGCCGGGGGCGGGGAAGACGATGCTCGCGTCGCGACTGCCGGGCATCCTGCCCGACCTCGATGACGAGGCCGCGCTGGAAGCCACCTGCATGCGCTCGCTCGTCGGCGCAGCCACCGGTGGTGCCCTGGTACGCAGGCCGCCGTTCGAGAGCCCGCATCACTCCGCCTCCTCCGCCGCGATCGTCGGCGGCGGCAGCGGACGCATCCGTCCCGGCGCCGTGGCCCGCGCCACCCGCGGAGTACTGTTCCTCGACGAGGCCCCGGAATTCTCCTCCGTGGCCCTCGACGCCCTGCGTCAGCCGCTCGAGTCGGGCGTCATCCGCATCCACCGTGCGAACGCCGTCGCCGAATTCCCGGCGCGGGTGCAGCTCGTTCTCGCCGCGAACCCCTGCCCGTGCGGCCGCTTCGGCATCCCCGGCGAGACCTGCACCTGCGCCCCCGCGCTGCGGCGCCGCTATCTCGCGCGGCTCAGCGGCCCGCTGCTCGATCGGGTCGACATCCGCCTCACGGTCCGTCGTATCGGCGCAGCCCAGCTCGCCGCCCGCCGCGACTGCGCCGGGATGTCGACGGCGCAGGCACGGAACCGCGTCACCTCCGCCCGCAGGAGAGCCGCTGCCCGCCTGGCCTCGACGCCGTGGATGCTCAACTCGGAGGTCGCCGGCGCGTGGCTGCGCTCGGACGCCCGACGCCCGACGATCCTCGAATCCCGCACGCTCGACCAAGCCCTGGAGCGCGGTCTCGTGACGATGCGGGGCTACGATCGCGTCCTGCGCCTGGGGTGGACCCTCGCCGATCTCGACGGAGCCGACCGCCCGACGGCCGCCCACCTGGCACGCGCCCTCATCCTGCGCGGGGGTGCCGCATGATCCGGCCCGAGGCGTTTTTCGACGCCGCGGAGCTGCGGGCTGTCCGGCGTCTGCTGCCGACGGAGCTCCTCGACGGCGGCGCGCATGCCCGCGTCGTCGGGGTCGAGTCGGAGGGGGTCGACGCTGCCTCCGCCTCGGTCGCTGCCTCCGGCACGGGCGGTGGCGCGGTCCCCGTGCCGGACGTGCTGATCGATGCCGCCGCTCGGTGCGCCTGGAGTTCGCTGACCGAGCCGGGCGACTCCGCGGCCGCCCTCCTCATTGAGCGGGTCGGAGCCGCGGAAGCCTTCGCTCACGTCGTTTCCGCCTCCTCGGCCGCTGACATCCTGGCGGCGTCACCGATCGGCTCCTCAGCCCAGGGGACCGACCAGGTGGCGCCCCTCGACTCGGAGGTCGCAGCTCTGCACTCAGGGCTGGCTCGGTGGCGCCCACGCCTGGATCGCAGACTCCTGTTCCGTCGGGTAGAGATCGCCGGACGCCTCGGCGCCCGCCTGCTCCTGCCCGACACTCCCGGCTGGCCCGGCTCGCTCGACGACCTCGGGCCGCACGCGCCGCTACTGCTCTGGCTGCGCGGCGACCCCGCCGCGTTCGACCCCCCATACCGTCTCGCTCTCGTCGGCGCCCGCGCCGCGACCGGCTACGGCGAGCACATCGCCGCCGAGCTCGCCGCCGGCGTCGCGATCCGCGGCGTCTGCGTCGTCTCGGGTGGTGCCTTCGGGATCGACGCCGTCGCGCACCGCGCCGCCCTCGGCTCCGGAGGGCGTACCGTCGCCTTCCTCGCCGGAGGAGCGGACCGCCTCTACCCGACGGCCCACGCGGACCTCCTCCAGCGCATCATCGCGACCCCCGGGTGCGCCGTCGCGACCGAGGTCCCTCCCGGCACCACCCCCACCCGCTGGCGTTTCCTGCAGCGCAACCGCCTCATCGCCGCCTCAACCGCCGCCACCGTCGTCGTCGAGGCGGGCGCGCGCTCCGGCTCGCTGAACACCGCCGGCCACGCGGCCGCCCTGGGGCGCCCGCTCGGCGCGGTGCCGGGCCCGGTCACCAGCGCCTCCTCCACGGGCTGCCACCGCCTCCTGCGCGAGTACGCGGCGACCTGCGTCACCTCGCCGGCGGATGTCCTCGAACTGCTCGGGTCCGACGCGGCGGAGAACCCGATGCGGGCCGTAACGGGCTGTGAAACGAGAGTCTTGGAAGCACTGACGGGCGGCGCTGTCCGCGACGCCGCGACAGTGGCTCGCACCTCCGGCGAGACTCTCGACGACACGCTGGCGGCGTTAGGAACGCTTCTCGCCGACGGCCTGGTCAGGCGATCCGAGAACGGGGAGTGGACCCGGTCACCCGGGTGACCGGCCGCGCTACAGCGGCGCTGTCGGCGGTCCGCCCTACGCTGAAGACGCATCGGCGAGGGGAGCGGCATGGACGCCACGGCAGCAGGACACGATGCGGAGCGCCCGCAGCTCGGGCACTTCCGCGCGGCGGATAGGGTGATCGCCCACCTCAGCGATACGCATCTGCTGGCCGAGGGGCTGCCCCTCTACGGGAAGGTCGACACGGTCGCCCGGCTCTCGCAGGCGGCGGAGCGGCTCGTCGAGCGCGGCGGACGTCTGGACGCGATCGTGGTCACCGGGGACGTCGCGGACCGGGGCGAAGAGGACGCCTATCGGCGGGTGCGCGCACAGCTCGACCCCGTGGCGAAGCGGCACGGGTGCCCGATCGTCTGGGTGATGGGCAATCACGACGAGCGCGGAGCATTTCGCCGGGTGCTGCTCGACCAGGACCCGGCCGGAGCGGGGCCGGTCGATCAGGTCGTGGACCTGGGCGGACTCCGGCTGATCGCGCTCGACAGCGCGGTCCCCGGGTTCCACCACGGCGACCTCACCGACGCGCAGCTCGCCCGGCTGAGGGACGAGCTCGCCGCTCCCGCGCCGCTCGGCACGATCCTCGCCCTGCACCATCCGCCGCTGCCCACTCCGCTGGGCGCGATGACGGTACTCGAACTGCGCGGGATCGACCGGCTGGAGGACGTCGTGCGCGGCACGGACGTCCGCGCGATCCTCGGCGGGCACCTGCACTACCCGACTGCGGCCATCTTCGCGGGCGTGCCCGTCTTCGTCGCCGGCGCCACCAGCTACACGATGGACCTCGGAGCACCCGAACGGGAACTCACCGGCGTCGACGGCGCGCAGAGCCTCTCCCTCATCCACGTCCACCCCGAAACCGTCGCTGCGTCGTTCGTCCCCTCCGCGGCAGCGCCGATCGCGACCCGTTTCGGCTCCGACCTGACGGAGCGACTCGAAGGCCTCGACGAGCAGGGGCGGATCGACCTGTGGTCGCGGATGCCGGAGGGCTCATGAGCGACGAGACGCTCACCGACTCGGTCGAGCACTTCCTCCGCTACGTCCTCGACGAGCGCTCGCTCTCTCCCGCAACGGCGAAGGGCTACCGCTCCGACCTCGTGCGGCTCGTCGCCCACGCGGCGGAGAAAGGGCAACTCCTCACCGCCGAGCTCGACCTGGAGCTGCTGCGGGACTGGCTCTGGCGCGAGTCGGAGTCGGGCGTCGCGCGGGCGACGCTCGCCCGGCGCACGGCCGCTGTCCGCTCCTTCTCCTCCTGGGCGCAGCGCACGGAGCGGCTGCCGATCGACGTCGCCGCCCGGCTCAAGTCTCCCAAGGCCGGCCGGACCCTCCCGCGGGTGCTGACCCTTCCGCAGGCGGAGCAGGTGCTGGACACGGTCGCGGCACGCGGGGCGACGGAAGATCCGGTGGCACTGCGCGACCTGGCGATCATCGAGTTGCTGTACGCCTCGGGCATTCGCGTCTCGGAGCTGGTCGCTGTCGACCTGGGGGACGTCGACCTGAGTCGGCTGACCGTGCTCGTCACCGGCAAGGGCGCGAAGCAGCGGGTCGTCCCGTTCGGCGTGCCCGCGAAGGAGGCTCTGGTCACCTACCTCGAGCGCGCCCGGCCCGCGCTCGCCACCGGTGACGGCATCCGCGCCCTCCTGCTCGGACGTCGAGGCGCTCGGCTGACCCCGCGCACGGTCTACGGGATCGTGGCGCGCCTGCTCGACGGCGGCCAGGGCTCCGGCCCCTCCGGCCCGCACACCCTCCGCCATACCGCGGCGACCCATCTGCTCGACGGGGGAGCGGACCTGCGTGCCGTGCAGGAGCTGCTCGGTCACGCGAGCCTGGGTACCACGCAGATCTACACCCACGTCTCGACCGAGCGCATCCGCGACGCCTACCGCCTGGCCCACCCCCGCGCCTGACCCGGACCCCGCGCCTGAGCCGCCGCCCGACCCCTGGCTCAACCCCGCGACCGAGCAGACCACCACCCTCGCGCCCGCCCTGACGGACCCCCTCGCCTCCCCGTCCATCGGCAGCAGCACCGCCCTCGGGATCCCGCCGAAGAACCGCATCGGCGACACGTACTCCCCGCCTTCGCGCACCCCGAGGTGCACGCACCGCTCGGAGCAGTGGCCGCCGGTTCCCACCACGCCGACTGCCTGCCCCGCCGCAAGGACCTGCCCCGCGCTCACCGACGTGTCCACCGGCTCGAGCGACGAGACCAGCCCGCCGGCGTGCGCGATGCTCAGCACGGGCCGGTCCGCCACCTTTCCCGCGTACACCACCGTTCCCGCCGCGACCGCGACCACCGGCTGCCCCGGCATGGCCGACAGGTCGACCCCGCGATGGCCCGCGGCGTAGCGGTGCGCAGGAGCGTTCCACGGAGCGACGAGCGAGAAGCCCCCGACCGGCGAGCTCCACCGGACGGCGGTCGCGTCGGTGGACAGGGCGTGGACGGGTGCGCCGGAGAGCAGCGCGACGAGCGCGAACACGCCCGGGCGCAGGAGACGAGAACTGATCATGAGACCACCCTCCAGGGCCCATTGACGCTCCGGGCGGGAGTCGTCCTGACCGGGGGAGAAGCGGCGGAAGAGCAAGGCTGTGGAGGGAGGTCATCCGCTTCAGGGAGCGCACCCCGTCTCACCGCATGCCGGGCGGGGAGTAACGTGCCGGTGATCCGGCTCGGGAGCGGTACCCTGCACCCACCGGCGGCGAGAATCGGAGACGACCATGACCAGCGGACAAGCTGACACGACCAGTGGGAGAGCGGACATCCCGAATCCTTCGGCGGCGAAGCTGAAGAGGAAGGTGATCGGCCTCGCGATCGCGGCGGCGGTCGGTGGCTTCCTCTTCGGCTTCGACTCCTCGGTAGTCAACGGAGCCGTGGAAGCGATTCAGGGGGATTTCTCCCTTTCGGCAGCGCTGATCGGCTTCGCCGTCGCCTCCGCACTACTCGGTTGCGCACTCGGCGCCTACCTCGCCGGCCGCCTGGCCGACCGTTGGGGCCGCATCAGGGTCATGCTGCTCGGCGCCGCCCTGTT
This sequence comes from Rathayibacter tritici, assembly GCF_002932875.1. Classification (GTDB taxonomy): domain Bacteria; phylum Actinomycetota; class Actinomycetes; order Actinomycetales; family Microbacteriaceae; genus Rathayibacter; species Rathayibacter tritici. The sequence goes on from NZ_PSWS01000057.1 coordinate 38,895, forward strand.
CTTCATCTCTTCCATCGGCGCCGGCGTGGCGGTCGCGGTCTGGGACCTCGTGCTCTGGCGCGTCGTCGGGGGCCTGGGCATCGGCATCGCCTCGGTGATCGCGCCGACCTACATCTCGGAGATCGCGCCGAAGGCGATCCGCGGCGCGCTCGCCTCCCTGCAGCAGCTGGCGATCACGCTCGGCATCTTCGCCGCCCTGCTCTCGGACACTCTCATCGCGACCGGCGCGAACGGCGCGTCGGAGCCGTTCTGGTTCGGCGTGGCCGCCTGGCGCTGGATGTTCATCGCCTGCGCCGTGCCCGCGGTGATCTACGGTCTCCTGGCGCTGACTCTCCCGGAGTCGCCCCGCTACCTCGCGACGCGCGGCCGCTCCAAGGACGCCCGCGCGGTGCTCGCTACGGTCACCCCGCGCGACGAGGTCGACGAGGCCCTCGCGGACATCCAGAAGAAGATCGACGAGGACGCCGAGAACGCCAAGCGCTCCAGCCTGCGCGGACCCGCGCTCGGCCTGCTTCCCGTGGTCTGGGTCGGAATCCTGCTCTCGGTGTTCCAGCAGTTCGTGGGCATCAACGTGATCTTCTACTACTCCACCTCGCTCTGGAGCGCGGTCGGCTTCGACGAGTCGAACTCGTTCGCGATCTCGGTCTTCACCTCGGTGGTCAACGTCGTCGTGACCTTCGTGGCGATCTTCCTGGTCGACAAGGTCGGGCGAAAGCCGCTGCTCCTGGTCGGCTCGGCGGGCATGGCGATCTCGCTCGCGCTGATGGCGATCGCCTTCAGCCAGTCGACGATCAGCGGCGAGGATGTCTCGTTGCCCGGCGCCTGGGGTCCGATCGCCCTGGTCTCGGCGAATGCGTTCGTCGTGTTCTTCGGCGCCACCTGGGGCCCGCTGGTCTGGGTGCTCCTGGGTGAGATCTTCCCCAACCGGATCCGCGCCGCGGCGCTCGGCCTCGCCGCCTCCGCCCAGTGGATCGCGAACTTCGTCATCACCGTGACCTTCCCGATCCTCTCGCAGGACGTGTCGCTCACCCTCGCCTACGGCCTCTACGCGGCGTTCGCGGCGATCTCGTTCGTCTTCGTCTTCATGTTCGTCCCCGAGACCAAGGGCCGCTCGCTGGAGGAGATGGACACGCTGCACATCCGCACGGTGATGAAGTCGGCGCGCAAGTAGCGCCCGGCTCCAGGCTCCTACGGCCGCCCTCCGCAGCAGCGGGGAGGCGGCCGTTCTGGTGCTAGAGTGCACGGAGCACCTCGCTCGTCGGGGTGACTACGCGCGCCCATTCGGCCTCCGCTTCCCACGGTCCCTCTCCGCTCACGCGGCGGGGGCGGGAGTGCGCCGGGCGCCAGGGCGATGTGCCGACCGGCCGTCGCAGACAACCGAACGGGAGTTCGGCGCCGTCGTGCGCCCGGGCCCCGAGACAAGGAGAACGACTCATGGCAGTCGTCACCATGCGCCAGCTGCTCGACAGCGGCGTCCACTTCGGGCACCAGACCCGTCGCTGGAACCCGAAGATGAAGCGCTTCATCCTGACCGAGCGCTCGGGCAGCTACATCATCGATCTCCAGCAGTCGCTGGCCTACATCGACAAGACCTACGACTTCGTCAAGGAGACGGTCGCCCACGGCGGCACCATTCTCTTCGTCGGTACCAAGAAGCAGGCGCAGAACGCGATCTCGGAGCAGGCCACCCGCGTTGGCCAGCCGTACGTGAACCAGCGCTGGCTCGGCGGACTCCTGACCAACTTCCAGACGGTCTCGAAGCGCCTCGCCCGCATGAAGGAGCTGGAGGAGCTCGACTTCGACGACACGTCGAAGAGCGGCTTCACCAAGAAGGAGCTCCTCATCAAGAAGCGCGAGCTCGACAAGCTGCACAAGTCACTCGGTGGAATCCGCAACCTTTCGAAGACGCCGTCGGCCCTCTGGGTCGTCGACACCAAGAAGGAGCACCTCGCGATCGACGAGGCCAAGAAGCTGGGCATCCCGGTGATCGGCATCCTCGACACGAACTGCGACCCGGACGAGGTCCAGTACCCGATCCCGGGTAACGACGACGCGATCCGCTCGGTGAGCCTGCTCACCCGCATCGTCGCCGACGCCGCGGCCGAGGGCCTCATCCAGCGCCACCAGAAGCCCGAGGCCGAGGGCAATGTCTCTGCCGTGGAGCCGCTGGCGGAGTGGGAGCAGGAGCTGCTCGCCACGGGCGCCGACGCGCCCGCTGCCGACGCCCCCGCCGTTGACGCCCCCGCTGCCGCCGAGGTGCAGGAGCCGAACGAGCAGGCCGGAGCGGAGACCGAGAAGGTCGCCGACGCCGAGGCCGCGACGGCTGACGAGGCCGTCGCCGAGGCCGAGACCCCCGCCGCGGAGGAGGCCCCCGAGGCCGACGCCGCCGCGACCTCGACCGACGAGACCGCCGCCGTCTGACCTCCCGTTCCGTGACGGGGGTCGGACGCCGCGTTCGCGGTCGTCCGGCCCCCGCTCGGTCGGTACACGTTCACCACGAGTAAGAACCGTCGTCACCTCGGCGTGCTGGGCTTTTCGAGAGTCCGCCGCCCCGCGTGAGGGCGCCGCAGAGTTTCCGAACCAAGAGGAGTTCCGAGAACATGGCTAATTTCAGCCTCGCTGACGTCAAGACGCTGCGCGAGCAGCTCGGTACCGGCATGGTCGACACGAAGAATGCGCTCGTCGAGGCCGATGGCGACCTGGACAAGGCGGTCGAGATCCTCCGCCTCAAGGGCGCTAAGGGTAACGCGAAGCGCGCCGACCGCTCCACAAGCGAGGGCCTCGTCGCCGCCGCCGAGAAGGACGGCGTCGCCACGATGATCGAACTCGCCTGCGAGACCGACTTCGTCGCCAAGGGCACCAAATTCATCGCCCTCGCCGACGCCGTGCTCGCCGCGGTCGTCGCCGCCGGCTCCACCACGGTCGAGGAGGCCCTCGCGGCCCCCGCCGACGGCAAGACCGTTGCCGACCTCATCAACGACGAGGCCGCGATCCTCGGCGAGAAGGTGGAGCTGCGTCGTGTGGCCGTCGTCTCGGGCGAGCACTTCGCGATCTACCTGCACAAGACCAACAAGGACCTGCCTCCGCAGGTCGGCGTGGTCGTGGGCTACGCGGGTGAGGACGCCGAGACCGCGCGCTCCGTCGCTCAGCACATTTCGTTTGCGAACCCGTCCTACCTCTCGCGTGAGGACGTCCCGCAGTCCGAGGTCGACACCGAGCGCCGCATCGTCGAGGAGATCTCGCGCGGCGAGGGCAAGCCCGAGGCGGCCCTGCCGACGATTATCGAGGGACGCGTGAACGCGTACTTCAAGCAGGTCGCGCTGTTCGACCAGGAGTACGCGAAGGACAACAAGCTGTCCATCAGCAAGGTCCTGAGCGACGCGGGTCTGAGCGTTTCGGGCTTCGCCCGCTTCAAGGTCGGCGCCTGACAGCACCGCAGGAGGGAGTCCGGGTCGTTCAGTCGACCCGGACTCCCTTCGCTCTGCCCGGGCCGTCCGCGGCGCGGTCGCGGGCCGTGCTCCGGGCGGGATAAGTTTGTACGGGTCTACGGGAGGAAACGTCCATGACGCAGACGGATGCGATGACGACGGGCAAGCGCCGCAGGGTGCTGCTGAAGCTGTCGGGGGAGGCGTTCGGCGCCGGCACGCTCGGCGTGAATCCTGATGTGATCAGCGCCCTCGCCCGCGAAATCGCCGATGCCGCCACCGAGGTCGAGGTCTCGGTGGTCGTGGGCGGCGGCAACTTCTTCCGCGGAGCCGAGCTCTCCCAGCGCGGGATGGACCGCGGTCGGGCCGATTACATGGGCATGCTGGGCACGGTGATGAACGCCCTCGCGCTCCAGGACTTCCTCGAGCAGGCGGGCGCCGAGACCCGTGTGCAGTCGGCGATCGCGATGACACAGGTCGCCGAGCCCTATATCCCCCGTCGAGCGATTCGGCACATGGAGAAGGGGCGCGTCGTGATCTTCGGTGCCGGCGCCGGGCTTCCGTACTTCTCGACCGACACGGTCGCCGCCCAGCGTGCACTCGAGACGCACGCCGACGTGGTGCTCGTTGCGAAGAACGGAGTGGACGGCGTGTACGACGCCGACCCGCGCACCACGCCCGAGGCGAAAAAGCTGGACACTCTGACCTATCTGGAGGCGCTCCAGCGCGGCCTTAAGGTCGTCGACTCCACTGCGTTCAGCCTGTGCATGGACAACGGCATGCCGATGCAGGTCTTTGGGATGGAGCCCTCAGGCAATGTCGCGAAGGCCATCCGCGGCGCCGATCTCGGCACCCTCGTCTCGAACTAGACTGACCACTTCCCTCTCTTAAGGAGTTCCCTGTGATCTCGGATGTACTGGCCGACGCGAAGACCAAGATGGGCAAGGCCGTCGAGGTCGCCAAGGAGGACTTCTCCACGGTCCGCACCGGGCGGGCGAACCCCGGCATGTTCCAGAAGGTGCTGGTGAGCTACTACGGAACGCCGACGCCGCTCTCGCAGCTCGCCTCGCTGCAGAACCAGGAGGCCCGCACCCTCCTCGTCACGCCGTACGACAAGGGCTCGCTGCGCGACATCGAGCAGGCCATCCGGGACATGCCGAACCTCGGTGCGAACCCGACGAACGACGGCACGCTGATCCGAGTGACCCTGCCGGAGCTCACCGCCGAGCGCCGCAAGGAGTTCGTGAAGATCGTGCGCACGAAGGCCGAGGACGCGAAGATCGCGGTGCGCAACATCCGCCGGAAGGGCAAGGACGACCTCGACGCACTGAAGGGCGACATCGGCGACGACGAGCTCTCCCGCGGCGAGAAGGAGCTCGAGGCGCTGACGAAGCAGCACGTCGACGCGATCGACGAGGCGCTCAAGCGCAAGGAATCCGAACTGCTCGAGGTGTAGCGGTGGGCGAGATCCCCGAAGGACCCGTGGGCGGCCAGAAGAGCGTGGACGGCCAGAAGAGACCGTCTCCGCGCGTCCCGGGTGCCCGGGGGTCCCGGATGGTCACCAGGGACGCGTTGCGCGCGCGTGCCCAGCAGGGCCGGGCCGATGTCGAGCGCCAGCTCGAAGCGACCCGGGCTCAGCTCGAGGCGACGAACGACCGCCTGACCGCGCGCTCCGGCCGGAACCTCGTGTCGGCGACCGCCATCGGTCTGATCGGCGGTGGCGCGATGGTCGTCAGTCTGCTGGTGGTCAAGGAACTCTTCATGGTGCTCGCGGGCGCTCTGGTGCTCCTCGCGGCGCTGGAGCTCTCGAACGCGCTCCGCCACGCCGGCCGTGACATCCCGCGCATCCCTACCGGAATCGCGGCGGTCGCCGCAGTGCCGGCCGCCTACTACGGGGGTCTCGGAGCGGCGTGGGCGGCGGTGCTCGGCGGCTCGATCCTCGTCGGCGTCTGGCGTCTGGGCGAGCAGCTGTTCCGGCGCACGGCCTCCAGTCGGCGCGACCTCGCCCTCGACATCGGCCTCGGCGCCTTCGTGCAGGGTTACACCACCTTCCTCTGCGCCTTCGCGATCCGCTTGGTCGCCGAGCCGGGCGGCCAGCTCTGGGCCTTCGCGTTCCTGGTGCTGGTGATCGTCGTGGACACCGGCGCCTATATCAGTGGGCTGACCTGGGGCAAGCACCCGATGGCGCCCCGGATCAGTCCGAAGAAGACCTGGGAGGGTTTCGCCGGCGCGGCGGTCGCAGGCATCGTCGTCGGTGTTCTTCTCGCCCTGCTGATGCTTGGTCAGCCGTGGTGGGTCGGTGCGGTCTTCGGGGCGGTCGTGCTGCTGACGGCGACGCTCGGGGACCTGGCGGAGTCGCTGATCAAACGTGACATCGGCATTAAGGACATGAGCTCGTGGCTGCCAGGGCACGGGGGAGTGCTCGACCGCCTCGACTCGATCCTGCCCTCGGCCGCCGCGGCCTACGTGCTGTACTTCCTCTTCGGGCACTGAGCCGACTCGGAGGTCCGGCGGGGCGCGCCGATTCCTCTCCCGACCCGCGGCTTGGCATGATGTCGGGATGACCGCTCCCTTCCCCCGTGCCCGCGAGTCCCGTCCTGGCTACGACACGGGTGAGGTCGACTCCTTTCTCGCTTCCGCCCGAGAGGCCTACTCGCAGCTGTCCGGGGGACCGGCGGATCTCCGGGCGGCCGACCTGCGCCACGCCGCCTTCACCCTGCGCAAGGGCGGCTATTCCGCGCCGCACGTGGACGCGGCACTGGAGCGACTCGAGGACGCCTTCGCGATGCGCGAGCGGCAGTACGCCATCGCGGCGCACGGGGAGGAGGCGTGGCTCGCGGATGCGCGAGCGAGGGCCCAGGAGATCGTGAACCGGTTGGCCCGGGCTCCCCGCGAACGCTTCACGCGAGCGGGCGTGCTGACGACCGGGTACAACATTCGCCAGGTCGATGCCTTCGCCGATCGGATCTCGGGCTACTTCCGTGACGGCTCGGTGCTGACTGTGGACGATGTGCGCACCGTCTCCTTCGCTCCGCTGCGCGGGGGCTACGCTGAACCGCAGGTCGATCTGCTGCTCGACACGGTGGTCGACGTCATGCTCGCGGTCCGCTGACCGATTGACGCTGCCGGTCGGCCGCGGATCTGCTGGCCGATCAGGACGTCGTCCGTTATGCTTTCGTCATCGTGGCTCAGCATTCTCAGACTTCCGTCGCCCGCCCGCCCGCGTACCGTAGCAGCGGTCGCCCGGCGGTCCCGCGTCAAACCCCGGTGCGGCGCTCCTGGGCCCGGGTTCCGGTGGCGGTTCTGGCCTTCATGGCCTCGATCGCGTTCGCGATGGTGAACGTCGTCGATCCGTCCAGCGGCGCGGTCGCCTCCCCGTACTACCAGGCACCGGCGCGTTTCAACGGCGATGCGGCACAGCGACTCGTGGTGGCCGACGCCGCAGAGCGTACCGTTCAGCGCGACTCCTTCGGTGCCGAGGCGAAGCCCAAGCCCACCCCGACCCCGACCCCCACTCCGGCGGCGATCCCCGCCCAGGCGCAGCCCGCCCCGGGTGGCGTCGAGGAGGAGTCGGGCTCTTCCGCCCAGGCCGCAGCACCCGTCGCGCGCGCCGCCGCTCCGGACCCGGGCTCGGCCAAGGCCATCGCCTACGACATGATCGTGCAGCGGGGCTGGGCCGACAGCGAGTACGACTGCCTCGTCCTGCTGTGGAACCGCGAGTCCGGCTGGAACGTGTACGCCGAGAACAAGTCCAGCGGTGCCTACGGCATCCCGCAGGCGTTGCCCGGCAGCAAGATGGCCACGTCCGGGTCGGACTGGGCAACGAATGCCAGCACGCAGATCGTCTGGGGCATCGATTACATCTCGGGCCGCTACGGATCGCCGTGCGGTGCGTGGGGGCACTCGCAGTCACTGGGCTGGTACTGAACCGACGCGGCTGAACGTCTCGCTACCCTGGAGCCGTGGATGACGCGCTGCTCGGGATCGTCGGGATCATCACCGTCGTTACGGTCGCGCGATTCTCGAGCCGCCTCGGCATCGCGGCGCCGCTGCTTCTCGTCGTCATCGGCATCGGCGCGTCCTACCTTCCCGGCGTCCCGGCCATCGAGGTCGAACCGGAGCTGATCCTCGCCGGGGTGCTGCCGCCGCTGCTCTACTCGGCGGCGATCCAGGTTCCGCTCACCGACTTCCGGCGGAACCTGCGATCGATCTTCGGGCTCTCGGTGCTGCTGGTCGTGGTGACGGCACTGGTCGTCGGTGGCTTCCTCTATCTCGTCTTCCCCGATCTCAGCCTGCCCGCGGCGATCGCTCTCGGCGCCGTGGTGAGTCCGACGGACGCGGTGGCAGCGACGTCGATCGGCAAGAAGCTCGGCCTGCCGCCGCGGCTGGTCACGGTGCTCGAGGGCGAGAGCCTGGTCAACGACGCGTCCGCGCTGGTGCTGTTGCGGGCAGCGACGGCGGCGGCCGCGGTGGTCGGTGCCTCCGTCACCGCCGACGCGATTGACGTGGGCGAGGTGAGCGTCCTCTTCGTCTACTCCGTCCTGATGGCGATCGCCCTGGGCGTGGCGATCGGGGTGATCACCGTCTTCGTGCGCTCGACGCTGCGCGACCCGGTGCTCGACACGGCCGTATCGTTCGCCGTACCCTTCCTGGCCTACATCCCGGCGGAGGAGATGGGCGCATCCGGCGTGCTCGCCGTCGTCGTGACCGGGATCTACACGGGGCACAACAGCGCGCGCTTCCTCTCGCCGCAGTCGCGGATCAGCGAGCGGGTGAACTGGCGGACCGCGCAGTTCCTGCTCGAGAACGGCGTCTTCCTGCTGATGGGAGCCGAGATCAAGGCCATCATCAGCGGGGTCGTCGACCCAGGGGAGTTCGGGGTGGGCACGGCGGTGCTGCTGGGACTGGCGACGGTGGTCATCCTGATCGCGCTGCGCACGCTGTTCGTCTTGCCGCTGTTGCTGTGGTTGCGCAGCTCCGGGCGCCGCGCCGAGCGGATCAACCGGCGGCTCGCGGTCGGAGTGATGCGGCTGCGCAACAGCGCGACCAGCGACGAGCGCTTCCGGCGCCGGCAGGTCCGGGCGGAGCGGCTGTACCAGCGGCGCGAGACCGACCTGGCCGCGACGACGAGCGAGGCGTTCGGCTGGCGGGGCGGAGTCGTCCTCTCCTGGTCCGGAATGCGCGGCGTGGTCACGCTCGCGGCGGCCCAGTCGCTCCCGGGGGAGACGCCGTATCGTTCTCAGCTGATCCTGATCGCGTTCACCGTCGCCGTGGTGACTCTGCTGCTTCAGGGCGCGACGCTGCCGGCCCTGATCCGCCTGACCGGCATCCAGGGCTCCGACGGTGAGGCCGACCGCCGCGAGCTGGCGACGCTCCTGGACGAGGTCGCGGCCACGGGCATCCAGGCGCTGCCGGAGGCGGTCGCCGAGCTTCCCGACGGCGAGGCGGGTGAGCGCGTGGTCGAGCGGGTGCGCCGGGACACCCTGACCCGCTCGCAGGTGGCGTGGGAGCAGGTGGGGCGGGCGGAGGATGCGCCTCCGGGACCGCATGCGCAGTACCTTCGGCTGCGCCGCGCGGTGCTGCTGGCTGAGCGCGAGGCGCTGCTGGAGGCGCGGGGCCGCGGCGTCTACTCCTCGAGGACCCTGCGGCGTGCCCAGCTGATGCTCGACGCCGAGGAGACCCGCCTGGAGATGGACGACAGCTCGCACTGACGGGAGCCCAGGACGGCGGCCTTCTCGAGCGGCTTCTAGACTGGGTGGATGCCGCGCAGCAATCGACCCCGGGGCAGCCGTCGTGATGACGACGAGGAGTCGCGCGACCTCTCGCAGATGCTCGCTGGATTCCGACGCACCGAGTCGCACGCCGGCCGGGAGTGGAACGTGCAGCCTGTCTCCGCGGCCCGCGCGGTGAAGAGCTACCTCTGCCCGGGCTGCGGTCTCACGATCGACATCGGCCAAGCCCACCTGGTCACGTGGCGCGCGGACGGCGCTCTCGGCGACGCCGCCGACCTGGCCGGCCGACGCCACTGGCACACGCACTGCTGGAGAATCCGAGGAGCACGATGACCCACGAGATCCGCGGAGGCGTCGTCCTCCCCGCCCGCCGCGAGGACGTCGAACTGCTGACCGCCGACGGGCTGACGCTGGTCGGCGAGCTCGCGCTGCCGTTGGAGCGCGAGCCGGTCGCGACGCTGGTGACGCTGCATCCACTGCCGACTCACGGCGGCTTCATGGACTCGCACATCCTGCGCAAGGCCGCCGCGCGGCTGCCCGCTCTCGCCGATCTGGCGGTCCTGCGTTTCAATACGCGCGGCACGGCATCGGCACGCGGCACGAGCGAGGGCGCGTTCGGACACGGTACCGAGGAGCGGGCCGACGTCGCCGCGGCGATGGCGTTCGTCGCGGAGCGCGTTCTGCCTCGCCCCTGGCTGGTCGGCTGGTCGTTCGGCACGGAACTGGCGCTGAAGTGGGGCAGGGAGCATCCGGTTGAGGGTGCGATCCTGCTCTCGCCGCCGCTGCACCGCACGAGCGCGGACGAGGTGGCCGCCTGGGGCGAGGACGGCCGCCCGCTCGTCGCACTGATCCCGGAGTTCGACGATTACCTGCGACCGGACGCGGCCGCCGAGCGCTTCGCGAGCGTGCCGCAGCTGGATCTCGTCGCGGTGGCGGGCGGCAAGCACCTCTGGGTCGGCGAGGCGCAGACGCGCCGGGTGCTCGAGGAGATCGTGCGCGTCGTCGCCCCGGCCTCCGCACCGCTGCCGACCCAGTGGGAGGGCGAGCTCGGCTGAGCCCGCCCGCGCGGCGCCCGACTAGCGCCCGGAGGAGGAGCGGCTGCGCTCGGTGTTCACACCGGAAGCCTCCTCCGAGCTGCTGTCGGAGCCGTCGGGGGAGCCGGTGCCGTCGTCGTCCTTGTCACTGCGGGAGTCACTGCCGGAGTCGCTGCTCGCGTCGTCGGCGGAGTCGTCGTCGGCCAGATCATCGATGTGCCCGATCAGGCCGCGCAGCCCCGAGACGTACCCGGCGATCGCGTCGCGCTCGGTCCGGATCTCATCGAGGCGCCGCTCGGCCGTGTCCATCAGCTCGCGGCTACGACGCTCCGCGTCCGCGATGAGCGTCTGCGCCCTGTCGCGCGCGTCGTCGAGCAGGGCATCGGAGTCGTCCTGGGCTTTCCGGCGCAGGCGGGTCGTCTCGTCGAGAGCGTCGCTGCGGAGGGCATCGGCCTCGAGGCGCTTGTCGTTCGCGCGGCGGATCGCGTCGGCGAGTTGCAGGTTCGATTCGTCGAGGTATCGCTGCGTCTGCGCGACCGCCTCCTGGTGTCGGAGCAGGTCGTCGCGGTCGGCCTCCTCGCGGCGCGCGGCCAGCTCGACGACCAGGTCGATACGGGCCTGCTCGACCTCGCGCGCGAGTGCAGCGGCCTCGTCGGCGGAGGCGGCCCGCAGGCCGGCCAGCTCGGCGTCCAGGACGGCGACGGCCTCGGCGCGCTCCTGAGCCAGACGGGTGCGCTGGTCCGCGACCTCCCTGGCACCCTCGGCGCGGATGCCGGCGACCTCGGCGTCGAGCGCGGCGCGGGTCGAGAGCAGCTCGGCCTCGAGCGCCGCGCGCCCCTGCGCGACCTCGGCCTCGACGGCCGCGCGGAGGTGATCGACCTCGGAGGCGACCTCGGCCCGCAGCAGCTCGTTCGCCTGGGCGAGGCGGGCGGCCTCGGCGCGGGCGACCTCGATCTCGCGGGCAGCGACGGCGCGCATCTCCGCGGCCTCGCGCTCGGCCTCGGAGCGGATCGCGGCGGCCTCCCGCTTGGCAGTGGCGCGCGTTTCGGCGGCCTCGGTTGCGACGGTGCCGCGGATCGCGGCGGCCTCGCGGACCGCGTCCTGGGTCATCACGTCGCGGTCGTCCGCGGCCTTGCCGAGGGTCGCGGCGGCCTGCGCCTCGGACTCGTCGCGGGTGCGATCAGCGCGGCGGCGGGCCTGAGTCACGAGGCGCTCGGCCTCGTCACGGGCTTCCTGGAGCAGGCGATCGCCGTCGTCGCGAATGGAACGGCGGAGGGCGGAGGCGTCGTTCTCGGCTTGCGCGATGATCCGCTCGGACTGCTCCTCGGCGACGCGCAGGGTGTGCTCGAGCTTGGCGCCCAGACCCGCGTAGGTGGGAGCACCGACCTGCTGGAGCTCCTTCTCGAGTCCCTCGATCCGCGAGGAAAGGCGCTTCACCTCCCGGCCGCTCTCGGCCGCCTGGGTGTTCGAGTGGATGAGCTCGCGGCGCAGGCCCTGGATGGCCTTGTCGACCTCGTCCCGGTCGTAGCCACGGAACACCTGGGTGAATTCGGCCTCGTCGTTCGCCACGTCGTCTCCTTCAGAGCAGGACCGCGGGGGGGCTCGCGGCACTCCGAAAGTGTATTCAGCGAGAGGGCTTCGGCCGGGGCGACACCCGCGCCGCGCGCCGCTTCGGCCGCACTCTCGGCTTCTGCCGGGTATCGAGCCGAGGGCATCGGCTATCGTGGACTGTCTTTGTCTGTTGCCGTCGCGTCCCGGTCCGGCTGCGTACCCCGAGCCGGCCCCGGCCGTCACCCCGATCCGGCAACGCAGGAGGAGTTCTTTCGTGCGGTTCGTCTTCGCCATCATCGCCACCGTCATCGCTGCCGCGATGATCGTGCTCGGCATCGGTCAGCGGACGGTCTGGGCTCCTCCGGAGTCCCTCACCGCCCAGACCTCCCTGGACTCTTCCGCCCCCTACGCGGTGATCGACGGCAGCACCCTTGGTGCGAATCCGGGTCGGCAGACCATCACGATCGAGGGGAGCGGCGACCTCGTCGTCGCCTACGCCCCTACCTCCGACGTGCTCGGCTGGGTGGGTCGTTCCAGCTACGACGCGGTCGGCTACGAGCCGGTCGGCGACACCCTCACCGCCGAGGAGGAGACAGGCCAGCGCGTCCGGTTGGCCTCCGACGTCGAGACCGCCGATGCGGCCGTCGTCGACCCGAGAGGCTCCGACCTCTGGCTGGAGCAGTTCGAGGGCAGCGGCAGCGTCACGGTGGCGCTCGACGTGCCCGAGGACGTCTCCATCCTCATCGCGAGCGACGGCACTGCGCCTGCCGCCGACTCCGTGCGGGTCACCTGGCCCGTCGACACCTCGACTCCGCTCGCCGGTCCGCTTCTGCTCGGCGGGGCCGTCTTTCTCCTGCTCGGCCTCATCCTCTACATCTGGGCGTTCGTGCACCTGCGTCGCCAGCACGGTCCGCGGCGGAAGGGTCCGCAGGGGAGGATCCCGCGCGGCGCCCGCCGGCCTCGACCGCGCGCCGGCATTCAGGCCTCGGTCGCGTCCCCGACGCCGACGCGCCGTCGTGCCGCCCTGGTGCTGCCGGTGGTGCTCGGTTCCGCTGTCCTGCTCTCGGGGTGCAGCTCCGACTACTGGCCCGACCTCGCGGCAGGTGCGAGTGAGGCGCCCACTGTCACGGCCACGGCTACCGCCGGTGCGGAGCCGGTCTCTGCCGCGCCGACCCCGGTTGTCACAACGCAGCAGGCGGAGGCGATCGTCGCCGCGGTCGCCGATGTCGCGTCCCGAGCGGACGCGGCGCGCGATGCCTCGATCCTCGCCGAGCGCTTCCAGGGCGAGGCGCTGACCGAGCGGACCACCAACTACGAGGTCACCGCCAAGGGCGGCACGATCGACCCGCCGCAGACCATCCCGGCCTCGCCGGTGAGCCTCGTGCTCCCGCAGGACACGGAGTCGTGGCCGCGTCTGGTGACCGCCGTCGTGCAGAACTCGGCGGACAGCACTCAGGCACCGATCGCTCTGATGCTGAGTCAGGCCAGCCCGCGAGTGGGCTACAAGGTCGATTACGCGATCTCGCTCGAGGCCAACGCCCGCATCCCCGACGTCGCCCCGGTGACCGTCGGAACGTCAATCGTGGCTCCGGATTCACGGTTGATGAAGCTCGCGCCGCAGACCGTCGGATCCGCTTACGCGGACGTGCTCGCCAACGGCGATGCGAGCCAGTATGCCGGGCTGTTCGTGGCCGACGGCGACACGCTGCGCGGGCAGGTCGGCGTCGAGAAGAAGAACGCCGACCGCCAGGCGCTGCCCGACACCGCCTCGATCGAGTTCTCGAACGCGGCTGGCACGTCGCCGACGATCGCCCTCGCGACGAATAACTCGGGAGCCCTGGTCGCGGCGAGCATCGCCGAGACGTCCACCGTCCGCCCCACCGCCGAGGGCTCGACTGTCTCGACCTCCGGCGCCTCGCAGACGCTGCTGGGGACGGATAAGTCGACGACCGGCATCCAGACCACCTACGGCTACCAATTGCTGTTCTACGTACCGCCTGTCGGATCGGAGGAGAAGATCGTGATGCTCGGATGGAGCCAGGGACTCGTTTCGGTGGTGCAGCTGCCGTGAGCACCGTCCCGCCCCTGCCCGGAAACCTCCGCGGCGCCGTCGACCTGTCATCGCTGGTGAACCGCCGGACTCCGCCCGCCGGCGGTACCGCCGCCCCGGCGCCTGCCTCCGAGGCCGCGCCCGGCGCGAATCCGCTGCTGCTGAGCGCGGGCGACGCCGAGTTCGACCACGTGGTACAGCTCTCTTCGCGGGTCCCGGTGATCGTCGACCTGCGCGGCTCCTGGTCGGATCAGAGCCAGAGTATGACCGCGCTGCTCGAGAAGGTGGTCGTCTCGTACGCCGGTGCGTTCGTTCTGGTCGGGGTCGACGTGGAGTCGAGCCCGCAGCTGGCCCAGGCGTTCCAGGTGCAGTCCGTGCCGACCGTGGCCGCGATCATCGGCGGCCGCCCGGTTCCTCTGTTCAGCGGCCTCGTCGCCGAGGAGCAGCTGCGCGATCTGCTGGAGCAGGTGCTCCAGCTCGCGGCGCAGAATGGCGTGACGGGCACGGTACCGGTGGAGGGAGCGGCTCCCGCCGAGGGCGCCGAGTCCGAACCGGAGCCGCTGCCGCCGCACCACCAGGAGGCCTACGACGCGATCGATCGGGGCGATTACGCTGCGGCGATCACCGAGTACGAGACGGCGATCGCGCAGAACCCGCGCGACGACCTCGCCGTCGCCGGTCTCGCCCAGGTGAAGCTGCTGGCGCGCCTGCAGGGCCACACGCTCGACGACATCCGCTCGACGGCCGCGGCCGAGCCTTCGAACCTCGACGCGCAGCTCGCCGTGGCCGATCTCGATGTCTCCGGCGGTCACGTCGAGGACGCCTTCGACCGGCTGCTCTCGATGTTCCCGCGCCTGGACGCCGACGGGAAGGCCGCCGTTCGAGCGCGCCTGCTGGAGCTGTTCGAGATCGTCGGGCAGACCGATCCCCGCGTGAACAAGGCTCGCGCCCGCCTCACCGCCCTGCTCTACTGAGCCTGGTCCACTGAGGACGGCCGGAACCTCGGGAGGCCGCCCGCTCGTGACGATCGTCGCGGCGGACGGCCTCTCTCGTGCGGTGTCTGCTCAGGCGGCGGGGCGCAGGTAGAGCACGGCGAGCGGGGGGAGCACCAGCTCGGCAGAGGCGGGTCGACCCGCCCACGGCTCCTCGCGCGCCTCGACGGCGCCGAAGTTGCCGACTCCGCTACCGCCGTAGATCTCGGCGTCGGTGTTGACGAGTTCCTCCCAGCGGCCGGCCGTGGGCAGGCTCACGCGATAGCCGTGCACAGGAGACCCGGAGAAGTTCGCGATGACGGCGATCGGGCGACCCTCGCTGTCCTTCCGCAGGAACGAGACGACGTTCGGTGCGGCCGCGCCGCCGTCGATCCACTCGAAGCCCGACTGCTCGTGATCCAGCTCCCACAGCGGCGGCGAGTCGCGGTACACGCGATTCAGTTGCCCGACGAGGCTCCACAGGCCGCGGTGGCTCGGCTGGTCGAGGATCCACCAGTCCAGGCCGCGCTCCTCGCTCCATTCGGAGTACTGGCCGAACTCCTGGCCCATGAAGAGCAGCTGCTTGCCGGGGTGCGCCCACATGAAGGCGAGGTACGCGCGCACGTTCGCGAGCTGCTGCCAGTGGTCGCCGGGCATCTTCTGGATCAACGAGCCCTTGCCGTGCACGACCTCGTCGTGGCTGATCGGCAGGACGAACTTCTCGCTGAAGGCGTAGACGAAGGAGAAGGTGATCTCGCCGAGGTGGTACTGGCGCCAGAGCGGGTCGTTCGCCATGTAGTCGAGCGAGTCGTGCATCCAGCCCATGTTCCATTTGAGCCCGAAGCCGAGTCCGCCGGAGCTGGTGGGCTGCGTGACGCCGGGCCAGCTCGTCGACTCCTCGGCAATCATCATGATGCCGGGGTGCAGCCTGTAGGCCGTGGCGTTCACCTCCTGGATGAAGCTGATCGCCTCGAGGTGCTCGCGTCCGCCGTACTGGTTCGGCAGCCACTCGCCCTCCTTGCGGGAGTAGTCGAGGTAGAGCATCGAGGCGACGGCGTCCACGCGCAGGGCGTCCACGTGGAACTCCTCGAGCCAGAACAGCGCATTCGCGACGAGGAAGTTGCGCACCTGAGTGTGACCGAAGTCGAAGACGTAGGTTCCCCAGTCCATCTGCTCACCGCGACGCCAATCCGGGTGCTCGTAGAGCGGCTCACCGTCGAAGCGGGCGAGGGCGAAGTCGTCCTTGGGGAAGTGCCCGGGGACCCAGTCGACGATGACGCCGATGCCGGCCTGGTGCAGGCGGTCGATCAGATACTTGAGGTCGTCGACCGTGCCGAAGCGGCTCGAGGCCGCGTAGTACCCGGTGACCTGGTAGCCCCAGGACCCGCCGAAGGGGTGCTCGGCGAGCGGCATGAACTCGACGTGCGTAAAGCCGAGCTCGGTGACGTACTCGATCAGCGGGTCCGCGAGGTCGCGGTACCCCAGGCCGGGCCGCCAGGAGCCGAGGTGCATCTCGTAGACGCTGAGCGGCTGCGTGTGCGGATCGACGGAGGCGCGCTTCTCCATCCAGGCGGAGTCGCCCCACTGATGGTGCGAGACGGGGACCTTCGACGCGGTCGCGGGCGGCACCTCCGTGGCGCGGGCCATCGGGTCGGCCTTGCGGACCCAGTGGCCGTCGCGCGAGAGCAGGTCGAACTTGTAGGACGCGCCGGGCTCGATGCCGGGCACGAAAATCTCCCACACGCCGGTCGTGCCGAGGTTGCGGAGGGAGTGGCCCTCGCCACTCCAGTCGTTGAAGTCACCGACGACGCGCGCGGCCTGCGCGTGCGGTGCCCAGACGGCGAAGCTGGTGCCCCAGACACCCTCGTGCTCGCGGTGGCGGGCGCCGAGCGCTTCCCAGAGTCGCTCGTGACGCCCCTCGCCGATCAGGTAGAGGTCGACGTCGCCCACCGTCTTCGAGAAGCGGTACGGGTCCTCGGCCGTCCACTCGCTGCCTCCGCCGTAGCGAGCCTGGACCGTGTAGGCCTGCGGGCCGAGGACGTGAAAGCCCTGCCAGATGCCGTCGCTGAGGTGGCTGAGCTCGACTCGGGCACCGGTGTCGAGCACCACGGCCACCTTGTCGGCGAGCGGACGGCGCACGCGTACGACGGTCACGGGGTCCGCGACGCCGGGGGCCGAGACGAGGTGCTGTCCGAGGACGTCGTGGGGGAGAGCGTTGCTGCCGGTGGCGAGCTGCTGCAGGACCCACTCCGGGATGTCGGGAAGCGCGAGGGCGGCGGTGCCGTCGATCGGACCGGAGGCGGGAGCGGCGGGGGCCGCGGTGCCAGCCGCGGCGGTCTCGCCCGCGACGGTCTCGCCCGCGACGGTCTCGCTCGAGGAGCCGACGCCGACCGCGCCTGGGTCCGCGGCGACCCACTGCGGCGCCTCCGGGACCGTCTCGACCGCGTAGCGACGCGCGTTCTCACCGTCGGCTCCGGGGTGCTCGGGAGCGTCGGGCGCCGTGTCGGCGGCGTGCGCACCGTGTGCGGAGGTGGTCGCCGAGCTGGTGCCCGTCGTGGGCACCGTGTCGGCGTGCGCGGCGAGGCCCGCCTCGTCGGCCGGGCTCGTGCCCTCGGGCATGGTTCCGCTCATCGTCCGTCCGCCTTCACGCTCAGGATGTGCACGGGCTCGACGAACGAGTCGAGCCGCACGTAGTCGTCGCTGCCCCAGGTCCAGACGGCGCCCGTGATCAGATCCTCGACCTCGAAGCTCGCGCCCCAGTCGAGCCCGATCGCGGGCAGGTCGAGGTGGACCGTGGTCTCGCGGGCCGAGTGCGGGTCGGTGTTGACGACGACGATGATCGTGTCGTCGGCTCCGGTGCCCGTGAACGCCGCCTGCAGGTGCTTGGAGTAGACCAGGATCGCGTCGTCGTCGCTGCCGTGCACGTGCAGGTTCCGCAGCTGTCCGAGCGCGGGGTGCGCCCGGCGGATCTCGTTCAGACGCGTGAGGAATGGCGCGAGCGAGCTTCCGGTCTCCTCGGCGCCGGCCCAGTCCCGGGTCTTGTATTCGTACTTCTCGTTGTCAATGTTCTCTTCGGCTCCCGGGCGCGCGACGTTCTCGACCAGCTCGTAGCCGGCGTAGACGCCCCAGAGCGGCGACGCGGTCGCGGCCAGCGCGGCCCGCACCTTATAGGCCGAACGCCCGCCGTACTGGAGGTACTCGGTGAGGATGTCGGGGGTGTTCACGAAGAGGTTCGGCCGCATGTAGTCGGCCGTCTCCTGCGAGATGCTCGTGAAGAACTCGCTGAGCTCCTCCTTGGTGTTGCGCCAGGTGAAATACGAGTAGGACTGCTGGAAGCCGACCTTGCCGAGCGCGCGCATAATCGCGGGCCGGGTGAACGCCTCCGCGAGGAAGACGACCTCCGGGTGCTCGGCGTTGACCTCGTGGATGATCCACTCCCAGAAGTCGAGCGGCTTCGTGTGCGGATTGTCGACGCGGAAGATCCGCACGCCCAGGTCGATCCAGTGCCGCAGGACCCGCAGCGCCTCCTGACGGATGCCCTCGGGGTCATTGTCGAAATTGATCGGATAAATGTCCTGGTACTTCTTCGGCGGGTTCTCGGCGTAGGCGATGCTGCCGTCGGGGAGCGTCGTGAACCACTCCGGGTGGCTCCTCACCCAGGGGTGGTCGGGCGAGGCCTGCAGAGCGAAGTCGAGGGCGAGCTCAAGGCCCGCGTCGGTGACCGCGGCGTGGAAGGCGCGGAAGTCCTCCTCGGTGCCGAGGTCGGGATGGATGGCGTCGTGGCCGCCCTCGGCCGAGCCGATCGCCCACGGCGAGCCGGGGTCGTTCTCGCCGGCGTCGAGCGTGTTGTTCGGGCCCTTGCGGAAGGAGCGGCCGATCGGGTGGATCGGCGGCAGGTAGAGCACGTCGAAGCCCATCGCGGCGACGGCGGGGACGCGCTCGATCGCGGTGCGGAAGGATCCGCTGGTTACGGTGCCGTCCTCGTGGCGGACGGCGCCCTCGGAGCGGGGGAAGAACTCGTACCAGGCACCGACACCCGCGCGGGTGCGCTCGACGTGAACGGTGCGCGGCTCCGAGACGCTGCTGAGGCTCCACACGGGGCGGGCGTCGAACGCTGCGTGGACGGCGGGATCGGTTGCCGCGGCGAGGCGCTCGTCGGCGTCGAGCGAGGTGTCGGCGACGCGGGCCGCGGTTTCGGTGAGCAGGCTGCGCTCTCCTTCGGGGCGCGAGGCGTCCTCGGCACCGCTGCGCAGGAGCCCCCCACCGATGGCGAAAGTGACGTCGTGGTCGAGGCCCGCCGGAATCTTGACCTCCGCGGTGTGCAGCCAGGTCGCCCAGTCGTCGGCGAAGGCGCGGATCCGGTAGCTCCAGTCGCCCTCCTCATCGAGCGCGACGAGCCGGCCGTAGCGGTCGGTGCCGGTCGCGAGCAACGACATCCGGTGCTCCGACTCGACGCCGGAGGGCGAGGTCAGGAGAAGATCGACGCCGATCAGGTCGTGACCCTCGCGGAACGCCGTCGCGGCGAAGGGGACGACCTCGCCAGCGAAGGCCTTGGCAGGCCAGCGGTCGTCCTCGAGCCGGGGCTGCGGGTCGAGGATCGGCAGGCGCTCCGCCCGGACCTGATAACCGCTGCCGGTCCTGGCAGGCGCCGAGGCAGCCTCGGGTGCCCGACCGCGATCCGCTCGCTTCGCGCCTGTGCCGTTCGCGCCTGTGCCGTTCTGAGCCTTGCCGAAAGGTATCTGAGCCACGTCACGACAGTAGCGACCGGCGGCGGCTCGCACACGACGCTTGCGCCCGCGCTCGGGCCTGTGCAAATGAAGGCGGACGAGTGCGACCGAGGGCGAAGGAGGGCTCGGGCCAGACTCGCGCCGGGTCCGCGCCGCGCCGATCCGCGCTGGCCGCGGTCCGCTAGGGTGACCGAGCGTAACCGCCCCGGCGCTCCGCGACCGGGCGCTCCGGGGTCCGCAGAGAGTCGAGGGATGCCGTGAAGGCGATTCGCCGCTTCATCGTCCGCTCCGTCCTCCCGCCCGAAATCTCGGCTCTGGGCGATCTTGCCGGCAATCTGCGCTGGGCCTGGCACGAGCCCACCCGGCGTCTGTTCGAACGGGTCGACCCCGAGCTCTGGCGACGCGCAGGCGCGGACCCGACGGCGCTGCTGGGCGCCGTCCGCCCCGAGCGCCTTGCCGAGTTGGCAGACGACCAGGGCTTCGTCGACGAGGCGTGGCACCTGCGCGAGGACCTGGAGCGCTACCGCAGCGAGCCGCGCTGGTACCAGTCGCTCCCGGAGTCGGCGCCGCGCTCGATCGCGTACTTCTCGCCGGAGTTCGGCATCGCCGCGGCCCTGCCGCAGTACTCGGGAGGCCTGGGCATCCTCGCCGGCGACCACCTCAAGGCCTCCTCGGATCTGGGCGTCCCGCTCATCGGGGTCGGCCTGTTCTACCGCTCGGGCTACTTCTCGCAGACGCTCTCGGCCGACGGCTGGCAGCTCGAGTCCTACCCCTCGCTCGACCCGGACGGACTGCCGTTGCGCGTCGTGCGTCTCGCGGACGGCTCACCCGCCCGGATCGTGCTCGCGCTGCCGGCGGGCCGAGCACTCTACGCGCGGGTGTGGCGGGCCGAGGTCGGCCGGGTGACCCTGCTCCTGCTCGATACCGACATCCCCGAGAACGAGGACTCTCTCCGCTCAGTCACCGACCGCCTCTACGGCGGCGGCGGTGAGCACCGGCTGCTGCAGGAGCTGCTGCTGGGCATCGGTGGCGTGCGCGCGCTTGCGCTCTGGGCCGAGGTCTCGGGCAGCGCCCTGCCGGAGGTGTTCCACACCAACGAGGGGCACGCCGGCTTCCAGGGGCTCGAGCGCATCTCCGGACTGATCGGCGCGGGCCTGGACGTCGACCAGGCGCTCCAGGTCGTGCGGGCGAGCACGGTCTTCACTACGCACACTCCGGTGCCGGCGGGCATCGACCGGTTCGATCGCGCCATGATCGAGGAGTACTTCTCGACCGAGCTGCTGCCCGGGGTGCAGGTCGAGGACGTGCTCGCGCTGGGCGCCGAGCCGGGCGACTCCGGGACCGCGTTCAACATGGCCTACATGGGCTTGCGCCTTGCCCAGCGCGCCAACGGCGTCTCGACCCTGCACGGCGAGGTCAGCCGCTCGATGTTCTCCAGCCTCTGGCCCGGCTTCGAGACGGCGGAGGTGCCGATCGGCTCGGTGACGAACGGCGTCCACGCGGCGAGCTGGACCGATCCGATCCTCCGCTCGCTCGCGCAGGAGCGGCTCGGCACCGATGACACGACACGGGCCGACTGGGCGTCGGAGGCACTCGGGGACACCGAGCTGTGGGCGGCGCGCCGAGCGATGCGGGAGCAGCTGGTCCAGGACGCGCGCCGCCGTGCCGCCCGCTCGTGGCAGGAGCAGAATCCGGGTGGCATGCCTCCGGCCTGGCTCGACGAGCTACTCGACCCGGACGTGCTGACCATCGGGTTCGCCCGGCGGGTGCCGACCTACAAACGGCTGACGCTGATGCTGCACGACCCGGAGCGGCTGCGCGCGCTGCTGACCCACCCGCAGCACCCCATCCAGATCGTCATCGCCGGCAAGTCCCACCCGGCCGATGAGGAGGGGAAGCGGTTGATCCAGCGCCTCGTCCGGTTCGCGCAGGAACCGGATGTGCGCCGCCGGATCGTTTTCCTCCCGGACTACGACATCGCGATGGCCCAGCTGCTCTACCCGGGCACTGATGTCTGGTTGAACAATCCGCTGCGTCCCCTCGAGGCCTGCGGCACCTCCGGAATGAAGGCCGCGCTGAACGGGTCGCTCAACCTCTCGATCCTCGACGGCTGGTGGAACGAGTACTTCGACGGGGAGAACGGTTGGGCGATCCCCTCCTCCGACCGCGCGCTCGACCCGGAGGACCGTGACACTCTCGAGGCGGACGCGCTCTACGAGCTGCTCGAGACCGAGGTGGTGCCGCGATACTACGAGCGTGACCACGAGGGAGTCCCCCGGCACTGGGTGCGCTCGATCCGGCACACCCTGGCGACGCTCTCGCCCGAACTCTCGGCCGAGCGGATGGTGCGCCAGTACGTGGAGGCCCTCTACGCGCCGGCGGCCGAGGCGGGACGCGCGGTGGCCGCCGATCACTACGAGCCGGCGAAGGAGCTGGCCGCATGGAAGCGCCGGGTGCGCGCCGGTTGGCCGGGCGTCGCCGTCGCCTCGGTCGAGTCGGGCGGGATCGACGCGGTGCCTCAGCGTGGCGACCGACTCGCCGTGCGGGCCGGGGTGCGGCTGGGCGAACTCTCCCCGGCCGACGTCTCGGTCGAGGTCGTCTACGGGACGACCGCGCCCGACGGCTCGCTCAGCGAGGTCCGCCACCACGAGCTCGAGGTGGTCGAGGAGTCCGGCGCTGTGGTGCCCGCCGATGCGGTGGGCCGGGTACCGTACGCCGGCGTGGTGACCCTCGACCGCAGCGGCTCCTTCGGCTACACCGTCCGCGTGGTGCCCCGGCACCCGCTCCTCGCCCGCTCCGCCGAGCTCGCCCCGCCCGAGACGAGCACCGTGTCGTACAGCTCGGCCGTCTCGTCGATCACGGTGCGATGCCGGGTCTTCTGCCCGAGCGGAGAGATGCCGCCGAGCACGTAGCCGGTGCGGCGCTGCGCGAGGGCGGGATCGGCCATCGCTGCCCGCTTCCCTCCGACCGCGGCCGCGAGTTCCTTGAGCCCCAGTGAGCCGGTGACGGGCACGACGCCGACCACGAGTTCGCCGTCCACGTCGACCAGCAGTGTCTTGAAGACCCGCTCCGGCTCGACGCCGAGCGCCTGCGCTGCTTCGAGACCGTAGAGCGTCGTCGCGGGGTCGTGCCGATACTCCCGCGGAGCAAAGCGGATGCCCGCGGCGCTTAGCGCGACGGTCGCCGGGGTGCCCGGTCCGCTGCGAGCCATCAGGTGTCCTGCTCCGCCGCAGTCCCGTGAGCGGCGAAGAGCTGCATCGAGGTACCCGCGACCCGGATCACCTGCCCCGGCTGGAACGACTCGCCGTGCTCGAGCGGCTCCGGCTCCTCGCTGTTCCACAGCCGCGTGTAGCCGATGATGCCGTCGCCCTCGGCGAGCACTACGGTGGTGTCCTGCTCGACGCCGTGCACCACCAGCAGCACGCGGTCAGGATCACCCTCGACGGGCGTGGAGACCGCGAGGTACTGCAGCGTGCGGTGGGCCGCCGAGGTCCAGTCGTGCTCGGACATCCCGTGCCCGTGCGCATCGAACCACGTCATGCTCGTCGCGCCGGGGACGGCCTCGTCGCCGCTGGCGTAGCGGGAGGGCCGCAGCGCCGGGTGCTCGCGGCGCAACCGCAGCAGTGTCCGCGTGTGCGCGCGCAGTGCGAGCTGCCAGTCGGCCAGACCCTCCCAGCGCACCCAGGTGAGGTCCGAGTCCTGGCAGTAGGCGTTGTTGTTGCCGCGCTGGCTGCGCCCGGTCTCGTCGCCCGCGGTGATCATCGGGACTCCGGCGGACAGCAGCAGGGTGCCGAGGAGGTTCCGCATCGCCTTGCGCCGGGCGAGCGTGATCCGCTCGTCGGTGGTGGGACCCTCGAAGCCGTGATTGAAGGAGCGGTTGGTGTCGGCTCCGTCGCGGTTCGACTCGCCGTTGCCGATGTTGTGCTTGACGTTGTACGAGACGAGATCGGCGAGGGTGAAGCCGTCGTGCGCCGTGACGAAGTTGACCGAGGCGAGGGGTCCCCGCTGCGCTGAGAACGTGTTGGAGGAGCCCGAGAGCCGGGTCGCGAACCCACCGACGCCGACGGGCGCTGTGCCCGCGCGCCGGGCGTAGTCGATGTCCGACAGCCAGAAATTGCGGGCGCGATCGCGGTAGCGGTCGTTCCACTCCGACCAGCCCGCCGGAAAATTGCCGGTCTGCCAGCCGCCCATGCCCACGTCCCAGGGCTCGGCGATCATCTTCACTCCGGCCAGCGCCGGGTCCTCGACGGCGGCGCGCAGCAGCGGGTGGTCGCTCCGGAAGTGCGCGATCTCGTCACGCCCGAGCGCCGCGGCGAGGTCGAGTCGGAAGCCGTCGATGCCGACCTCGCCCGACCAGTAGCGCATCGAGTCGAGCGCCAGGCGCTGCGCCGCGGGTCGGCTGAAGTCGATCGTGTTGCCGCAGCCGGTCACGTCGACGTAGTGCCCCTCGGGCGTCTGGCGATACCAGCCGGCGTCGTCGATGCCGCGCAGGCTCGACATCGGCCCGCCCGGCCCCTCTTCGGCGGTGTGGTTGTAGACCACATCCAGGATCACCTCGAGGCCGGCCTCGTGCAGGAGCTTCACCATCCCCTTGAACTCGCGGAGCACCGCGCTCGGGCCGCCGCGCTGAGCGGTGGGGGAGGCGTACGCGGCGTGTGGCGCGAAAAAGTTCAGCGTGTTGTAGCCCCAGTAGTTGGTCAGGCCCTGGCGCAGCAGGCGCTGCTCCGAGACGAACGCGTGCACGGGGAGCAGCTCGATCGCGCTGACGCCCAGCTCGAGCAGCGCCGCGACCGTCGACTCGTGCGCCAGACCCGCGTAGGTGCCGCGCAGCTCCACCGGAAGCGCCGGATTCAGGCGGGTGAGGCCCTTCACGTGCGCCTCGTAGATCACGGTGCGCTCCATCGGGGTGCGGGGGCGGGAGGAGGTGCCCCAGTCGAACGCGTCGTCGACGACGACCGAGCGCCACGCGTTCTCGGCCACCCGGTGCAGACCACGGGAGTAGGGCTCGAGCAGGACCCGGCGCGGATCGAAGCGGTGGCGCGGCCCGGTCGGACCGTCCACCCGCAGCGCGTAGCGGCGGCCGGGAGTCAGGAGGTCGGAGCGGGCGGACCAGACGGCTGCGTCGTCGCGGGTGACCGGAACGGTTCGGGTGACCCAGGTCGGGTCCTTCTCGTCGTACAGCAGTAGGTCGACGGCGCTCGCGCTCTCGGACCAGACCCGCAGCTCACCGCCCTGATCATCCACACTCACGCCGAGCCTGGACAGCGGATCGGGGGAGGTCATGCGACTTACAGTAGTGACGGGCACCGGCTCCCTCCGTGCCCGTGACGCGGAACGAAGGGCTGCTGTGATCTACCTCGACCACGCTGCGACGACTCCGTTGCGCGCCTCGGCGCTCGTCGCCTTCGCCGAGGCGTCTGCTCACCCGGGCAACCCCTCCTCCGTGCACGGCTCGGGTCAGCAGGCGCGCCGCCGACTGGAGGACGCCCGCTCGGCGCTCGCCGGAGTGCTCGGCTGCGAGCCGATCGAGGTGATCCTCACCGCGGGTGGAACTGAAGCGGTCAACCTCGGGATCAAGGGCCTATTCTGGCAGCGCCGGGCCGAGAACACGGCCCGGGTGCGCATCCTCGTCGCGGACGGCGAGCACCACGCGACTCTCGACAGCGCCGCCTGGCTCGCCGAGCACGAAGGCGCCAGGATCGACTGGCTGCCGCTCGACGACGAGGGGACGCTGCGTCCCGAGACGCTCGCCGCGGCGCTGGAGGAGGACCCCGGATCGGTCGCGCTGGTCACGGTGCTCTGGGTCAACAACGAGATCGGCACGATCAATCCGATCCAGGAGTTGGCTGCCGTCTGCGCCCGCGCTGGTGTGCCCCTCCACTCCGACGCTGTCGCCGCCCTCGGACACCTGCCGTTGCGGATCGCGGAAGTCCGCCGCGCCTCCGGGTCGCATCGCGGCGTGGGCCTGGTCGCGGTCAGTGTCTCGGGGCACAAGGTCGGTGGTCCGATCGCGACGGGCGCGCTCGTGCTCGCCCGCGACGCCCGGGTGGTGCCGGTGCTGCACGGAGGCGGTCAGCAGCGCGGCGTCCGCTCCGGCACCCAGGACGTTCCCGGCGCCGCGGCCTTCGCCGCCGCCGCGGTCGAGGCCGCCGCCGAACTCCCGGCTGAGGAGCAGCGGCTCGCCGCCCTGCGCGACCGGCTCGTCGCCGGGATCCTCGCCGCCGTACCGGGTGCGACGCTGACCGGGCCCGCCCTCGACTCCGGACGCCGCGTCGCGAACAACGCGCACCTCGCCTTCCCGGGAGCTCAGGGCGACTCCCTTCTCTTCCTCCTGGACACCGCCGGCGTCTCCGTCTCGACCGGCTCGGCCTGCACGGCGGGGATCCCGGAGGCCTCGCACGTGGTCCTCGCGCTCGGCCGGAGCGAAGACGAGGCACGCGGCGTGCTCCGGATGACGCTGGGGCACACCTCGACCGACGCGGACGTAGATGCGCTGCTCGCTGCGCTGCCGGACGCCTACGCCCGCGCCGCGCGTGCTGGCCTCTCGAACCGCGCAGTGCTGCCCGCCTGAGATCGTGACGGTCGCCCCGCGGGAAACGTAGACTCGCACGGTGAAGGTTCTCGCGGCGATGAGTGGTGGAGTGGACTCGGCGGTGGCCGCGGCCCGCGCGGTGGAGGCGGGACACGACGTGGTCGGCGTGCACCTCGCCCTGAGCAGGATGCCCGGCACGTTGCGCACCGGGAGCCGGGGCTGCTGCACCATCGAGGACTCGATGGACGCGCAGCGTGCCGCGAACGTCCTCGGCATTCCCTACTATGTGTGGGACTTCTCCGAGCGCTTCACGCTCGACGTGGTCGATGACTTCGTCGCCGAGTACTCGGCCGGACGCACCCCGAACCCCTGCATGCGCTGCAACGAGCGGATCAAGTTCGCCGCACTCCTCGAGAAGGCGCTCGACCTCGGCTTCGACGCCGTCTGCACCGGCCACTACGCCTCCCTCCGCACTGCCGCAGACGGCTCGCTCGAATTGCACCGCGCGAGCGACGAGGCGAAGGACCAGTCCTACGTCCTCGGCGTGCTGACCGAGCAGCAGCTGCGGCACTCGATGTTCCCGCTCGGCTCGACCCCGTCGAAGGCGATCGTCCGCGCGGAGGCGGCGGAGCGCGGGCTCAGCGTCGCGAGCAAGCCCGACAGCTACGACATCTGCTTCATCCCCGACGGCGACACCCGCGGCTGGCTCGCGGAGCGGGTCGCACCGGAGACCGGGGTGATCGTGGACCGCGACGGAGCGGTCGTCGGCTCGCACGAGGGTGCGCACGGCTACACGGTCGGACAGCGGCGTGGGCTGCACCTGGGTGTTCCGGCCCCTGACGGCCGGCCCCGCTTCGTGTTGGAGGTGCGTCCCTTCTCCAACGAGGTCGTCGTGGGTCCGCGGGAGGCGCTGCGCATCGGGCAGATCGCCGGCGCGCGTTTCAGCTGGGCTGGAGCGGCACCGGAGGATGCGACGACGCCGTTCAGCTGCGACGTGCAGATCCGGGCGCACGCCGATCCGGTTCCGGCCTCCGCGGTGGTGTCGGAGGTCGATGGCAGGGTGGAACTCGTGATCACTCCGGACTCCCCACTCGACGGCGTCGCCCCCGGCCAGACGGCCGTCGTGTACCTCGGCACCCGCGTGCTGGGCCAGTGCACGATCGACCGCACGGTGGCCGCCGACGCCGCGGTACCTCGGTGAGCGCGCTCGAGCCGGCCGCTCGCGTCGAGGAGCTGCGGGCGCTCCTCCGTTCGGCGAGCGACGACTACTACGCGGCCGACTCGTCGTCGCTGTCGGACGCCGAGTACGACGCGCTGGTGCGCGAACTTGCCGCGCTCGAGGAGGAGCACCCCGAGCTGGCCACCGCGGATTCGCCCACGCAGACCGTCGGCGGCATCGTCGGCCCGGGCCTCGCTCCGGTCGACCACGCCGAGCGGATGCTCTCGCTCGACAACGTGTTCTCGGCCGAGGAGCTGCGCGAGTGGTGCGAGAAGACGGTCGCCTCAGCGGATCGACCCATCGCCTGGCTCACCGAGCTCAAGATCGACGGGCTCGCCATCTCGCTGCACTACGAGCAGGGGCGCCTCGTCACGGCGGCCACCCGAGGTGACGGCCGCATCGGTGAGGACGTCACCGTGAATGCGCTCCGCGTAGCGGGAATCCCGGAGCAGCTCGCGGGCGAGGGCCACCCGGCGCTGGTGGAGGTCCGCGGCGAGGTCTTCATCCCGGTTGCCGCTTTTGCCGAGCTCAATGCGCTGCAGGTGACGCTGCGCGAGGAGGCGGTCGGGGAGGCGCGGGCGCGCTGGGCCGTCCGCCCCGCCGCCACCCGAGGCGACTTCGACGAGGGGAAGGCGCGCACCAGCGCTCTCCGCCGCTTCCCGACCTTCGCCAACCCGCGGAACGCTGCGAGCGGCGGCCTCCGCCAGCAGCTTGATAAGAAGGCTGGTCTCGACCTGCGCGCCGGGCAGGCCCGCGTCGACTCGCTCGCGCTCTACGTACACGGTATCGGCGCCTGGCCCGACCCGCCGGTCGCGACCCAGTCCGAGGTCTACGGGCTGCTCTCTTCCTGGGGACTGCCGGTCAGCGGTCACAACCGCGTCTCGGCCTGGGTGGAGGAGGTGCTCGCCTTCGTCGAGCGCTACGGCCGCGAGCGCCACTCGGTCGAGCACGAGCTCGACGGAGTCGTCGTCAAGGTGGACGAGCTCGAGCTGCACGGCGAGCTCGGCGCCACCAGCCGGGCCCCGCGCTGGGCGATCGCCTACAAGTACCCGCCCGAGGAGGTGCACACGACGCTCCTCGACATCGTCGTGAGCGTGGGGCGCACCGGCCGCGCCACTCCGTTCGCGCAGATGACCAAGGTCAGGGTTGCCGGGTCGGAGGTACGCCAGGCGACGCTGCACAACGCCGACGTGGTGAAGGCGAAGGGCGTGCTGATCGGGGACACCGTCGTGCTGCGCAAGGCGGGCGACGTCATCCCCGAGGTGCTCGGGCCGGTGGTCGAGCTGCGCGACGGCAGCGAGCGCGAGTTCGTGATGCCGACCCAGTGCCCCGAGTGCGGCACCACCCTCGCTCCGGCGAAGGAGGGCGACGTCGATCTGCGCTGCCCCAATGCGGAGTCCTGCCCCGCCCAGGTCCGCGGCCGCGTCGAGCACATCGGTAGCCGCGGCGCGCTCGACATCGAGGCACTCGGCGAAGTCAGCGCGGCGGCCCTCACCCAACCGCTGGTGCCCGCGGAGCCGCCGCTGCGGACCGAGGCGGGCCTCTTCGAGCTCACCGTGGCCGATCTCTTCCCGATCGAGGTCGTCGTGCGCGACTCCGAGACGGGGCTGCAGAAGCTCGACGCGAACGGCGATCCGAAGGTGGTCGCTCCGTTCAAGCGGAGGCGACAGCCGGCGAAAGACGGCGCGTTCGATCCGACGGCCGACGCCTTCGCGGGCGACGAGGTCGCGGTGCCCTCGACCAACGCGCTCCGGCTGATCGAGAACATCGAGCGGGCGAAGACGAAGGAGTTGTGGCGCCTGCTGGTCTCGCTCAGCATCCGCCATGTCGGCCCGGTCGCGGCGCGCGCGCTGGCCGGCTACTTCGGGTCGCTCGACGCGATCCGCGGGGCGAGCCGGGACGAGCTGGCCGCCGTGGACGGCGTGGGCGGCATCATCGCCGACGCCCTGATCGCTTGGTTCGAGGTCAGCTGGCACGTCGAGATCGTCGAGCGGTGGGCCGCGGCCGGCGTACGTTTCGCCACGCCGGGGCACCCCGGTCCCGGGGCCGCGGACGCCGCGGGCGGAGTGCTCGCCGGGCTCACGGTCGTCGCGACGGGCAGCCTCGAGGGGTACTCGCGCGAGGGCGCCCAGGAGGCGATCCTCGCCGCCGGCGGCAAGGCCGGCTCGAGCGTCTCGAAGAAGACCGACTACGTCGCCGCCGGCCCCGGCGCGGGCAGCAAGCTCGGCAAGGCCGAGGCGCTGGGGCTGCGGATCATCACCGCGGCCGAGTTCCACCTCCTCGTGACGGAGGGACCGGCGGCCATCGCGCTGCCGGAGGCGGGGGCCGCGGCCGAGGGCGCTCCTGACGCGGATGCCGCCGCCGTTGAGACCGCGCCTGTCCCGGCCGCTGCCACCGACCCCGCGAGCACAGAGGAACCGACCGCGCCCGATATCTGAGACCGGCGGCGGTGAGCGGCGCGGGTTCTTCTGCCGAGCGCGAGACGGCGGCGGTGCTCGCACGGTTCCATCACCTCACATCAAGCCCTGCCCGTGCTGTCGGAGAGCACGGTGACGACCAACGGCGTGCCTCATGCGGGTCTGCCTGCGTCTCGTAGAGAGAAGTGGCGCACCGGTTCGGTGCCGTTGCCGATCTTCGGAGAGGGAATCTCCGACGTTGCGAGCCGCGCAGTGCTTCTTGAGGTGCCCCATTCTTTCTGGACCACCGCGGAATTGGTAGGATTACCGCGATGACCGAAAGGAAGGCCCGGGATGTCCAGTTCCCGTGGGAAGTATTCTCCGGAGTTCCGCGTGGAGGCAGTGCGCGAGGTGATTGATAGGTCGCGATCCGTCGCGGACGTCGCTCGAGAGCTCGGACTGGTTCCGCAGACCCTCACTAATTGGGTGGCTGC
>NZ_PSWS01000063.1 GCF_002932875.1 Rathayibacter tritici
TGGCATTGAACATAGTGCACGCTGTTGAGTTCTCAAGAATCGGACACACCCCGCCTCCACACCGAAAACGATGCTTCACAACGAGAGTGATCGAAAGATAGTTACGCGACGGCCGGAACCGCTCGATATTTTGCTTGCGTTTGTTATATCTGCCGAGACCGGGTAGACTTATCGGAACGGTGGTTCCGATCGCCTCCGTGGCAACTCGACTAACCTAGCACATCCGCGGGCCGTGTCAAATCCGACTTCAGCGTGGTGTTGACCGTACGGTCAAAGACCGTACCGATGCACCGGCGCGGCCGCGAGGCCGTGCGTCGAAGCCGGGACCGTATCCCGTTGAGGTTCTCCATCTTACGCTCGCGATCCCGCAACCTTCAAGAGACGAATCTCTCACCGGCTGTGGTAGCGAGGGGATGGTCCCCGCTTGAGGACGGCCAGCTGGTCGTGACGCTCTGCGCCTGACTCTCGCTCGCCGCTCCTTTGGGGTGACGAGGAGTTACATTACGTCGGCCCTCGCCCGTCCAGCAAATCAGCCACGGCCCGGGCGTGTCGCGATTCGGAGTCCGTCCGTCGCGTCCGCGCGGCCACCCGCATGCCGAGGCGGCGAGCCGATCAGCGGACGAAGGCTCCGGCGAAGCTCTTCTTGCCACGGCGGAGTACCGCGATCCCGTTGATCAGCGGCAGCTCACCGAGCGTGATCGACTCGGACGCAAGCGCGACATTGTTCACAGAGAGGCCGCCCTGAGCGAAAGCACGCCGGGCCTCCCCCATGCTGGCGACGAGCCCGGTTTCGATGAACGCCTGCAGAGCCGGTGTCTCCGAGACGGCGTCCATCGAGGGGACCGCCTCGAGCGCACCACGAAGGATGGTCGGATCGATCCCCTCCAGCGAGCCTTTACCGAAGAGCGCGGCGGACGCGTCGATCACCGAGTGCGTCACCTCCGCTCCGTGCACCAGTGACGTGACCTCCCAGGCGAGGGCGCGCTGCGCCTCCCGGCGGAACGGCTCCTCCGCACTCGCCCGCTCGAGCCGCTCGATCTGCGCGCGCGGCAGGAAGGTGAAGATCCGCAGGCGGTCGACGACGTCACGATCGTCGGTGTTGACCCAGAACTGATAGAACGCGTACGGACTGGTCAGCTCGGGGTCGAGCCACACGGCGTTGCCTTCGCTCTTGCCGAACTTGGTGCCGTCGGAGTTCATCACCAGCGGAGTCCCGATAGCGTGCACCGAGACCCCCTCCGTGCGGTGGATCAGATCGGTGCCGCTGGTGAGATTGCCCCACTGGTCGCTGCCACCGGTCTGCAGCACGCATCCGTACTGCCGATACAGCTCGAGGTAGTCGAGCCCCTGCAGGATCTGGTAGCTGAACTCGGTGTAGCTGATCCCCGCGTCCGAGTTCAGCCGCGCGCTGACGGCCTCCTTTTTGAGCATTGTGCCCACGCGGAAGTGCTTGCCGATCTCCCGGAGGAAGTCGATCGCGGAGAGCGGGGCGGTCCAGTCCAGATTGTTGACCAGTCGCATCCCGTTCTCTCCCTCGGCCGGGACGAAGCGGGACACCTGGGCCTGCAAGCGCTGCACCCACTCGATCACCGTCTCGCGGGAGTTCAGCGTCCGCTCCGCGGTCGGCCGCGGATCTCCGATCAGGCCGGTCGAGCCTCCGACGAGTCCGAGCGGACGGTGCCCGGCGAGCTGAAGCCTGCGCATCACGATCAGCTGCACCAGATTGCCGAGGTGGAGACTCGGGGCCGTCGGATCGAATCCGCAGTAGTAGGTGATCGGCTCCCCCGACAGCAGCTCGCGCAGCGCCGCGGGATCGGTCGAGACGTGCACCGATCCCCGCCAGACCAGCTCATCCCACACGGAGTCGAACGCGGGGTCGAGCTGCGGGCTCGTCGCGGAGCCGGGGAGATCCTGGTCGGTCACGATCCCAGGCTACCGCGGCGGAACGGAGCGAGAGGATCGATGATCAAGCGTTCGGGCTTGATCGGGCGGGATCAAGCCTGGATACTTGATTGCGGAGGTGCCATGTTCGTCATCACCGCGGATCAGCGCGACAGCAGACACGACGACGACCGCGTCGAGCAGGCCATCGTCAGCCTCCTCGAGAGAGGTGGAGACTCCTTCGTCCTGCCCCCGGAGCGTACCGCCGGCGACGAGTTCCAGTTCGTGCTCGACCGGGCCGACGTCGTCGTCGCGCTCGTGCTCGATCTGCACCGCAGCGGCCACTGGAGCATCGGCCTCGGGATCGGCCCCGTGACCCGGCCGCTCCCCGCGACCACGAGGGCGGCCCGTGGCGAAGCATACTTCGCGGCGCGCCGAGCGGTCGAGGCGGCGAAGGGCCGGCCGACGCGCTTCTCCCTCGACCCCGATGCGCCCGACGGGGCCGCCCCCGCATCCGCCGACGTGCTGGCGCTCATCGATCCGCTCCTCCTGCTGCGCGACGCGCGTACGGAGGCCGGCTGGCAGATCCTCGACCTGCTTGAGAGCGGCCTCTCGCAGAAGGACGCCGCCGAGCACCTCGCCGTCAGCCCGCAGGCGGTCAGCCTCCGGGTCCGCGCGGCGAGCGCCCGAGTGGACGCGCCGGCCCGCGACGCGCTCGCGCGTCTGCTGACGGTGGTCGACCGTACGCTCGACCCCACCGACGAGAGGACACCCCGATGACGGCCGCCCCCGGCTCCCCTGCGCTACTGCTCGCCTCGGCGCTCCAGTCCGCCTCGTGGACGGGAGTCGTGCTCGTGCTCCTCGCCGGGCTCGCCGGAGCGGTGCTGGCCGTGCGGCTGCGCCGACCCCAGCTGGCGTGGATCGCGCTCGTTGCGGCGGCCGCCGCGTTCCTCCTGACGGCGATCGCCGGACCCTCGGCACCGCCGATCCACTCCATGCTGGTGACGGTCTTCGCCTTCGCCCTGGCGATTGTCGGCGGCGGTCCGGTCGTGCTGCTCACCCTCGACCTGGCCACGGCCGATTCCCGCACCGGCAGCCACGGCGGAATCATGGTGGCCGGAAGCTCTCGTCCGGCGAACGGAGGGGCGCCCTCAGCGATCGGGCAGCCGATCGAGGTGCTCCGCGGCGGGACGACGATCGGCGTCCTCGAGCGGATCGCCGCCGCCGGCGCTGTGATGAGCGGTCTGCCCGAGGGGATCGCGGTCGTCGTGGCGATCAAGGGCGTCGGCCGGTTCAGCGAGCTCGCGTCTCCGGAGGCGCGCGAGCGGTTCATCATCGGCACCCTGGCGAGCCTGGCCTGGTCGGCGGCGCTCGGCGTGCTCTCTCGGCTCTACCTGACGGGCTGACCACGGGCTACCGCAGGTCGGGCCTACCCCGCGGGCCGACGGCGAGGTACCGCCGGGCGGTAAGGCGAGACGGTCGGATCGCCGGGGATGCTGAACCGCCACGGGAACTCCTCGCCACCACCGGACCCCGAGACACCGGTCCGCGGGCCGGTGATCACAGCGGTCGGCGGCTCGCCCGGCAGCAGCTCGAACGCCGTCTCGAGCGGATCGCCCGACTCCGAGAGCTGGACGCCGAGCGCCTTCGCGAGACGAGCGGGCCCTCGGGCGATGTCCCCATGCCGGACCGGGCCACGGCGGAGCAGGGCCAGCTCCTCCCCCAGCACGACCTCGCCCGCGCGGAGCAGCACGGCCGACGCGACCCCCGTCGGGGAACAGACGATGTTGACGCAGGTGTGCATCCCGTAGGTGAAGGAGGCGTAGACCGAGCCGGGCGCACCGAACATCGGCGCCGTCCGCGGAGTCGGGCCGCGATGGGCGTGCGAGCCCGGATCCTCGCCGGTGCCCAGGTATGCCTCCACCTCCGTCAGCCGCACACCGACCACCCCCTCCCGCGTGCGGTGCAGGAGGACCCGACCGAGCAGTTCCGGAGCGACCTCAAGAGCCGAACGCGAGAGATTCGGAAGAGACACGCCTAGAAGAAGCTCTGGCCCGACACCAGCGTAATCACGATCACGGCGACGATGACGACGGCGGCGACGATCACCAGGGTCCGCTGCTGCCAGGGAGGAAGCGGCGGACGGCCGTCATCGCCCGATGCGCCGCGGAGCGTCACGAGCGCTCCCCGCGGAGTGAGCCACGGACGACCCGCACGCGCTCGGTCAGCTGGGCGAGCTGCTCCGCAACCCGGTCGGGAGCCGTACCGCCGACTCCGTCGCGGCTCGCGACCGACCCCTCGATACTGAGCACCGAGCGGACATCGGGGGTGAGCAGCGGGGAGACCGAGGCGAGAGCGTCGTCGTCCAGGTCCTCAAGTCCGAGCCCGCGCGACTCCGCCAGCTTGACCAGCTCGCCGGTGATCTCGTGCGCATCGCGGAAGGGCACGTGCTTTTTCACCAGCCACTCGGCGACGTCGGTCGCGAGCGAGAAGCCCTGCGGCGCCAACTCCGCCATCCGATCGGTGTGGAAGGTGAGGGTCGCGATCATGCCGCTGAAGGCGGGCAGCAGGACCTCGAGGGTCGTCACCGAGTCGAAGACCGGCTCCTTGTCCTCCTGCAGGTCGCGGTTGTAGGCCAGCGGCAGTGCCTTGAGGGTTGCGAGCAGTCCGGTGAGGTTGCCGAGCAGCCGGCCGGATTTGCCGCGGGCGAGATCAGCGATGTCGGGGTTCTTCTTCTGCGGCATGATCGAGGACCCGGTCGAGTAGCCGTCGTCGAGGGTGACGAACGCGAACTCGCGCGTGTTCCAGAGGATGATCTCCTCCGCGATCCGCGAGACGTCGATCCCGATCATCGCGCTCACGAACGCGAACTCGGCGACCAGGTCGCGGCTGGCGGTACCGTCGATCGAGTTGGGCACGCTCGCTGCGAAGCCGAGATCGCGGGCGACCGCCTCGGCGTCGAGGCCAAGCGTGGATCCGGCGAGTGCTCCCGATCCGTAGGGCGAAACATCGGCCCTGACTGCCCAGTCGCGCAGCCGCTCCAGATCGCGCAGTAGCGCCCAGCCGTGAGCGAGCAGATGATGCGCGAGCAGCACCGGCTGAGCGTGCTGGAGGTGCGTGCGCCCCGGCATGATCGCGGCCGGATGCGCCGAGGCCTGCGCAGCGAGCGCGTCGATGAGTTGCACCACCAACTCCGCGACGACTGCGGCGTGGTCGCGGAGGTACATCCGCACAAAGGTCGCGATCTGGTCGTTGCGCGAGCGGCCAGCGCGCAGCTTGCCACCGAGTTCGGCGCCGGCCTCGAGCATCAGCCCGCGCTCAAGGGCGCCGTGCACGTCCTCATCGGACTCGTCGGCCGTGAAGCTCCCCTCGGCGACGGCTGCATCGAGCCGGTCGAGGGCGCTCAGCATCGCGGGGAGTTCGGCGTCATCGAGGTAGCCCGCCGCGGCCAGGGCGCGGGCGTGGGCGCGGGAGCCGGCCAGGTCGTAGGGGGCGAGCTGCCAGTCGAAGTGCGTCGACTTCGAGAGCGCAGCAAGTTCGGGCGAGGGACCGCCGGCGAATCGGCCGCCCCAGAGCGCTCCGGCCTCGCCCGCGCGGGCGGAGGGTCGTTCCGTCATGGTTCTCCTCGGTTCGGCTGTCGAGTCTACTGAGCGGCGTCGGGGGCGCCCGCGCGCTCCAGGAGCCACACGAGCAAGGCCTTCTGCGCGTGCAGGCGGTTCTCCGCCTCGTCCCAGATCACACTCTGCGGGCCGTCGATCACGTCCGCGGTCACCTCGTAGCCACGATCCGCGGGCAGGCAGTGCAGGAACAGGGCGTCGGGAGCCGCGAGGGCCATCGTTCCCGCATCGACGCGGTAGGCACCGAAGGTGGCGACCCGCGCGGCCTTCTCGTCTTCCTTGCCCATCGAGACCCAGGTGTCGGTGATCACGATGTCGGAGCCCGAAGCGCCCTCGACCGGGTCGGTCGTGGTGATCGCCGACCCGCCTGTGGTCGCGGCGATGCGCTGCGCATCGGCGAGGACCGTCGGGACGGGGGCGTAGGACTCCGGGGAGACGATGCGCACGTGCATCCCGGCCGTCGCTCCCGCGAGGAGGTAGGAGTGCGCCATGTTGCTCGCGCCGTCGCCGAAGAAAGTGAGGGTGAGACCCGCCAGGCGCCCGCGATGCTCGCGGATGGTCAGCAGATCGGCGAGCAGCTGGCACGGGTGGAACTCGTCCGAAAGCGCGTTGACCACGGGCACGCGGGTGCCACGCGCCATCTGCTCCAAACCGGACTGGGCGTAGGTGCGCCACACGATCGCGGCGACCTGGCGCTCCAGGACGCGCGCGGTGTCCGACGCGGTTTCCTTGCCGCCGAGCTGGCTGCTCGCGGTCGAGATGATCAGCGGGCTGCCACCGAGGTCGGCGATGCCAACGGCGAAGGAGACGCGGGTGCGCGTGGAGGACTTATCGAAGATCACCGCGACGGTCTGTGGTCCGGCGAGGGGCTTGTGGGCGAAGCGGTCGCGCTTGATGTCGAGGGCGAGATCGAGGATCTCGGCCTGCTCGGCGGGAGTGATGTCGTCGTCGCGGAGGAAGTGGCGGGTCACAGTGCTGGTCGCTTTCGGTGGAGGTACGGGGTCAGAGGGTCTGCAGGGCGCGGCCGAGGCGCTCGGTGAACTCAACGACGTCGGCGGCGGTCACCACGAGCGGCGGCGCGAGCCGGATGCTCGAGTCGTTCGCGGCGTTCACGATCAGGCCTGCGTCGAGGCAGGCGGCGGCGAGCTCGGCGGCGACCGGCCGGGTCAGCGCGATGCCGAGGAGCAGGCCGGCTCCGCGGACCCCCGCGATCAGCGGCGAGTCGAGCGCGGACAGCGACTCGACGATCTGCGCGCCGCGCTCCCGGGCGTTGCCGAGCAGGTCGGCGCGCTCGATCTCGGCGAGCACGGCGCCGGCCACCGCGGTCGCCAGCGGATTACCGCCGAAGGTGCTGCCGTGCTGGCCCTTCTGCAGGAGGGAGGACGCCTCGCCGAAGGTCACCAGGGCCCCGATGGGGAATCCGCCGCCGAGCCCCTTCGCCAGGGTGATCGCATCGGGGAGGATCCCCGCCTCCTGGTAGGCGAACCAGCGCCCGGTCCGCCCGACGCCGGTCTGGATCTCGTCGACGATGAGCAGGGCGCCGTGCTCGCGGGTGAGCTCGCGCGCACGCTGCAGGTAGCCGACCGGAAGCGGGATAACGCCTGCCTCCCCCTGGATCGGCTCGACGATCAGCGCGGCGACCGACTCATCGAGCGCGGCCTCCAGGGCCTCGATGCTCGCCTCGAGGTGCTCGACGCCGCCGGGCATCGGCTCGAACGGTGCCCGCATCGCGGCCTTCCCGGTGAGGGCGAGCGAGCCCATCGTCCGGCCGTGGAACGCGTTCTGCAGGGCGAGGATGCGGTGCCGCCCGCCGGCCGCGGTGAGCCGCGCCAGCTTGAAGGCCGCCTCGTTCGCCTCGGTGCCGGAGTTGACGAACGAGACGCGGCCCGCGTCTCCGGCCCCGGTCAGGCGGCGCAGGGTCTCGGCCAGCTCGATCTGCGGGGCGGTCGCGAAGTAGTTCGAGACGTGGGCGAGTGCACCCGCCTGACGGGACACGGCCTCGACGAAGACGGGGTGCGCGTGGCCGAGCGAGTTGACGGCGATGCCGCCGAGGAAATCGAGGTACTCGCGGCCGTCGACATCCCAGACCCGACACCCCTCCCCTCGCTCGAGCACGGCGAGCGGGGGCGCGAAGGTCTGCATCATCGCGCTCGAGTAGCGCTGACGGGCGGCCTCGGTGCGGGACGCGGTCGTGGAGATGGACATGGAAGCCTTTCGATCGGAGCGGTCCGGCCACGAGGGCCGACGGTGCGCCCGCCCGGGACGGGACGGACGCTCGGAGCCGGGGCCGCTGAGGATCAGCGGCCCGACCTTCGCTCCCGGTCGCGGGGATCGAGCGAAGCGACAACCTCGGTGCCGATGCCCTCCGAGGTGAACACCTCGAGCAGGATCGAGTGCGAGATGCGGCCGTCGATGATCGCAGCCTTGGGCACTCCGCCGCGCACGGCGTCGAGGCAGGCGGTCATCTTGGGGATCATGCCCGACTCGAGCGAGGGCAGCAGGGCCGCGAGGTCGTCCGAGCTGATGTGCGAGACGAGCGACTCGCGATCGGGCCAGTCGGCGTACAGACCGGCCACGTCGGTGAGGACGACGAGCTTCTCGGCGCCGAGTGCGACCGCCAACGCGGCGGCAGCGGCATCGGCATTGACGTTGAGGGACTGCGTCGGATCGTCGGAGTCGGGGGCGATCGAGGACACGACCGGAATCCGCCCGGCCTCCACCTGCGCGAGCACGGCGGCAGGGTCCACGGCGATCACGTCGCCGACCAGGCCGAGGTCGTGCTCCTCGCCGTCGATGACAACCCCCCGGCGGCGCCCGACGAACAGGCCCGCGTCCTCGCCCGAGATGCCGGCCGCCAGCGGACCGTGCTCGTTGATTCGGCGGACGATGTCGCGGCTGATGCTGCCGGTGAGCACC
This sequence comes from Rathayibacter tritici, assembly GCF_002932875.1. Classification (GTDB taxonomy): domain Bacteria; phylum Actinomycetota; class Actinomycetes; order Actinomycetales; family Microbacteriaceae; genus Rathayibacter; species Rathayibacter tritici. The sequence continues at coordinate 8,415 of NZ_PSWS01000063.1, forward strand.
ATCCGCACCACCTCCATCGCCTCCGGGCTCGTGACGCGGTAGCCGCCGCGGAACTCGCTGGCGATGCCGAGCCGGTCCAGCATCCGCGAGATCTGCGGACCGCCGCCGTGCACAACGACGGGGCGGATCCCGGCGTAGCGCAGGTAGACCATGTCCTGCGCGAAGGAGCGCTGCAGCTCCTCCGACACCATCGCATTGCCGCCGAACTTGATCACCATCGTGCGGCCGTGGAAGCTTTGCAGCCAGGGCAGCGCCTCGATCAGCGTCGCGGCCTTGGCGGGTGCGGCGTCGCGCTCGGCGCGTCTCCTCGCCGTGGTGGGGGTGTCCTCGCTCACGGCCGCCTCAGCTCGAGTACGCGGAGTTCTCGTGCACGTAGTCGTGCGTGAGGTCGTTGGTCCAGATCGTGGCGGTCGCGTCTCCGGCGTGCAGGTCGATGTCGACCGAGACCTGCCGAGGGGCGAGGTCGACCAGGTCACGACTCTCGTGCGGCTCGCCCGCGCGGCAGACCGGCACACCGTTCATTGCGACGTCGATGCCGTACGGGTCGAACTGCGCATCGGTCGTGCCGACGGCAGCGAGGACCCGACCCCAGTTGGGGTCGTTGCCGAAGATCGCGGCCTTGAAGAGATTGCTCCGCGAGACGGCACGGGCGACCACCAGGGCCTCGTCCTCGGTCGCGGCGTTCAGCACGCGGATCGCGACGTCGTGGGCGGCGCCCTCCGCGTCGGCCTGCAGTTGCAGGGTGAGGTCGCGACAGAGGTCGGTCAGCGCCGCGGTGAACTCGTCCGGATCGGCCGCTCTCCCGCTCGCTCCGCTCGCGAGCAGCGCCACCGTGTCGTTGGTCGACATGCAGCCATCGGAGTCGAGCCGGTCGAAGGTGACTCGGGTCGCGGCGCGCAGGGCGGAGTCGAGAGCGGCGGAGTCGAGCGCCGCATCGGTCGTGATCACCACCAGCATCGTGGCCAGTCCCGGCGCGAGCATCCCCGCGCCCTTGGCCATCCCGCCGATGCTCCAGCCGTGCTCGGAGCGCACGACCGCCTGCTTCGGGACCGTGTCGGTGGTCATGATCGCCCGAGCGGCGGACTCCCCCGCGTCCGCACCCTCGGCGAGCTCGGCCGAGGCGTCGGCCACCCCCGCGGCGAGCTTTCCGAGATCGAGCTGGTCGCCGATCAGCCCCGTGGAGCAGACGAGCACGTCGGCGGCAGAGACCTCGAGGCTGTCGCCCACGAGCTCCGCCGTGCGGTGGGTGACCTGGAAGCCCTGCGCACCGGTGTAGCAGTTGGCCCCACCGGAGTTGAGGACGATCGCCGAGACGACGCCGTCGCGCATCACCTGCTCGCTCCAGAGGACCGGGTTCGCCTTGCAGCGGTTGCTCGTGAAGACGGCGGCCGCGCTCTGCAGCGGACCGAGGTTCTGCACGAGGGCGACATCGCGCGCACCGGTCGATTTCAGCCCCGCGACGACGCCGGCCGCGCGGAACCCTGCTGCTGCGGTGACGCTCACGGCGCGACTCCGTTCACGCTCAGCCCGAGGGACTCGGGGAGCCCCAGGGCGATGTTGCTCGATTGGACGGCCGCGCCCGCGGTGCCCTTGACCAGGTTGTCGATGGCCGAGACCACCACGACGCGGCGCGCGCGCTCATCGACCGCGAGGCCGATCAGCGCCGTGTTCGCGCCGACCACGTCGGCGGTCCGCGGGAATGACCCCTCGGGAAGCAACTGCACGAAGGTCTCGTCGCCGTAGGCGGTCTCCCACGCGGCTCGGACATCCTGCGCGGAGACGCCGGGGGCGAGGCGCGCGGTCGAGGTCGCCAGGATGCCCCGGGACATCGGCACGAGGACCGGGGTGAACGAGATCGAGACCGGACCGGCTCCGGCGAGGAGGAGGTTCTGCCGGATCTCGGGGTTGTGGCGGTGCGCACCGCCGAGGCCGTAGGCGTGCGCGGAGCCGAGCAGCTCGCTGGCCAGGAGGTCCGTGCGCAGGCTCTTGCCCGCTCCGGAGGGGCCGACGGCCAGCACCGAGACAAGGTCGGACGGCTCGATCACGCCGGCATGCAGTCCTGGGGCCAGGCCGAGCGTGATCGCCGTGACGTTGCAGCCGGGGACGGCGATGCGCCGAACTCCGGCGAGCGCCTCGCGCTGCTTGCGCCCGCCACCGCCGATCAGCAGCTCGGGGAGGCCGTAGGGCCAGGCTCCGGCGAAGTCACCGCCGTAGTAGTCGGCCCAGTCCTGCGGGTCGGTCAGCCGGTGGTCGGCCCCGCAGTCCACGACGAGGACGCCCTCGGGAAGGGTCGCGGTGATCTCGCCGGACTTCCCGTGCGGGAGGGCGAGGAAGACGACGTCGTGACCGGCGAGGTTCTCGGTAGTCGTGTCGACGAGGACGAGGTCGCGGAGCGAGCGCAGATGCGGATGCACCGCGGACAGTGGCTGCCCCGCGTTGGCGTGCGCGGTGACGGTGCGCACCTCGAACTCGGGGTGATCGGCGAGCAGACGCAGCAGCTCGCCGCCCGCGTAGCCGCTCGCACCGGCCACCGCCACGGAGAAACTCATGCCCGAGAGCCTAGCCGGTGCGGGCGCGGGGCCCCGCCCGGTGACGCCGGTCGGGACTCCACCATCACTCGCGCAGGCGAGCGCCGAAACGCTCCGCCGCTACCGCCACGCCACTCTCCTTCGCCACCGTCGCTTCGGCCGCGGTGAGCGTGCGATCCGGCGCGCGGAAGCGCAACGCGAAGGTCAGCGACTTCGTGCCCTCGGCGAGCCCGGTTCCGCGGTAGTCGTCGACCAACCGGATCGCCTCGAGCAGCTCCCCTGCGCCCTCGATGATGGCGGCGCGCACGTCGGCGGCAGCGGTGTCGATCGGCACGACGAGCGAGAGATCCTGGGTCGCGGCGGGAAGCGCCCCGACCGGTCGGGCCACGACGACCGTCCCGGCTCGAGCGATCAGCGGCTCGAGGTCCAGCTCGACCACGGCGACACGGCGCGGCAGGTCCAGCTCCTCGGCCAGCGCCGGCAGCAGCTCCCCCGCGTGGCCGATGACCGCCCCGTCGAGGACGACCTCGGCGGTGCGTCCGGGGTGCAGCGCCGCGTGAGCGCCCTGGCGAAGGACCAGCTCGGTTCCGGTCGCTGCCGCTACCTTGCGGACCACGTCGAGTGCATCCCGCCAGTCGACGTCACGGCCGACGACTCCGGGCTGACGCATGACGGCGGCGCCAGTGAGCAGCGCCGCGAGGTGGCGCGGCTGGGGTGGGATACCCGCGTTCAGTTCCGCCTCCACCTCGGCGGAGGGGCGGGCGCCGCCGACCGGCAACGCCGCCGAGCCGAACGGGCGTCCGGCCGCCGGGAGGAACACGGGGCCGAGCTCGTAGACGGCTAGGTCGACCAGGCCGCGTGAGCGATTGCGGGCCGCGACCTGCACGAGGCCCGGCAGGAGCGAGATCCGCAGCTGGGCGGCGGTCGCGTCGAGCGGGTTCGCGAGGGTGACCTGCTCCTGCGGCTCTCCGCTGGCCGATCCGACTCGGTCGTTCATCGAGCGCGACAGGAAGGGAGAGGAGAGGACCTCGGTCAGCCCCGCTGCGGCGAGCGCCTGGGCGAGGGTGCGGCGCAGGCGCTGGCCCGGGGTGAGACCCCGTCCCGGAGGCGCGACCGGGAGGACTGCGGGGATCCGGTCGTACCCGGTGATGCGGGCGACCTCCTCCGCGAGCGTGGCGCGGTCGGTCAGGTCCGGGCGCCAGCTCGGCGGCGTGACCACGAATCCGGAGCCGCCGACCTCGACCGACGCGCCGATCTCGACGAGAGCGCCGCGGATCTCCTCCGGCGTGTACTGCACACCGATCAGCCCGGCGATATAGCCGTCGGGTAGCTCAACGGGCTCGGCCCTGCGCGGGTCGGCGAGGACCGAGCCGAGCTCGTCCACGGTCCCCCCGGCGAGCTCCACCAGGAGCTGCACCGCGCGGGCGGCAGCGACGGACGCGACCTGCGGGTCGACGCCGCGCTCGAAGCGCCGCGACGCCTCGCTCGGCAGCTTGTGCCGACGGGCCGTTCGCGCCACCGACACCGGGTCGAAATTCGCGGCCTCGATCAGGACATCGGAGGTGGAGACCGAGATCTCGGTGCGCGCGCCCCCCATCACCCCGGCGAGGCCGATCGCGCCGCCCTCGTCAGCGATCACGAGGTCTTCCGCGTGCAGACGGCGCACCTGCCCGTCGAGCGTCTCGAGGGTCTCGCCGGATGCGGCGCGACGCACGACGATGCCGCCCTTGAGGGTCGCCAGGTCGTAGCCGTGCAGCGGCTGGCCCAGCTCGAACATCACGTAGTTGGTGATGTCGACCACGAGCGAGATCGAGCGCACTCCCGCAAGGCGCAGTCGCGCGAGCATCCACGGTGGGGTCGGACGCGAGGTGTCGATCCCGCGGACGACGCGCGTCACGAACACGCAGGCGCCCGTGCGTCCGCGGATCGGCGCCTCGTCGGCGACCGTCACCGGGAAGACGGGAGCGGCATCCGGGCGCTCCTGCGACGGGACCGCGTGCGCCGGGTCGCGGAAGACGGCTCCGGTGGCGTGCGCGTACTCGCGAGCGATGCCGCGAATGGAGAAGGCGTAGCCGCGGTCGGGCGTCACATTGACCTCGACCGCCGCGTCGTCGAGTCCGAGGAGCGCGATCGCATCGGCGCCCGGCTCCGGGTCGAGCCCGAGGGAGGCGAGCCGGAGGATGCCGTCGTGCTCCTCGCCGAGGCCGAGCTCGCGGCTCGAGGCGATCATCCCGTCGGACACGTGGCCGTAGGTCTTCCGAGCCGAGATCGGGAACGGACCGGGCAGGACCGCGCCCGGGAGCGAGACGACGACCTTGTCGCCGGCCGCGAAGTTGTGCGCGCCGCAGACGATACCGCGGACGTCCTCACCGCCGTCGGCCGCCCGCTGTCCCTCCGGCGCCACGCGCACGTGGCACCAGTTGATCGTCTTACCGTTCTTCTGGGGCTCGGGAGCGAGGTCGAGCACCTCGCCGACGACGACGGGACCGGTCACCTCGAAGCGGTGGACGTCCTCCTCCTCCAGACCGACCGATACCAGGGCCGCGTGCACGGACTCCGTCGTGACGTCGTGCTCGAGGTCGACGTACTCCCCCAGCCAGCTCAGCGGAACGCGCATCAGATCACCATCCCGTACTGCTCGCTGAAGCGGACGTCGCCCTCGACCATGTCGCGCATGTCTTTCACGTCATTGCGGAACATCAGGGTCCGCTCGATTCCCATTCCGAAGGCGAATCCGGAGTACTCCTCCGGGTCGATGCCGGCGGAGCGCAGCACGTTCGGATTGACCATGCCGCAGCCGCCCCACTCGATCCAGCGCGCACCGCCGACGAAGGTGGGGTGCCAGATGTCGAGCTCAGCGCTGGGCTCGGTGAAGGGGAAGTAGTTGGGGCGCAGGCGGATGCGGGCGTCGTCGCCGAAGAGGATGCGGGCGACGTGCTCAAGGGTGCCGCGCAGGTGCGCCATCGTCAGGCCGCGGTCGACGGCAAGGCCCTCGAACTGGGTGAAGACGGGAGTGTGCGTCGCATCCAGCTCATCGGTGCGGTAGACCCGGCCGGGAGCAATGATGTAGAGCGGCAGGGGGCGCTCGAGCATCGAGCGGATCTGCACCGGCGAGGTGTGTGTGCGCAGCACCAGGTGCGTGTCGACGGGATCGACGAAAAAGGTGTCCTGCATGGCGCGAGCCGGGTGATCCTCGTCGAAGTTCAGGGCGTCGAAGTTGAACCACTCGTTCTCGAGCTCCGGGCCCTCGGCGATCTCCCAGCCCATCCCGACGAAGACGTCGGCGACGGACTCCTGGAGCAACGAGAGCGGATGGCGGGCACCTCGGCGGGTGAAGCTCGCACCGGCGGTGACGTCGACGCGCTCGGCCTCGAGTGCGGCCGCGTTCTCGGCCTCGACCAGCTCCGCCTCGCGGGTGGTGTAGGCGTCTCCCACCTGCTTCCGGGCTCCGCCGACGAGCTTGCCGGAGGCGGCCTTGTGCTCGGGTGGGACGGAGCGCATCTGCGCGTTGAGGCGGGCAAGGGTCGAGCCCTCGCCGAGGTGGGCTGCTCGGGCGGACTTCAGCGCTGTGGAGTCGCTTGCCGCGCCGATGGCGGAGAGGGCGGCGGCGACCGCGGCGGAGACGGCCTCATCGGTGATCGGATTACTCTCTGACACGATCCCCCAGTGTAGGCGAGCCCCTCCGCCCCCTCCCGCCGCCGGCCCGCACCCCGCCTCCCGCGGTGAGGATCGCCCTACGGGCGATTCTCACCATTCACTCCTGCACAGCGATCAGCTGTGTATCCGTCTGGGCGCGGGCTGCCGGGTGTCCCCCGACCGTCCGGCTACCGCGCGCCCCGCGGCCTCCGCTCTTCGTGCGGATCTCTATCCACTTCGCGAGCCCCGAGAGAAGGAGACAGATGCTGATGTAGATGGCACCGATCACGATAGCGGCGGGGATGATCGGACTGTCCAGGCTCGACTGGTTGCCGAGGTAGCGGGCGTAGTAAAGCAGTTCGTTGTAGGTGATGATCGAGCCAAGTGCCGTGTCCTTGAGGGCGACGACGAGCTGCGCAATGATCACCGGCAGCATCGAGCGGATCGCCTGCGGGAACAGGATCAGCCGCATCACGCCGGCCTTGCGCAGGCCGATCGCGTAGCCCGCCTCCTTTTGTCCGCGCGGGAGGGCTTCGACGCCGGCGCGGAAGATCTCGGAGAAGACGGACCCGTTGTAGAGGGTCAGAGCGATGACGACGGCGAGGTAGGGGCTGAGCTTCAGGCCCGCGAACGGCAGGCCGTAGTACATCAGCATCATCAGGATCAGCACGGGGATCGCCCGGAACAGCTCGATGAAGAGTGTGACCGGGAGGCTGATCCACCGATGGTCCGAGAGGCGGCCGATCGCGAGGAGTAGCCCGAGCACGAGACTGGCGACGCCGGCGGTGGCGAAGGCGGCCAGGGTCTGGCCGAGCGCTGCTCCGATGCTCTGCCACACCAGCGGATAACCGAACGCCCGCCACTTCGAGGCACTGAACTGGCCGGACTCGGCGAAGCGCCAGATCACGAAGGCGAGGAGCGCCGCGATCACCAGGACGACGACGACGCCGATGACGCGATTGCGCAGGACGGCGCGGGGGCCGGGGTTGTCGAAGAGGACGGAGCTCATCGGGCGACCCTCCACGTCTTCTCGAGCTGACGTTGGACGAGCGAGAGCAGGGTGACCAGGACCACGAAGGTCAGGGCCACCCAGAGGACGACGATGAGGCTGTTCTCGCCGCGCTCGTTGAGCACGCGGACGATGGTGCCCGCCTCCGCGACCGAGAAGCCGGCGGCGACGGTGGTGTTCTTCAGCAGCGCGATCAGCACGCTCATCAGCGGTGGGATAACGGAGCGGAAGGCCTGCGGAAGGACGACCTGCGTCATCGTGAGGCCGAAGTCGAGACCGATCGCGCGGGCCGCCTCGGCCTGACCGATCGGCACGGTGTTGATGCCCGAGCGCAGAACCTCCGCGACGTAGGTCGCGGTGTACAGGCTGAGGGCGCAGATCGCGAGGTTCGTGTAGTCGACATTCGGCAGGTCGAGCTTGGGATAGCCGAATGCGAAGAAGAACATCACCAGCGTGAGCGGAGTGTTCCGGATGGTGTTCACGTAGACCGTGCCGACCGCGCGCGCGATCGGGATGGGCGAGACGCGCATCGCGCCGACCACCGTACCGATCAGCAGGGCGAATACGAGCGAGACGCTGAAGAGGATCAGGGTGTTGCCAAAAGCCGGGACGTAGACGTCTAGGTTGTTCAACAGGACATCCATGCGGCTGGCCCTTCTGTCGGAGCGGTGGGGTGGTCGAGGAGAGGGGGACCCCCGGGCGACGCTGACGCCGCCCGGGGCACCTCTTAGTAGTCGTTCACCGCCGGCTGGGTGACCGTCGTGCCGGACTGGCCGAGCGTCTCGTCGTAGATGGCGCTCCAGGTGTCGCCGCCGTCGGTGAGCATGCCGTTGACAAAGTGGCGCAGTGCATCGTCACTCTTGGGCAGGCCGATGCCGTACAGCTCGGTGCTGAACGGCTCGCCGACGACCTTGAGCTCGTTGGGCTTCTGCGCCGCGTAGCCGATCAGGATCGCGCCGTCCGTGGTGACCGCGTCGACGGTGCCGTCGGAGAGAGCGTCCACGCACTGCGAATAGGTGTCGAACTCCTCCGTTTTCACCTCGGGGTAGTTGGTGCGGATGTTCTGGATCGGGGTCGAGCCGGTCGCCGAGCACACCGTGGTGTCCGCGCTGAGGCTGTCCGGGCCGGTGATCGTGCTGTTGTCGGCGGCGACGAGCAGCTGCTGTCCGGTCTCGAAGTAGGGTCCGGCGAAGCCGACCTGCTCCTTGCGCTTATCGGTGATCGAGTAGGTACCGACGTAGAAGTCGATGTCGCCGTTCACAATCGACGCCTCCCGGTTGGCCGAGGGGATCGCCGTGAACTCGATCTTGTCGGCCGAGAAGCCGAGGGAGGCAGCGACCCACTTCGCGATCTCGATGTCGAATCCGGAGCGCTGTCCGGTCGCCGCGTCGAGGTAGCCCAGCCCGGGCTGGTCCTCCTTGACGCCGATGGTGACCTTGTCGGCCGCGGTCATCGCGTCGAAGGTCGGGCTGCCCTCGACGGCGACGTCGGAGGCGACCTCGTAGGCAGAGGTTCCTCCCTCCGCTCCGCCACCGGCGGTTCCGGAGTCGCCGGCGCAGCCGGTGAGGGCGAGGGTCGCTGCTGCGAGTCCCGCGGTCATGAACATGAGCTTCGTGCGCATGATCGTCCTTCCTGGGTTCGGCCCGTCGATGCGGGCGATGTCAGATCGGCTCCCGCTGTACAGGGGTCCGACGGGTCTGAATGGCTGCTGGTCGCGCCGCTAGTGCGTGATGAGCTTGGAGAGGAAGTCCTTGGCCCGGTCGCTACGCGGGGCAGTGAAGAACGACTCCGGATCGGTGTCCTCGAGGATCTCGCCGTCGGCCATGAAGACAACGCGGTCGGCGGCCTTGCGGGCAAAGCCCATCTCGTGCGTGACGACGATCATGGTCATCCCCTCCTTGGCGAGCCCGACCATCACGTCGAGCACCTCGTTGATCATCTCGGGGTCCAGCGCCGAAGTGGGCTCGTCGAACAGCATCACCTTGGGCTTCATTGCGAGCGCCCGCGCGATGGCGACGCGCTGCTGCTGCCCGCCCGAGAGCTGAGCAGGAGTCTTCGCGGCCTGGTGGCCGACTCCGACCCGGTCGAGCAACGCCGTGGCCTGCGCCTCCGCGTCCTTGCGGGAGAGCCCCCGCACCTTGATCGGGCCGAGCGTGACGTTCTCGAGGATCGTCTTGTGCGCGAAGAGGTTGAACGACTGGAAGACCATCCCGACGTCGGCGCGGAGGGCGGCGAGGCCCTTGCCCTCCTCCGGCAGCTTCTGACCGTCGATGGTGATGGTGCCGCCGGAAATCGTCTCGAGCCGGTTCACCGTGCGGCACAGCGTCGACTTGCCGGAGCCGGAGGGGCCGAGGACGACGACAACCTCGCCGCGGTGCACCGTCAGATCGATGTCCTTCAGGGCGTGGAAGTCGCCGTAGTGCTTCTGCACTCCGGCGATGACGACAAGGGGTTCACCAACGGGAGCGGCAGCGCGCTCGTCTTGCGGGGCTGTGACCATGCCGCCAGAGAAGCACACGGGGATGGGCCGGTCAAATCATGAGCAATGTTTTAACCCAAGGGTAACAACGCGCACCGTCCTCCACCTCTGTCCGGCCGGGGACCGATTCCCTCAGGAACGCAGGGCGAAAGCGCTCTCGTAGAGGCAGACGGAGGCCGCGGTCGCGAGGTTGAGCGATTCCGCCGCGCCGTAGATCGGTACCGAGATGACGCCGTCCACGAGCGCGAGCGACTCGTCCTCGAGGCCACGGGCCTCGTTGCCGAAGACCCAGACGGTGGGCTGAGCGAGGTCGCCGCGGGCCCGGACCTCAAGCAGGTCCTCGCCCTTCACGTCCGCCGCGACCGAGCGCAGGCCCACGCCGCGCAGGCGCCCGAGGACGTCGGGGAGGTCGGCGCCGACCGCGACCGGCAGGTGGAACAGCGAGCCTGTGGTCGAGCGGACGACCTTGGCGTTGTAGAGGTCGACGGAGCAGCCAGAGAGCACGACGGCGTCGGCTCCGGCGGCGTCGGCCGCGCGGATGATCGTGCCCAGGTTGCCGGGATCCCGGACCTCCTCGAGGACCGCGACCAGGCGCGGCTCCGAGGCGACGACGTCCTTGAGCGACGTGGGGAACTGGCGGCACACCGCGACGAAGCCCTGGGGGGTGACGGTGTCGGCCATCGTGTCCAGGACGTCCTCGGTCACGTACTCGATGTCGACCTCCGCCTCCGCTGCTGCGGCGACGATCTCGGGGTGACGCTCCAGAGCGGTCGGAGTCGCGAATGATTCAACGAGCAGCTCCGGGCGGTAGTGCAGCGCCTCGGACATGGCCTGCGGACCCTCGAGGAGGAAGAGTCCCGTCTCGAGCCGGGCCGGGCGGCGGGTGAGCTTCGCCACAGAGCGGACACGGGGAGAGCGGGGGTTGTCGAGCATGCGGCGAGCCTATCGGCGCGGTGTTCGCGGGCCCGGCAGACACGACGCGCGGCCACCCCCAAGGACGCAAGGGGGCCGCGACCTCTCGATCGCGACCCCCTCCGGAATGCTGTGCCGATTACGCGGCGGCCCTGGGCGCCGAGGTGTCGGCGGGCAGCGCGCTCTTCGCGGTCGCGACGAGCGAGGCGAAGGTGGCGGGCTCCGTGATCGCGAGATCCGCGAGGATGCGGCGGTCGACCTGGACACCGGCCAGGGCGAGGCCCTGGATGAAGCGGTTGTAGGTCAGGCCGTTCGCGCGGGATGCCGCGTTGATGCGCTGGATCCAGAGGCGACGGAACTCGCCCTTCCTGGCGCGGCGGTCGCGGTACGAGTAGACGAGGGAGTGGGTGACCTGCTCCTTCGCCTTGCGGTAAAGGCGCGAACGCTGACCGCGGTAGCCCGAGGCGCGCTCGAGGATAACGCGACGCTTTTTGTGGGCGTTGACGGCCCTCTTCACTCTTGCCATTGCTCTTTCTTCCTATCGATCCGGGCGGTTGAGTAGCAAACTCCGCGGCGCAACGACTGCGCCGGCAGTGAGCTACAGACCGAGAAGCTTCTTGGCGACCTTGGCGTCCTGCGGGGCGAGGACCTGGTCCTGGTTGAGGCGGCGGGTGCGAACGCTGGACTTGGACTCCAGGTTGTGACGCATACCGGCCTGCTGCTTCATGACCTTGCCGGAGCCGGTCACCTTGAAGCGCTTCTTGGCACCCGAGTGGGTCTTCATCTTGGGCATGTTCTCTCCTTGTGAACGTCACACCGCGCACGGCGGGGCGAAACCGGTGCCCCATAAGCGGGGCGTCCACCGGCCCCGAGGCCGGGGCGGCGAAGTACTAGACGGACTCGGCCTCGGCCGTGTCCTCGGGGGTATTGGCCTCGCGACGAGCAGCGCGGACCGCATTGGCCTCTGCCTTCGCCTCGGACTTGTTCTTCAACGGGCCGATGACCATCACCATGTTGCGACCGTCGATGGTCGGTGTGGACTCGACCTGGCCGAACTCGGCGACGTCCTCCGCGAAACGCTGGAGCAGACGAACACCCATTTCGGGCCGCGACTGCTCGCGACCTCGGAAGAGGATCATCGCCTTGACCTTGTCGCCGGCCTTGAGGAAGCCTTCGGCGCGCTTGCGCTTGGTCTCGTAGTCGTGCTTGTCGATCTTCAGGCGGAAACGAACCTCCTTGAGGATCGTGTTCGCCTGGTTGCGACGGGCTTCCTTGAGCTTCTGAGCCTGCTCGTACTTGAACTTCCCGTAGTCCATGATCTTCGCTACGGGCGGCTTGGAGTTGGGGGCGACCTCGACCAGGTCCAGGTCTGCGTCCTGTGCGAGTCGCAGGGCGACCTCGATCTTGACGACGCCGACCTGTTCTCCGGCGGGACCCACGAGGCGAACCTCGGGGACGCGGATACGGTCGTTGGTACGGGGATCGCTGATTGCGCTTCTCCTCTGATCTCGGTGAGTGCAGCTGCGCTACCGGAGTCTTCTCCAGCGCACCCGAGAGAGGTGATCGTCCCGTCCACGTCGTGCGTGAGCACGGCGCTCGCACCCTGTGACGCGGTTCCCGAGGCGGACCTCGGGAGCCGCAGCCCTGCCCCCGCTGGTCTGGCGACCATCGGCGGCGGAGTGCTTCTGACCCGGTAACCTTGTGAAGCGGTCAAGCGCGGGTGGGAGAATCTCCACTTTCGAACCGAGGACATGCCTCGGAGCCCGGATAACCATAGCAGAACGACGGCCCACCCGACAGAGCGGATCCGGCCGCCCTCGATCCGGCGCCGCGCCCCGCCCAGCTCCCAGCCCCCGGACGACGAACGAAGGACGCATGGCCCAGGACGACGACGACACCTACAACGACGACTACACCCGACGCTTCGGCGAGGACGACGGCGCCTCCGACGTGGAGGCCGCCCGCGACATCGCGGAGGTCCCTGCGGTCGAGATCATCACCACCGCGGCGGTGCACCTCATGAGCGCCGCCGCCGTCAAATGCGGGCTCGCCGACGAGCCGGACGGGCAGGTCGACCTCGACGAGGCGCGCAAGCTGATCAACGCGCTCGCGGGGCTCGTCACGGCCGGTGCGCCCGACATCAGCGACATGCACGCCCGGAGCCTGCGCGATGGACTCCGCACCCTTCAGCTCGCGTTCCGCGAGGCCTCCCCCATCGCCGACTCGATCGGCAAGGGGCCGGGCGAGAAGTGGACGGGCCCGGTCACCTGATCCGGAGTCAGCGGGCCGCGGCGAGCTGGAGGGTCATCGAGTCGACGCGCCGCGCGACGGTGTCCTCCGCCGCCCACCGGTCGCCCAGACGCGCGATCAGGGCGCTCAGCGCCCCCTGATCGAGACCGGGATGCAGGCTCAGCACGACGACGAGTTCCGGTCCCGCGAGCCGTTGCGCCGGATCGCCCGCGCGAGCCGTCAGCGACGCCACGGCCGGCTCCCCCTCCGCACCCGCGCGCAGAGCGGCGAGGACGTCCGGGTCCGTGTCGGCCGGCCACCACTCGGCGCCCTCGACGATCGCCCACAGCGCCGGACGGCGGACCGCGAACTCCCCCTCGGAGGCGGGGTCGAGGACCATCACCTCGGTTCCCTCCGCCACCGCCGCCAGAGCCGCCCGACGTCCGTCGACCGGGACGGGACGGGCCGCCGGATCCCAGCGGCGCATGCTGTCCACGCCGCTGAAGACGGGGAGCACCGTGCGGCCGCCGGGGCCGGCGACGGTGACGATCGCCAGCTCCTGCGTCTTATCCGCTCGAAGGCCTCCCACGCCCGCTGCGTCCTCGCCGAGGCGCGCGATCAGCGGGATGAGCAGGCGGGACGAACGGAGCGCGTCCACCACGACCTCCGGTCCGCGAGCGCCGGACGTGAACGACGCGAGCGCGGCGACCAACGCCGGCGGGGCACTGCCGTCATCCTGCGGAGCGGCGCTCGGCTCGAAGTGCCGGCCGGCCCAGGGGGTGCCCGCGGAGTCGGTCAGATGCGCGGGGAGCGGGCCGGGGTCACTCGGATGCGACATCCAGGGCCTCCGCGAGCGTGAACGCGCCCGCGTACAGCGCCTTACCGACGATTGCGCCCTCGAGGCCCTGGGGCACGAGGTCCCGCAGTGCGGCGATGTCGTCGAGGTTCGAGATCCCGCCCGAGGCGATCACGGGGCGGTGCGTGCGGGCCATGACCTGCTCGAGCAGCTCGAGGTTCGGGCCCTTCAGCGTGCCGTCCTTGGTGACGTCGGTCACGACGTAGCGCGTGCAGCCCGCCTCCTCGAGCCGGTCGAGGACGTGCCAGAGATCGCCGCCCTCCCTGGTCCAGCCGCGGGCGGCGAGGGTCGTTCCGCGCACATCCAGCCCGACGGCGATCTGGTCGCCGTACTGGGCGATGACGCTCGCGGCCCACTCCGGATTTTCGAGCGCCGCGGTACCGAGGTTGATCCGCTTGGCGCCAGCGCTCAGAGCGGACTCGAGACTGCGATCGTCGCGGATCCCTCCGGAGAGCTCGACGTTGACGCTCTTCACCTGCCGAATGACCTTCTTCATGATGGCGTGGTTGTCGCCGCGGCCGAAGGCAGCGTCGAGGTCGACGAGGTGGATCCACGTCGCACCCTGGTCTGCCCAATCGCCGGCAGCGTCGAGGGGATCGCCGTAGTTGGTCTCCGTCCCGGCCTCGCCCTGCGTCAGCCGCACGGCCTTGCCGCCCGCCACGTCGATCGCGGGCAGGAGGACCAGGCCCGGAGCCTTGGTGAACTCGCTCATCGTCATCCTCAGTCTCGGTGCCGGCCCCTCGAGGCGCCGACCACCGGCCGATCCTAGTTCGTGCGGAGGCTGCCCAGCCAATTCGCCAGCAGGCGAAGCCCGGCGGCGCCCGACTTCTCGGGGTGGAACTGGGTCGCCGAGAGCGGACCGTTCTCGACCGCGGCGATGAAGGGACCCCCGTGCTCCGCCCAGGTCACCGCGGGTCGCGGGAACGGCGGCATCACGTCGAGCGACCACTCACGGGCGCCGTAGGAGTGCACGAAATAGAAGCGTTCCTCGGCGATCCCGTCGAAGAGCACCGAGCCCTGGGGAGCGGAGACGGTATTCCAGCCCATGTGCGGAACGACCTCGGCCGGGAGTCGGTCGACCGTGCCCGGCCACTCACCCAGCCCGGCACTCTCGACACCCCGCTCGACCCCGCGCTCGAACAGCACCTGCATCCCGACGCAGATGCCCAGGACGGGGCGACCGCCCGCGAGACGCTTCTCGATGATCTCGCCGCCCCGCGCCCGGCTGAGGGCCGCCATCACCGCGTCGAAGGCGCCGACTCCCGGAACGAGCAGGCCGTCGGCCTCGAGGGCGCGCTGCCGATCGCCGGTCAGCTCGACGTCGGCGCCGGCGAGTTCGAGCGCCTTGACGGCGGAGTGCACATTCCCCGAGCCGTAGTCGTAGACGACGACGGACGGGCGGCCCGACCTCACAGCGCGCCCTTGGTCGAGGGCACGCCCGAGACCAGCGGATCCAGTGCCTTCGCCTGCCGGAAAGCTCGGGCGAAGGCCTTGAATTCGGCTTCGGCGATGTGGTGCGGGTCGCGGCCGCCGAGCACGGTGACATGCACGGTGAGCCCGGCGTTGACGGCGATCGCCTCGAAGACGTGGCGAACCATCGATCCGGTGAAGTGGCCGCCGATCAGGTGCAGCGCGAAGCCTTCCGGCTCGCCGGTGTGCACGAGGTAGGGGCGGCCGGAGATGTCGACGACCGCCTGCACGAGCGCCTCGTCGAGGGGGACGAGCGCGTCACCGAAGCGAGAGATGCCGGCCTTGTCCCCGAGCGCCTGACGAATGGCGGAGCCGAGCACGATGCCGATGTCCTCGGCGGTGTGGTGGATGTCGATCTCGATGTCGCCGTGAGCTCGGACACGCAGGTCGGTCAGCGAGTGCTTGGCGAACGCCGTCAGCAGGTGATCGAAGAAGGGCACGCCGGTCTCGAGATCGGCCGCACCGGTGCCGTCGAGGTCGAGCGAGAGCTCGATACTCGACTCGGTGGTGGTACGGCTGAGGGAGGCGGTGCGCCCGGGTGCGGCGCTCGGGGAGATCATGGCTCCCAGTCTATTCGCGGACGATCACTGCCCCCAGGCGCGCTCTCACTCGCGCGCGAGCGCCACCGCGGGGTCGGCGGAGGGCGCGGAGAGGGAGGCGAGCGCTTCGAGGAACGCGGTCGTCTCCTCCTCGGTGCCGGCGCTCACGCGGAGGTGGCCGGGGATGCCGACATCACGGATGAGGACCCCGCGGGCGAGGAGGCCCTCGAACACGGCGGCCGGATCGTCGACTCCGCCGAAGAGGACGAAGTTGCTGCCCGTCGCCGAGGGACGGTAGCCGAGCGAGCGCAGACCCTCGATCATCCGATCGCGCTGCACGATGATCTCGCCGACCATCGCTAGCATCTCGTCGGCGTGGGCGAGGGCTGCGGTTGCCGCGGCCTGGGTGAGCGCCGAGAGGTGGTAGGGGAGGCGGACGAGGCGGAGCGCGTCGATCACGGCGGGGTCGGCGGCCAGGTAGCCGAGCCGGACGCCGGCGAAGGCGAAGGCCTTGCTCATCGTGCGAGAAACCAGCAGGCGCGGCCGCCCGGGAAGCAGGCTGAGGGCGGTGGGCGCGTCGCGGCCGGCGAATTCGGCGTAGGCCTCGTCGACCACGACTATCCCCTCCGTCGCGTCGTAGACGGCCTCGATCACGGTGAGGTCGAGTGGCGTGCCGGTGGGGTTGTTCGGCGCGCAGAGGACAACGATGTCCGGCTGGGCGCGGCGTACCTGCTCAGCGGCGAAGGCGGCTCCGACCTCGAACTCCGCCTCGCGCGGGGCCGGGATCCATGTGGTCCCGCTTCCCGAGGCGAGGATCGAGTACATCGAATAGGTGGGGGCGAAGCCCAGCAGAGAGCGTCCGGGGCCACCGAAGGCCTGGAGGACGTGCTGCAGCACCTCGTTGGAGCCATTCGCCGCCCAGACTCCGTCGGCGGTGAGGCCGTGCCCGAGATAGCCGGCAAGTGACTCGCGCAGTTCGCGGAACTCTCGATCGGGGTACCGATTGACGGTTTGCAGGGCCTCGGACACGCGGCCGACGATGTCGGCGATCACGTCGTCCGGGACCGGATGGGTGTTCTCGTTGACGTTGAGCGCCACGGGGACGACGACCTGCGGCGCACCGTAGGGGTGCTTGCCTCGGAGATCGTCGCGGAGGGGGAGGTCGTCGAGAGTCGTCACCAGAGAATGGTAGCGAGGCGTCCGACCCGGCCTCAGTGCGCGGTGTCGTATTCGGCCGGGATCGCCAGGCGCTGGCCGGGCTCGACACCCGCGCTGGAGAGCTGGTTGAGCGAGAGGATGTCGTCGACCACATCGCGCGGGTCGGACCGGGGCGCGAGCTCCTCCGCGAGCGACCAGAGCGACTCCCCCGCGTGGACCGTGACGTACCGGAACTCGACGGCTGCCGTATCGCTCGACGCCGCCGCCCCACCGCCGTTGAGACCGAACGCGAAGGCACCGGCGACGATCGGCAGCGCACCGAGTGCGGCGACCACGGCGCGGCCCCGGCGGGTGAGGCGCAGGTGGGTGCGGATGATGCGCGCCCGGGCAGGAGCGCCCTGCTGCTCAGGAACGGACTCCAGGGCCGCGGACTGCGGCTCCGACACGGGCTGCGGCCCCGACACGGACTGAGCCGCGTGCGAGTGTGCCAGCGAGCGGGAGGTGAGCTGTGCGGTCATGAGATCGCTCCTTTCAACAGGGATTCGGGGAGGCCCTCGGCCGGGAGGGCCACCCCGAACGCCTGTACCGAACATATCTTCGAACACCCCGCGGGTCAAGCGACCCGGGCGGCCGACCCGCAGCGGAACGTGCACGCGACACACTCGAACGAATGTTCCGCACGCGGACTCCCGGCGGATACAGTTTCGAGAGCCTGGTCGTAGTACAGCAGCGACCACCGACATTCGACGGATGGTCGCGACCGGGCACGCGCGCACGCGGCGTGCGCGCCGGGATAGAGGGAGCATCGTGAGCGACGCGCGAACGGCCGGCACGTCGGCCGCCAAGACGAAGGCCGCCGCCGGTCGGCGCCGGAAGAGCCTGAGCGCGAAACAACTCGCGATCATGGACGCGATCCAGCGCTCGGTATCGAGTCGTGGTTACCCGCCGAGCATGCGCGAGATCGGCGACGCCGTCGGGCTCGCCTCACTCTCCAGCGTCACCCACCAGTTGAACCAGCTCGAGCTCAGCGGCTACCTGCGGCGCGACCCCAACCGCCCTCGCGCGCTCGAAATCCTCATCGACGTGCCCAGCTCCACGGAGGACGACGGCTCGTTCGAATCGAGTGCCACGGTCGGCGACGCGGCAATGGTCCCCCTGGTCGGCCGGATCGCGGCGGGCGTGCCGATCATGGCCGACCAGCAGATCGACGAAGTCTTCCCGCTGCCGCGACAGCTCGTCGGCAAGGGCGAGCTGTTCATGCTCAAGGTCGTCGGCGAGTCGATGATCGACGCCGCGATCTGCGACGGCGACTGGGTGGTCGTCCGCTCTCAGCGCACCGCCGAGAACGGCGAGATCGTGGCGGCGATGCTCGACGGCGAGGCCACCGTCAAGGTGCTTCGCCAGCGCGACGGTCACACCTGGCTGCTCCCCCGCAACTCCAACTTCGAGCCGATCCTGGGCGACGAGGCCGAGGTGCTCGGGAAGATCGTCGCGGTCCTCCGCTCGGTCTGAGGCGGCAGCGCAGGAGGGGCCCGGACCGGCGCGCAGCCGACCGGGCCCCTCCTGTGCGCAGAGCGCCTCCGTGTACAGAGCGCCCGCGTGTGCCGAGCGCTCAGACGGCGGCGAGCGTGGCGCGAGCCTTGGTCGCGGCTGCCACGAGCGCGCGGAGGGAGGCCAGCGTCTCGTCGTATCCGCGCGTCTTCAGCCCGCAGTCCGGGTTGATCCAGAGCTGGCGCACCGGGATCGAGTCGAGCGCGATCCGGACGAGTTCACCGAGTTCGTCGTCGCCCGGCACGCGCGGCGAGTGGATGTCCCAGACCCCCGGTCCAATCCCCCGCGCGAAACCCGAGCGCTCGATGTCGGCTACCACCTCCATCCGCGAACGCGCCGCCTCGATGCTGGTCACGTCCGCGTCGAGCAAGTCGATTGCGTCGATGACGACTCCGAACTCGGAATAACAGAGGTGCGTGTGGATCTGGGTCGCCGTCGCCGCTGCACCCGTCGCGAGCCGGAAGGCGCCGACCGACCACTCCAGATAGGCGGGTTGGGCCGCGGCCTCGAGCGGCAGGAGTTCCCGTAGCGCCGGCTCATCCACCTGCACGATGCGGATCCCGGCGCGCTCCAGGTCGGCGATCTCGTCGCGGAGTGCGAGTGCGACCTGATCGGCCGTCTCGGCGAGCGGCTGGTCGTCACGGACGAAGGACCAGGCGAGGATCGTCACCGGTCCGGTCAGCATCCCCTTCACCGGCCGGTCGGTGAGCGACTGGGTGAAGCCCGACCACTCGACCGTGATCGGCGCCGGACGCGACACATCACCCCACAGCAGCGAGGGCCGCGTGCAGCGGCTGCCGTAGGACTGCACCCAGCCGTTCTGCGTCACCGCGAAGCCGTCGAGGTGCTCGGCGAAGTACTGCACCATGTCGTTGCGCTCAGGTTCGCCGTGCACCAGCACGTCGAGGCCGAGATCCTCCTGGAGGCGCACCACCCGCTCGATCTCCTCCCGCATCCGCTCGCTGTACTGCTCGGCAGAGAGGTCGCCCCGACGAAGGGCAGCGCGAGCCGTGCGGATCTCGCGCGTCTGCGGGAACGAGCCGATCGTCGTCGTGGGCAGCAGCGGCAGGGCGAGCGCCTCGTGCTGGGCAGCGAGGCGCTCGGCGGCGGGCGCTCGGTGCCGGTCCTCGGGGCGGAGCGACGCGGCGCGGGTGCGCACGGCGCCGTCACGCACTCCCGGTGCCGTGCGGCGGTCCTCCCACGCGGTGGTCGCGGCCTCGAGCTCCGCGCTGACGGACGCCCGGCCCTCCCGCAGACCCCGCGCGAGTACGGCGACCTGCTCGACCTTCTGGTCGGCGAAGGCGAGCCACGACGCCAAACGCGGATCGAGATCCGGCTCGTCGGCGACATCGTGGGGCAGGTGGAAGAGCGAGGTGGAGCTGGAGACCGCGACGCTCGCGGCGAGCGGGCGCAGTGCCTCCGCCTTCTCCAGGGCGGCAGAGAGGTCACCGCGCCAGACGTTGTGCCCGTCGACGACGCCGGCCACGAGCACGGTGCGCTCCAGTGCGGGCACCGCGGCCGGAGCGGCGCCCTTCACGAGGTCGACGCCGACGGCCTCGACGCCCGCCTGAACGAGGACCGGCAGGGCGTCGCCGAGGGTGCCGTACGGCGCTGCGACGAACAGCGCGGGCCGCTCCTGCGCGGCGACGAGCTGCTGGTAGGCCGCCGCAACGGCCGCGAGGACGCGGTCCCTCGAGACGCCCAGCGACTCCGACACCAGAGCCGGCTCGTCGAGTTGCACCCACTCGGCCCCGGCCTCGCGCAGGCGGGCCAGCAGCTCGGCGTAGACCGGGACGAGGTCGTCGAGGCGCGCAAGCGGCTCGAAGCCCTCCGGTGCCGTCGCGTCGGGCTTGGCGAGCAGGAGGTACGTCACCGGCCCGACCAGGACCGGCCGAGTGGTGAAGCCCGCTTCGCGCGCCTCCGCCACCTCGCGCACGCGACGGGTGTCGGCGAGCGAGAAGACGGTGTCCGGACCGATCTCGGGCACGAGATAGTGGTAGTTGGAGTCGAACCACTTGGTCATCTCCAACGGCGCCCGATCGCCGTCGCCGCGGGCCAGTGTGAAGGATCCTGCAAGGTCCACCGCTCCGTCGACAACGAGATCCGCGAAGCGCTCCGGGATCGCGCCGACCGCGAGCGTGGTGTCGAGCACCTGGTCGTAGAAGGAGTGCGCCTCGGGAATCGACGAGTCGTCGCGGCCGAGGCCGAGGGCGAGCAGGCGCTCACGGGTGGCGGTGCGCAGTGCGGCCCCCTCCTCTTCCACCTGATCGGCAGTGACGGCGCCGGACCAGAACGACTCGACGGCCTTCTTCAGCTCGCGGCGGCGCCCGATGCGGGGGTAGCCGAGGACGGTTCCAGTCGGGAAGGCGGGTGTAGTGCTCATGCGGTTGGCTCCTGAGGGGACGGGGTGGACAGGACGGCGGCGGTCGGGAGGGGCGGCACGGATCCGGGCGGCAGCAGCCCGGTCTCGGCCAGCACGGCCAGCACCGCCTCGTCGCGGTTGAAGGCGTAGAGATGGACGGCGGGGGCGCCCCCGTCGACGACGGTGCGAATCAGTCTCGCGGCGTACTCGACGCCGATCCGCAGCCGAGCCTCGTCGTCCGGCTCGACGTCGAGGGCGATCGCGAGATCGGCGGGCAGGTCCTCGCCGCTGAGTTCCAGCATCCGCCTCAGCCGCGCGGGGCTGGTGACGGGCATGACACCCGGGACGATCGGCATCCGCAGTCCTGCCGCGCGGGCGCGGTCGACGAAGCGCAGGTAGTCCTCGGCGTGGAAGAAGAGCTGGGTGAGGGCGAACGAGGCTCCCGCCGCCTCCTTCGCCAGCAGGACGTCGATGTCCTGCGTCCGCGAGCGCGAGCGGGGGTGCCCGTTCGGGAAGGCTGCGACGGCGACCTCCGCGTGCGGCCGCGCCGCCACGTCCACGCGCTGCGCGTTCGGCAGACCCGGCACCGGCACGGCTCCGTACGGCTCGCGCTCGGCCTGCACGCGGTGGATCAGCTGCACCAGTTCGGCGGCGCTAGCGAGCTCGCCGAGGCACGCCGCCTCCTCCGGTGTTCCGGTCGGCCGGTCACCACGCAGCGCGAGGAAGCGGGTGACCCCGGCCTCGAGGAACTCGCGGACGAGGCGGCTCGCTTCCTCGTGCGTCGACCCGATGCAGGTGAGGTGTGCGAGGGCCGGAGTCGCTGTCCGCTCGAGCAGGTAGCGCAGAATCCCGAGCGACGCGCTCCGCGAGGACCCTTGCGCCCCATAGGTCACCGAGACGAAGGAGGGACCCGCGGCCGTGAGCCGGTCGACCGTCCGCAGGAGCGCGAGCGAGCCGGCGGCGGTCCGCGGCGGGTAGACCTCGAAGGAGAACGGGACGCGCGGACAGGCGGGCTCCGACTCCGATCGCTGCTCCGACACCGCAGTGCCCTCCGTTCCTCGTTCGACCCCGGAAGGTCGGCTGGGTTCGGGCGGGTGCCGGGCTCGGCTGTCGCTCCACGCGCCGGTCGGCGCCTCGCGGATCAGGGTAGGAACGACGAACGCCGGAGTCCATTCGCGTGACGCTGGATGAACAGATGTGACGCTGTATGTCGTCGCCGCTACACGAAACGCCCACCTCCCAGAAAGGGAGGCGGGCGCTTCAGTGCCGGGATCAGGCCTGCACGGCCGCCCCGGGCACCTGGAACTCGGCGAGCGAGCCCGCGAGGTCAGCGTGGACCAGAGCGATCACGTGCGTGCCGCCCTCGACGTACTGCGTCGACAGGATCCGGCCGCTGCGGTGCAGGTGCGAGATCACATCGCCGCGGTCGTACGGTACGAGCAGGTCGATCTCAACGTCGGGCTCGGGCAGGATCTCGGCGATCCGCGCCTCCAGCTCATCGATGCCCTCACCGCTGCGCGCCGACACGAAAACAGCGTCGGGGGCGAGACCGCGCAGTACCAGCCGCGTTCCCTCATCGACCAGATCCGCCTTGTTGAACGCGATGATCTCGGGGATGCCGCGCGCACCCACCTCGCCGATCACGTCGCGCACCGTGGCGATCTGCCCGGCGGGATCGGGGTGGGAGGCATCGACGACGTGGACGATCACGTCGGAATCAGCCACCTCTTCCAGCGTGGACCGGAACGCCTCGACCAACTGGTGCGGAAGCGCTCGGACGAATCCCACCGTGTCGGCAAGCGTGTAGACGCGGCCATCGCTGGTCTGCGCCTTCCGGACGGTCGCGTCCAGGGTCGCGAACAGCGCGTTCTCGACCAGGACACCCGCATGAGTCATCCGGTTGAGCAGGCTCGACTTGCCGGCGTTGGTGTAGCCCGCGATCGCCACCGAGGGGACGGCGTTGCGCTTGCGGTTCGCGCGCTTGGCCTCACGAGCCGGCTTCATCGCGGTGATCTGCTTGCGCAGTCGTGCCATCCTCGTGTGGATCCGGCGACGGTCGAGTTCGATCTTGGTCTCACCCGGTCCGCGCGAGCCCATTCCGGCTCCCGCACCGACCTGGCCTCCGGCCTGCCGGGACATCGACTCGCCCCAACCGCGGAGTCTCGGCAGCAGGTACTCGAGCTGCGCGAGTTCGACCTGCGCCTTGCCCTCCCGGCTCGTGGCGTGCTGGCTGAAGATGTCAAGGATCACCGCGGTGCGGTCGATCACCTTCACCTTCACCACGTCCTCCAGCGCTCGGCGCTGGCTCGGTGCGAGTTCGGTGTCGGCGACGACCGTGTCGGCGCCGACGGCAGCGACGAGCCCCGCGAGCTCCTGAGCCTTGCCCTTGCCCAGGTAGGTGCTCGGGTCGGGGTGCGGGCGACGCTGCAGCAGGCCGTCGAGCACGGTCGCGCCCGCGGTCTCCGCAAGCGCAGCGAGCTCGTGCAGCGAATTCTCCGCGTCGTCCAGAGAATTCTGCGAGTAGACGCCGATCAGCACGACGTTCTCCAGGCGCACCTGGCGGTACTCGACCTCCGTGACGTCCTCGAGCTCGGTCGACAGCCCGGCGACGCGCCGCAGCGCCTGCCGGTCGTCGCGGTCGAACTGTTCGCCGTCACTGTTCTCGCCGCGGCTGTTCTCGCCCGCGTGGCCCGCGCTCTGCAACGCCTGGGCGCCACCCGCGACGAATCGCGAGTACCCGGTCGAGCGCGACTGCGCGTTCGCCAGGACCCTCGAGACCACGTCCACGGCCTCGGTCGTGTCGGTCTCGTTCAGGTCTTCCGTCATCCGGATAACACTAACTCCTCAGGTGTTGATAGGTTCACTTCTCATGGCCGCCGAGCACTACTTCTCGAGTACTCCCGACGGCACCCTCCGGCCCCGCAGGATCCCGGTCCGCCTGGCCGGGCGTGACCTCGAGGTCACCACGGCAGGAGGGGTGTTCAGCCCCGGCCACGTCGATCTCGGCACGCGCGTCCTGCTGGACGCTGTGCCGGACGCCCCCGCCTACGGAGACCTGCTGGACCTCGGCTGCGGCTGGGGTCCGATCGCCCTCGCGCTCGCCCTCGCCTCCCCCGACGCCCGAGTGTGGGCGGTCGACGTCAACCCGCGGGCGCTCGAGCTGGTCCGTCGCAATTGCGAGGAACTCGGCGTCCATAATGTCAACGCTGTGCTGCCCGAGGATGTTCCCGTTGACGTGCGCTTCCGCACCGTGTGGTCGAATCCGCCGATCCGGATCGGCAAGGAGGAGCTGCACCTGCTCCTGGAGCGTTGGCTACCCAGGCTCGAGGTGGGCGCGGACGCCTGGCTCGTCGTGCAGCGCAACCTCGGCTCCGACTCGCTGCAGAGCTGGCTCACCGACGCCTTCGCCGGTCGGCTCGGGGTCGAGCGGGTCAGCTCCGCCAAGGGTTTCCGGGTGCTGCGCACGACCCGCTCGGCCTGAACCGACAGGTCAGTCGAGCCGGATGGTGCCGGTGAAGACCAGATCGGCCGGGCCGGAGAGGCCGACGTGCTCGCCCTCCTCCGCGGCGAACATGGTGACGCCGAGCGTCCCCCCCGGGACCTCGACGCGCCACGACTGCGGGGCGCGGGGTCCCGCCCAGTGCCGGACCGCCAGTGCCGCCGCGGCCGCGCCGGTGCCGCAGCTGAGGGTCTCGCCGCTGCCACGCTCGTGCACGCGCATCCGGATCCGGCCGATACCGTCGTGAACGAGGGGCTCGCCGGGTACGACGAACTCGATGTTCGCTCCGGCGGCAGGCTCAGGGTCGAGGTGAGGGATGTAGGAGAGGTCGGCGGAGTCGAGCTCCTCGTCATTGCTGAGGGCAACGACGACATGCGGATTGCCGAGGTCGAGTCCGAGTCCGGGCCGCGCGACGCTCAGCTCCTTCGCCCGCACCAGAGGCTCGCCGCCCGCCAGCTCCCAGCGGCCGAGGTCGACCTGGAAGCCTGCACCGCTGCGCGTCACGTCGCGCACTCCCGCGCGGGTGCCGATCGGGAGGGTGTCGCCCGGCTCGAGGGCGGCCAGTCCGGCAGCGAGCAGGAACGCCGCGTAGACGCGGACGCCGTTGCCGCACATCTCCGCGATCGAGCCGTCAGCATTGCGGTAGTCCATGAACCACTCCGCCTCGCTCTCTTCGGCGAGGGAGGCCGCACCCTCCGGGATCGCCCTGGAGCGGACCGCTCGGATGACACCGTCGGCACCGACGCCGAAGTGCCGGTCGCAGATCATCGCGACCTGCGCGGGCGAGAGGTCCACCTCACCGTCCGGGTCGCTGTAGAGCACGAAGTCGTTGCCCGTGCCCTGGCCCTTGGTGAAGTGCAGCTCGATCGTCATGGCGCACAGCCTATCGAGGCCCCGGCGCCGCGACCTGGGTGGCGGCGCGCGCACGAGCCACCAGATCGGGCGCGTCGTACGGGAGCCGGTGCGCCCCTGCGTAACGGCGGAACCAGCTGTTCTGCCGACGGGCGTAGCGGCGGGTGAGCGATTGGGTGGCCGCGATCGCCTCCCGCTGCGTCAGAGTGCCCGCGCGCTGGGCGAGAGCCTGGTCGTAACCGATGGCGCGTCGCGCCGTGACGCCCTGCTCGAGACCCAGAGGGATCAGGCGCTCGACCTCGTCGAGCATCCCGCCCGCCCACATGAGCTCGGTCCGCCGGTCGAGCCACTGCACCAGCTCCTCCCGCGGCGCCTCGAGGAAGAGGGTCGAGGCGGCACACCAGGCGACGGGCTCATCGGACATCAGTGCGCTGTGGGTCCGCCCACCGGTGAGTTCGGCGATCTCGAGCGCGCGGATGATCCGCCGAGCGTTGTGCGGACCGATCCGCTCTGCAACAGCGTCGTCGATCACGCGCAGCCGCTCGACGAGGACGCCGAGGCCCTCGCGCGCAGCCGTCTCCTCGAGCCGGCGCCGCACCTCCGGGTCGGTCCCCGCGAAGGAGAACTCGAAGAGAACGCTCGACACGTAGAGACCGGACCCGCCCACGAGGATCGGTGTCGCGCCGCGGGCCTGAACCTCCTCGATCGCCCGCCGGGCCTCGGTCTGGTACCGCGCGACCGAGGCCTCCTCGGTCAGGTCGAGGACGTCGAAGAGGTGGTGCGGGATGCCGCGGCGCTCCTCGACGGAAAGCTTCGCGGTGCCGATGTCCATCCCACGGTAGAGCTGGGTCGCGTCCGAATTGATGATTTCGGCAGAACCTCCCTCGCTCCGGATCGTCTCGGCGAGATCGAGCGAGAGGGCGGTCTTGCCGGTGCCGGTCGCGCCGACGATCGCGATCAGTGCGGGCGCGGAGGCCCTGCGCTCAGCGCTCGCCATCGGCGGCGTGGTAGATCGGCGTGGTCAGGGTGCTGCTGCTCTGCGCTCGCAGGGAGGGCAGTCCGAGTGGCACCCGCGGCGCTCCTGTGCCGCCGGGGGGTGAGGGCACGCCGCAGGACTCGGACTGGGCCCGGTCCCACGCGTCTCCGGCGCGGGTGCGGCGGATGCGCAGCGGCGCTCCGTCCGGCGAATCGGCGAGAAGGTAGAACGGGGCGGCCCGAGTGACCAGCACCGAGACCACGTCGCCGGGGCGCGGCTGCTCGGAGCCTGCGGGAACGTCAAAGTGCACCAGACGGCTGTCTTCCGCGCGGCCGCTCAGCCGGTGGGTCTCGGCGTCACGTCGGCCCTCTCCCGTCGCCACCAGCACCTCGACCTCGCGGCCGACGATCGTGCGGTTCTCCTGCTCGCTGATGGCATCCTGCAGGGCGCCGAGGCGCTCGTAGCGCTCTTGCACCACAGCCTTGGGGATCTGATCGGGCAACGTCGCCGCGGGGGTGCCTGGCCGGATGGAGTACTGGAAGGTGAAGGCGGACGCGAAGCGCGCTTGCTCGACAACCCGCAGGGTTTCCTGGAAATCGGCCTCGGTCTCGCCGGGGAATCCGACGATGATGTCGGTGGTGATCGCCGCGTGCGGGATGCGGTCGCGCACACGGTCGAGGATGCCGAGGAACTTCTCGGAGCGGTACGAGCGGCGCATCGCCTTGAGGATACGGTCCGACCCGGACTGCAACGGCATGTGCAGCTGCGGCATGACCGCCGGCGTTTCGGCCATCGAGTCGATCACGTCGCCGGTGAACGCGGCGGGGTGGGGGCTGGTGAAGCGGATGCGCTCGAGGCCCTCCAGTGTGCCGGCGGCGCGGAGGAGTTTCGAGAACGCTTGCCGATCGCCGAATTCGACCCCGTAGGAGTTGACGTTCTGCCCGAGCAACGTGACCTCGATCGCGCCATCGTCGACCAGCGCCTGGATCTCGGCGAGCACATCGCCGGGGCGGCGGTCCTTCTCCTTGCCGCGGAGCGAGGGCACGATGCAGAAGGTGCAGGTGTTGTTGCAGCCGACCGAGATCGAGACCCAGCCGCTCGAGGTCGACTCGCGCTTGGTAGGGAGAGTGGAGGGGAAGACCTCGAGCGACTCGAGAATCTCGAGTTGCGCTTCGTCGTTGTGGCGGGCGCGCTCGAGCAGGCTCGGGAGGGAGCCCATGTTGTGCGTGCCGAAGACCACATCGACCCAGGGGGCGCGATCGAGGATGACGCTCTTGTCCTTCTGGGCGAGACATCCGCCGACCGCGATCTGCATGCCCTCGTGGCGGCGCTTGACCGAGGCGAGGTGACCGAGGTTGCCGTAGAGCTTGTTGTCGGCGTTCTCACGGACGGCGCAGGTGTTGATCACGACCACGTCGGCTTCGCCTTCACCGGCCGGTACGTAGCCCGCCGCTTCGAGCGAGCCGCTCAGCCGCTCGGAGTCGTGCACGTTCATCTGGCACCCGAACGTGCGGACCTCGTAGGTTCTGGGCCGGGACTTAGCGGCGGGCGACGGGGCGGTACCGAGCGTGCTCATGGTGTGCGATTCTACGCGCCGGACCAACCGCTTCATGTCCGCCGTCTCAGCGGAAGCGGACGCTCGATCCGGGCTGACGGATCGTCTCGCGGACGACGCGCTGCACGAGTCCGCCGGCATATCCGCGACGGGCGAGGAAACCCGTGAGACGTCGCTCGGCGACCTCGTCCGAGAGCGAGCGCAGGCTCGGCAGGCGCTTGCGCGCAAGTTCGAGCGCCGTGCGGTACTCGTCGTCGCCGTCGAACTCGTCCAGCGCGGAGGCGATGGCATCGGGGTCGAGCTTGCGGGCGCGCAACTCCTGCTGGAGGGAGGAGCGGCCCAACTTCTTGCGGTCGCGCAGCGACACGACCAGTTGCTCCGCCATCTTGAGGTCGTCGAGGTAGCCGAACCGAGTGAAGCGCTCGACAATCTCGAAAGCGTCCTTCTCTGCCACCCCCTCGGTGTAGAGCCGCGCCTCCACCTCGGCGACCGACAGGCTCTTGCGAGAGAGTCCCCGCACGATCCAGTCGGCGACCTGCTCGGGGTCGACCTCCCGGGGCCCCTCGACCGCTTCCTCGTCGTCTGCGTCCTCGATGAAGGCCGGTGCACGCCTGGCGATATGGGCAGAGAGCTCGGCGATCCGCTCGGACCCACCGGAGCCGACAGCGGACCCGCCTGCGCCCCGGTTCGTGGACTTCGGTTCATTCGCACCCGGAGCCTCAGACTCCCGCGACTGCGCTGAGGCGCCAGGACGCTCGGTGTCCGGCGCCGCGGGCGCCCACCCCTCGTCTTCCGCCGCGCTCCGGTCGACCCAGGGCAGGAAGGCCACCGGACGTCCCCCGGCGCCCTCCGCGGCCTTCTCCGCCACGAGCTAGGCGCCCTTGCGGACGGGCTGCTTGGTCTCGATCGCTACGGGAGCGGCCTCGACGGCAGCATTCGGGTCTGCGACCACGCCGAGCTTGACCAGGATGCGCTTCTCGATCTCGGCGGCCACATCGGGGTTGTCGATCAGGAACTGCCGCGCCTTCTCCTTGCCCTGCCCAAGCTGGTCGCCGTCGTAGGTGTACCAGGCGCCGGACTTGCGGACGATCTCGTGCTCGACGCCGAAGTCGATGAGGCTTCCCTCGCGGGAGATCCCGATGCCGTAGAGGATGTCGAACTCGGCCTGCTTGAAGGGCGGGGCCATCTTGTTCTTCACGACCTTGACGCGGGTGCGGTTACCGACCGCCTCGGTGCCGTCCTTCAGCGTCTCGATGCGGCGGATGTCGAGGCGGACCGACGCGTAGAACTTGAGAGCCTTGCCTCCGGCGGTGGTTTCGGGGCTTCCGAAGAAGACGCCGATTTTCTCGCGCAGCTGGTTGATGAAAATCATCGTGGTGTTGGTGGTGTTCAGCCCACCCGTGAGCTTGCGAAGGGCCTGCGACATGAGGCGGGCCTGGAGGCCGACGTGGGAGTCGCCCATCTCGCCCTCGATCTCCGCACGCGGCACGAGCGCGGCCACGGAGTCGATCACGATGAGGTCGATCGAGCCGGAGCGCACGAGCATGTCGGCGATCTCGAGGGCCTGCTCTCCCGTGTCGGGCTGGGACACGAGGAGCGAGTCGATGTCGACTCCGAGCTTCTTGGCGTATTCGGGGTCGAGTGCGTGCTCCGCGTCGATAAAGGCGGCGATGCCGCCGTTGCGCTGCGCGTTGGCGATCGCGTGCAGTGTGAGCGTGGTCTTGCCGGAGGACTCGGGACCGTAGATCTCGACAATACGGCCGCGGGGCAGCCCGCCGATCCCGAGAGCGACGTCGAGAGCGATGGAACCGGTCTGGATCACCTCGACGGGAGCGCGCTCATCGCTGCCGAGGCGCATGACCGCGCCTTTGCCGAATTGGCGGTCGATCTGGGCGAGTGCGGTCTCGAGGGACTTCTCGCGGTCGGAGGAACTGGGCATGGCCGTCTCGCTCTCATTTCGTCGTGGTGTCGCCTACAGGCTGTCGCGACATGCCGGAGGCTGTCGGAGTGACAGTGCCGGCCGGCTGCGACAAGGCGGTGAAGCAGATCCGTTCAGGTGTCTCCGACGGTACGCCCGACCACCGACACCGGTGCCGAGCGAGAGCGACTCCGTGGATACGGGGCCGTTTCTGCTTCTGTGGAGGAGCTTAGACCCGTTCGAACACGGATTCGAGCAGAGGATGCCGGCGTGTCGAACACGGCTTCGGCAGGCGATGACTTACCGGCGGCGCTTGCCCGAGTCCACGCCGTGCCAGCGCGCCTGCGGAACATCGCTGGCTCGACACAGGGCGAGCCACACATCCCGGGGCTCCGCGCCGTTCGCGAGCGCTTGCTCTGCGGTCTGCCCGCTCAGCTCGGTGAGCACGAGATCCGAGACCAGCACACGCGCATACCCTGCGCCGAACTCGTCGTCGACCAGCTGGCGGAACTCGCTCAAGCGCATGACTCCACGCTAGCCGCTCCCGCCCACCACTCCCCCGGGAACGCCGAAGGGCGCCCGGCCGGAGCCTGGACGCCCTTCGCGTGGAACGGGGTGCGGTGGGTGGGAGGGGACGGGAGCCGACTACTGCGCGACGAGATCCGCGTCGAAGCCGGCGACCATATCGGCCGGGATGGTGTCGGGGATGGTGTCGATGCCCTCGATGACGGCGAGACGATCGCCAACCTCGCGCATGATCACCGAGATGGGGGTGTCGAGAGCGTCCGCGACAGAGGCGAGGATCTCCGAGGAGGCCTCCTTCTGACCACGTTCGACCTCGCTCAGGTAGCCGAGCGCTACGCTCGCCTTGCTCGCTACCTGACGGAGCGTACGACCTTTCTGCAGGCGAAAGTCCCTGAGGACATCGCCGATCTCCTGACGAACTAGAACCACTGGACCCTCCTTCTCCACATCAACCGCATGTCGCGCACCTGCTCCGGGAGTACGGGCGCCGGGATGTTCCGGAGCGCGTGATCGGGGGGCTGGGACGAGAGAACCGGGTAGCTGTTCACTACCCGGTTCGTATGGTAACGACTCTAATACCGGATGACTGGACTTTGCGTGTGAGCGATATCAGATGTAACCGGGCTGCACTGCGGGGCATTCCGAACCCCGGCTCCCGGCCGGGGATCCGCCTCACGCCCGGCGGGCGAGCATCTCTGCGCCGACCGCGAGGGCGGCCACGACGGAAGCGGAGCGGATCGCCGCTCTATCCCCGGCGAAGCGGTGCTCGCGAACGAGCTCATCGCCCCCGAGCACGGCGGCCACAAAGACCGTGCCGACCGCCGCACCTCCCTGAGGTTCAGGGCCCGCCACGCCCGTGGTCGCCAGGCCCAGCGTGGACCGCTCGTCCGCCGCCAGACGCGACGCCGCTCCGCGGGCCATCTGCACGGCGACTCCGGGATCAACCGGTCCGCGCGCCTCGAGCACACGGGCATCAACTCCGAGGAGGCGGTGCTTGAGCTCGGTGGCATAGCTGACGACTCCCCCACGGAAGACAGCGGAGGCTCCAGGGACGTCCACCAGCGCCGAACTGAGCGCGCCGCCTGTGAGCGATTCCGCGACAGCGAGATCGACGCCTCGGCGGCGGAGCTCCGCAATGAGGTCCGCGGGCGTCACGGCTTCGGCCGCGATGCTCGGCTCTGACGGGCCGCATCGGCGAGGTAGTCGATACCGGTCAGGACCGTGAGCACCACGGCGGCGGTCATCGTGACCCCGTTCAGCCAGTGCACCCACTCTCCCAGCACCGCCCAGAGGGGAAGGAGAGCGAGGGAGATCGCGACCGACTGCACGATCGTCTTGAGCTTGCCGCCGCGAGAGGCCGGGATCACCCGGTCGGAGAGCACGGCCATCCGAAACACCGTGATGCCGATCTCGCGCACCAGGATGACGACCGTGACCCACCACGGCAACTCCGCGAGGATGGAGAGGCCGACGAGCGCCGCTCCGGTGAGCACCTTGTCCGCGATGGGGTCGAGGAGCTTACCGAGATCGGTCACCAGACCGCGGCTGCGGGCGATGTGGCCGTCGATGCCGTCCGTCGCGATGGCGACGATGAACAGCAGCGCCGCGGCGATGCGGAGCCCGCCGTCCTGCCCGCCGTCGGCCAGGAGCAGCCAGAGGAAGATCGGCGCCAGCAGGATGCGGACGACCGTGATCGCGTTGGGTAGGTTCCAGTTCCCGGACCGGGCCGAAGCGGGTGCCGTGGGAGTGCTCATCGTGCTCCGCCGTTCGTTCTCGGGCGAGCGACCGCGGGGATCACTCGCGTCCCGTCAGCGCCCAAGCGTCCTCGCCGGACCCCTCGTCGTCGTCGTGGTAGTCGGTAGCAACCGGGCCGGTCGGCTCGGCCAGCGGGTCCGCGGACGGGCCCGTCGCGACCGAAAGCGGCGGGGCGGTCCCCTCGCCCGGCTCCTCGCCGCGCATCCGCGCGAGGACTCCCGCCAGCTGCTCCGAGGTGACCAGCACGTCGCGGGCTTTGGACCCCTCGGACGGGCCGACGACCTCGCGCGACTCCAGGAGGTCCATCAGACGTCCGGCCTTGGCAAAGCCGACGCGCAGTTTGCGCTGAAGCATCGAAGTCGAGCCGAACTGCGTACTGACCACGAGTTCGGCCGCGGCCATGAGCAGCTCGAGGTCGTCGCCGATATCGGAGTCGATCTCCTTGCGCTGCGCCTGGACAGTAATGTCCTGGCGGTACTCGGGCTGGGCCTGCCGCGTGACATGCTCGACGACCTTCGCGATCTCGTCCTCGCGCACCCAGGCGCCCTGCACGCGCATGGGCTTGTTGGTGCCCATCGGAAGGAACAGACCGTCGCCCTGCCCGATCAGCTTGTCGGCTCCGGGCTGGTCGAGGATGACCCGCGAGTCGGTCACGCTCGTCACCGCGAAGGCGAGCCGGCTCGGTACGTTCGCCTTGATCAGGCCGGTCACGACATCGACGCTGGGGCGCTGCGTGGCCAGCACGAGGTGGATCCCCGAGGCGCGCGCCAGCTGGGTGATGCGCACGATCGAGTCCTCGACATCGCGGGGGGCGACCATCATCAGGTCGGCGAGCTCGTCGACCACCACCAGCAGATACGGGTACGGCTTGAGCACACGGTTACTTCCGGCCGGGAGCTTGATCTCGTCGCCGCGGACCGCTGCGTTGAAGTCGTCGATGTGACGGAAGCCGAACGAGGCGAGGTCGTCGTAGCGCATGTCCATCTCCTTCACGACCCACTGCAACGCCTCGGCGGCCTTCTTGGGGTTCGTGATGATCGGAGTGATCAGGTGCGGTACACCGCCGTAGATCGTGAGCTCGACGCGCTTGGGGTCGATCAGCACCATGCGCACGTCCTGCGGCCGCGCGCGCATCAGCAGGCTCGTGATCATCGAATTGATGAAGCTGGACTTGCCGGAGCCGGTCGAGCCGGCAACCAGGAGGTGCGGCATCTTGGCGAGATTGGCGACGACGTATCCGCCCTCCACGTCTTTTCCGACGCCGATCGTCATCGGGTGCGTGGAGGTCGTCGACGCCGGCGAGCGCAAGACATCACCGAGCGAGACGATCTCGCGGTCGGTGTTCGGGATCTCGACGCCAATCGCACTCTTACCCGGGATCGGGGACAGGATCCGGACCTCGTTGCTGGCGACCGCGTAGGAGAGGTTCTTGCTCAGCGCGGTGACGCGCTCGACCTTCACGCCCGGGCCGAGCTCGATCTCGTAGCGGGTCACGGTCGGACCGCGTGAGAAGCCGGTGACGCTCGCGTCCACGGCGAACTGTTGCAGCACTTCGGTGATGGCGCGGACCATCTCGTCGTTGGCGGCCGACCGCGCCTTCGAAGGAGTTCCTGTCGAGAGAGCGGCCGCCGACGGGAGCCGGTAGGGGGCGTTGTCCTCGAAGGACGAGTCGAACCCGGCGGTCGGGTCCTCCTCGCTCAGCGGTGCGATCGGGCCCGTCTCGATGACGGGCGGGACGGGGACGGCGGGCGCCACATCGAGTCGATCGAGCCGGATGACGTCGGTCGCGTCGTCGTCGACCACTCCCGTCACTGCACGGAGCGCGCCGCCCTGCTCGACGCGCGCGAGCGCCGCCTCCGCGGTCTCGGCGTCGGCCAGCACCTCGGTGGCGTAGGAACGCGTGGGCGGTTGCGCCTCGTCGTCGCGCTCCTCGAGTGCGGTGTCGAACCCCTTCGCCCGGCTCCGGGCGGGCGCCGTGCCCTCGATGACCTCGGTGAAGGAGTCGATAGGAAGCTCGGGCTGCACGGTCGGCTCGTCCTCGCGACCGGACTCGGTGCGCCGCCACCAGGGCAGCTCTCCGCCGTCCTGATGGGAGTCCTCCTCCTGCTCCGCCTCCGCCTTCGCTGCGGCCTTTGCGGCCGCGCGCTCGGCTTTCAGCCGAGCGCGCTCCTCGTCGTCGAGCACCGGGGCTCCGAAGAGGTAGCCGTAGAGCTCGCGCGAGCGCGCTCCGATCCGATTCGGCGGGGTCTTGGTAATGATGAAGAGCGAGAGCAGGATCACGACCGACAGCAGCACAGTGGCACCGGGGACCGTCGCGATCGCCGCGAGCGGAGCACCCACGAGCCAGCCCAGGACTCCGCCCGCTGCCGCCATCGTCTCGATGCCCTGTCCGGGCTGGGGCAGGCCAAGATGCGCATGGCAGAGGCCCGCCGAGGCGACGAGCAGCGTGATCACGCCGACGCCGATCCGGCCGTTGTCGTCGACGGAACGGGGGTGGCGGAACAACCAGAGGGAGAACAGCAGCAGCACGACCGGGAGGACGTACGCGACGCGGCCGAAGAAACCGCCGAAGCTCCAGGCGTCGAGGACGAGGGCGACCGGGTCGGTCGCGAGGAACCACTCGACCACTGCGCCGGCGACCGCGAGCAGCAGCAACAGGAAGGGAACGCCGTCGCGGCGCTCCTCCTTCGCCAGCCGCTCGGGACCGAGCGCACGGGCTGCGCCGCCCGCCAGGTGGGCCAGCGCCATCCAGACCCGCACCGCGGGGTTCGTGCGGGGCGCGGACTCGAAGGCCACTGTCTTCGTCTCGGCGGCCGCCTTGCCCGAACCTCGGCCGGATCGCGGCGCGCCGGAGCGGGGAGTCGCGCTGCCGCGCCCGCGCGAGGTCGTCTTGGTACTGGTCGCCATGAGGCCACCGTACCCGGCACCTCCGTCAGCTCCGGTGACCCGCGCCGCGGGCGGACATCCGGGACGCCGATCGGTCCTGTGGAGGAGCCTCAGGCCTCGATGACCAGCGGCACGATCATCGGACGGCGACGGTACGACGTGTTGACCCATCGACCAACAACGCGACGGACGGCCTGCGAGAGCGCGTGCTGATCGCTCGCTCCGTTCTGCACTGCCTCCTCGAGTGCCGCCGCGATGCGCGGCTTCACCTCGTCGAAGACACTGTCGTCCTCCGCGAATCCCTTCGCATGGATCTCGGGGCCGACCACGACCCGGCCCGTCCCGGCCTCGACGACCACAATGATGGAGATGAAGCCCTCCTCGCCGAGGATCCGACGGTCCTTGAGGTCCGCGTCCGTGATCTCGCCGACCGACGACCCGTCGACGTAGACGAAACCCAGGTCGAGTTGACCGACGACGGTCGCCTTCCCGTCGAGCAGGTCGATCACCGTGCCGTCCTCGGCGATGATCGTGTTCTCCTCCGCGATCCCGGTCTCGCGCGCGAGCTTCGCGTTCGCGACCAGGTGCCGGTACTCGCCGTGCACCGGCATGACATTCAGCGGCGCGAGGATGTTGTAGCAGTAGATCAGCTCGCCGGCGGCCGCGTGCCCGGAGACATGCACCTTCGCGTTGCCCTTGTGCACGACCGTCGCGCCGAGCCTGGTGAGCCCGTTGATCACGCGGTAAACCGCGTTCTCATTGCCCGGGATGAGGCTGGAGGCGAGGATCACGGTGTCGCCCTCGCCCGGCTCGATCTGGTGATCGAGGTTCGCCATGCGGCTGAGCACAGCCATCGGCTCGCCCTGCGATCCGGTCGACATATAGACGATCCGGTTCTCTGGCACGTCGCCCGCCTTCTTCATGTCGACCAGCACCCCCGGCGGGACCCTGAGGTAGCCGAGGTCGGCCGCGATCCCCATGTTGCGCACCATCGAGCGGCCGAGCAGCGCCACCCGACGGCCGTTCGCGTGCGCTGCGTCGAGCACCTGCTGCACCCGGTGCACATGGCTGGAGAAGCTCGCGACGATGACGCGGCGGGTCGCCTTCGCCATGACGCTCTCGATGACCGGGCCGATGTCGCGCTCGTTCGGCGTGAATCCGGGGACGTCGGCATTGGTCGAGTCGACCAGGAACAGGTCGATGCCCTCCTCGCCGAGGCGGGCGAAGGCGCGGAGGTCGGTGATGCGGCCATCCAGCGGGAGCTGGTCCATCTTGAAGTCGCCAGTGTGCAGCACGGAGCCGGCGTCGGTGAGGATCGCGACGGCCAGCGCGTCCGGGATCGAGTGGTTCACGGCGATGAACTCGAGCTCGAAGGGACCGAGGTTCTCGACATCGCCCTCCTTCACCGTCAACGTGTAGGGCTTGATCCGGTGCTCCTTGAGCTTGGCCTCGACCAGGGCGAGCGTGAGCGTGGAGCCGATCAGCGGGATGTCTCGCTTGAGCCGGAGCAGGTACGGGACGGCGCCGATGTGGTCCTCGTGGCCGTGGGTGAGCACCACTGCGACGATGTCGTCGAGCCGATCCTTGATCGGCGTGAAGTCCGGCAGGATCAGGTCGACGCCCGGCTGGTTCTCCTCCGGGAAGAGCACGCCGCAATCGACCACCAGGAGCTTGCCGTTGATCTCGAACACGGTCATATTGCGACCGATTTCGCCGAGGCCGCCGAGGGGGATGATCCGCAGGGTGCCCGGCGCGAGGGGCGCGGGAGTGATCACGGGACTGGGCATGCGCCCTCCTCTTTCTCTGCGAGTACCTTCTCGGGAGCCGCCGCTCGGACTCAGCGGGTGGTGCCGGCGACCTTCGGGAGGGCGCCGCCGGCCGCCGCGTTGCGATCGGGCCGGAAGTTGCGGAAGTCGACGCCCGGGATGTCGCGCACCAGTCCGAGCTCGTCCTCGATGAGGGCCGCCTCCGACTCCTCAGGGCCCACCAGCGGCAGTCGCACACGGGGCGACGAGATGCGGCCGAGGCCGTGCAGGATGTACTTCGCGGCGACCGTGCCGGGTACATGCGTCATCAAGGCGCGCACGAGCGGCTCGAGCTGCTGGTGCGCGCGGGTCGCGGCGCGCAGGTCGCCGGCGTTCACCGAGTCGACGATGGTGCGGTACGGTGCAGCGGCGATGTTCGCGGTGACGCCGATCAGCCCGGTGGCGCCGATGGCGAGCTCGGGGAGCACGTTCGCGTCGTCGCCGCAGAAGTACATCAGATCGGTCTGGTTGAGCACGCGGCTGACCTCGGAGAGATCCCCCTTCGCGTCCTTCACGGCGAGGATGTTCGGATGCTTCGCCGCGCGCAGGATCGTCTCGTAGCGGATGGGGACGCCAGTGCGACCCGGGATGTCGTAGAGGATGACCGGCAGGTCGGTCGCATCGGCGATCATTCGGAAGTGGGTGAGCACACCGGCCTGCGTCGGCTTGTTGTAATACGGAGTGACGATCATGTTGCCGTCGGCGCCGGCCTTCTCGCTCTGACGGGCGAGCTGCATCGCGTGGGCGGTCTCGTTCGAGCCGCCGCCGGTGATGATCTTCGCGCGGCCGTCAGCGACCGAGCGGCCGACCTCGACCAGGCGGATCTTCTCCGGGTCGGTGAGAGTGCTGGTCTCGCCCGTGGTGCCGGTGACCACGATGCCGTCGGCGCCCGCCGCGATGCAGTCGTCGATGTGCTTCTCGACCCCGGGCCAGTCGACCTCGCCGTCGGCGGTGAACGGGGTGACCAGGGCGACCAGGACCTGGCCGAAGGGATTCTCCGGAGTTGACACGGAGCCAGGGTAGCGGGGTCGGCGCCGCGCCGCCGCGGACGGCGTGGTGGGGGTGCCGTCGTCGGCGGGTGGGGGCGATGGCGATGTGCAGGATACGGTGCGATATGCAGGACACAGTGCGATATGCAGGACACGGTGCGATATGCAGGACACGGTGCGATATGCAGGACACGGTGCGATATGCAGGAGACAGTGCGATATGCAGGACACAGTGCGATTTGCAGGGGGTCCCAGCACTTCGGGCAGTTCCACCGCCTGATTCGGATCGGGCCGTCGGGATCCCCTGCACATGGCACGGGCGTGACGGCACGAGAGCCTTCCGGAGGAGCGGGCAGAGTGACGTCGGAGGTCATCCAGCGCAGAAAGGGTCAAGCGCGGAGGAGGTCAAGCGCGGAGATGGTCGCCGCGCGAGAGCGCTGCGACGATATCCGCCTCGACCGTGTCCCAGTGGCGGAGGACGGCCGAGCTTCGGAAGTGGTGGATGCGATATCCGAGGCGGCCGAGTTCGATGTCGCGGCGGTTGTCCTGATCGGCCTCATGAAAGGCCGCTCCGTCGACTTCGAGGACGAGTGCCTCGCCGAGGAGGAAGTCGACGCGGCGAGCGCCGATCCGCACCTGCTGCCGGAAGCGGATACCGAGGCGGTGCAGACGGAACGCGACCATCGATTCGAGGCCGCTCTCGGAGAGGCGACCCGCAGGAAGCAACAACCTTTGAATCCTTGGCGGGAGCCTTTCCAGCAGCCGCTGCTTAGCTGAATCGCCGAGGAGCCGGAGCCTGAGAGCGGACTCGAGGAGGACGAAGGCGAACTCGGCTCCCTGGCATCGGGCGGCAATGACAATGCAGTCCTCGATGCTCTGCACCAGCGTGCAGGGTGACGGAGCCGTCTCCGACCAGTGCACGACGACGTCCGCGGCATGCGCGAGCCGCCGGTGGTACTCCTCGCGATCGCGCAGCCGCGACGCCCGATCCACGACGGCCACGTGGAGTCCACGGAAGTGCGGGACCCAGAGCCCGTGCACAGCAGCCGCATCGGCGCAGGCGAGGACCCCTCCTACGCGAAAGGCCTGCTCGATGGAGGGAGCGAGACCGGGACGGGCGTACCAGCCCTTCCGAATGCGCACGAGGGAGCCAGCGACGACGGCGCGGGTCAGCTCTCGCTGAGTCGTCCCCTCGCGCAGGAATTGAGCTGTTTTGACGACGCCTCCGGCACGAAGGAGGGCTGAGGTGGAGGAGCGCATGCGTCGAGAGTGACGGGGACCACGACCTCGCGGGCGGCGGCAGTGCCGATCAGTGGACAGCGCCGAGAATCGGGTGCTGTGGAGGAGGAGCTGCGGTTCGATATGCAGGGGATGCGCGCTCTCGCCGCCGCCGCAGAGGGAAGAGAGCGCTCTCGATCACGATGCGCCTGCGAATCGCACCATCTCCTGCACATCGGACGGGGGCCGGCAGAACGGACGGGGCGGCAGAACGGACGGGGCGGCAGAACGGACGGGCGGGCAGAACGGACGGGGCGGCGGAACGGACGGGGCGGCAGAACGGACGGGGCGGCAAAACGGACCAGGGGCACGTGGTCGCGCGCGCTGGGGACCGCGCGGGCCGCTAGGGGGCGACACGGCCGTTCGCGGTGAAGGCGGCGGCCGTGAGGGGCATCAGCTCCTGGAAGTGCGTCTCCATCTGCTCGGCGGCCATTTCGATCTCGCGCTGCGGGAAAGAGGGGAACGTCGAGTCCTCGCGCTTGGTGCGCAAGGAGAGGAAGTTCATCAGCGAGCGGGCGTTGAGCGTGACGTACATCGAGGAATAGATGGTCAGCGGGAGCACGATCCGGGCGACCTCGCGGGCGACACCCGCGCCGAGCATCCGTTGGTACGACTCGTACGCCTGTGTGCTGACGCGGCGGGTCTCCTCGGCGACGAGTTCGGCCTGCTCGGGGGTGCCCGGCTCGAATGAGTAGGCGCCGGGCTTGCCGATCTGCACGAGGTTGCGCTCGGGGCCGGGCACGTAGAAGACCGGGCGGAGCTCGCGGTAGCGGCCCGACTCCTCGTTGTAGGAGGCGATGCGGTGCCGCATGAACTCGCGGAAGACGAAGATCGGCGCCTGAACATAGAAGGTCATCGAATTGTGCTCGAACGGTGAGCCGTGCCGATCGCGCATCAGGTAATTAATCAGGCCGCGGTCGCGCTTGCGCTGTAGCTCGGCGTCCGCTTCCTCACCGTCGAGCGCCTCGGCGAGCGTCTTCTCGCCCTGCGTCGAGACGCGGGCGGCGAAGAGCACGTCGGAGTCGTGGGCGCTCGATCGGACGAGCTCGACGACGACATCGCTCCGGAACACAGGAGCCTGATCATCGGGGCGGGGGGTGCTCAGTTCAGTCACGGCTTCGAACCTAGACCAGACCCGGTGCACACCCGGGCGTCACGGCGCGTCATGAGGTTCCTGCAAGCATGCACGCGACGTAGCCTTCCCGCATGGACCCCGTCACGATCACCGCCGCCCTCGCGGGTCTGATCGCGATCGGCACGGCCCTCGGTCTCCTGCACCGGCGTCTCACGGGACGCGTCGCACGCAGTGCCGACCGCGGTGGAGGCACGATCGATCCCGGCGCAATCGATCCCGGCGCGATCGATCCTGGCGCGCTGCTCCCGGGCGCTGTTCTCGGCGAGCAGGCCACCGTCGTCCAGTTCTCGAGCGAGGTCTGCACGCGCTGCCCCGCGGTCCGGCGGATGCTGGGCGAGCTTGTCCGGCAGCGGCCCGGGGTGGCGTACCTCGACGTCGACCTGACACACCGCGCCGACCTCGCCGTGCGGTTGCGTGTCCGGCAGACGCCCACCCTCTTCCTCCTCGACTCCGCGGGCACCCTGCGGAGCCGCATCGGCGGCGCACCGACCCGCGCCGCCCTGACCACCGAGCTCGACCGACTCCTGGAGACCCGATGAGCACACACCCGTCGCCCACGACCGCCCCTCCCCCACCCGGCGCTGTCGACCCCCGTGGTCCGCGGGTCGCCGCCGCGGTGACCGCTGCGCTCCTCCTCACCACCGTGGGCCTCGGTCTCGCGGTCCCCGTCGGAGCCGATCTGGTCGCCCGTCTCGCGCAACCCGGATTCCTCCTGCTCCTGGTGCTGGCCGCGCTCTTCGCCTGGTCCGCCGGGCGCGGCGTCGGCTCCGGCCCCTGGGCCGTCCTGTTCCGCCGACTCATCCGCCCGCATCTCGCCCCGCCGCAGGAGTGGGAGGACGCGCGGCCCCTGCGCTTCGCCCAGCTGATCGGCCTGGCCGTCACCGGCGCGGGTGTTCTCCTGCATCTCGCCGGAGTGCCGGGAGCCGTCCCCGTCGCCGCGGCCGTCGCCTTCCTCGCCGCGTTCCTGAACGCCGCGTTCGGCCTCTGTCTGGGCTGCGAGCTCTACCTGCTGCTCGCGCGGGCAGGCCTCGTCGGACGATCGGCGGGCTCTTGAGCGTGAGGCTCTAGGCTGGATCAACTACGCGGGCGGCCCGCGACCGGCTCCGGGAGGCACCATGAGCGACTCATCCGCACGGCACTCCGATCACGACGGGTCGAACGGCACGGGTTCGCCGCGACGCGCGGCGCGCACTCCCCGCGAGCACGTCTCGACACCGTCCGAGCAGCTCTCGCCCCGGCGAGAAGGTTCGACGTCTCGACTCCGCGTCCTGATCTCGGGGGCCAGCGGGATGATCGGATCCGAGCTGACCCGTCAACTGAGCGCCGAGGGGCACCAGATCCTTCGCCTGGTGCGCCACGCACCGACGAGCCCGGATCAGTTCCACTGGGCGCCCACCTCACACATGCTCGACTTCAGCGTCCTCGATCGAGTCGACGCCGTGATCAATCTTTCCGGCGCCTCGATCAGCCGCCTGCCGTGGACCTCCTCGTACAAGCGCGAGATCCTCGACTCGCGGATCCAGTCGACGCAGACGCTCACCGACGCGATGCGGATGTCCTCGAGTCCTCCCGCAACGCTGATCAACGCCTCGGCTGTCGGCTACTACGGTGACCGGCCGGGCGAGGAGCTCACCGAGCGGTCCTCGCGCGGCACCGGCTTCCTCGCCGATGTGGTGGACCGCTGGGAGAAGGCGGCTCACCTCGCGCCCGAGGCGACCCGGGTCGTCACCGCCCGCACCGGGCTCGTCCTCGGCGACGGAGGCGCTCTCAAGCCGCTCCTGCCCCTCACGAAGCTCGGCCTGAGCGGGCCGCTCGGCGGCGGCGGCCAGGCCTGGCCGTGGATCAGCCTCTACGACGAGGCCGCCGCACTCCGCCACCTGCTCACGTCCGAGCTCTCCGGTCCGGTGAACCTGGCCGGGCCGGTCCCCGCCACCGCGAACGATGTCATGC
Source organism: Rathayibacter tritici (assembly GCF_002932875.1). GTDB lineage: Bacteria > Actinomycetota > Actinomycetes > Actinomycetales > Microbacteriaceae > Rathayibacter > Rathayibacter tritici. Next base: position 50,267 of record NZ_PSWS01000063.1, read on the forward strand.
GCACACTCGCCGAGCTGCTGCATCGTCCCTTCAGGCTGCCCGTGCCCGAGAAGGTCATCGAGCTCGCGCTGCGCGATGCCGGTCACGAGCTCCTGCTGTCGAGCCAGCGCCTGGTCCCCCAGCGTCTGCTCGACGACGGCTTCGAGTTCCGGCACCGCACGGTCAGCGAGGCGCTGGAGTGGGTACTGGCCTAAGCCTCCCGCGCTCGGTGACGACGAGTCCCGGCGACGGCGATCGGGAGCGGCCTGGCCGGAGCCGGAGCCGGAGCCGTCAGGCCGGAGCGGCGTGCTCCAACGCGATCGCACGGCGGATCGCTCCCCGCGCACGCTTGCGGTCGCCGCTGGCATCGTAGGCGAGGCCGAGGCGGTACCAGGCGCGCCAGCTCTCCGGCTGCGCGTCCACCTCCTCCGCGTACCGGGGGAACAGCGCGTCGGCCTCTTCCCGTAGCGGACGTCCGCTGGCGCGCGAATCGAGGACCTCCTGCGGGAGTGCGTCCTCGCCCTCCAGCCGGCGAGCCAGCCTCTCGGCGCGCAGTCCGAACAGCAGCTCGCGGATGAGGCCCCACACCCCGACAGCGCCCAGGATCAGCAGGCCGATGCCCATGACGATCCCCGGCGCGGTCCCCGCGGCGAAGGCGACGACGGAGTACTGCAGGCACACGACCAGGTAGAGGGCGAGCAGGACCGCCATCAGGACGACTCCGACCCGGGTCCTCACGGGGCGCTGGTCGCCGCGGCGGCCTGACCGGACGGAGCCGGGCCAACCACGGGCTGCTCGTCGAGGAGCCGCTCGGCCAGAGGAGCGGCGTCGAAGGCGGCGCGCAGGTCGATCAGCGCGTCCAGACCGACCACGACGCCGGTCGTCGTCCGGACCGCGTCGAGAGCGCGAAGTATGCCCTGCTCGTAGGACGCCTGCGAGCTGGTGTCGTGGCGGATGGTCACCGTCTCGCCGGTGCCGCCGAGGACGACCTCCTGGCGCGCCTCGACTCCGGGCAGGCGAAGGCTGTGCACGGGCACACTCGCGACCTGCTGGCCGCGAGCCCGCTGATCGGTATGCGGCGCCTGCACCGGACCGAGCTCGGACCGCGCACGCAGCAACAGCTCGGCGGTGCGCACCGCGGTACCGGAGGGCGAGTCGACCTTGCGCGCTCCGTGGGTCTCGACGATCTCGGCGGCATCGAAGAACCGCACGGCCACCGTGGCGAGGGCGGTCGCGAGTACCGAGCCGAGCGAGAAGTTGGGGATGATGACAACACCTGCCTCTGGCTGCTCCGTGACGGTGCGCCGAAGCGCCGCGATGCGGCCGCCCGTCCAACCGGAGGTGCCCACGAGCACCTTCTTGCCGTTCGCCACCGCGACATCGACGATCTGCTGGCTGACGGCCGGCACGGTCATGTCGACGACGACGTCGGCCGCGAGCATCTCGGCGAGATCGCTCCGCGAGCCGAGCCGTGCGACGAGCGTGAACTCGCTCGACGCGTCGATGAGGGAGCAGGTGAAGGAGCCGAGTCGGCCGGAGGCACCGACCACGGCGACGGAAGTAGTCACCGGCTCAGCGTATCCCGCGGCGCAGTGCGGCTGGGTCGCGCTGGCGGCGGATCGCGCACCAGGGTCAGCATGGGCGCTCCCGAGAGCGGATGCGGCACGGGAGCGCCGAGGGGCCGCCATCCGGTCGAGGCGTAGAGGGCGAGCGCGGAGGCGTTCCCGGTCAGGACGTGCAGCACCACGGTCGCCGCTGCTCGTGCCGCGCAGTCCTCGACGGCCGCAAGGAGGCGCCGACCGACTCCTACACCCTGCGCCCGCAACGGTCAGGGCGCGGGCTCAGTACGGCTGCGCCTCGGGCAGGCCGGTGCGCAATTCGACGGGGAGGTGGGACAGGTCGTTGTGCACGACGAGTACCGGCGGCTTCCGGGAGCGCACGCGGATGATCGTGAGGCCGCAGTTGGCCTGGTTCAACCCGAGCCACCGCCAGTCGGGGGCGTCGAAGACCTGGCGCACGAACCAGCCGATCACGAAGTTGTGGGTGATCAGGAGGTCGTGGCGGTCCTCGCGGGACGGTGCCAGGAACTCCGCGACCGCGTCCTGCATCTGCGCGTGGCCCGCCTCGATCTCGGCCGCGGTCACGCTGCCGAAGAAGGGCTCGAACGCCTTGGGCATGTCCGGGGTCGGACCGGAGGGAATGCAGTCGAACAGCAGCGACGACGGTTGCAGGGGCAGGCTCGGGAGCAGCGTCTGGAAGCGCGCGGCCGTCTCCTCGGCCCGGCGCAGCGGCGAGTGCCACGCACCGGTGAACGGCACTCCGCCGAGCCGCTCGGCGATCAGTCGCGCCTGGCGCTCGCCTCGCGCCGAGAGGGGACCGTCCGGCAGACCGTGCTCGGCGTCCTGCTGCTCGCCGTGACGGACGAGGTAGATGTAGTGGGACACGGGAGTCCTCCCTGGTGCGGCGCAGCGGTGCGCGGTCGGCGGGCGTTCGACGATCGGATCAGATCGCGGAGGCGCTCATGACCCCGGCGATTCCGGCGAAGGCCGACTCGTCGACCGCACCGACCGCCGAGATCGATGACGGCCCCCGGGCCAAGTCTGCCGCGAGTGCCTGGACATCCTCCGCGCCGACGAGGGCGAGTCGGCGCAGGCTCTCGTCGAGGTCCACGAACTCGCCGAAGGTCAGCTCGGCACGGCCGAGGCGGGACATCCGGGTGTCGGAGTCCTCAAGCGCGAGAGCGGCCGCTCCCGACAACTGGCCGCGGGCGCGGATCAGCTCGTCGTCGCTCACCCCGTGCTCGGCGAGGCGGTGGAACTCGGCGAGCAAGAGCTCGGCGACCGTCCCCGCCTTCGCGGGCGTGCACGCGGCGTACAGGCCGAAGAGCCCGGCGTCGGAGTAGGAGGGCGCGAAGGAGTAGACGGAGTAGGCCAGGCCCCGCTTCTCGCGCACCTCCTGGAACAGCCGCGAGGACATGCCACCGCCGAGGATCGAGTTGAGGACGCCCATCGTCATCCTCCGCTCGTCGCCCGCAGCGAGACCGGGGAAGCCGACCAGGAGGTTCGCCTGCTCGGTGGGGCGGTGCACGACCGAGAGGGCGCTGCCGCGGGTGTAGGAGGCGCGTCCGCCGACGCGGCGCTCGACCGGGGACGCCGCCGTGCCGAGGTCCCAGCCGTCGGCGACGAGCACGCGCTCGAGCAGGGCGACGAGTGCCTCGTGGTCGACGGCGCCGGCGACAGTGATCACAACGTCGCGGGGGCGGTAGGCGGAGCGGTAGTGCGCCCATACCGCGTCGCGGGTGGCTTCACCGATGGTCGCGGCGGTGCCGCCGATCGGTCGGCCGAGGGGGTGGTCGCCGAAGACGGCCTCGAACAGCTTCTCCCCCGCGACGTCGGCCGGGTCGTCGTCCGCCATCGCGAGTTCCTCGAGGATGACCCCGCGCTCGGTCTCGAACTCGTCCGGGTCGATCAGGCTGGAGGTCACCATGTCCGCGATCACCTCGACCGCCATCGGCAGGTCGCGGTCCTGGATTTTGGCGTAGTAGCAGGTGTACTCCTTGGCGGTGAGAGCGTTGTGCTCCCCGCCGACGGAGTCGAACGACACGGCGATGTCGAGGGCCGAGCGCTTCTGCGTGCCCTTGAACAGCAGGTGCTCGAGGAAGTGCGTCGAGCCGACGTTGGAGGGCACGGCCGGCTCCCCCGCGGTGGCGGGGCGCCCGGTCCGCTCGTCGCGCGATCCCGCGGCGACCCAGAAGCCGATCGTGGCGCTGCGAGCGCCCGGCACCGCTTCGCTGAGGATGCGGACACCGCTCGGGAGAACGGAGCGGCGGACCGTGGATCCGCCTGCGGCCCGGACCGAGGTCTCCGGTTGGTCGAGGGGCAGTGCGACTCCGTGATTCATCGTGCTTACCCTAGGCCACCCCGGCGACGGGCCACCGCGGGCTGTCGCGCCGTGGCGGGTGGCGGCCGCGGGACGTCGCAGACGGGCGCAGTCAGCGGCGCGCGCGCTCCAGAGCGGCCAGGTGCCCGGCGTCGAGGTCGAGCGAGACCGCGCGTACCAGTGCATCGACATCGGCCGGTGAGCGCGGGGCGACGGTCGCCGCGGCCAGGTGCGGGCGCCCGAACAGCCAGGCGAGGGCGACGGCAGCGGGCGCGGCCGAGAGCTCGGTGCCGATCGCGTCGAGGACCGCGAGCACGCGGCGGCCCCGGCGGCCGACGTGGGCGGCGGCGAGGGCCCCGTCGGGGAGGCGGCTCAGCTCGCGACGGGTCCGCTCGACTCCGCGCAGGAAGCCGTGTGCGAGCGGCACGGTCGAGACCAGGGAGAGCCCCTGCCTCGCGGACACCAGGCCGAGATCGCTCTCCGACTCCTGCCGCTCCAGCAGGTTCCAGCGCACCTCCGCGCCGACGAACCGGGGCAGGCCGTGAGCGGCCAGCACGCGCGCCTCGAACAGCTCCTCCGGCGAGAACCCGGAGGCGACCACCGAGCGGATCAGCCCGCGCGCCACAAGAACCTCGACGGCGCTCAGCAGCTCGTCGAGGCGACCCGCGCCGCCAGGGCGGACGGCGAGCACGTCGAGGCGGTCCGTGCGGAGGCGGCGCAGCAACTCCTCGACACGGCTGACGAGCGCGCGCGGGGTCGCGGGCGTTGCGCTCGGGGCGCCGAAGCGGCCCAGCAGGACGAAGTGGTCGCGGTCGCGGTGCCCCGCGGGCCAGCCGCCCGCGCCCTCCGCAAGGCTCGAGTCGGTAACGACGACGCCGTTGCCGCCCCACGCCCCGTAGCGCTCGAGCAGTGCCGCGCCGTCCTCGCGGCCGAGGGCGGCGGAGTCGAGCATGAAGGGGAAGAGGTCGTGGCCGGAGTCGCCCAGTGGGCGGCGGCGAGAGGGAGCGACGACGCTCGGCTCGACCGGCTCGCTCGCGGCGAGGGCACCGCCGGCGGCGCGAGCGAGGAAGGCGCGAGGGGGAAAGGCACGAGCGGGCACGGCGCGGAGGGCGACAGCGCCGTCGGGAGCAGCGCCGTCGAGAACAGCGCCGTCAGAAACTGCGCCGTCGGGACCAGCACTGTGGCGGGGCGCCTTCACGGCTGCGCCGGTCCTGTCCCTAGGCACGCCACCACTCTCCCTGCGGCGGCTCGGGCCCGCCGGGGAGAGAGTAACCGAGCAGCGGAGCCGCCACCCCGCCGGATCCGCGACGGTTCACCAGATCGTTACACGGCGCCGCTGACGGGTGCGGATCGCGCCTGAGGCTGGTGCGCCAAGCCCCCCTCCGTGTCGGTCGTCCCGGCTAGATTCGCGACCATGAACTCTGACGACTCGACCCCCTCTGTCACCGCCTCGCCGACTCCCGGATCAGCCGCACCGGACACATCGACGCCCTGGTGGACGAGCGCGGTCGTCTACCAGATCTACCCGCGCTCCTTCGCCGACTCGAACGGCGACGGCATCGGGGATCTGGGCGGCATCCGCTCCAAGCTCGACCACCTCGCCGACCTGGGTGTCGACGTGGTCTGGCTCTCGCCGATCTACCCGTCGCCGCAGCACGACAACGGCTACGACATCTCGGACTACGAGGACATCGACCCCCGCTTCGGAACGCTGGAGGAGTTCGACCTGCTGCTCGCGGAGGCGCACGAGCGCGGCATCCGCATCGTGATGGACCTCGTGGTCAACCACACCAGCAACGAGCACGCCTGGTTCGTCGAGTCGCGCTCCTCGCAGGAGGACCCGAAGCGCGACTGGTACTGGTGGCGTCGCGGGCGCCGCTCGGTCCAGCCGGGACGCGAGCTCGACGCGGCGGCCGACGCCGGGCTCGATGTCGCCGAGCCCAACGGCTGGCGCTCCTACTTCTCGGGGCCCGCGTGGACGCTGGATCCCGCGACGGACGAGTACTTCCTCCACCTCTTCGCGGTTCAGCAGCCCGACCTCAACTGGGAGAATCCGGAGGTGCGGCGAGCGGTGCACGCGATGATGAACCGCTGGCTCGACCGCGGAGTCGACGGCTTCCGGATGGACGTCATCAACCTCGTCTCGAAGGACGTCGAGGCGATCGACGGTGAGCAGGGCGGCACGGGCATCATGGGCGGCGTGGGGCCGCGGCTCCACGAGTACCTCCGCGAGATGAACGAGGCCGTGTTCGCGCACCGCGAGGGCGCCTTCCTCACGGTCGGGGAGATGCCCGGGGTCACTCTCGAGGAGGCCGTGCTGGTCACGGATCCGCAGCGGCGCGAGCTCGACATGGTGTTCCAGTTCGAACACGTCGGGATCGACCACGGCGTCGACAAGTTCCACCCGGTGCCGCTGGATCTGGTCGCGCTGAAGGCCAATCTCGCGCGCTGGCAGGAGGGTTTGGCCGAGCGCGGCTGGAACAGCCTCTACCTCGGCAACCACGATCAGCCCCGGCTGGTCTCCCGCTTCGGCGACGACGGCGCCCACCGCTACGAGTCCGCGACGCTGTGGGCGACCCTCCTGCACCTGCAGCGGGGCACGCCCTACATCTACCAGGGCGACGAGATCGGGATGACGAATGTGCCATTCGCCGGAATCGAGGATTTCCGCGACGTCGAGTCGCTGAACTACTGGGCCGAGGCCGTCGACGAGCGCGGCGAGGACCCGGCGACGGTGCTCGCCGGGCTTCGCGCGCAGAGCCGCGACAATGCTCGAACTCCGGTGCAGTGGGACGACGGTCCGCAGGCGGGCTTCACGACCGGGGAGCCGTGGATCGCCGTGAATCCGAACGCCGCCCACGTGAACGTCGCCGCCGATCGGGCAGCCGAGCGGTCGGTGTTCGAGTACTACCGCGCCCTGATCGCCCTCCGGCACGCCGACGAGACCGTGCAGCTGGGCCGCTTCGCACTGCTGGAGGCCGAGCACCCCACCCTGTTCGCCTTCACCCGCACCGGACCCGGCGAGCTCCTCATCGTCGGAAACGTGTCGGGCGAGCCGCTCGAGGTCCCGCTGCTGGCGGAATGGGCGGGAGCCGAGGCGGTGCTCGGCAATGTCGCGGGTGCGACGGGATCGACGCTGGGTCCGTGGGAGGCGCGCATCCTACGCCGCTGAGGCGGCCGGTCGGGCTATCCGGGGCAGCCGGGGCGGGAGCCGCCGGCGCGGTCCGCCGCGAGTGCGAGCGGGCCGGCGGGCCTCCTCAGGCTGAGACGCGGTCGAGCTGGGCGATGTCGCTGCGGGTCAGCGGGAGGAGCGCCGACGCGAACAGAGCCTCGAGTTCCTCGGCGTTCCGGGCTCGCACGATCGCGGCCGAGACCTCCTGGTGCGAGAGCACCCACGCGAGCGCGACCACGGCCGGCTCGGTGCCGTGCGCCTCGGCGATCTCGTCCAGAGCCGCCAGCACCCTCGAGCCGTGCCGGCCGACGTAGTCCAGTCCCGCCTCGAACAGGGCCGACTCCGGCTCGTCGGTGCGGCTGCGCAGGGTGCCGGTGAGGTAGCCGCTGGCGAGCGGCAGACGCGCGAGGGTGCCCAGCTCGAGCCGCACCACGTCGGGCGCGACATCGGACTCATAGGTCCTGCGCTCCATCAGGCTGTACTCCGCTACGACGGCCGCGAGCGTGGGCAACGCGAACGCGGTCGCCGTCTCGTGCAACGCCGTGATCGCCGCTCCGCTGAAGTGCGCGGCACCCAGGGCTCCGACCGAGCCGTCGGCGAGGAACGGCGCGACCGCCGCCAGGCTCTCGGCGATCGGAATGTCGGGGTCCTCGCTGTCGAACGAGAGGAGGTCGATCCGGGTGCCGAGCCGCTCGAGGCTCCCCTCGATCGCGATGCGGACGTCCTCGGGTGCAAGGCCCGGCGCGTCCGGGTGCCGGCCGACCTTCGTGGCGACGAGCATCTGCTCGCGCAGCCCGCTCTGCTCCAGCCATCGCCCGATCATGTACTCGCTGCGGCCGGTCGCATAGTGGTCGGCCGTCGAGATCAGCGTGCCGCCCAGGCGCCCGAACGCATCGAGCACCTCGGTGGTGTCGTCGATGCCGGCGGCCCAGCCGAAGACGGAGCCGTCGAGCGCGAGCGGATGAACGGGGAGGCCGGTCCGGCCCAGTGGTCGCGAGAGAGGTGTTCGCGAGAGGAGTGGTCGCGAGAGAAGCGTGCTCGAGACGGAGGGCGTCTCCGGCTCGGTGGCCAGGGGCGTCGGGTCGGTCACGGAGTCCTCCGGTCGGCGCGGTGCGGTTCCGACACCGTACCCCATGTCTCCCGGCGACGACGGACGCCCGCCCCACCGGAGTGGAACGGGCGTCACGGTCGTGCGGGAGTGATCAGCTCTCGGCGGGAACCTCGGCGTCGGCTTCTTCGGCCACGACGGGCGCGAGGGACAGCTTGCCGCGGTCGTCGATCTTGGTGATCTGGACGAGCAGCTTCTGGCCGACTCCGAGGACGTCCTCGACGTTCTCGACGCGCTTGCCGCCGGCGAGCTTGCGGACCTCACTGATGTGCAGCAGTCCGTCCTTGCCCGGCAGGAGCGAGACGAACGCACCGAAGGTCGCGAGCTTGACGACGGTTCCGAGGAACTGCTCGCCGATCTCGGGGTTGGTCGGATTGGCGATGGCGTTGACCTGCGCACGCGCGGCCTCGGCGGACGGACCGTCGACGGCTCCGATGTAGACCGTGCCGTCCTCCTCGATGGAGATGTCGGCACCGGTCTCGTCCTGGATCGCGTTGATCGTCTTGCCCTTCGGGCCGATCAGCTCGCCGATTTTGTCGACGGGGATCTGCACCGAGATCACGCGGGGGGCGGTCGGAGCCATCTCGTCGGGCTGGTCGATGGCCGCAGTGAGCACCGCGAGAATCGTGGTGCGGGCGTCCTTGGCCTGCTTGAGCGCGGCGTCGAGGACCGACGACGGGATGCCGTCGAGCTTCGTGTCGAGCTGGATGGCGGTGACGAACTCGGAGGTGCCGGCGACCTTGAAGTCCATGTCGCCGAGCGCGTCCTCGGCGCCCAGGATGTCGGTCAGCGCCGCATAACGGGTCTGACCGTCGACGACGTCGGACACCAAGCCCATCGCGATGCCCGCGACCGGAGCGCGCAGCGGCACACCCGCGTTGAGCAGCGACAGGGTCGACGCGCAGACCGAGCCCATCGAGGTCGAGCCGTTAGAGCTCAGCGCCTCGGAGACCTGGCGGATCGCGTAGGGGAACTCCTCGCGGCTGGGCAGCACCGGCACAAGGGCGCGCTCGGCGAGGAAGCCGTGCCCGATCTCGCGACGCTTCGGCGACCCGACGCGGCCGGTGTCACCGGTGGAGTAGGGCGGGAAGTTGTAGTGGTGCAGGTAGCGCTTCTTGGTGACCGGCGACAGCGAGTCGATCTGCTGCTCCATCTTGAGCATGTTCAGCGTGGTGACGCCCAGGATCTGGGTCTCGCCGCGCTGGAAGATGGCCGAGCCGTGGACGCGCGGGATGACCTGCACCTCGGCGTCGAGCGGGCGGATGTCGGCCAGGCCGCGTCCGTCGATGCGCACGCCGTCGCGGAGGATGCGGCCGCGGACGACCACCTTCGTGACGGACTTGTACGCGGCTCCGACCTGGGCGTAGGCCTCGGCCGAGAGCTGACCCGAGGCGATGCGCTCGGCGATCTGCTCCTTGACGCGCGCCTTGAGGGCGTCGTCGGCGTCCTGGCGCTCGACCTTGTCGGCGATCTGGTAGACGCGGACGAGCTCGTCGTAGCTGAGTTCGGCGACGCTGTCGTAGGTGTCCTGCGCGTAGGGCAGGAACACCGGGTAGTCCTTGACCGGCTTCGCGGTCTCTGCGGCGAGCTTCGTCTGCGCCTCGACGAGCGCGCGGAGGAAGGGCTTCGCTGCCTCGAGGCCCTCGGCGACGACGTCCTCGCTGGGCTTGGTTGCACCCGCCTTGATGAGGTTCCAGGAGGACTCGGTGGCCTCGGCCTCGACCATCATGATGGCGACGTCGGAGGAACCGTCCTCGTTGGTGACGACGCGGCCCGCGACCGTGAGGTCGAAGACGGCGTTCTCGAGCTGCGAGGCCTTGGGGAAGGCGACCCACTGGTCGTTGCCGGAGCCGTCGGACATGAGCGCGAGGCGGACGCCCGCGACGGGGCCGGAGAACGGCAGGCCCGAGATCTGCGTCGAGGCGCTCGCGGCATTGATCGCGAGGGCGTCGTAGAACTCGTCCGGCGCGATGCTGAGGACCGTGATGACGATCTGGACCTCGTTGCGCAGGCCCTCGACGAACGAGGGGCGCAGCGGCCGGTCGATCAGACGGCAGACCAGGATCGCCTCGGTGGAGGGGCGGCCCTCGCGGCGGAAGAACGAGCCGGGGATCTTGCCGGCGGCGTAGGAGCGTTCTTCGACATCGACGGTCAGCGGGAAGAAGTCGAAGTTGTCCTTCGGGTTCTTCGACGCCGAGGTGGCCGAGAGGAGCATGGTGTCCTCATCGAGGTAGGCGGCGACGGCGCCCTGTGCCTGCTGCGCGAGGCGGCCGGTCTCGAAGCGGATGGTGCGGGTGCCGTACGAGCCGTTGTCGAGAACGGCTTCGGCGAATGTGATTTCAGGACCTTCCAAGAGGTCTGTCTCCTTAAACGTCTGCGGCGGCGCCCCTTCTGGGCGCCGGCGTTCGTCGGAGCAGCGGTCCGGTCAGGAATCGAGACGATCCCACGGCAGGGCTTCGCGCCGTACCGTCGTGTGGAGGGCGTTCGTGCTGGCCACCAGTAGAAAAGCTCCGGGCTGTCGCGACCGACTGCCGCTGCAACTGTCTACCGCTGCAACTATCTGCCGCTGCGGCCGTCTGCCGCTGTCCGGGACTCCACCACCGAGGACCAGCTTCCTGCCGGCCTGCTCCGTGGCTCGAATCCGGCATCGACCGGCGGTCGCTTTCGGATTCGGAACCGGTTCATGCTATCAGCAGCCGTACGGATCCTCCAGGAACCGCGCTACCGCGGCGATCCGTGGCCGACTCAGCCGCGGGTCTCGTGCATCAACAACTGCACGCGCAGACCGCCCTTCGCCGTCACGATCCGGGCGGGGATGCGGGGCGACCCGCCCGCCTCCGCGAGCCGAGCGAGAGCCGCGTCCACGACGTTCTCGAGGCCTCGTGGCACGTGGCCGACGAGTCCGGAGGGGCGCTGGGCCGCGAAGAGGCGCACCGGCATCGGAGCGTCCACGCGCTCCTCCTCGAGGGTGCGGCGTGGGATCACGGCGGTGATCTCGTCCTCGCCGAGAGCGAGCACCCGGGCGATCTCGTCCTGGTGGGGTCGGGAGTCGGCGAGGCCGAGGAGCGTGTCACCGCGCCGCGACCCCGGGCGCAGCTCGTAGTCGTAGTCGCCGAGCTTGCCCGAGCCGCGGTCGTCGGCGGGGAGGGGGTTCGCGTCACCGCGTCGGAACGGGAAGAACTTCATCCCCCCATCATGGAGCGCCTGGGCGTTCCCCCGCCGGAGTCAGGTGGTGCGGCGCATCCGCGATCACCGGGGCACGCACGACGACGACGCCGGACTAGCCTGCGAGCAGGAGGTGGCGGCGATGGGCAGGCGCGGCGTGGCACTCCTCCTGGCCGCCGCGGCACTCGTGACCGCCGCCGTCGCCGGTGTGCAGGGCGCCCTCACCGCTCAGGCCTCCCTCGGCGGAGCAGTCTCCGCAGGCTCCGACGCTCCCGCCCAGTGCGACGACAGCCGGGAGCTCTTGGCCGCTTCCTCCGCGCTGGAGGGCGGAGCGGGCGTGCCGGCCGGGCATCTCGTCGCCTGCCTCGACGAGGACCACCGCCGCCTCACCCTCCACAACCGCACGCCCGTCGTCTGGAGCCTCGGCGACTCCTCCGTGCGCGGAGTCGCAAGCGGGGTGGACGCAGTGACGGGGCTGCTGAGTCTGCACGCGTCGCAGTCCTCCTCGGGGTTGCTCCTCGCACCCGACTCGGCGGCCTCGGTCTCGGCCGGCGAGGGCAGGATCCGGCCGCGGCCCGATCGGCCGTCGACACGGCTGCAGCTCGCGCTCACCGCCCTGGTCGCCGCGCAGGATCAGGCGATCGGCCCCTCGGCCGGCCCGGACAGCATCATCCGCGGCGCCGCCCTGACCTGCGCAGTCGTGGTTGCCGAATCGAGCACCGGCTGGCAGGTGACCTCGCCGCAGGCTCTCACCGCGGTTGCCGCCGATCCGGTCTGCGCCCGTGACTGGGCCCGCGCCCAGCGCAGCGCCGCGGGCTGGCGGATCGCCCTGCCGGACCTCGTCGACGCCGTGCGGGCGCCCGGTCGCCCCGAGGCGGACGCGGTGCTCCAGCGTGCGGCGGCCGACTGGTTCTCGGCCTCGAGCGGCTTCTCGTGGGGCGGCGTCGACCGGCCGGCCCCGCTGCCCTGAGCCGGAGCGCTCCACAACGCGGAACGGACCGCCCTCCGCGAGGAGGACGGCCCGTTCGGCAAGAAGTTCGCGGTGTCATCGAGACCGCGCCCTGCTCCCAGGGGAACTAGCGGCGCTGACCCTTATCGGCGCAGACCCAGACGCTCGATCAGCGAGCGGTAGCGGTTGATGTCCACGTCCGAGAGGTAGCCGAGGAGTCGACGACGCTGACCCACGAGCAGAAGCAAGCCACGACGCGAGTGGTGGTCGTGCTTGTGCTCCTTGAGGTGCTCGGTGAGGTCCTTGATCCGCTTGGTCAGGACGGCCACCTGCACCTCGGGGGATCCGGTGTCACCGGGGTGGGTCGCGTACTCTTCGATGATCGCCTTCTTGACATCTGCTTCGAGTGCCATAAATGGGATCCCCTCTCTCTCGTTGCGCGGTGCCCGGCGCCTGCTGCGTGGGCTCTCTTCATCCGCGGCCGTCGAACGGCAACCTGCTGACCCTACCAGAGGGAGGTGGTGTCAGGAGCCGATGGCTCGGTTCCAGAGCACGACCAGCCACGGCGAGACCAGCAGCTGCCAGTAGACGAGCACGAGTCCGTTGGCGACGACACCGATCCAACCTGCGATCGGCGGGCGCTTCTCGCGCCGACGGGCGCGGATCGAGGAGACGGCGAGCAGGATCCCGGCGAGCAGGACCGCGTGGATGAGCGCGGTGTAGAGCACGCCGACCAGTAGGTCGCTGACGGCCTGGTCGCCCGGGTATGCGCCGAGTGAGATCAGGGCGTACCAGACGAAGAACGAGATCGGCACGGCGAGGGCCGCGAGGAGGATCGCGGCGATCCCGGCCCCGTAGCGGCGGACGAACCTGCCGGCGTCGGAGTCCGTGGCGTTCGTCCTGGACGACTCGGTGCGGGTCCCGCCGGTCGAGCTGCGCCGACCACCGGTGACCACGGCGGCGCGACGCGCACCCGCCTCGGCGGCCATACGGATCGAGCGTCGCGAGGGGGCGGCTCCGGCTGCTCGCGGGGCAGAAGGATCCTGACGCCCGGGCGCGCCGTCGGATGACGTGCTCATGACTCACACCCTAGGGTATGCCCCCTGAGCCAGGGGCTCAGCGCGACAACGGCCGCCAGGGCGACGGAGTCAGGACACTGGAGCGAGTGAGCCCGACTCCCCGCGCCCCCCGGCGCAGCCACGTCCTCGACGTCGCTCCCCTCCGCGAGTCCCCCGCCTTCGCCCGCCTCTGGGCCGGCACCGTGATCTCCGGCATCGGCGGCCAGATGACGATCGTCGCGGTCGGCCTGCACATCGACGAACTCACCGGCTCGACCCTGGCTGTCGCGCTTGTCGGCGTGGTGGCGCTGGTGCCGACCGTGATCGCCGGACTCTACGGCGGGATGCTCGCCGACGCGTTCGACCGCCGCCTGGTGCTGCTGCTCGCCGCGATCGTGGCCTGGGGCTCGACCGCGGGCATCGCCGCGCTCGCCTGGATCAGCGCCGCGACTCCGCTCTCGCTCTACCTCCTGACGGCTGCACACGCCGTGGCGACCACCGTGATCGTGGCCACCCGAATGACGCTGGCTCCGCGACTGCTCCGGACCGAGCTGGTCCCCGCGGCCGCCGCCCTGGGCGGTATCACAAGCGGAGTGGAGGTGACGGTCGGACCCGCACTCGCCGGCGTGCTCGTGGCCTCCTCGGGCTTCGCGGTCACCTACACGATCGACGTCGTGCTCTTCCTGGCCGCGTTCCTCGGCATCGCGGGTCTGCCCGCGCTCGTACCGGAGGGAGAGCGGCAGCGGCCGGGGCTGGAGTCGCTCCGCTACGGCCTGCGCTTTCTTCGGAGTGCACCGCACGTCCGGATGTCCTTCCTCGTCGACATCGTGGCGATGGCTTTCGGGCAGCCCCGCGTAGTGTTTCCCGCCGCCGCCGCGGTGCTGCTGGGCGGCGGGGCGGTGACGGTCGGGGCGCTCACGGCAGCGTTCGCGATCGGCGCGCTGCTCAGCGGTGTGTTCTCGGGGCGCCTGACCGGGGTGCGTTCGCTCTAGCCCGGTCCGCTCGCGGGACGGCGCCGGACGGGCACCGGGTCAGTCGCCGGAGGCCGCGTCCGCGCCGCCGCCGTCGGTCAGCTGCTCGTCCGAGACCGCCCCGCTGTCGTCGTCGCGGCCCACCACCCGCACGGGGCGGTAGACATGGAAGCCGTCGTCGTCGGGCTCGAGTTCCCAGACCACCTCGACTTCTTCGCCGTCGATGTCGGCGACACGGGTGAAGGAGCGCTGCGGGGAGCCGTTGATCATCTCGAGGCGGATGCTCTCCTGCTCCTCTCCGCTATCGAGGAGGGCGGTGTACGTCGATTCGGTATCCATGTCTCGACGCTAGACACGGGCGCGGAGGCGTCGCCACCCCTTGCGGCAGCGCCTGGTCCGCGTAGCGTCGGCCCCATGACCGAGACCGAGATCACCCCCGCCGACTCCGACGACCGCGCCCAGATCACCGAGCTGGTGACGAGCGCGGGCATCGGACTGCTCACCACCGTCACTGCGACCGGGCAGCTCGTCAGCCGCCCGCTGAAGGCCCAGGACATCGACTTCGACGGCGAGCTGTGGTTCTTCACGCAGGATCCGTCGCCCAAGGTCGACGACATCCGCGCGAACCCGAGCGTCAACGTGGCGTTCGAGTCCAAGAAGGGCTACTTGTCGGTGGCCGGCTCGGCGAGCATCGTGCACGACCCGGCCAAGGTGGACGAGCTGTGGTCCCCGGCCGTGGCCGGCTGGTTCCCCGACGGCAAGGACGACCCGACCGTCGCGCTGATCCGCGTGCACGCCGAGACCGTTGAGCTGTGGGCGACCGACGAGCCCCGACCAGTCGTGCTGTTCAAGGTCCTCAAGGCCGCCGTCACCGGCGGACAGCCCGACGTCGGCGAAAACCGCACCGTTTCGTTCGAGTGACGTCTTCCCTCCCGCGACATGTCGCTCGGGCGCTCCGGCCGGCAGGCCGTGCGCACGAGCCGAATGTCGCGGGAGGGAGGGTGCTCACTTCGGGCTGTCGGCGGGGCAGAAGGTCGACGGAGCCTCGCCGGGGCGTATTGCGACGGCGCAGCCAGCCGGTGCCTCAAGCGCGTCGACGCTTCCGAAGTTGACGGTCACCGTCAGCGACGACGGTGCGTCCTCGTCGCCGAAGGTCGTGCGCTGCAGATCCGGGGAAAGGCGCTCGAAGGAAGACATCGGATCGGTACCGGCGGCATCCTGCAGAAGAGCGAAGAAGGAGGCTTATGCAAAATACGATTGATCGAGATGGATTTGCGCGTGTCGGTCACGAATAACACCGGCTAATCCGCTTTGATTGAAGAGCAGCCTCTAACAG
>NZ_PSWS01000009.1 GCF_002932875.1 Rathayibacter tritici
GTCACCGACCTCGAGACCAGCTGCTTCACGGGCGAGTACATCACCGGCACCGTCACACCGGAGTACCTCGACTGGGTGGAGCGCACGCAGCTGAGCTGATCACCGCCGCGCGGGCGAACTCGCGGCGGGACACGATCGGGGTCGGCCGGGTCAGCACCTGCTCAGCGGTGTCGCGTGAAGCGTCCTCGAGGAGCGTCAGGTCGCGGCCCCGCGTCTCCGGAGTGACGGCGTTGGTCGCGAGCGTGATCGCCGCCAACACGACAACCTAGATCGCGATCGGGACGGATACCGCCACGACATCGGACCGCTTCGCATCAGCGGCGTCCTCGAGGGCATGAAACCCGAGGACTGGATCGGCGACCCTGGCCACATCGGTCTGGGAATGTTCACCCCCATCCGAAAGAATCCCCACTGCGACACCCTCGAATGGGAACACCACTTCAATAAAGACGTGAACTCGATCCACTACCACATCGAACGAGCCATCACCCACATCAAGAACTGGCGCATCCTCCACACCGATTACCGACGACCCTTCTCCACCATCACCCAAACAATCTCCGCGGTCGTCGCACTCCACCTTCTCAAACAAGCCGCGTGAATACCCCTCCTTGCACTCCTTCTGCGGGGGAGATAGTCGGATGCCAGAACGGGGTCGACCGGAGCATTGGCTTCCCGGTCGATTCGGCGCCTCGTCTCGAGCAGATGCGATCCGTTATTGCGGACGCTGTTCACGTCGTGGGACACCTCGAGGCTTATGCAAAATTGGTTTTTTGCCGAGTGAAAAAGATGAGTCCGCGGACGGCGTTGAAGGCATCTCGGAAGGTGCGCAGTGGCCGCCGGTAGTCGGTGTGGAATATCCGCCAGGTCTTGATGCTAGCAATTGTTCTCTCGATCACGTAGCGGTGGGTGTTTGAGCTGCCCAACGTTTCCTGGACCAGTTGAATAGTTGTCTACGCGGCGAGGTTCTCGGTGATCCATGCCTGCTCGGCTTCGTTCGGGGTCCGATAGTC
>NZ_PSWS01000051.1 GCF_002932875.1 Rathayibacter tritici
GGAGGACATTATTGAGGAGCTTGTCGGCGAAGTCGACGACGCCACCCGTCGCTAGGCGCGGGTGCTGGAGGGGGCAGTCGCAAGGCGGAGGAGGAAGCGATACCGGCGGTATCGCGCCCGACGACAACGCCGCGAATGCCCCCTCCAGCGCCCGCGCCTAGCGACGGGTGGCGTCGTCGACTTCGCCGACAAGCTCCTCAATAATGTCCTCCAGGAACAGCACTCCCGTGGCGCGGCCCGTCTCGTCGAACGCGCGCGCGAGGTGGGCTCCTGTGCGTCGCATGATCGCGAGGGCGTCTTCGAGGTCGGTGGCTTCGAAGATCGAGGCGAGTTGGCGGATCCGTTTCGCGGGGACGGGGAGGCGGAACTTCGCGCCTTCGGTGTCGCCGTCGAGGTCGAGGACGTCCTTGAGGTGGATGTGTGAGCGGGTCGGGATGGCGGAGGCGGTGCGGAGTGTTCGGGTGCCGCGGGAGGGTGACGACAAGTACACGCGGGGGGTGCTGGGGGTCGCTACGGGGTCGGAGCAGTACCCGGGAGCGGCGGTGCTCGGTGTCGAAGCGGCGGTGCGGACGGGGATCGGCATGGTCCGGTACCTCGGGCCGGAGCGGCCCTCGGGGCTCGTGCTCGCGCGGCGACCGGAGGTGGTGACTGCGGGGGGACGCGTGCAGGCCTGGCTGGTCGGCTCCGGAACCAGCGCGAACGACCGGGACGACGACCAGCGGCGCACGCTGATCGAGCAGCTGCACTCGGGAGTTCCAGTCGTGCTCGACGCAGGCGCCCTCGACCTGATCGACGAGGTCGCCGGAGCGGTCGTCATCACGCCGCACTACCGCGAACTCGCACGAGTTCTCAGCCGGGCGGGCCTGAACGTGGACGCCGCCACCATCGCGGCGGCGCCGGGGGAGTGGGCGCGCCGCGCGGCCGACCGCCTCGGAGTCTGCGTGCTGCTCAAGGGAAGCACCACCCACGTGGTCGCCGGTGGCACGGAGCTCGAGGTGTCCGGATCCACGCCCTGGCTCGCGACCGCGGGCAGCGGCGACGTCCTCGGCGGTGTGCTCGGCGCGCTCGTCGCCGGCCGCTCCGCCGACGCCGAAACAGCAGGCACAACGCTGAAGGCCGAGGACCTCGCTCCGCTCGCCGCCGCCGCCGCGGTGCTCCACGCAGAAGCGGGCCGCGCCGCCTCCGCGGGCGGGCCGATCGCGGCCCTGGACATCGCCGAGCACCTGCCTGGAGTCGTCGCAGCCGTCCTGCGCTGACACACCCGGGCGGCGATCGCTGAACCGAAGGGGAACCGCCGCCGTTGTTCTAGGAGAAGCGACACCCGCAATCCGGTTCACCGGGCCCGCACCGCCGCTTCATCGAATGCTCGAAGCGAGCACCCCTACCGTCGGATCCGCCGCGTCCGCCTTGACCAGGAGAACAGACATGACCGCGAAGACCACGACTCCCGCCCGCTACGCCCTGACCCTCCTCGCCGGAGCCGGTACGCTCGCCGCCCTCGCCGCCTGCTCCAGCCCCACCACGACCGGGAACGACGCCGACGCGGCGACCGCCACCTCTCCGACCACCGCCACCGGCTCGACCCCCGCGTCGACCGACAGCGACACCGCCGCCGCGAGCGGCAGCAGTTACGCTGACGGCACCTACCAGGCCGAAGGCTCCTACACCTCGCCCGGCGGCAACGAGAAGGTCGGCGTGTCGCTGACTCTCGCGGGCGGGGTCGTCACCGACGTGACCGTGACCCCGGAGTCGGAGAACCCGACCGGCCAGCAGTACCAGGGGCGCTTCGCCAGCGGTATCTCGGGCGAGGTCGTCGGCAAGTCGCTCGACGACCTGAAGGTCTCGAAGGTGTCGGGATCCTCCCTCACCTCCGGCGGCTTCAACGACGCCGTCGAGACCATCAAGGCCGATGCCACGGCCTGATCCGGCGCCCACCCTCGATCACGGGTGGCGATTCGACGCGATCGGCACCACCTGGCACATCGACACTGCCGAGCCGCTCGACGCGTCCCGGCGTGCCCGGGTGACGGCGCGCATCACGGAGTACGACCGCACCTGGTCGCGCTTCCGCGCGGACTCCGCCGTCTCCCAGCTGCGCGAGGGGGGCGAGCGCGTCTTCCCCGCCGAGGCCGACGAGCTCTTCGCCCTCTACGACGTGCTCGACGAGCTGACCGGCGGCGCCGTGACTCCGTTCGTCGGCGGCCCGCTCGAACAGCTCGGCTACGACCCCGCCTACACCCTCGTGCCCCGCGGACCCGCGGCCGCGGCCCCGGCCTGGGCAGCGGCCCGGTACGGCGCGGCAGGACTCCGGATCGAGCCGGGCACCGTCGTCGACGTCGGCGCGGCCGGCAAAGGGCAGCTCGTCGACCTCGTGCTCGATGAGCTCGACGGAGTCGGGCCCGCCCTCGTCGACGCCAGCGGCGACCTCCGCGGCACGGGCGCCGGAGCCTACCGGGTCGGCCTCGAGCACCCGTGGGACGCCAGCAGCGCGATCGGCGTGGCCCTGCCCGGAGATCGCGCGCTCTGCGGCTCCGCGAGCAACCGCCGGGCCTGGGGCAGCGGCCTCCACCATGTCCTTGACGGGCGGACCGGCGCTCCGGTCGAGAGCATTGTCGCCACCTGGGCGGTGGCCGACACGGCCCTCGTCGCCGACGGGCTCGCGACCGCGCTGTTCGTCTGCCCGCCCGAGACCCTCGCCGAGCGCTTCGACTTCGAGTTCGTCCGCGTCCGCAGCGACGGCACCCTCCACTACTCGTCTTCCTTCCCCGGAGAGGTCTTCCGATGATCGGCACACTCGACCGCGCCCTCGGCCGCGTCACCACCTACCGGCTGGTCTGGATGACGCTCGCCGCGCTCCTGCTCCTCGCCGTCGGCTACGCCTCGGCCGGCCTGATCTTCTCGACTCCGCTCGAGATCCTCGGCAGCACTCTGGTCGCGGTCGCCTCGACCGCCCTCGTGAGCGCGGTCCTCGCGAGGCTCTTCCGCAGCCGCGCGCACCTCGAGTCCTCCCTTGTCACGGGGCTGCTGATCGCGTGCCTCCTCTTCCCGACGGCGGATCCGCGCGGGCTGGCGGTGATCGCTCTCGTCGGCGCAATCGCGGCCGCCTCCAAGTACGTCCTCGCCTGGCGCGGTCGGCACCTCTTCAATCCGGCCGCGGTGGCCGTGCTGATCATCGGATTCACCGGGCTCACCGCCGGAGCCTGGTGGATCGCCAGCGGCGCGATCTGGCCGTTCGTCGTCGTGGGTTCTCTTCTGGTCGTCGCGCGGGTCCGGCGCTTCGCCGTCTTCGCCGTCTTCGTGCTCGTGGCGGGCGGAGTCTCGGTGCAGCAGGCCGTCCTGAACGGTCAAGAGCTCGGGGCCGCGGCCTCCCTGGTCTTCACCGCCTACCCCTTCGTCTTCGCCGGCGCCTTCATGCTGACCGAGCCGCTCACGCTCGCACCCCGCCGCTCGCAGCAGCTGATCATCG
The DNA here is from genome assembly GCF_002932875.1 of Rathayibacter tritici. Lineage (GTDB taxonomy): Bacteria > Actinomycetota > Actinomycetes > Actinomycetales > Microbacteriaceae > Rathayibacter > Rathayibacter tritici. The sequence continues at coordinate 3,467 of NZ_PSWS01000051.1, forward strand.
CGGTTGTCGCCGCACTGGTGGCGAGCGTGCCGTTCCACATCGGCGTGATCTCCGCCACTCCGGAGCTGGGCCTCGTCGTCGGCAATGCGCTCGCCTTCGCTGTCGCGTACCGCCAGCGCCGTCGGCACACGCTCGAGCTGGCCTCGACTCGCGTGCTGGCCCCCGGCATCGCCGAGTACCGCTTCCGCTCCCGCTTTCCGCTGCCATTCGAGCCGGGTCAGTGGCTCGAGCTCGACCTGCCGCACCGCGCCGACAGCCGGGGGAGCCGTCGCACCTTCTCCGTCTCCTCGGCTCCCGCGAACGGCGAGATCGCGATCGCGCTGCGGATGCCCGAGAAGGCCAGCAGCTTCAAGCGAGCGCTCGCCGCCCTGGAACCCGGCGACTCGCTGCGCGCGACGAGCGTCGGCGGCGACTTCGTCCTGCCGGCCGACCCCTCCGTGCCGCTGCTGCTGGTGGCCGGCGGCATCGGGATCACCCCGTTCGCGAGCCAGCTGCGCTCCCTCGCGGGAGGGCCGGAGCGGGACGTGGTCGTCGTGGTCGCTGCGCCGAGCCTCGCGGACGTGGCCTACCGCGATGTGCTGCAGGAGTCGGGTGCGCGGGTCGTACTCTGCTCGAAGGAGGCCCCGGCCGACCTGCCCAGCGGCTGGTCGCACGTGTCCGGACGCCTGAGCGCCGAACTGCTCGCCGACGCCGTGCCGGACGCGGGCCGACGGGTCGGCTACGTCTCCGGATCGCCGTCCTTCGTCGACTCCGTTCGCGGTGCGCTGCGGGCCGCGGGGGCGAAACGGATCCGCACCGACGCGTTCGCCGGGTACTGACGCGTCCAGGGAGCGCCGCTTCCCGCGCGGGCAGTGCCGCTGCCAGCGTCCCGCTGAGCGGCCCCTCTACAATGACGCGGTGCCGTCCTCCCCTCCTCGAGCGTTCTCCCGCCCCCTCACCCGGCTGCGCGAGAACCGCGACTCCGTCGCCGTGCTCTGGGGCGGCTTCGCGCTCGTGCACGTGCTGCTCTCGCTCCTGGCGCTGTTCGCACCCGGCCTTCCGATGGGCGACGTCAGCATCGTCTACCGCGAGTGGATGAGAACCGCCGTCGAGGGTGGCGGGATCGCCGGGATCGACACGGGCTGGGTCTACCCGATCCTCGCCTGGGGCCCGATCGCCGCCTCGTGGCTCTTCGGCGCGGCGGGCTACGACCTCGTGTGGCTCGTCCTCGTCGCCCTCGCCGACGCCGCCGTGTTCGCCCTTTTGCTGCGGCGCCGCTCGGCCCCGCGCCTCGCCGCGGCACGCTGGTGGCTGCTGTTCCTCGTCCTGCTCGGGCCGATCGCGATCGGCCGGATCGACGCGTTCACCACGCCTCCCGCCATCGCCGGGATGCTCTGGGCCGCGACTCGGCCGGGCGTCGCCGCAGCTCTGCTGACGGTCGCCACCTGGATCAAGGTGTGGCCCGCCGCGATCCTCGCTGCCGCTGTCCTCGTGCTGCGCGGCCGGGTGCGGATGATCCTCGTGCCAGCGGTCATCTCGGTGCTCCTCGTGCTCGCGGTCGTCTTCGTCGGCGGCGGTGACCAGGTCTTCAGCTTCGTCACCGACCAGACCGACCGCGGCCTCCAGATTGAGGCCGTCGTCAGCACCCCGTGGATGTGGCTGTCGGTCGTCCCGGGCACCGGTAGCTACGTCTACTACGCGGCCGACATCAACACGTTCGAGATGCACGGGCCGGGCACCGAGTTCGCGGCAAGCCTGATGACTCCGCTGCTCGCCCTGGCAATGCTGGGCGTGGCTGTGCTCGGAGCGCGGGCCCTCGCGCGGCAAGCGGACGCGGCACGGCTGTTCCCGCTGCTTGCGCTCACCTTCGTGGTCGTCTTCATCGACACCAACAAGGTGCTCTCGCCGCAATACATCGTCTGGCTCGCGCCGCCGGTGATCGCGGGGCTGATCGCATGCCGCGACGGCTCCTTCGACCGTCCGGCGAAGCTGACGATGCTCACTGCGGCGCTGACCCAGGTGGTCTACCCGTACCTCTATCTCTTCCTGCTCTGGTCGCACTGGTGGATGGTGCTCGTGCTGAGCGTGCGGAACGTCCTGCTCGTCGTGCTGCTCGGCTGGCTGCTGCGGGAGCTGTGGCGGATCGGCACGGCGCGCGGCATCACGCTGTCGGAGCCGGCGCTGACCGGGCAGGCGCGCCTCGCGGCCCAGGGCTCGTAGGCTCGGACGGAGCGCGGCCGACTCCCGGCGGCGCAGTCAGGGAGGCTCCCATGCTCGTCGCATTCTCGGTCGCACCGTCCGGGGGCGAAGCGCCCGACGCGTCGGTCCACGACGCGGTCGCCGCCGCTGTCCGCATCGTCCGCGAGAGTGGGCTGCCGTCGCGCACGACGTCGATGTTCACCGAGATCGAGGGCGAGTGGGATGAGGTCTTCGACGTGATCAGGCGGGCGACGGAGGCGGTGGGCGCATTCGGGACTCGGGTCTCGCTCGTGCTCAAGGCCGACATCCGCCCTGGGTACTCGGGCGAGATCGACGGGAAGATCGCCCGGCTGAACGAGGCGCTCGGGGAGTAGCCGGAGAGCGCCGGGCGCACTCGTGGCGCGCGAGCCGGCGCCGGGTTCGAATCGATTCGACATCCTGTCGATCCTCGGTAACCTTGTCCGGTGACACTCTCGCCCGCTCGAACCCGACTCGCCCTGCTCGCCCTCGCGATGGGGGGCTTCGGTATCGGCTCCACCGAGTTCGTGGCGATGGGACTGCTCCCGCAATTAGCCGCCGACCTCCTGCCCGGTGTCTACGCCGAGAGTCAGGAGCAGGCCGTCTCGCAGGCCGGGATGCTGATCTCGGCCTACGCGCTCGGGGTGGTGGTCGGTGCGCCCACGATCGCGGCCGCAGCGGCGCGCTGGCCGCGCAAGCGCCTCCTGTTGACCCTTCTCGTCGCCTTCACGATCGGAACGATCGGCTCGGCGCTGCTGCCGAGCTTCCCGCTCGTCCTCGCAGCACGCTTCGTCGCGGCGCTGCCGCATGGCGCCTACTTCGGCATCGCCTCTCTGGTCGCGGCCGACCTGATGGGCCCGGGCAAGCGCGGCAAGGGTGTCGCCTTCGTTCTCTCCGGCCTCACGATCGCCACTGTGGTCGGTGTTCCGGCGATCACCTGGGTGGGCCAGGTGGCGGGCTGGCGCAGCGCCTATCTCGTCGTCGCCGCTCTCTTCGCGCTGACCGTCGTGGCCGTGCAGCTGCTCGTGCCCGCCCGGCCTGGAAATCCCGCCGCGACCGTCCGCAACGAGGTGCGCGCCTTCGGCCGCCTGCAGGTCTGGATGACACTGCTGGTGGGCGCCATCGGCTTCGGCGGCCTCTTCGCGATGTACAGCTACATCTCGCCGCTCGCCACTGAGGTGACCGGGCTGCCGCTGGGGGCGGTGCCGTGGATCCTGGTCGTTATCGGCCTCGGGATGACCGTGGGCAACCTCGTCGGCGGTTGGGCGGCCGACCGCGACGTACGCCGCGCGCTCGTGGTGTTCTACGCGGGTGTCGGCGTCTCGCTGATCGGGCTCGCCCTCTCGGCGTCGTCCATCGTCGGCCTGGTCGTGTTCGCGTTCCTCGCCGCAGGCTTCTCGGCGGCCGCGTCACCGGCGATCCAGACCCGGCTGATGGACGTCGCGCGCGACAGCCAGACCATCGCGGCGGCACTCAACCACTCCGCCCTGAACATCGGCAATTCGATCGGAGCAGCGCTCGGCGGCCTGACGATCGCGGTCGGCCTGGGCTATCTCTCGCCGATCTGGGTCGGCGTGGGCCTCACCGCCGCGGGCATCGCGCTGGCGCTGACCAGCATCGCTATCGACCGTGCCCGCGGGACGGTCTACCCGGTGCACCGCGAGGCGACCGCTCCGAGCACCGACGGTATCCCCATCGACGCGCTGTAGGGCGTCCGGCGATCCTCTGCCCGATGCTGGATTCTGTGCCGTAGTCGGTGTTCTCGCCACTGCGGCGAGCGGCGTCGCGGCGCTTGTTCCGGCGACCGCGGCGGCACGAAGAGAACCGGTGAAGGAAGTGCGAGTCCCTGAGGACAGCATCGGCTGCGAACGTCGCTGGCTGCGAACGTCGGCGATGCCGTCGGAGCGCGGTTCGCACGGTCAGGGCGCGCCAGAGTCCGGGGGCGGCACCGGGTGCTCTGGAACACTGGCGTCATGCGCGCCGTCAGTTACTCCTCCTTCGATGCCCTCCCCGAGATCGTCGAGGTGCCCGATCCGATCTGCCCCGTCGACGGGGCCGTGGTCCGGGTCGCCGCGACCGGGGTCTGCCGGAGCGATTGGCACGCGTGGAAGGGGCACGACGACTCCGTTGTGCTCCCGCAGATCCCCGGCCACGAGTTCGCGGGGACGGTAGCGGAGGTCGGGTCTGCCGTCACCCGCGTTGCAGTGGGCGACCGGGTCACCGCCCCCTTCGTGTTCGCCTGCGGTGACTGCGAGCAGTGCCGCGAGGGAGCGACGCAGGTGTGCCTCCGCCAGGAGCAGCCGGGCTTTACCCTCGATGGATCGTTCGCTGAGGCGCTGGTCGTGCCGAACGCGGAGCTGAATCTGGTGCGCCTGCCCGACGCAGTCGGCTTCGTCGAAGCTGCCGGGCTCGGCTGCCGTTTCGGGACCGCCTACCACGCTCTGCACGTGCGCGGGCGGGTCGCCCCGGGGGAGTGGGTGGCGGTGTTCGGCTGCGGCGGGGTGGGGCTGTCCGCGGTGATCGTCGCGCTCGCGGCCGGGGCTCGGGTGGTGGCGTCAGACGTGTCGACCGCGGCGCTCGAGGCTGCTCGGACGCTCGGTGCGGTCGTCGTCGCGGGCGGTTCAGGAGCCGTCGAGGCGATTCGGGCGGCGACCGGCGGAGGGGCGCATCTCGCGATCGACGCCGTCGGCAGCAGGGTCACAGCGGAGGCGTCGATCGCCGTGCTGCGTCCGCGCGGCCGGCACGTGCAGGTCGGTCTGCTCCTCAGGCCCGAGGCGGCGCCGACGATCCCACTCGGCCGGGTCATCGCCCTGGAGCTGGAGCTGCTCGGCAGCCACGGCATCGCCCGCAGTGGCTACGCCGCCCTCCTGGATGACGTTGTTGCCGGACGTCTGCGCCCCGCCGAGTCCGTCGGCCGCACGATCCCCTTCGAGGATCTCCCCGCCGCCCTCGCCGCAATGGACGCCCCCGCCACCACCCCCGGCATGACAGTCGCGGTCCTTCACCCCTGAGGCGCGCACTCCGGACCCTGCCGTCCCTGCCCCCGTGGCTGAGCAAGACGCTCCTCGCCGAGCGCATCCTCGCCCGCCCGAGTGCCGGTACCGCTATCCTCCGCGAGATGCCACCTATGGTGCCGACACGCCGGCGAGGCCCGTCATAAGAGGCATCTCGCGGAGGGGCCGACCCCTAGTCCGTCTCGATCAGGATGCCGTCGTGGATGGCGCGCTTGCGCAGCGCGACCTTGGTGCCCACATCGATGCCGACGACGCGGTACTTCTCGCGGATCCGCTTGAGGTACGACTTCGCCGTCTCCTCCGAGATGCCCAGCTCGAACGCGACCGACTTCACCGGTTCGCCTCCGCCGTAGAGGGCCATTACGCGCCGCTCCTGGGCGCTGAGCTTGGGGGCTCCGTCGGAGTCGCCGGTGGAGAGCGCCATGTCGAGTTCGTGGGAGATGTAGGAGTGGCCGTCCTTGGCCGCGCGGATCGCTTCGACGATCATGTCGGCGTCCTCGGTCTTCACCAGGTAGCCGAGCGCGCCGGAGGCGAGTGCTTCGCGCACCACGGCCGGCTCGGAGTAGGTGCTCATCAGGACGGTCTTGACGCCGGTGGTCTTGAGCGTCGACAGCTTCACCGAGATCGGGATGTTGTCCTTCAGGTCGAGGTCGAGGAGGACGACGTCGACGGGGAACTCGGGGTGCGTGAGCAGCTCGGGCCAGGAGGCGACTGCGGCGACCAGCTGGATGTCGGAGGCGGCTCCGCGAATCCACTCCGTCAGCGCCCCGAGGAGCATCTTATGGTCGTCCACGACTGCGAGCGTGATCTTCGATTCAGCGGTGGGTGTCATCGGTGTCCTTCGGTCGTCGGTCGTCGGTCGTCTACGGCCTCACGGCGGCTGCTCATCGGTCGGCAGGGTTGTCGACCAGGCAGTCGATCTCGATTCGGAGTTCCCCGTCGCGCGAGGTGTCGCGAAAGACGCCGACCTGAGCGATAGCTTCCCACGTCGCAGGATCGACTACACGCAAGGGCGCGCCTGAGGAGTAAAGGACGATCGGAACGAGGAGGCCACGGGTCGTCGTCTCGGCTCCAGAATCACGGGGGCTGCCCGATTCGACGTGCAGGACCACGGCGAGCCCGGTCGCGCTGTCGGCGATCAGCCAGATCGCTGAGAGGAGCCCGTCGCGCTGGTCGTGGCCGAGGAGCCCGGCGGTTCCGTCCGGGTCGTCGAGGTTGACCAGGGGCGAGAGCAGCTCCGATTCGAGGACGGCGTGGTGCAGCCAGGTCTCGCGGCGTCCCTCGATCAGGTGGAGGCGGAGCTGCGTGGCGAGCGAGGTCGCATGGGCGGCGCGCTGGGCGTCGAGGGGGAGGCGGACCGAGCCGTCCCCGACCTCGGCGAGGAGGCGCTCGGCGGCCAGGTCGAGCCGTGCCAGCTCCTCGGAGGCGAGCATCCCGACCGCGTAGCGCGGGCCGAGGGTGGTGCTCTGCACGAGTGCGCGGTCGGTCTCGAGCTGCACCATCCTGCGGAACCCGCGCATCATCACGACCACGACGACAGCCGGGGCGAGTGTCACGACGAGTGCACTGATCCGCACCGAGAGCACATCGGCGCCGCCGGACTCCATCGAGAGGAACACGACCACCTCGGCGATCGAGACGAGCACGCCCACCGCGAGGATCTCGACTCCGCGCCGGTGGACGATCAGCGCGGCGTGAGCGACGGCCGCGGCGACGGCGGCGGTAGGGACGGTGCGCGCGGATCCAGAGTCGATCACCGCCACCAGATCGAGCACGACGGCGACGCCGACCGCGAGGAGGAAGCAGAGGTAGACAGCGAGCGGGAGACGCCGCCCGCTCAGGCGGATCGCGAGCACGATGGAGCCGAAGGCGAGGATCACGAGGACCCAGGCGGTCGCGGCGGGTGCGACGTCGCTGTAGCGGGTCGAGGTCGAGAGGAAGATCAGGAGCTGGAAGGTCAGGATCGCGGCGGCGATGCCGTTCAGGCCGCTGCCGAGGTAATTGGTGCCCAGTCCCTCCTGCCGACGGCGCGCCGACCGCGCCGACCGCCACGACCGGGCGGAGCGATCCGCCGGGCCGGACCCGCCCCCGCCGAGCAGCGGCGCCGGCGCTCGGGGTTCCGCGCTCACTTGGGCACTTCCAGCACCACCGTGGTCCCGGATCCCGGCGCGCTGAACAGCCGGGTGCGCCCACCGACATCACCGAGCCGGGCGATCACGGATTCCTTGAAGCCGAGCTTGGAGTCCGGGACGGTCGCGATGTCGAACCCGGCGCCCGCATCCGTGACCATCGCGCGGACGGTCGTCTCGTCCTCGGTGATCGTCACGTCGGCCGAAGCGACCCCGGAGTGGCGGCGCACGTTCTCAAGGCATTCCGCGAGGGCGAGCACGAAGGAGTCGAGCGCGGCACCCGTGAGCGCCACCTGGCCGGAGCCGTGCCAGATGACATCCAGACCCATCCGGCCGAAGCGGTGGCGGACACTCTCGAGGGTGTTGGCTGCCGGAGCGGTGGTCACGCTGGTCAGCTGGTAGGACCCGGAGGCGCTCGGCGTCGGTGTTCCGCCGAGCCGCAGTTGGCGCAGCAGTTGCGCGTCCTGGGCGGCCTGCTGCCGGAGTGCGTCGACCGACACTCCGCGGCCCGAGTGTGCGAGGAGGGTGAGCGTGGCCAGGACGGTGTCGTGCAGGAGGCGAGCACCCTGTCGGCGCTGAGCCTCCGTCTCGCTGGCCAGTCGCTCGACGCGGTGTGCGTTGCCGATGCTGTCGATCCGCCGTACCGCCCGGGGAACCGCCGTGCTGATCCACAGTGCGAAGCCGCACAGCGTGCCCCAGGGCAGCAGCGACTGGAAGAGGACGGCGGGGATCGTGGTACCGGTGGAGACGAGCACCGAGGGGATCACGCTCGGGATCAGCACCGGAAGCACGAGGGCCAGGCGGCGCGACGAGGTCGTCACCACCACGGCGATACTCGCGGTCACGGCGTTCGCCGTGTTGACCAGGACGAACCCGGCAAAGTCCGCGCCCGATTCGAGCCCCAGTGCGAGACCCCACACCAGAACCACACCGCCGACCGCCACGGCGATCACGCGGCTGAGGCGTCCCGACCGCGCGAGCTCGACATGGGCGGCCATCATGCCCAGGAGCAGGGCGACGGCGAAGGGGACGGCGGCGGTCTGCAGGGTCCCGGGAATGAGTACCATGCCCAGTACCCCCGCGTCGGTGAGCAGGCCGACTCCGCAGGCGGAGTGGCGCAGTAGCCGGTCGCGCTCGCGAGCGCTGCGGATCATCGGCACGCTCTGGCCCCCTCCGATCGTGGCGCGGGGCTCACCCCCGACACACGATAGTCACTGGCCGGGCCGGTCGGACCGGATCGGCACGTCGAAGTGCGCCGGACTCAGCCGGAGAGGCGGTCGCCGGAGTGCGCGAGCAGCCGGGCGAGGTGGGCGCCTACAGCGTCGTCCTCGATCAAGAAGCCGTCGTGGCCGAACGGCGACGTGATCACCGCGACCGCTCCGCCGTCGAGGGCGCCGGGAGCGTGCGCGGCGATGATCCGTTGCCCCTCGACCGGAAAGAGGCGATCACTGTCGATGCCGAGCACGAGCGTGGGACTGGTGATCCGGCCGAGGGCCGCCGCCTCGCCGCCGCGGCCGCGACCGACGTCATGCGAATTCATCGCCTCCACCAGAGTGATGTAGCTGTTCGCGTCGAAGCGACGGGTGAACTTGTTGCCGTGGAAGTCGAGGTACGACTCGACGGCGAATCGGCCGCCGCCGCCGAGCGGGCTGAGCCCCGACTGCCAGCTGCGCTCGAAGCGGTCGTTGAGCTCGGAGGGGCTGCGGTAGTTCAGCAGCGCCATTCTGCGGGCGAGCGCAAGGCCGTGGTACGGCCCCTGTCCGTCGCCCGCGTCGTAGTAGGCACCGCCTGCGAAGGCCGCATCGGTGCGGATCGCCTCCAGCTGCACGAAGTTGAGCGCGATCTGGTCGGCGGTGGCGCGCGGGGGAGCGGCGAGGACCGCGAGTCGGGCGACGCGCTCGGCGTGGTCGATGCCCCACTCCAGAGCCTGCATTCCGCCCATCGAGCCGCCGATGACCGTGTGCCAGCACTCGACGCCGATCAGCTCGCTGAACCGCACCTGTGCCCGCACCTGGTCGCGGATGCTCGTGTAGGGGAAACGCGCGCCCCACTCGCGGCCGTCGGGAGCGAGGGACGCGGGGCCGGTGGAGCCTTGGCAGCCGCCGAGCATATTGGGGGCGACCACGAAGAAGCGGTCCGTGTCGATCGCGAGCCCGGGGCCGACCAGTCCGGACCACCAGCCGTCGGTGGCGTGGCCGGGGTCGCCCCGGCCGATCAGGTGGGAGTCGCCGGTCAGCGCGTGCAGGACGAGGACGGCGTTATCGCGCCGGGCGTTCAGCTCGCCCCAGCTCTCGTAGGCGATGCGGGCGTGGGGGAGGTGTCCGCCGGCCTCGAAGTCGAACGGGCCGAGGTCGACGAAGCGGCGGCCGCCCGGGTGGTCGCCCTCTCGCCACGCTCCGGTGGCGGGCGGCTTGCCGATCACCGAGAGGAGCTGACGCTCCGTGATGAAGGCCGATGGGACCGTGTCCTCGAGTGTCTGCTGCCAGTCCATACCGCTGTCTATGGTGTCACGCCCTGCCCGTGCGCCTTCGCCCTCGGCCGGTCCAGTGCGCGGTGGATCCCCCGGACGGGGCAGGGGAACCCACCGCGTCGGCGGCACGCTCAGGCGTTCGCGCGCGAGGCCTCCACGACGGCGCGCGCAGCGCGGAGGGCCTGGTCGAGGTCGGCGCGGAGGTCGTCGATGTTCTCGAGGCCGACCGACAACCGCACCAGGCCCGGCGTGACTCCGGCCGTGAGCTGCTGCTCGGGCGAGAGCTGCGAGTGCGTGGTCGACGCGGGGTGGATGACCAGCGAGCGGACATCGCCGATGTTCGCGAGGTGCGAGAACAACTCCAGCGAGTCGACGAAGGCGCGACCAGCGTCCACTCCGCCCTTGAGCTCGAACGAGAGCACTGCGCCCACACCCTTCGGCGCGTAGCGGTTCGCTGCGGCGTACCAGGGCGAGGTCGGCAGGCCCGAATAGTTCACCGAGGCGATGTCCGAGTGGTTCTCCAGGTGCTCCGCGATCTCCTGCGCGTTCTGCACGTGGCGCTCGATCCGGAGCGAGAGGGTCTCGATGCCCTGGATGAGCTGCCAGGCGCTGGCCGGGGCGATCGAGGCGCCGAAATCGCGCAGCAGCTGCACGCGGGCTTTGATGATGTAGGCGAGGGAGTCGCCGACTGCCGCGGTGTAGACGGCGCCGTGGTACGACTCATCCGGTGTGGTCAGGCCGGGGAAGCGCTTGGCGTTCCTACTCCACGAGAAGCGGCCGCCGTCGACGATCGCGCCGCCGATGACCGTCCCGTGCCCGCCGAGGAACTTCGTCGCCGAGTGCACGATGATGTCCGCGCCGTGCTCGAAGGGGCGGATCAGGTACGGCGTCGCGATGGTGTTGTCCACGATCAGGGGCACGCCGGCGTCGTGTGCGACATCGGCGACAGTGCGGATGTCGAGGATGTTGATCTTGGGGTTGCCGACGGTCTCGGCGAAGAACAGCTTGGTGTTCGCTCGGACGGCGCGACGCCACTCCTCCTGGTCATCCTGGTTCTCGACGAAGGTGGTCTCGATGCCGAGCTTGGCGAGGGTGTACTTGAACAGGTTGTAGGTGCCGCCGTAGATCGAGGACGACGAGACGATGTGGTCGCCGGCCTGCGCGATGTTCAGCACGGCCGCGGTCTCGGCCGCCTGGCCCGACGCGAGCAGCAAGGCACCCGATCCGCCCTCGAGAGCCGTGAGGCGCTCCTCCACAACCGCCTGGGTCGGGTTCTGGATGCGCGTGTAAATGTTTCCGAACTCGGCGAGCGCGAAGAGGTTCTGCGCGTGCTCGGCACTGTCGAAGACGTAGGAGGTGGTCTGGTAGATCGGCGTCGCGCGGGCCCTGGTCACTGGGTCCGGTGCGGCTCCCGAGTGGATCTGCTTGGTCTCGAACTGCCACTTCTCGGAGTCGGTCATGATTCTTCCCATCGGATCGTCGGGGTCGAGGACGGGGCCGGTCTCCGTCGCGACGAGCGTACGCGCGCCCCTGAACGGCGGCCAGGGTCCCCGACACACGGGGTAACGCCGGTCAGCGTCGCTCGGGTTGCCGGTCGCGCTCGGCTCCGGTGGGGCCGGCGCGGTCCGGCCGCGCGTCGGCGTCCGGGGCGAACAGCCAGGCCGCGCGGGGCTCGACCAGCCGGTGGAAGACGGTGCGCGTCCAACCCAGCGAGAGGGCGATCGAGACGCCGATGCAGAACAGGATCATCAGCACCAGCGCGAGCGTGCTGTCGGTCCGGGACAGGACACCTGACTCCCGCAGCGGGTACAGGACGAAGCTGTGCAGCAGGTACACGTACATCGTCGAGCGGCCCCGCGCAGTGAACGGCGTGCGTCGGCGCGGAACGAGGGCGAACAGCGCGAGTGAGAGGACCGCGGCGGCCGCCATCAGCGCCAGGCGCACGAGGCCGGCCCACCACTGCGTCTCGCCGAGAGCGTCGTAGGGGCGGTCGTAGAAGAACCAGAACCGAAGGTCGGCCGCGCGGAACGCGTCGATGTTGACGCTCATCACGACCACCGCGACCGCGAAGAAGAGGACCGCGACGATCCGGACTCCGAGTACGCGCGCGGGCGGCTGTGCCAGCCATCGCGCGAACACGGAACGACCACCCGGTGTGACACCGCGCAGCCGCCAGCCGAAGATGAAGAACGGCATGATCCCGATCGCGCGCGCGAGCGAGAAGGTCGAGTCGATGTTGTCGTAGTAGCTGACCCCGACCGCGAGCACCACGCTGATCAGCAGCGGCCAGCGCAGCAGTGCCAGATAGGGGAGGACCAGGCGGAAGATGCCCAGAGCGAGCAAGAACCACAGCGTCCAGCTCGGCCTGGTCGGATTGAACTCCTGCTTGCCCTCGACCAGGAACTGCACGAGTGTCCAGATCGTCTCCATGATCAGGTAGGGCAGCAGGATGTCCGTCAGCACCCGGCGCATCGCCCGCGCGCTCGGCGCGCCACTCTGCGAGAAGTAGCCCGAGATGATCGCGAAAGCCGGCATGTGGAAGGAATAGATCACCAGGTAGACGATCAGCGCGGTGTCCGACTGGGCTGTCAGCCGTTGGATCCCGTGGCCGATCACGACGAGGGTCACGCAGAGAAAGCGCGCGTTGTCCCAGAGGGGCACTCGGCGCGAGGGAGCAGCGGCGGTCCCGGTGGTCGCGGGGGCCGGGTCGGCGGGCGGCACGCGGCCAGACTAGCGTTGGGCTGCGACGACGAAGTCGAGGGTGTCCGAGGCTTGACGGAAGGGAACGGGCGTGGATCGACGCGTTGTGGTGACAGGAGCGAGTTCGGGGATCGGAGCGGCGACGGTTCGCCTGTTCCGGCAGCACGGCTGGGAGGTCGTCGCTGTCGCTCGCCGCCGCGACCGACTCCAGGCGCTCGCCGCCCGGACGGGCGCCGGGTTCTTCGTCGCCGACCTCACCGACGCCGCCCAGGTCGACGCGCTCCGCGACCATCTGGCCGCGTCAGGGCCGGTACACGCCCTGGTGAACAACGCGGGCGTCGCGTTCGGACTCGACCCGATCGAGACGTCCGACGCCGAGGACTGGCGCCGTATGTTCGAGATCAATGTGCTGGCGGTCAAGCTGGTGACCAGCGCGCTGCTCCCGCTGCTGCGTGCGGGGATCCAGGGGAGCGGCTCCTCCGCCGACATCGTGACGGTCACGTCGATCGCCGGGCACACCGCCTACGAAGGCGGAGGCGGCTACAACGCCTCCAAATTCGCCGCGCACGCGCTCGTCTCCGTGCTGCGGCTCGAGCTGGCCGGGGAGCCGATCCGCGTGATCGAGATCGCCCCCGGGATGGTCGCCACCGACGAGTTCGCGCTGGTCCGCTTCCGCGGCGACCGCGAGCGCGCCGACGCCGTCTACGCGGGCGTCACCGATCCCCTCGTCGCCGAGGACGTCGCGGCCGCGATCGTCTCCGCCGTCGAGCTGCCAGCCCACATCAACCTCGACCTGGTGACCATCAAGCCGGTCGCCCAGGCGGCCGCGCACAAGGTGGCACGAAGGCCCCTGGCACCGCGCGCCTGACCGATGTGACGCGACGGCCCGCGACGGCCTAGCCTGTCCCTCATGGTTTCCGACGCCGACGACTCCGCCGCCCTCCTCGCCGCTACGGAGAAGGAGGTGCTTGGCTGGCTCGAATTCGGTGATGCAGCACGCCACTTGGCCGACGATGTGGTGGCGTCGGGCTACCGCCCGGAGCTGGTCGTCGCCATCGCCCGGGGCGGACTCCTGCTCGCGGGCGCGGTGGCCTACGCGCTCGGCATCAAGAGTTGCGGGGCATTGAACGTCGAGTTCTACACCGGCGTCGAGGCGCGTCTGGCGGAGCCCGTCGTGCTGCCGCCCCTGCTCGACGAGGCGTCGGTCCGCGGCAAGCGCATCCTCCTGGTCGACGACGTCTCCGACTCCGGCCACACCCTCGCCCTTTCGGTGACGCTCATTCGCGCGATGGGCGCCGAGGTGCGCACCGTCACCCTCTACACGAAGCCGCGTACCGTTCTCGAGCCCGACTTCTTCTGGCGCCGCACCCCGCGCTGGATCGTCTTCCCCTGGTCGGCTCTGCCCCCGGTGGACGGAGCTCTCGCCGAGGACGGCGAGTGAGCGTCCACCTGATCGGCGGCGGAGGCGGCGCCGAGCACGACCAGGAGTTGTACGGGGCGTTCCTGGCGGAGGCGCGCACGCACGCCCTCGACGCCGGTCGCATCGAAGGGCCGCGCATCGCGATCGTCGTCGTTCACGACGGGCTCGGTCCGGAGGCCTACTCCGGCTATGCGGCGCTGCTGGCGACGGTCGGCCCGCTCGACCCGCTCGCCGTGATGAAGCCGGAGGGCGGCAGGATCGACCCCTCGGTTCTCGACAATGTCGACGGCATCTTCGTCGGCGCAGGGCTCACCCCCGCCTACCGCGATGCGCTCCACGACTGCTTCCCGCGCCTGCGCGATCTTGTCTCCTCCGGCGTGCCCTACGCCGGCTATTCGGCGGGAGCGGCGGTCGCGGCCGACCGCGCGATCGTCGGCGGGCACCGGATCGGAGCGGTCGCGGTCGCCCCGGAGGCCGCGGCGGAGGAGCTCGACGAGGTGACGGTGCTCGAGGGCATCGGCCTCATCGACGTCTCGGTCGATGTGCACGCCGCGCAGTGGGGCACCCTCGGGCGCCTGGTCGCGGCCGTCGAGGCGGGCCTGGTCGACGGTGGTGTCGCGCTCGATGAGTCCACCGTGCTGATCGTGGGCACCGGCGCGTTGCGCGTGGGCGGCGCAGGATCGGTGTGGCGCGTGACCCGGAGCGATGCCGGAGTCGTCGTCGCGACGCTCGCGGCGGGCTGACTCGATGGATCTTCAGGAACTCGCCACCGCGGGACTGATCGATAAGGGCTGGGCCGACGCGCTCGCTCCCGTCGCCGGAGAAATCGCCGCGATGGGCGACGTCCTTCGCGCCGAGGTCGCGGCCGGCCGGCCCTACCTCCCGGCGGGCCGCGACGTCCTCCGCGCGTTCGCCGCTCCGCTCGCCGACGTGCGCGTCCTGATCGTCGGGCAGGATCCGTACCCCACGCCGGGGCATCCGATCGGCCTCTCCTTCGCCGTCGAGCGCCACGTGCGCCCGCTGCCGAGGAGCCTGCAGAACATCTACCGCGAGCTGCGCGACGACCTCGGCGTCGCACCGCCCCCGCACGGCGACCTCAGCGGATGGACATCGAGCGGAGTGATGCTGCTCAACCGCGTGCTCACCGTCGCTCCCGGAGCTCCCGCCTCGCATCGCGGCAAGGGCTGGGAGGTGGTCACCGAGCACGCCATCCGCACCCTTGCCGCGCGAGAGACGCCGCTGGTGGCGATCCTCTGGGGTCGCGACGCCGCGTCGCTCCGCCCGATGCTGGGACAGGCCGGAGTGATCGAGAGCGCGCATCCGAGCCCGCTGTCGGCCGCGCGCGGTTTCTTCGGCTCCCGGCCCTTCAGTCGAGCGAACGCGCTGCTGGTGGAGCGCGGCGCGGAGCCGGTCGACTGGAGCGCTCTCACGTGAGCGGGGCGGCGGCCACGGGGCCGCTACGCTGGCTCGGATCGATGGGTGGAGCCGAAGGGGACACGGATGCTTGAGGAAGAGTACGAGCAGAGGCGTGTCCTGCCGCCGCACCTGCGCAAGGCGCCGCCGCCCGAGCCCGACTTCTCGTTCGAGATCCGCGAGGCGCGCGACGTCGACCTGCCGGACATTCGGGAGATCTACAACCACTACGTCCGCAACACGGTGGTCACCTTCGACGAGGACGACTCGACGCTGAAGGAGTGGCGCACGAAGTTCTCGCGCAACCAGAAGCTCGGGCTCCCCTTCATCGTTGCCGTCTCGCCGTCGGGTCAGATCCTCGGCTACGCGATGGTCTCGCCGTGGTCGTCCAAGCGCGCCTACCGCTTCACCGTCGAGAATTCGATCTACCTGCGCGCGGCGTCGACGGGCAAGGGTCTGGGCAGGGCGCTGATGACCGAGCTGCTCGAGCGGGCCAGGGCGGTCGGAATCCGGCAGATCATGGCCGTCATCGCCGACAAGGGGGCGGAGGCATCGCTCGCGATGCACGCGCAGTTCGGTTTCGTCGAGGTCGGCCGAATGGGTCGAGTCGGCTTCAAGTTCGAGCGCTGGCTCAGCACGGTGCTGCTGCAGAAGACGCTCAAGTAGGCCGCCCCCGCCCCTGCGAATGCGCCTCATCGACAGGTGGCGGGCACCGGGTGCTCCCTACACTGGACCGCATGGAATGGCTCGTCCCGCTCATCGTCGTCGTCGCGCTCGTCGTCATCCTCGGGGTCTACCTCTGGGCGACGTACAACTCGCTGGTCACCCTCAACGTCCGTGTGGACGAGGCGTGGAGCGACATCACCGTTCAGCTGAAGCGGCGCGCCGATCTCATCCCGAACGTGATCGACTCCGTGAAGGGCTACGCCTCGCACGAGCGGCAGGTCTTCGAGTCGGTGACACAGGCGCGCGCCGAGACCCTGCAGGCGCAGGGTCCGGCGGAGGCCTCCGTCGCCGAGGACCACATGCAGAGCGCGCTGAAGTCGATCTTCGCGGTCGCAGAGGCCTACCCGCAGCTCCAGGCGAGCCAGAACTTCCTCCAGCTGCAGGGCGAGCTCGTCGACACCGAGGACAAGATCCAGTCGGCCCGTCGCTTCTACAACGGCGGAGTACGCGAGATGAACACCAAGGTGAAGGTGTTCCCTAACACGCTCTTCTCTCGCCGGCTCGGCTTCTCGGAGCGCGACTTCTTCGAGGTCGGCACTCTCGCCGCGATCTCGGAGCCCCCGCGCGTCCAGTTCTAGGCGGGTCCCATGTACCGTGCCATCGCCCGCAACAAGCGCAACACCGTCCTGATCCTCGTTCTCTTCCTGGCGATCATCGGCGGCCTGGGCGCCCTCGCCTCCGCGGTCTACCGCAGCACGGCGATCGTGGTGGTGGTGCTCGTGATCGCTGCCGCATACGCACTGTTCCAGTACTTCTTCGCCGCTGGACAGGCGGTCGCCCTGAGCGGAGGCGTGCCCGTCGAGAAGGCGCAAGAGCCGCGGCTGTACCGCATCGTCGAGAACCTCTCGATCGCGACCGGCACACCGATGCCGAAGGTCTACCTCATCGACGATCCTGCGCCCAACGCCTTCGCGACCGGTCGTGATCCGGAGCACGCCGTGGTTGCTGCAACGACCGGTCTCCTCGCGATCATGGACGACGCCGAGCTGGAGGGCGTGATGGCCCACGAACTCGGTCACGTCCGGAACTACGACATCCGCGTCTCGATGATTGTCTTCGGGCTCGTCGTAGCGGTCGGCTTCCTCTCGGACGCGTTCCTGCGTCTCGCGTTCTTCGGCCGCGGCGGCACCAACAACGGCGGAGGCAATCCGGCGCTCCTGATCGTCGGACTGGTGTCGATGGTCCTCGCGCCGATCGTCGCGACGGCGGTGCAGCTCTCCATCTCGCGCCAGCGCGAGTACCTCGCCGATGCCACCAGTGCTCTGACCACTCGCCATCCCGATGCTCTCGCCCGCGCCCTGCTCAAGCTGGAGTCCACGGGGCGGCCGATGCAGCGCCAGAACAGCTCGATGGCCCACCTCTGGATCGCCGATCCGTCGAAGCCGGGCGTCGTCGCGCGCCCCTTCGCGACCCACCCGCCGATCGCCGACCGCGTCGCCCGCCTCTCCGAGATGGGCTCGCGCTTCTAGGGAGTGTCTCCTCGTTCGTCGAGTCGGAGGAAAGGACGCGGAGCGGGTCATCTCGCTCGGCCTCACCGTCGACCCCTCCGGCTATCCGGGCGAACGTCCGCCACCTGTCCGCAGGCGGCGCTGACGTCGCCTCTCTCGAGGTGCCATGATTGCAGCGACGCTATGAGGCGCAGGCGAGGGAGCCCATGAGCACAGCACTGTCAGCTACCGCGATGTTCTGGATCGGCGTCAGCGGCGTATCGCTAGGTGTGACGTTCGGCCTGATAGTACCGATCTGGATCGCTCCCTACCAGGCGAACGGTTCTCCCACGATCAGCCAGATCCTTTCAACGATACCAGTGCTCAGTCGACTAGCAGAGGGAACGGGATACTCGTTCATCGCCGGAGCGTTTGTCGTACGTCATTTCGAGAACTGGCAAGCTACGGATGCTCGCCGTTCTGTTCATGTCATCGGGCGCACGGCTCGGAAAGACGACGCCTAGCGCGCGTGCACGAACTGCCCGCCCGCGCGCCCCCAAGCGGGACCTTGGGCTGAGTGCCGTCTGTGGCGGGGTGGGTCGGACGCCGGCCACGGGTGGTCGATCGCGTGAGGGCGAAGCGTGGCGACAATCAGAGGACGATCTCGCCTGCAACGACGCTCGTAGCGACGTCGGAGACGCGGGCCCCGTGGGATCGGGCGCGCTGACGCAGGACCTGCCAGGCAGTCTCCATATCGACGTCCTGGCTATGAGCGATGACTCCCTTGGCCTGCTCGATGACGATCCGGGTGTCGAGGGCATGCTGCAGGTGCTCGCGTGCGAGCGCGGATTCGCGGATCGCTCGCTCCTGGACGAGGCCGATCGTGGCGACGTCGGCAATGGTCT
This sequence comes from Rathayibacter tritici, assembly GCF_002932875.1. Classification (GTDB taxonomy): domain Bacteria; phylum Actinomycetota; class Actinomycetes; order Actinomycetales; family Microbacteriaceae; genus Rathayibacter; species Rathayibacter tritici. The sequence goes on from NZ_PSWS01000051.1 coordinate 21,867, forward strand.
GCGCGGCGAGGACATCATCCCCGTCGAACTCGCCGGGCCGGTCTCTGAAGAAGTTGAGCGAGCCGATGGTGCTCTGGCGCAACCGCAGCGGCACGGCGTGCACCGACTCGTAGCCCGAGTTCCGTGCTGCTTCCGCGAATGCCGGCCATCGCGCGATGATGTCCTCCAGTGTTCCCGCGGTGACAACGCTGCCGGCGTGGTACGAGTCGACGCAGGGTCCGTCTCCCGCTGAGAGCTGGAGGACCTCGATGAGGTGAGTGCGCTCGCTGGTCGAGGCCATGACGACGAGCTCGTCATGCTCGTCGCCCAGGACGAGGCCGACATCGACGGCGTCGAAGATCATGGCGCACCGCTCGACGAGGTCGTGCAGGAACTCGACGATATCGAAGTCGTCGACAAGAGTGTCGGCAACCGCAGTGAGGGTCTCGAGAAGCAGCTGCGTGCGTTCGGGGGCAGACATGAAGAACCTACTTTCAGTGATCGTGGTCAGGGGAAAAGTCGAGGCGGCGGGCGACGACATCGGCGGCGACGTCCCGAAGAGTTCGGGAGTGGCTGTAGGCATATGCGCGCAGGATGAGCAGCGCGTCATCGGGGGCGGTTCCTGTCTGGCTGAGGATCATGCCGGTTGCCTGGTGGACCTCACGGCGTGCGAGCGACCCATCGCGTTCCCCCGCCCCGGACTGGGTTTCGGCGAGAGCGCGGGAGCTTACTGCGCGTCCCATCAGTGCGACGATGCTCTGAGCCAGCTTCACCGCGGTGTCGTCGGTGTGCTCTACGTCAGAGGCGAACAGCGTGACGGCGCCAATACGCAGTGGCCCGAATGACAGGGGTAGTGCAAGCACCGAGCACACGCCGGCGAGACCGAACGAGGACGCGAGAAAGGGCCAGCCGGGGTCGCTCCCCGTCTCGGCGAGAGAGGCGTGGACCGGCCTCCGGCTGCGGAAAGCGTCCCAGGCCGGCCCTTCACCCAGGTCGAGCTGCGCCTCGTCTAGTGAGGCGGCGCGGAGACTGCTCGACGCGAGCGTCTCGACATCGAACGGGGGGCCGAGAGAGGACGCGGCCGCCTCTTCGAAGGGAAGCAACGTGATCAGCGAAGCCAACATCACAGCGAGATCCTCGGTATCGCTCACTGCAGCCGCGTCATCAGTGGGGGGACGGTAGGAATGATGAGTCATCGGTTGATCGACTCGATGGGTGTTGCCTTCAGCTGGCCCGGCTCGCGGCTGTGCTCATCCGAGAGGTTCAGGCCGATGCCCAGCGGCATACCGGTCGAGATCCAGACAGAATGCCGGCCGGAGCCCGTCTCCCTGCTCGGCAGCCACGAAAGGTAGAAAGGCTCTGAACGGCGAGGTTTCAGGCCCACCACGATCTCAACATGAGTGAAAAGCCGGTCGTCGAAATCGAACGACCGTTGGTCGTCGTGCAGAACGCCCATCCCAGGACCTCTCGTCTCAGCAGACTCGCCGGGGTCATGGGCGGAAGTGACTCAGTGTGACAGACGAATGGGCCCTGCTCCCACAATCGGGTGAAACCGGTGCGGAGGGAACCCTCGAGTCGGCTCCGCGTGGTTCCCGATGCAGTGGGTGCCGCGAGGCTCGGCGCGGGGCTATCGCCGCGACCCTCCCGCCCCTACGCTGACCCTCAGCGACCCTGACTTCGCCGCTGATCACCGAGGGACGATCAGGAGCGGAGTCGTGAGGATGGCACCAACCCAGCCGGATCCACCGAGCGCCTCATCTGAACCGGATGGAGCGGACGCTGAGACCGTCCGTATCCTCTAGGCTCTCCTCGAGGCTCTCGAAGAGCCAGGAGGCGTTCACCCCGCGCTCGCTCTCCTTGTCGAAGACTCAGCACGAGCTCTGCTCGGTCTCGAACCCGTCGTCCCGTCAGGACCACGGCTTCTGCACGGCATCGAGCGCCCGGCGAAGGGCTGACTCAGCGACAGCGGCCGAGACGGCGTCTCGTGAACGCTGCAGCCGGGGCGCGCGGAATCCATCGTGGCGCATATCGGCTTTTTCGTTCAAGACGGTCGTAACCCGCTACGGTCCGGAGATGAAGAGAATCACGTACAGCGGGGGATCGATCGTCACGAGCAACGCGATCACAGCCGCTCTGCTCGAGTACACAACCACCGTCGCCGACGCAGAGAACAGCACGACCGTCGAGATTACGGTGCTGGAGGAGAACGGCGAGACCTCCGTGCACACCCTTCTCTTGAGCCCCGCCAGCCAGTTCGATGTCGCCGATGTGGGGGGTGTCGCCGCGGAGGCGGAGGCGGATCGATTCCCGCTCCCCGTGATGCCGAAGGTCGGAATCACGGGAACGGTCGAGAGCAACGGAGACGCCGCTCGCACTGCCGACGACATCAACTCAGTCATGGATCGTATCGAGCACGGATTGGGTCAGTAGTCATGGGGAAATTCATCTACGGCACGCCCTCCATTTCCGTCGATTTTGACGATCGTGTCCTCGCGCATCTGAAAGCCGCGATTATGGCCAAAGTGCGGCGGGGCGAGAGCTTCATGTTCTCGTGGGAGTACACCCGGGAATCCGGTTCGGGACACAGCACGATCTGGATCCACCCGGCGATTCCGTTGCAATTCGACTATTTCGGTGGCCGCGAGCCGCGCCTCAATCGGGCCTGGATCGAACAGCTTGTGCGGCTCTCCAACTCGCCCGCAGGCCTGCGGGTGATACCCGAGCCGCCCGAGGTCGCCTAGGCCGTCGCCGTCGCCTAGGCCGTCGCCGTGGTGCGCGTGGCGACGGATCGCTGCAGCGACCTCGGCCGCTACGGCGACTGCAGGGCGGGCGAGCATCGCGGCGACCCCGTTGAAGTGCCCTCCGGTCCGGTCAGATGGCGGCGGTGACGACGACGGCGTCGGTGGTGAAGTGTGTCTCAGCGCTGGTCCGGCTGCATTGGTAAGGTGTGCTCGCCCAGGGGGACTGCCCCGCACGGGCGCCCTGCCTCGGGGAGGTCTCGTTCGCACGTCGATGCAACGGCCGAGTCCTGGGTAGGGCCAGCAGCCGCTCTCAGCATCGTTCAGCCGTCTCCCGGCTCTGGTGATGAGCCCGACGTCAAGGATGCATATGCGCCTCTCTCTCCTCCCCGGACACCGACGTGGACGGTTCACGGCTCGCCTGCTCGTCATGGCCTGCGCCATCGCCGCAACGGTGGGAGGTTCCAGCTTCAGTGGCATCGGAGTTCAGGCCGCGGATGCCTCACCCCTGACGTCCGAGCGTCTCGACGGAACCTCGACGGACGCCGATGCTGTTACGGGTACAAGCTTCTCCGACGAGGAGGACGCTGCCTCAGCCGCGTACTGGACGCCCGAACGCATGCAGAAGGCAGAGGCGGCCCCTGCGGACGGCCCCGACGCCGCCGCGAGCCTGGCACAGTCCAGCGGAGTAACGCACCACGAGCCCGTCTACTGGATCGGGCGGTTGTACTTCGTTCGCGGAGGACTCGAGGGGTCGTGCACGGGATCCGTCGTCAAGTCGGACTCTCGGCTCGTCGTGGCCACTGCAGCTCACTGTCTCTCCTTCGACCGTGAATTCGCGACCAACCTGCGGTTTATCCCCGCCTGGGACGGAGCGAACAAGCCGCTTCTCACCTGGGGTGCTGACTTCTACCAGGTCACGGCCTCGTGGCAGGCATCGATGGACGCTCAGCATGACACCGCCTTCATCAAGATGAAGCCTCGGGAGGATTGGGACGGGAAGAAGACGTACCTGTCTGATGTCGCCGGTGCCCCTCGGGTGGACTTTGCTCTCGCAACTCCGGGCCTGCACTATGAGATGTTCGGTTACTCCCAGGTCTCTGGCTACACGCCGGCCCCCCTCGTCACCTGCTCGGGTGAGGGCGGCCGTTTCATCGGATCTCCTCGGCGCCTGGGCCTTATGCAGTGCCAGTTCCCGCCCGGATCCTCGGGAGGGCCCGTGTACCACGCCTCCACGCGCGGTCCGAACGGAACGCAGGTCGGCAACACGAGTTCCGTCCAGACCCTGGGGAATACTGTTATCTCCTGGTTCGTACCCTGGGGCAGCGAGGAAGAGACCGCATACAAGAACGTCGACACGTTCGTCGGCTGATGCCGCTCGAGGAGCGCGATGACCTCTCGGTGATCGGTGCATCCGCATCGACCGTCAGGATCCACGTCGCGGCGGACTCCGGCAGGTGGACGAGCGGGGGAGACTTCGGTTGATCAGAGCCTGAGGATCGGAGGAGCCGGGACACTGCGCCGCTGAGCGCTAGTACGCTCTCGCCCTCAGCGCGACGGCGAGGTCGGCGGCGAGGTCGCCCCGCCCGACGACCTCGACGGCGTCGAGCCCCTGCCAGGCGGAGGCCTCGGCGAGCAGCACGGCCAGCCTCTCGGCCGTATCGGCCGGTGCCCCCGGCTCCCGCCACGCCGCCTGCACGAGCAGGACCCGGCTCCGCCGATCGCTCTTGAGGTCCACCCGCGCGGCGATCACGTCGTCGAGCAGGACCGGAAGGACGTAATAGCCGTGCACCCGCTGCTCGGCCGGCGTGTAAATCTCGATCCGGTAGTGGAACCCGAAGAACAGCTCCGCGCGCGGACGATGCCAGACGACGGGGTCGAAGGGTGAGAGCAGCGCGTCCGCCCGGAGCGTGCGGGGGCGGCGGGCTTCGACGTGCCGCCAGAGCGGGATCGGGCGCCCGCCGCGCTCCCAGCCGCGCACCTCGACGCGCTCGAGCTCGCCCGCCTCGACCAGTTCGTCGACCGCGACGCGGGTGGGTGCCTGGAGCAGTCGGTGGTAGTCGGCCAGGTCGCCGAGGGTCGCGATGCCGTGCGCCCGCGCGGCCCGCCGCACGAGTTCACGGACAGCATCCGGGAGAGCGACCTCGGCCTCCAGCACCTCGCGCGGGAGCAGCTGCGAGGCCAAGCCGTAGGAGCGCTCGAAGCGCGTCCGCCCCGCCGTCACCACTTCGCCCCAGCGGAACAGGACCTCGAGACCCCGCTTGATGTCGGACCACCCCCACCAGGGTCCGGTGCGGACGTTGGCCTCGTGCTCGATCTCGGAGGCTCGCAGCGGGCCGTCGGCGAGTGCCGCCCGCAGCCAGTCGAGGGTAGCGCGGTTCTCTGCGGCCCAGCCCTCGTGCTCGGGGAGGCGGACGAAGCGGTACTGCTGCATCCGCCAGCGGTAGAGCGGGAGGTCTTCGCGGCGGACGAGGGCCGCCTCGTGCGCCCAGTACTCGAGGTAGTGACCGCCGGGTGAGAAGGCGGCCGCGTCGAGGAGGGAGCGGTCGTAGGGGCCGAGGCGCGCGAGCAGCGGCAGGTAGTGGCTCCGCTCGAAGACGTTGACTGAGTCGAGCTGCAGCGGGCGGATGCGGTCGACGGCGGCGCGGATCTGCCGCGCGCCCACTCTTGAGGGCCGGGGTGCGCCGAAGCCCTGCGCGACCAGGGCGATCCGGCGCGCGAGCGCGGGGGAGAGCTGCTCGGTCATGGTCTGCTCACGCTAGCGAACACCTCCGACATCGTTGTCACCGATTCGGCGCCCGGCGTTCGCCCGGCATTCACCGGCGCGTACCCTCGCCGTTTCGCACCGCTCCTAGCGTGCCCGAGGTCGTCCCACCGGGTCGACCCAGCCGACTCCTGGAGGACCCTTGACCATTCAGCGACTCTCGCGCACCGCCGCCGTCACCGCGGCCGGCACCGCTCTCGTCCTCGCGCTCTCTGCCTGTTCCGGCGGCGTGACCGCCTCCACGGAAGGCTCCAGCGCGGCGGCCGCGTCCGCCACGTCCGCCGCCGACCTGGGCGGACTCGACGCCCTGGTCGAGGCCGCGAAGGCCGAGGGGCAGCTCAGCGTGATCGCCCTGTCCGACACCTGGGCGAACTACGGCAAGCTGATCAGCGGCTTCGAGAACACGTACGGCATCACCGTGAACGCCGCCGACCCCGACGCCTCCTCGGCCGAGGAGATCAGCACGGCGAAGAACCTCGCCGGTCAGGACACCGCTCCTGACGTGTTCGACCTGGGACCGGCCATCGCACTGGCCAACACCGACATGTTCGCCCGGTACAAGGTCGAAGCGTGGGACGACATTCCGGAGGGGAACAAGGAGCAGTCGGGCCTCTGGGTGAACGACTACACCGGGCTGATGTCGATCGGCTACGACGCGGCGGCCGTGCCCGCGCCGACGTCGCTCCAGGACCTCCTCGGCTCCGGCTACCGCGGCTCGGTCGCGATCAACGGCGACCCGACCCAGGCCGGCGCCGCCGCCGCCGCGGTAGAGCTCGCGGCCCTCCAGACCGGCGGATCCGCCGCCGACGTCCAACCCGGGATCGACTTCTTCCACACGCTCAACGACGCCGGGAACTTCCTACCGCTGGACCCGACCGAGGCCACGATCGCCTCCGGTGAAACCCCGGTGGTCTTCGACTGGAGCTACAACAATCTCGCGGCGGGTACGGCGAATGCGGGCAGTCGTGAGTGGAGCACGACCGTTCTGCCGGGCGCGGCTGTCGGCAGCTACTACAGCCAGGCGATCAACGCCCACGCCCCGCATCCCGCGGCCGCACGGCTCTGGCAGGAGTACCTCTACTCCGATGCGGCGCAGAACCTCTACCTCGCTGCCGGTGCGTACCCGGTGCGCCTGGCCGCGATGACTGAGGCCGGCACGCTCGACCAGGGCGCGCTCGCCGCCGTCGGCGCTGCTCCCTCCGACCTGGTCCAGTTCACCGAGGAGCAGACGAAGGCCGCCTCGTCGCTCCTGGCCGAGAAGTGGGCTGCGGCGATCCAGGGATGAGCGCTCGTGCCGAAGCCGTTCCCGCCGCGCCGCTGGTCCGGGGACGGCGCAGCGCTCCGGCCGTGCTGGGTGTGGCCCCCTTCGCGCTCTACGTCCTGCTGTTCCTGGCCGTGCCCACCGTCCTCGTGGTGATGACCGGATTCACGGACGGCGAGGGCCGCTTCACCCTCACGAACCTCCAGGCGCTCGGCGACCCCGTCGTCCTCTCCGCCTTTGGCGCGTCGCTCGGGCTCTCGGCGGTCACTGCCGTGGTGGGCGCGGTCCTGGGCGCCGTCGTCTGCCTGGCGCTGGTGGGTTCGGATCCGCGCGGCCCGCTGCGCACCGTGGTCGACGCGGCGGCGAGCGTGCTCGCGCAGTTCGGTGGCGTGATGCTGGCGTTCGCGTTCATCGCGACGATCGGCGCGCAGGGGCTGGTGACCACCCTGCTCGCCGGAGCGGGGGTCGACCTGTACTCCGACGGGGTGTGGCTCTACCAGCTCCCCGGGCTCGTGCTGCCCTACCTCTCCTTCCAGGTCCCGCTGATGGTGCTGACCTTCCTCCCCGCGCTCGAGGGATTGCGCCCCGAATGGGCCGAGGCGAACGCCGTACTCGGCGGCGGCTGGCTCGGCTACTGGCTCCACGTCGCGGGTCCGGTGCTGGCCCCCTCGTTCCTCGGCTGTGTGTTGCTGCTGTTCGCGAACGCGTTCTCGTCCTTCGCCACGGCGGCGGCGCTGATCAGCCAGGGCGCGCAGATCGTGCCGCTGCAGATCCGCGCGGCGCTGGTCAGCGAGACGGTGCTGGGGCGGGAGAACCGTGCCGGCGTGCTCGCGCTCGGGATGCTCGCGGTGATGGTCGTGCTGATGTCCGGGTACGCCCTGCTGCAGCGCCGGACTCGGCGGTGGCAGCGGTGAGGCCGTCGCGGCTCCTCGCTCGGACGGTGCTGGTCGTCACCGGGCTCGTCTTCGCGGTCCCGCTGGTCGCGATGGCCGAGTTCACCCTCCGCGGCCCCGGCGGCTACGACCTCTCGCACTGGACGGCGATCCTCGATCCCGGACACGAGCGGGCGTACCGCTCCCTGTTCCAGGGGATCGGCAACTCGCTGATTCTCGCCGTCGTCACCGCCGTGATCGTCCTCGTGCTGCTGGTGCCGACGATGCTGCTCGTCGAGATCCGGCTCCCGCGGCTGCGCCGTGCTCTGGAGTTGGTGTGCCTGCTGCCGCTGACGGTGCCCGCGATCGTGCTGGTCGTCGGGTTGGCGCCGGTTTACTCCGTGGTCACCCGGCTCGCTGGTTCTGCACCCTGGACGCTCGCGCTGGCCTACGGCGTGCTGGTCCTGCCCTACGCCTACCGTGCGGTCGCGGCCGATCTCGCCGGACTCGACGCCGTGACGCTCTCGGAGGCCGCTCGCTCGCTCGGTGCGGGCCCGCTCGCCGTGCTCGGGAGGGTGCTCCTGCCCAATCTGCGCCGCGGCCTCGTCGCCGCCGCGCTGATCACGGTCGCGGTGGTCCTGGGCGAATACACGATCGCCTCGCTGCTCAGCCGCACGACCCTGCAGACCGCACTGGTGCAGGTCTCGAAGTCGGACGCCTACGTCGCCGTGATCTTCTCGCTGCTCTCCCTCCTCTTCGCCTTCGCCCTCCTCCTCGGGATCGGCCGCCTCGCGCGGATCGGTCTGCCGGTGGGCGCGGCGCGCTCCTCGAAAGGCTCCTCGTGACCGCTCCCACCCTGCCCGGCGCCCGCGTGCGCTTTGTCGACGTGGAGCGGCACTACGGCTCAGCGCGCGCCCTGGACGGCGTCTCGTTCGACGTGGCGCCGGGGGAGTTCGTCGCCCTGCTCGGCCCGTCCGGCTGCGGCAAGACGACGGCACTGCGGGCCCTCAGCGGGCTCGAGCGGATCGACGCGGGCCGCATCCTCGTCGACGAGGAGGACATCGCGCAGGTCCCCGCGGCGAAGCGCGACATGGGCATGGTCTTCCAGTCGTACTCGCTCTTCCCGCACCTGCGGGCGCGCGAGAACGTCGAGTTCGGGCTGCGCACCCGCGGAGTGGCCGCCCGGGAGCGGCGCTCGGCCGCGCAGGAGGCCCTGGACGTCGTCGGCCTCGGCGGGCTCGGCGAGCGCTACGCTCACGAGCTCTCCGGCGGACAGCAGCAGCGCGTGGCGCTCGCGCGCGCCCTGGTCACCCGGCCGCGGGTGCTGCTGCTCGACGAGCCGCTGTCGGCGCTGGACGCGAAGGTCCGGGTACAGCTGCGCGACGAGATCAAGCGGCTCCAGTCCGAGATCGGGATCACCACCTTCTTCGTCACCCACGATCAGGAGGAGGCCCTCGCCGTCGCCGATCGGGTCGCGGTGATGAGCGCCGGCCGCATCGAGCAGCTGGGCGCGCCCGAGGACCTCTACGCGCGTCCGGCGACGGCTTTCGTCGCCCACTTCGTCGGCCTCTCGAACGTCGTCGCGGGTGCGGTCGCCGAAGGAACCGTCACCGCTCTAGGCACCCGGCTGCCGCTGGTCGACCGGGCGGCTCCGAGCGGACCGGTCTCGGTCTTCCTCCGCCCTGAGGACCTCGAGATCGTGGCCGAGGGTGCGCCTGACGCGCTCGTCGGCGCGGTCCTCGCCTCCAGCTTTCTCGGGCCGGTTCGCCGCTCGAGGGTGCTGCTGTCCACCGGCGAGGAGCTGGTCGTGCAGCACCCGTCGGGGCAGCGGCTCGAACCGGGGCAGCGCGTCGGCGTTCTGCTCGCGCGCCGGCCGGTCGCAGTGCGCGCTCACCGAGACGAGGTGCCGTCGACCGCCACCGGCTGAGCACGCCGGGGGGATGCCGCGCGGGGAATGCACCGGGGCCTATTCTGGGCAGATGAGACTCGGCAGGTCCCGCCGCACCTCCGGCCCGCGCGCCGGTGAGCCCGCGGCGCCTGCCGCTGCCACCGCTTCGAATCGGTCGGCATCAATCCCCGACTCCGCCTTCGTGAGCGATGGGATGCGCATCGCCGGTGCGTGGGCATGGCGCGTTCTGGTCGTGGTCGCGGCGCTGGCCGTGCTCGCGCTGCTGGTGATCGAGCTCCGGCTGATCGTCATCCCGCTGCTGGTCGCCATTGTGATCGCGGCGCTCCTCATCCCGTTCTCCAGCTTCCTCCAGCGTCATCGCTGGCCCAAATGGGCGGCCGTGGTGGTCGCGGAGCTCGGGATCGTGCTCGTGATCGGCGGGCTGCTCTTCCTCGTCGTCACCCAGGTCTACTCCGGCTTCGACGACCTCGGCCGTCAGACAGTGCAGTCCTACGCTGACTTCACGGTCTTTCTCCGGGAGTCGCCGCTCCACCTCACTGAGAGCGACATCAACCAGTACGCGCAGCAGGCCCTCACAGCGCTGCAGCAGGACTCCGGGATACTGGTCAGCGGGGCACTCAGTGTCGGCTCCACCGTCGGTCATGTGCTGGCCGGCGTCCTGCTCACCCTGTTCTCCACCCTGTTCATCTTGATCGACGGGCCGAACATCTGGAGCTGGGTCGTCCGCCTCTTCCCGCGTCGTGCTCGCGGAGCCGTGGACGGTGCGGGACGCGCCGGTTGGGTGACCCTCACCAACTTCGTCAAGGTCCAGATCCTCGTCGCGTTCGTCGATGCGCTCGGTATCGGCCTCGGTGCCTTCTTCCTCGGCGTCCCGCTCGCGATCCCGATCGGTGTGCTCGTCTTCCTCGGCTCCTTCGTGCCCGTCATCGGCGCCGTGGCGACCGGGGCGCTCGCCGTGTTCGTCGCACTGGTCTACAACGGCCCGCTGATCGCCCTCATCCTGCTGATCGTCGTGCTCGGCGTGCAGCAGCTCGAGGGCCATATCCTGCAGCCGCTGATCATGGGCTCGGCGGTGAAGGTGCATCCGCTGGCCGTCGTGCTCGCCGTAGCCGGAGGATCGATCGTCGCCGGGATCGCCGGCGCGTTCTTCGCCGTGCCGTTCGTGGCCACGCTCAACGTCATGGTCAACTACGTTGCGAGCGGAGCCTGGCGCTCGCCCGCCCGAACCCCCGAGAGAGTTGCCGCAGAGCATGCAGACTAGTCACGTCGTCGGTCCCGCGCTGCACGAGTACGAAGCGGCCCGCGCCGTCCTCGCCCCCGTCATCGCCGCCACTCCGATGGAGACGAGCACGTTCCTCGCGCAGGTCCTCGGCTCGCCCGTATTCCTGAAGTGCGAGAATCTTCAGCGCACCGGCTCGTACAAGATCCGCGGAGCGGTGTTCCGGATGTCGCGGCTCACGCCGGAGGAGCGCGCCCGCGGCGTCGTCGCGGCGTCGGCCGGTAACCACGCTCAGGGCGTCGCCTTCGCGGCGAGGGAGCTCGGGATCAAGGCCACGATCTTCATGCCGATCGGCGTCGCGCTGCCTAAGCTCGCGGCCACCCGCGACTACGGAGCTGACGTCGTGTTGAGCGGTCACATCTTCAACGAGGCGCTCGCGGCGGCGGCCGAGTTCGCCGAGCGCACCGGCGCCGTCTTCGTACCGCCGTACGATCACCCGGACGTCATCACCGGGCAGGGCACGGTCGGCCTCGAGATCCTCGAGCAGGCACCCTCCGTCGACACGATCGTGGTGCCGATCGGCGGCGGCGGCTTGATCGCCGGAGTCGCGTCGGCGGCCAAGCAGAAGGCGGCAGAGGCCGGGCGCACCCTCCGCGTGATCGGTGTGCAGGCCGCCAACGCGGCTCCGTATCCGCTCTCGCTCGCGAGCGGAGAGCCGACCGCGATCACAATCTCTCCGACCATCGCCGACGGCATCGCGGTGGCGAAGCCGGGTCAGCTGAACTTCGCGATCATCCGCGAGACGGTGGACGAGGTCGTCACCGTGGAGGACGACGATATCGCCCGGGCGTTGCTGGTGCTGCTGGAGCGGGCGAAGCTCGTGGTGGAGCCCGCCGGTGCCGTGGGCATCGCGGCGATCCTGACGGGGAAGATCCGCGATGCGGGGGCGACCGTGGTGATCCTCTCCGGCGGGAACATCGATCCGCTGATGATGGAGCGGGTGATCAGCCGGGGCCTGGCCGCCTCGGAGCGCTACCTCAAGATGAGCATCGGCCTGCCGGATCGACCGGGGCAGCTCGCCCGCATCGCTGAGCTGATCTCGGAGGCCAATGCCAACGTGGTCGAGGTGTTGCACACCCGGCATGGTCGCGGCTTGCAGATCAGCGAGGTCGAGATCGAGATCAGTGTCGAGACCCGCGGCCCGGAGCACGCCGACCGCGTCATCCAGGTCCTCACCGACGCCGGCTACGCCCCCCGCATCTCCCGCGGCTGAGCCGCCCGGCCCCGGAAGGCCGGTCCAGCCGCTCCAGCAGCCAGCGTGGGCTCTTCTGCCGTACTCACGTCTGGACGCGCGTACCGCCGCCCTCCCCGATGGCGCGCGAAACGTCGCCGCCCGCCGTGGTGTGTTCGTGGTCCGCGGTGTTCTCCGCAAGGCGGAGGAGGAAGCGATACCGGCGGTATCGCGCCCGACGACAACGCCGTGGGGTGTTTGGTCTGATCGTGGTCCGCGGTGTTCTCCGCAAGGCGGAGGAGGAAGCGATACCGGCGGTATCGCGCCCGACGACAACGCCGCGGAGAGCGCCGCGGACCGCGATCAGTGGCCCGACCAGGTTTCGACGTTGGCGACGCGAACCTCAATCTCCCGCCCGTTGGGTGCCGTGAAGCGCGTCGTATCGCCGACGTTCAGGCCCATGATCGCCGAGCCCAGGGGGCTCTGCGGGCTGTAGACGTCGAGGTCGCTCTCGCCCGCCATCTCGCGATTGCCCAGGAGGAAGCGGGATTCGTCGCCGGCGATGACGGCGGTGATGATCGTGCCGGCCTCGACCACTCCGTGGCTCTCGGGCGGCGTGCCGATCTCGGCTTCGCGCAGGAGCGAGGTCAGCTGGCGGATGCGGGCCTCGATCTTGCCCTGCTCGTCCTTCGCGGCGTGGTAGCCGCCGTTCTCCTTCAGGTCACCCTCCTCGCGGGCCACCTCGATGCGCTTGGCGATCTCCTCGCGTCCGGCGGTGGACAGCTCGGTGAGCTCCGCCTCGAGGCGGTCGTACGACTCCTGGGTCATCCAGGTCACCTGTGACTGGTCCGTCATGGTGGGCTCCTGCTCTGAGGGCCGCGCTCGCGGCGTCCGGCAGTGCCGTGCGGAGTGTCCGCGTCCGGCGGTCGGGACGGCCGGCGTCAGGCGGCGGTGGAAATGGCGACGCCCCGACGAGTCCGTCAGGGCTTCGGTCAAGCCTACGGGAGCCAGCAGGAGGAGATCAAACCTGTGTTCGCCAGCTCGGTGGTGCGGACGGTTTCGGTGTGCGAGCGGAAGCGCTCGGTGGAGGCGGGGTACTCCACTACCAGCCAGCCGACGACTGCGGACTGCTCGTTGAGGGCCTGGACGGCGCAGGCGACCTCACGCTCGACCGGGGCGGTGAGGTCGAAGGAGACGGTCACGGTGCGGTCGTCGACGACCTCGTGCGCAGTGTCCTGCACGTCCACCTGGCCGCGGGCGCCGTCGAGTCCGGCCCAGATCACCCAGGCTGCGAAGACGGCGACGAAGGCGAGCGCAACTCCGCCGAAGAGCCAGCGGTTGCCGAGGCGGGTGCGGCTCGTGCGGCCGTAGCGCGTGGCGAGGGGGCCGGCGGCGCGGAGCGAGTCCGGGTCGAGGGTGGACGCGCCGGGGCGGTCGACGCTCTCGGACGTGCGGGCGGCCACGGAACTCCCTCGATGATGCGTCTACTCTGGACAGGCGGCGCGCATCCACTCAGGGCAGTATCCCCCAGGGCAGAAGCGCCGGACTCTATTCAACCCCGAGGAATCGAGCGATCGTGTCCCAGGCCGTCGAGGTCTCCGTCGATTCGGAGGTGCGGGTCGTTCCGCGCCTCCTCGCCGTGCACGCCCATCCGGATGACGAGTCGAGCAAGGGTGCTGCGACTCTGGCGGCCTACGCCGAGCGAGGCGCTGAGGTCATGGTCGTCTCCTGCACCGGGGGTGAGGCCGGCTCGGTGCTGAATGAGGGCCTGGAGGCTCGCGCGCACGCCGAGCGCGACATCGGCGGCCTCCGCCGAGAAGAGATGGTCCTCGCCCGCGAGGCGCTGGGCGTGGAGCACACCTGGCTCGGATTCGTGGACTCCGGGATGCCGGAGGACGGGAAGGTCGATGGTGCCTCGTTCGCGGGTCTGCCGCTGGCGACCGCCGCTGCTCCGCTCGTGCGCCTGGTCCGGCGATTCCGCCCGCACGTGATCATCAGCTACGACGAGAACGGCGGCTACCCGCACCCCGACCACATCCGCGCGCACCAGGTCGCCGTTGAGGCGTACCGCGCGGCGGGCCTCGCCGAGGAGTACCGCGGGACGGGCGCTCCCTGGTCGGTCTCGAAGCTGTACTACGACCGCGTCTTCAGTGCTCAGAAGCTGCGGGCGATCGCCGAGCATCTGCGCTCGATCGACCCGGACGATTCGCGTGTGTCTGTTCTGGATGAGATGAAGGGCTGGTTCGAGAACACCCCCTTCCTCGCGACCACGCGCGTCGTGATCTCCGGCTTCCACGACCGGCGCGACGCCGCCCTGCGCGCCCACGCCAGCCAGGTCGCTCCGGATAACGCTTTCTTCTTCCTCCCGCACGCGGTGATCGACGCCGCCTGGCCCACCGACGACTTCCAGCTCATCGACAGCCGCGTCGACGCTCCGACTCCCGAGACCGACCTCTTCGCCGGCCTCGACCTGGCTGAGCTCGCCCCCGGCCCGAGCGCGGTCGTCCCGCCGATCCTTCCCGAGCCCGCGACGTCGGGCGCGGCCCCCATTTCCCCGGTGCCCGACGGATCCGGAGTCGCGATCGCCGACGAGGTGCGCGCGTGATCGCCGCGCTGCTCGAGGGCGCCCAGCGTGTCGTCGTCCTCGCCGCCACCTCGAGCCCCGTGCCGACCCCGGGCCCTGACTTCAACGAGGACACGGTCACCCCCGGCCTCTTCGGCTTCGTCACGATGCTCGTGATCGCCCTCGCCGCGGTCCTGCTCGCGCTCGACATGGCGCGCCGTGTGCGCCGCACCACCTACACCGCGCAGGTCAAGGAGCGGCTTGACGCCGAGGAGGCGGAGCGCAGGGACGGCTGAGCCCGTTCAGACGTTGTAGGCCGGATGCAGCGTGACGATCAACGCCGCCGTCCAGTGGCAGAGGAACGCCACGGCCGTGAGCGCGTGGAAGATCTCGTGGAAGCCGAAGACGCCCGGCACAGGGTTGGGTTTCTTGATGCCGTAGATCACGGCGCCCGCGGAGTAGCAGAGCCCGCCGACGAGGACGAGCACCATCATCGGCGCGCTGGCGTGGAAGAGCGGCCCCAGATACATCACCGCCGCCCAGCCCAGCAGCAGGTACAGCGGCACATACAGCCAGCGCGGCGCGCCGATCCAGAAGACGCGGAAGCCGATCCCGAGCAGCGCGCCCGCCCAGACCAGGACCAGCAGCAGCGTGCCCTGCGCGGGCGGCAGGGCGAGTACGGCGAGCGGCGTGTACGTGCCGGCAATCAGCAGGAAGATGTTCGCGTGGTCGATCCGCTTCAGGATCATCTTTGTCCGCGGCGTCCAGTCGAAGCGGTGGTACAGGGCGGAAGTGCCGAAGAGCAGGAGTGACGTGGTCGCGAATACCGCGGCCGCCCACGTCGCGGCGGTCCCGTCCGCGAGCACGACCAGCACCACTGCGGCGACGGCCGCGAGCGGGAAGATCCCGGCATGGATCCAGCCCCGCCAGGTCGGGCGCACCTCGGCTGCGGGGCCCTGCTCGATCGCGTCCTCGACCAGGGGGAGCACGGACGGGTCCGCTGCGTCGGCGGCGTGTGCGGAGGGATCGGACGGGGGAGGCGTCGGCCGCGAGCTCATGGCGGACAGACTACGACGCGATGCCGGTGTGACACCGAGCGTCCACCGGCTTCGAGGACCGGTCCGGGTCGGCTACCGTGTCACTGTGCCGAAGCCGAGACTGCCTGTGGGAAGGGACCTTCTCTACGGCGTCTATAAGAAGCGTCTGCGGTCGAGTCTTCCCCCCGACTCCCTACCGAACCACGTCGCGATGATCATCGACGGCAATCGGCGGTGGGCGCGGCAGCGGGCCTTCGAGACGGCGGCGCACGGGCACCGGGCGGGCGCCGCGAAGGTGCACGAGTTCCTCCAGTGGTGCGATGAGCTCGGTGTGCGGCACGTCACCCTGTACCTGCTCTCGCAGGACAATCTCGTCGGCCGGGACAGCAGCGAACTGACCGAGCTGATCGCGATCATCGCCGACCTCGCCGAGGAGGTCTCGCAGCAGCCGGACTGGCGGGTGCAGCACGTCGGCTCCGACGAGGGTCTCCCCGCCTCGCTCGTCACGGCCCTCGACACAGCCGAAGCGCGCACCGCCTCCCACACCGGCCTGCACGTGAATCTCGCGGTCGGCTACGGCGGTCGGCACGAGATCGCGCAGGCCGTGCGCAGCATCCTGGAGGAGCACGGCAAGCGCGGCTCCTCGATCGAGGACGTCGCGGGTCTGCTGACGCCGGAGCTGATCGGCGAGCATCTGTACACCAGCGGACAGCCCGATCCCGACCTGGTCATCCGCACTTCCGGGGAGCAGCGCCTCTCGGACTTCATGCTCTGGCAGAGTGCGCACAGCGAGTTCTACTTCATGGAGGCGTTGGGCCCGGACATCCGCGAGGTCGATTTCCTTCGCGCGCTCCGCGACTACGCCGGGCGCCACCGTCGCTTCGGCAGCTGACCTCGCGGCTCCTCCCGCAGTACCGACCGGAAGGGCCGGCATGAGTTCGAACGAGGTCACCCACCTCACCACGACCGAGGACTACCTCGCCGGGTTCGGCGAGGAACCCGGCTACCTCGACTTCGGCCGCGTGGGCCCGCTCTCGGCGACCGTCGCCGCCGAGCAGGAGGCGGCGGTCGAGCTGCTGATGCGCGCGCGCAGTGGCACCCTCGACGGGCTGTTCGGGCAGGATGAGCGCGTCCGCACGGCTGCCGCGGCGCTCGTGCGCGTCCCCGCCGACCACGTCGTCTTCCAGCCCAACACCTCGACGGGCCTCCTGCATGCGCTGTTGGGCACATCCGGTGCGGTGCTGCTGTCCGCCGCGGAGTTCCCGAGCCTGCCTTTCGCGGCGGTGCGCGCGGCGGAGGCCCTCGGGTCGGTGGAGCCCCGGTGGCTGCGCACGGAGCAGGGCCGAGTGACACCGGAGGCGGTCCGGGAGCAGCTCACCGACGACGTGACAACCGTCGCGGTGAGCCTGGTCGACTCCCGCACCGGCTACCTCGCGGACGTCGCGGCGATCCGCGACGTGATCGGCGACCGGATGCTCGTCCTCGACGCCATCCAGGGTTTCGGCGTCGTCGACGCTCCCTACGAGCTGGCCGACGTCGTGGTCACCGGAGGCCAGAAGTGGCTCCGAGCAGGCTGGGGCACCGGATTTCTCGCGCTCAGCGAGCGGGCGCTCTCGCGGGTGGCGCCGGTGCTCTCCGGCTGGAGCGGATCGGAGCAGGCGGAGCCGTGGGACGAGGTAGCACCGCCACGCGAAGACGCCCAAGCGTTCAGCATCAGCAAGCCGGATCCGATCGCTCAGGCGCGGCTCGCGTCAGCGCTGGAGGAGGTCGCGGTGGTCGGACAATCGACGATCGCCGCGCTCGTGGCGGAGCGGGTCAGCGCGATCGTGGATCTGGCCGACGAGTTCGGACTGGCGGTCGTGGGTTCCCGCGGCGAGCACGAGCGCGCGGGCATGGTCGTCGTCGAGCCGGAGCCGGAGGAACTGGCGCCGCTGGCCGCCTCCCTCGCCGCGCACGGCGTCACTGCGCGCCTGCGGCCGGGCACGGTCCGCTTCAGCGCCCACGCGGGCACCACCGACGAGACGCTCGCGCTGCTCCGGGCCGCCCTGATCTCTGCGGCGACGAGCATCGTCTACGAGCTGCGGATTCCGCGCGTTCACGTGTTGGTTACATATTCGTAGCGGTGCGAAGCACACGGATGTCATTCGCCGGGTTAGGTTCGAGTCATCAGGTACAGCGCCTGGTCGGGACAGCCTCAGACGCGGCTCGACATCGCGCAGACGCCGAAGGGATACTGCGCGGTGCACGACAGACACCGAAGAGGCCGGCTCGAGGACATGAGCCGGGGGCTCCGGCCCCCGGAGTGTGGAGAGTCATCGTGACAGTTCCCCAGGGCATGGATCCGCAGACCGGCGCGCAGGGCGGCCTCCACCGCCACGCGCAGCACGGCTCCGCGGATCCGACCGATCAGCTCCAGCGCACCTACGTCCTGGACACCTCGGTCCTGCTGTCGGATCCCTCCTCGATGTTCCGGTTCGCGGAGCACGCCGTGGTGCTGCCGATCGTCGTCATCAGCGAGCTCGAGGGCAAGCGCAACGACCCCGAGATCGGCTACTTCGCGCGGCAGGCGCTGCGACACCTCGACGAGCTGCGCGTGCAGCACGAGCGACTCGACTTCCCGATCGCGGTCGGCCGTGGCGGCACACTCCGGGTCGAGCTGAACCACTCGAACATGTCGGTGCTGCCGAGCGGGCTGCAGATGGGCGATAACGATGCGCGGATCCTCGCCGTCGCGCTCAACCTGCAGGGCGAGGGCGCCACGGTCACCGTCGTGTCCAAGGACATGCCGATGCGCGTGAAGGCTGCGTCGATCGGCCTCGCCGCCGAGGAGTACCTCGCCGAGCAGGCCCCCGAGTCCGGCTGGACCGGCATGGACGACGTGACGCTCGGCGGCGATGCGATGAGCGAGCTGTACGACCGCGAGCGCCTGTTCACGGACGTCGTGGCCGACATTCCGGTCAATACCGGCCTCGTCGTCCACTCCGACCGCGGCTCCGCCCTCGCCCGGGTGACCGGGAAGCGGCAGATCACGCTGGTGCGCGGCGACAAGGACGTGTTCGGCCTGCACGGGCGCTCGGCGGAGCAGCGGCTCGCGATCGACCTGCTCCTGGATCAGGAGGTGGGCATCGTCTCGCTCGGCGGCCGCGCCGGCACCGGCAAGTCGGCGCTCGCGCTCTGCGCGGGGCTGGAGGCAGTGCTCGAGAAGCGCCAGCACAAGAAGATCATGGTCTTCCGGCCGCTCTATGCGGTGGGCGGCCAGGACCTCGGTTTTCTGCCCGGCGACGCTGCCGAGAAGATGAACCCCTGGGCGCAGGCGGTCTTCGACACGCTCGGCGCGCTGGTCTCACAGAATGTGCTCGACGAGGTGATCGAGCGGGGCATGCTCGAGGTGCTACCGCTCACTCACATCCGTGGACGCTCGCTGCACGACGCCTTCGTGATCGTGGATGAGGCGCAGTCGCTGGAGCGGAACGTTCTGCTCACGGTGCTCTCGCGCGTCGGCCAGAACTCCCGGGTGGTGTTGACGCACGACGTGGCGCAACGCGACAACCTCAGGGTCGGTCGGCACGACGGAGTCGCCTCCGTGATCGAGACGCTGAAGGGGCATCCGCTGTTCGCGCACGTCACGCTGACCCGCTCCGAGCGCTCGGCGATCGCGGCGCTGGTCACCGAGATGCTGGAGTCGCACGAGCTCGCCTGAGCGGACGTCCGGCTCGTCGGGGAGCGTCCGGCTCGCTGAATCCGCTGGTTTCTGCGAGCCGGATGCGGTTCCGCGAGCCGGAGGCGCGGGGGCGTAGCGTGGGGCGGGTGAGCATCCTCGACGACGCGCTCCTGGAGCGCTTCCGCGTCCGTGCGGCCGACTACGACGAGCGCAACGCGTTCTGCTCCGAGGATCTGGAGGAATTGCGCACGATCGGCTACCTCGCGCTGCTCGTTCCCGAGGACCTCGGCGGCGCGGGTCTGGGCCTCGAGCAGGCGGCCGATGAGCAGACCCGCCTCGCGACCGCGGCCCCGGCGACGGCGCTCGCCGTGAACATGCATTTGGTCTGGACCGGGATCGCACGCCTCCTGCTCGACCGTGGCGACGACTCCCTCCGCTCGGTGCTCATCGAGGCTGCGGCGGGTCACGTCTTCGCCTTCGGCAACAGTGAGGCGGGGAACGATCTGGTGCTCTCGGACTCGCTGACCCGTGCGGAGCCGGTCGGCGACGGCGGCTACCGCTTCACCGGCACGAAGGTCTTCACGTCCCTCGCGCCCGCGTGGACGCGGCTCGGCGTCTTCGGGCGCGACGACAGCGGCCCCCAGCCGCGCCTCGTGCACGGCTTCGTCGACCGGGAGACCCCGGAGACGCCCGTCGCCGGACTCGAGGTCCGCGACGACTGGGACACACTGGGCATGCGCGCGACACAGAGTCGCACGACAGTGCTCGACGGAGTGGTCGTCCCGGCCGAGCGGATGATCCGCTCGCTCCCCGTCGGACCGAGCGCCGACCCCTTCGTCTTCGCCGTCTTCGCGGCCTTCGAGCTGCTGATCTCCTCGGTCTACCTCGGCGTCGCGCAGCGGGCGCTGGACGTGGCCGTCGCCTCGGTGCACCGCCGGACCTCCCTCCGCTCGGGCGGGCGGCCGCTCGCCGAGGACCCCGACGTGCGCCGCCGGGTCGCCGTGGTCGGGATGCTGCTCGACGGAGTGGAAGCCCCACTGCGCTCGGCGGCGGCCGACGTGGACGCGCTTGTCGACCGGGGTGCGCGCTGGTTCCCCTCGCTCGTGGGCGTGAAGATCCGCACCACGGAGGCGGCGCTGCGCGTGGTCGAGAGCGCCGTGCAGATCGCGGGCGGCTCGGCCTACACGCGCGGGTCGGAGCTCGGCCGCCTCTACCGCGACGTGCTGGCGGGGCAGTTCCACCCCTCCGACGACTCCTCGGCGCACGGTGCCTGGGCGGCGCTGCTGCTCGGACCGCTGCCGCCGAGAGGCTGACTGCCCGGCGGCGGGCGCGATCGCCAACGTCCCGGTCGACGCCGTCCCCGGGGCTGCCCCCGGCCTGTGGAGAACGGTGACGGACGGAGGGCGATGCGCTCTACTCTCGGCGGATGATCCGCGGACTCCTGCTCGACCGCGCCGCCGTCCTGCTCGGCGCCGCCCTGCTGCTCGTCATCGCGGCACCGCGCCTCGGAGACGCGCCCGGCCTCGTCCCAGTGGCGCTCGTCAGTGTGCCGCTGGTGCTGGCGGATGTGCGCGGGAGGCGCCTCCCGAACGCGATCACGCTGCCGTTGCTGGCTGCGGGAGTCGCGTCGGCGCCGACGCCGGGGACACTGCTCGCCGTTCTCGCAACAGCGCTGGGCCTCGGGACGCTGCACGCGGCGGGAGGGTTGGGTCTCGGCGACGTGAAGCTCGGAGCGGCGCTCGCGCCTCCGCTCGCCGCCCTCGGACCCGACCGGGTCGCCACAGCACCGGCCCTCGCCTTCGTGCTGGCCGGACTGTGGGTGCTCGCGCTGCGCGGCCGGGGACGGATCGCGTTCGGCCCGTTCCAGCTCGCGGCGTTCTGGTTGATGCTGTGACGGCCCGCCCCGCTGCACGCGCAGGGACGGGCCGTCAGGGGGCCGGGCTCAGCCGGGGTGCGTCATCGACATGACGTCGAGGGCGCTGTCGAGCTGCTCCTGTGTCACCTCGCCGCGCTCGACGAAGCCGAGGTCGACGACCGACTCGCGGACCGTGATGCCCTTGGCGACCGAGTTCTTCGCGACCTTGGCGGCGGCCTCGTAGCCGATCACCTTGTTCAGCGGAGTGACGATCGAGGGCGAGGACTCGGCGAGGGCCCGCGCGTGCTCGACGTCGGCCTCGAGGCCATCGACGGTCTTGTCGGCGAGCAGGACGGCCGAGTTCGAGAGCAGTCGGATCGACTCCAGCAGCGCCGTGCCCATCACCGGGATCGCGACGTTGAGTTCGAAGGCACCCGAGGCGCCGGCCCACGCGATGGTGGCGTCGTTGCCGATCACGCGAGCGCAGACCATGAGGACCGCCTCCGGGATCACCGGATTCACTTTGCCGGGCATGATCGAGGAGCCGGGCTGCAGATCGGGGATCCGCAGCTCGCCGAGCCCGGTGTTCGGCCCTGAGCCCATCCAGCGCAGATCGTTGTTGATCTTCGTCAGGCTCACCGCGAGCACGCGCAGTGCGCCGGAGGCCTCGACCAGCGAGTCGCGCGCGCCCTGGGCCTCGAAGTGGTTGCGGGCCTCGGTGACGGGCAGGCCCGTCTCCTCCGCGAGGCGCGCGATGACCTTCTGCGGGAATCCGGCAGGGGTGTTGATGCCGGTGCCGACCGCGGTGCCGCCGAGCGGAACCTCGGCGACGCGGGGGAGAGCGGACTGCACACGCTCGATGCCGAGGCAGATCTGCGCGGCATAGCCGCCGAACTCCTGGCCGAGCGTCACCGGAGTGGCGTCCATCAGGTGTGTGCGACCGGCCTTGACGACCTCGGCCCACTGCTCCGCTTTGACCTCGAGCGACTCGGCGAGCTGCTCGAGCGAGGGAATCAGCGACTCGATCAGCGCGCCGGTGACGGCGACGTGCACGGAGGTGGGAAAGACGTCGTTGGAGGATTGCGACGCGTTGACGTGGTCGTTGGGATGCACGGTGCGGCCAAGAGCCGTGGTCGCGAGCGAGCCGAGCACCTCGTTCATGTTCATGTTCGAGGAGGTGCCCGAGCCGGTCTGGTAGACGTCGATCGGGAAGTGCGCCTCGTAGCCGCCCCCGACGACCAGGTCGGCCGCGTCCGCGATGGCGGTTGCGACGTCGGAGTCGAGGACGCCCAGCTCCGCGTTCGCGAGCGCCGCGGCCTTCTTGATGCGGGCGAGGGCCGCGATCTGCGCCGGCTCGAGTCCCGCACCCGAGATCGGGAAGTTCTCGACCGCCCGCTGGGTCTGCGCGGCGTAGAGGGCGTCGCGCGGGACCCGCACCTCGCCCATCGTGTCGTGCTCGATCCGGAAGTCGCCGGAGTCGTCGGTCGGGGAGTGATCCACCACGCTGTGTTCGTCCTTATCTGATCGGTTGCTGCTGTGCTGTCCGGAGCCGCTCACGCGGGATCCGATCCCACCGCGCTCGGAGCGGCGGAGGGGGTCGAGCCGGAGTCGCGCTCCAGCTCAGAGACGTAGGGGCTGAGCTCGGGCGGCTCGATCCCGAGCACGACGTCGGACATGACGGTGCCGTCCGAGAGTCGGTAGTTGGCGCCGACCAGGGCGAGCTGCCCGGTAGCGACCGCGTCCGCAATCAGCGGGGAGCGTTGGAGCAGCTCGGCGACGGTGTCGCGCAGGTGCTCGCGGCCGACGGCCAGCGCGTCGGTCGCCGACGGGTCGACGAGCACGCGGCCGTCCGGCTGCGCGCCCACGTGGCGGCGCACGGCGGGGATGATCGGCTCGATCAAGTGCTCGATGTGCGGAGGAAGCCGCTCGGCTCCGGGCGCCTGCGACTGGATCGCCGCGCGGACCGCTCCGCACTCGTCGTGCCCGAGCACGAGCAGCACCTTCACGCCGAGGACGGCTACCCCGTACTCGAGCGAGCCGATGATGGAGTCGGCGATCACCTGGCCGGCGTTGCGGACGACGAAGAGGTCGCCGAGCCCTAGGTCGAAGATAATCTCGGCCGCGAGGCGGGAGTCGCTGCAGCCGAAGAGCGCGGCGAGCGGGGCCTGAGCGGCGGCGAGCTCGGCGCGGCGCTCGACGTCTTGGCGGGGGTGACGTGGTTCGCCCGCGACGAAGCGCTGGTTGCCGCGGAGCATCTCCTTCCAGACCCACGCCGGCGGTCGCGACTCGCGGGGGACGGTGCTGCTGGTGCCGAGGCTCATCGGGACTCCTCCTGGCCGATCTGCGGGCTGATGGCGTCGACGACCCGGCGGACCTCGTCCGTCGGGGCCGTGCCGTAGACGAGGTAGGTGCTGGAGCCCTCCGTCGTCTCGAGTGCGTACGGCGTGTTGCCGGTGTCACCACCGGACTCGCGATGGTCGTAGACCGTCCACTCGCGGCCGTCGATCGTCTCAACCCCCGTCGCCGCGCGGCGGTCCAGCTGCGTCGCGACCCAGGCCGCGTCCGCGTCGAGCCCCTGACTCAGGCCGATGTAGCCGGCCTTCGGGGTGATCAGGCCGATGTACCAGTAGTCGGTGCCGTTCTCGCGGCGCAGCTCGGCCGCGTTGGCCTTCCAGCCCTCGGGCAGGGCGGGCACGGCGAGCGTCTGCTGCTCGCCGAGCTGGACCTGCGCGGCGACGCGTGACACATCGACCGAGGAGAACTCCACGGTGTCGCCCCGGGGGACGAGCAACACGATCAGTGCCACGGCGCCGACGGTGGCGAGCAGCGAGAAGACCAGATTGTTCACCGTCTTGCGCTGGCGGTAGAGGCGGGAGTTCTCTGCTCTGCGAGCGGCTGTCTCTGCGGGGGTCTCCGGACGTCCGAGCTCGGCGACGACCCGTGCGGGTTTGCTGCGGCTCATCCGGCGCTCGCCCCTCCCGAGCGGGCCGCGTCCAACCGGGCGCGTGCTCCCACCAGCCACTCCTCGCAGCGGGCGGCGAGCGACTCGCCGCGCTCCCACAGGGCGAGCGAGCGCTCGAGCGTCGAGCTGCCCTGCTCGAGTTCGGAGACGACGCGAACGAGTTCGTCGCGCGCTTGCTCGTACGAGAATCCCGAGACGTCGGAGTCGGTCGCCAGGGCGTCGGGGGAGTCGGACATGGGGGTGATCCTATCGATCGGGGCTGAGGGGGGAGGTGGGGTGCGGCGTGCTCAGGAGCGGCCTGCTGGATCGCCGGCCGGGCCCTCGGAGCGGGCGCCGATGGCTCCCTCCGCGAGCGTGAGCACGAGCGCGCCGCCGGGGGGCGCGTCCTCGGGAGCGCGGACGACGTGACCGGTCGCGTTCTGGACGATCGCGTAGCCGCGGTCGAGGGTGTGCTGGGGGGAGAGGGCACGCAGGTGACCGTGGAGGCGCTCGACCTCGAGGTGCGCACGTTCGAGGCGGCGCTCAACCAGCTCGGCGCCGCGCGCAACCCATCGGGTCAGCTCCTCGGAGTGGCGATCCACCAGGACCCGTGGCTGCGCGAGGACAGGGCGCGAGCGCAGCTGCGACAGCCGGTCGATCTCGTGCGAGACCAGTCCGCTCACGCGCCCGGTCATCCGTAGTCGGGCCTGCTGCACCCGCAGCAGCTCGTCGGAGACGTCCGGCACGACCCGCTTGGCCGCGTCGGTGGGCGTGGAGGCGCGCAGATCGGCGACGTCGTCGAGGAGTGGGCGGTCGGCCTCGTGGCCGATGGCGCTGACGACCGCAGTGGAGCAGGCGGCGACCGCGCGCACGAGGGCCTCGTCGCTGAAGCCGAGGAGGTTCTGGAAGTCACCGCCGCCGCGCGCGATCACGATCACGTCGATGCTCTCGTCGGCGTCGAGGGTTCTCAGCGCCGCGAGCACCTCGGGCACCGTCCGATCGCCCTGCACGGCGGAGTGGACGACCCGGAAGCGCACGGCGGGCCAGCGCAGCTGCGCGTTCCGCAGCACGTCCTTCTCGGCGTCCGAGTCCTTCCCGGTGATCAGGCCGATTCCGTGCGGGAGGAACGGCAGGGGCTTCTTCCGCGTCGCATCGAAGAGCCCCTCCGACGCGAGCTGCCGACGCAACCGCTCGAGCGTCTCGAGCAGATCGCCGAGGCCGACGTGGCGCATCTCGAACACCTGCATCGAGAGCGTGCCGCCCTTGACCCAGTAGTTGGGCTTCACGAGTGCGACGACGCGGTCGCCCTGCTTGAGGTCGGACGGGAGTCGGCTCCGCACCGACGACCAGACCGTGAAGCCGATCGTCGCGTCACCGGAGAGATCCTTCAGCTTGCCGTAGACGTTGCCGCCCGAGACTCCCCACTGGGTGATCTCGCCCTCGACCCAGGCGGTGCCGAGCCGCTCGATCCAGCCCTTGATCTTGCTGGCGAGCAGGCCGATCTGCCAGGGGGCGTCGGCGGTGGGTGGGGCGTCGGTCATCGCTGCCTCTGCTCGGAGGGACGGGGGAGCGGAAGTGCCCTCCCGCGCCGACCACGGTACGGGATGCCTCCGACACGGCGACCCCCCGGGCACGGGATACAGCACGTAGGATCAGGGGGTGAGTCACGTCCCGATCAGCCTGCCCATGCCGCGCATGCCCCGCGCCACCGGGCGTCTGCGCGACGTCCCCGTCGACGGGGCAAAGCGCGTTCTCCTCGCCGCCCCCCGCGGATACTGCGCCGGCGTCGACCGCGCAGTCGTCGCCGTCGAGAAGGCGATCGAGCACTACGGTGCCCCCGTGTACGTCCGCAAGCAGATCGTGCACAACCTGCACGTCGTCTCGACGCTCGAGAGCCAGGGCGCGATCTTCGTGGACGAGGTCGACGAAGTGCCGGAGGGCTCGCACATCGTCTTCAGTGCGCACGGAGTCTCGCCGGCGGTCGTGCAGGGCGCGGCCGATCGCAACCTCCAGGCCATCGACGCGACCTGCCCGCTCGTGACCAAGGTGCACCGCGAGGCCGTCCGGTTCGCGCGCGACGATGTCGAGATCCTCCTGATCGGTCACGAAGGCCATGAGGAGGTCGAGGGCACCGCAGGTGAGGCTCCCGATCACGTCACCCTCGTGGGCAGCCCCGACGACGTGCCCAACATTGTGGTGAAGGATCCGAATAAGGTCGTCTGGCTCTCGCAGACCACGCTGTCGGTCGACGAGACGATGGAGACGGTGCGTCGCCTCCGCGAGCGCTTCCCCAACCTCCAGGATCCGCCGAGCGACGACATCTGCTACGCCACCCAGAACCGCCAGGTCGCGATCAAGAAGGTCGCCGCGGGCGCCGAGCTGGTCATCGTCGTCGGCTCCGCCAACTCCTCCAACTCGGTGCGTCTGGTCGAGGTCGCCCTCGAGTACGGCGCGAAGGCGGCCTACCGGGTCGACTACGCGAGCGAGATCAAGCAGGAGTGGCTCGAGGGCATCCGCACCGTCGGCGTCACCAGCGGCGCCTCAGTGCCCGAGTTGCTGGTCCAGGAGGTCCTCGACGACCTGGCCGCCGCCGGCTACGGCGAGGTCGAAGAGGTCAAGACCGCTGAAGAGGACCTGATGTTCTCGCTCCCCAAGGAGCTGCGCAAGGACGTCGCCGGCAAGCGCGATGCCCGTGGAGTCGGCGGCCGGATCAGCGCGGGAGCCGGCGCCTAACGCGCCGCATCCCGCAGCGTCCCAAGACCCGTCTCGAACGCCTCCTCGAAGCGTGCGAGGTCGCCCGGGCGTGCGCCGTTCGACCGAGCAGCGTCCTGCCAGCCGGAGAGAGCTCCCACCACTGCGAGCAGTTCTGCCCGCACTTCATCGGGAGCGAGTCGGCACTGTTCCGCGAGGACGACCAGACCCTCCGCCTGATCCGCTCCGTTGTCCGCTCCTGCAATCGACGTCTGCCTCGCCCGCGTCAAGGAGCAGCTTCACCGACTCGAATCCGTCTTCGTCGCCGGTGACGGCTTCGGCGGCGCACAGCAGCGCGGGCAGTTGGAGGAGTCGCGGTACGCCGTCGTCCGGGTTCAGGAAAGCGGCCGGGTGAGAACCACGGAATCGGAGGGCGCCCTGCCTCGTCGTGTCGGCGACTCCCGTCAGGAAGTCGACGTCGTCGAGAGCGCGGTACGTCCGCGATGGAACTGCGCTCGGCCTGCGAGCACAGTGGCGCCGTCGATCTCGACATGGACGTCGAGGGAGTCGTGTGCGGTCATCGGACGCGCTTTCGCAGGAGGAGGTCAGCGCGCGCGCGTCCCAGATCGGTCTTCAGGGGATCGAGTGCAGTGGTGAGGGTGTCACGAACACCGAGAGCACGGGCGACGCGGAGGAGGACATGGAAGGCGACGGTCGGGTCGCCGTGTTCCACCTTCCGGAGAGTCACTCGGGTCACACCCGCGCGGTCCGCGACCTGTTCCGCGGTCAGCCCGAGGATCTTCCGCCATCCGGCGAGGTTGGCGCCGATCTCGACCGCTGAGGCGCGTACTGCGGCGGGAAGGTCTGCGGTCATGGTTGCGCTCCTGTCCAGGTCAGTACAGTGTCCGCTAAACCTCTAGAGGGTCTGTTTGCTTTCCTTTAAGTGGTCGCCGCTCACTGGGGAGGCCCTCCACCTGAGTGGCGTCGACGGCCACCACGACAGTGATGACCTGCCCTTCAGACTGTGCAGCGGGACCTCGTCACAAGGACGCGACGATGATCGGCGCCGGAGTCCGCGAGCGGTCGCCTCGGGGGTTCAGGCGCCAGTCGTGGCGCCGCTTTGCCCGGAGGACATGCGGGTGACGTAGTCGGCGAACGTCGGATCGCCCAGGATGGCGATCGCGGCGATGATCAGCGAGAGCAGCACGGTCGCTGCGATCCCGAGGATCGGCACGAGCACTGCCTGCTTGCCCGCCCGCAGGCGACGGATCGAGATCCACACCGCGAAGGCGACGATCAGCGACTGGGCGAGCGCCACGACGACGCCGAGGATGCGCGCGAGCTCGGGCGACGCGTACGTGCCGATGCCCTGGGTGCGATAGAGCTCCTGCAGCGTCGTGGCGAAGCTGGACGGGTCGAGCAGCGTCGGTACGGCGAAGAACACGCCGAGTGCGAGCAGCACGACGGTGAGCAGGCGGTCGACGGGGTGCGCGACGGCCTTCGCGGACGGAGAGGTAGCGGGGCGCGGATCGGTCTCGGAGCCGCGCGGATCGGGGACGAGAACTGCGTCCTCGGGCGGCTGCCACGACCAGCCGGGCGGCGCGTACTCGCCGTACTGCGGCTCCGGACGTCCGGCGCCCGGCTGATCGTGTGCATTCGTCACGGAGCGGTGCCCTACTTCCCGGAGTTCCCGGCCGAACCGAGCTGGCGGGTGGCCTCGGCGACGCGTGCGGCCATCGCGGTCTCGGCGATCTTGCCCCAGGAACGCGGGTCGTAGACCTTCTTGTTGCCGACCTCTCCGTCCACCTTGAGGAACCCGTCGTAGTTCTTCAGTACGGTGTCCGCGATCGAGCGGCTGAACGCGTACTGGGTGTCGGTGTCGATGTTCATCTTCACGACGCCGTTGCGGACCGCCTCGGCGATCTCCTCGTCGGTCGAGCCCGATCCGCCGTGGAAGACGAGGTCGAGCGGGAGCGCGTCGGTGCCGTATTTCTGCTGCAGGCCGTCCTGGATCTCGCGGAGCAGCTCCGGGCGCAGGCGCACGTTGCCGGGCTTGTAGACGCCGTGGACGTTTCCGAAGGTGAGGGCGGCCATGTAACGGCCCTGCTCGCCGAAGCCGAGCGCCTCGACGGTTGCGATCGCGTCGTCGAGGGTGGTGTAGAGGTGCTCGTTGACGTCGTGCGAGACGCCGTCCTCCTCGCCGCCGACGACGCCGATCTCGACCTCGAGGATCGCGTTGATGTTCTTGACGCGGGGGAGGATCTCCTTCGCGATCGCGAGGTTCTCGTCGAGCGGGACCGCGGAGCCGTCCCACATGTGCGACTGGAACAGCGGCTCGCGACCGGCCTTGACCTCCTCCTCCGAGGCGGCGATCAGCGGGTAGACGAAGCCCTCGAGCGCGTTCTGCGGGCAGTGGTCGGTATGCAACGCGACGGTGACCGGGTAATTCTTGGCGACCTCGGTTGCGAACTTCGCGAAGGCGATTGCGCCGGCCGCACGGTTTTTGACGGTGTGACCGGCGAAGTAGTCCGCGCCTCCGGTGGTGACCTGGATGATGCCGTCCGAGCCCGACTCCGTCAGGCCCTGGAGGACCGCGTTGATGGTCTGCGACGACGAGACGTTGAACGCCGGGTAGGCGAAGCCGCCCGACTTCGCCTTGTCGAGCATCTCTGCGTACTGGTCCGGGGTAGCGACGGGCATGGCATCTCCTTTGACGGATGAACGAAGGGGGTCGGGCGAGGCCCGCGTCGCGGACGAGTCTACCGAGGCGCCCCTGCGCACTCCCTCCTGCGGCGGGAAGGCCCTGGACTAGGCTTCCCGTGGGATGGGGATCCGCTCCGCGGGTCCTGCGACGACGTGCACGAACTCGACGACGAAGGACTCCGCTCAGTGACTGATCACGACCTGACTGACAACGACTCGCTCTACCTCCACCCCGACCGCAACCTCGGCATGGAGCTCGTCCGTGCTACGGAGGCCGCCGCGATCCGCGCCGTACCGTTCATCGGCAAGGGTGATAAGAATGCCGCCGACGGTGCTGCCGTCGATGCGATGCGCACCTTCCTCGGGACAGTGAACTTCGACGGCGTCGTCGTGATCGGCGAGGGCGAGAAGGACAACGCGCCCATGCTCTTCAACGGCGAGCATGTCGGCAACGGCTCGGGGCCCGCCGCCGATATTGCGGTCGACCCGATCGACGGCACCTCGCTGACCGCCGCCGGGCGGCAGAATGCGCTGTCGATGATCGCGGTGGCCGACCGAGGCGCGATGTTCGACCCCTCCGCCGTGTTCTACATGGAGAAGATCGTCACCGGTCCCGAGGGCGTCGGGATCATCGACATCCAGCGACCGATCGGCGAGAACATCCGTGCGCTCGCCCGCGCCAAGCGCAAACCTGTGGAGGAGATGCGGATCGCGGTGCTGGACCGTCCCCGGCACGCTCAGCTCATCGAGGACATCCGCGCTGCCGGAGCCGGAACCCGGCTGCTGCTCGACGGCGACGTCGCGGGCGGCATCAATGCGGCGCGCCACGACTCGCGTCTGGACATGTGCGTCGGTACCGGAGGCACCCCAGAGGGCATCATCACGGCGTGCGCCATCCGCGCCCTGGGCGGGGTCATTCAGGGGATCCTGCGCCCGAAGGACGACGACGAGCGCCAGCGCGCTCTCGACGCCGGCCACGACCTCGACCGCGTGCTGCACGCGAACGACCTGGTCCGCAGCGACAACACCTACTTCGTCGCAACCGGTGTGACGAACGGCGGGCTCGTGAAGGGCGTGCGCAAGGAGGGTCACGTCATCACGACGGAGTCGATCGTCCTGCGTTCGCGTTCGGGCACCATCCGCCGCGTCACTGCTCAGCACCTCGCGGAGAAGTGGGTCTGAGCCCCGCCGCTCGGGCGGCCCGGCCTCCCTCTGCACTCCGTTCCCCGTCCGTCTTGTCCGCGAGCAGCTCGACCGCGGTCAGGCGGCGCGGGGAGGAGGTGACTCCCGCGACCGGGGCGATGACCCTGGACTCGTCGAGGGAGTCGAACTGGCGCGCGGTGACGAGCACGCGACTCTCCAGCGAGCCGGCGAAGGCGTTATAGGAGTCGACCGTCTTCTCGAGGGAGCGGCGCAGGCCCTCGGCGTGGTCGGCGAGTGTGCCGAGGCGCGCATAGAGGGTCTTGCCGAGGTCGAGCAGGCGTTGTGCGTCGTCGGTGAGCACATCCTGCTGCCAGGTGTAGGCGACGGTCTTGAGCACGGACCAGAGGGTGACCGGCGAGGCGAGCGCGACGCGCTTGCGGAACGCGTACTCGAGCAGGCTCGGGTCGGCATCGAGCGCGCTGGCGAGCAGTGGCTCGCTGGGTACGAATGCGATGACGAACTCGGGACTCGCCGGGAGCCCCGTCCAGTAGGAGCGGGCGGCAAGCGCGTCCACGTGGCCGCGAAGCGCGCGGACGTGGGCGCGCAGGAGTGCCGCCCGCCGCGCCTCCTCCTCACCGACGGCCCCGGCCGGGATCGCGCTGGCCTCGAGGTATGCGTCGAACGGGACCTTGGCGTCGACCGCGATCGCCTTGCCACCGGGGAGGCGCACCACCATGTCGGCCCGGCCGCGACCCGCTTCTCCTTCGAGCCCGAACTGCACGTCGAAGTCGACCCGCTGTGTGAGCCCCGCGGCCTCGACGACGTTGCGGAGTTGAGTCTCACCCCACGCGCCGCGGCTGGTGGTGGAGCGCAACGCGGTGGCGAGGGTCTCGGTCGTCGAGCGAAGCTGCTCGCCCGCCGCCCGCTGGCCCTCCAGCTGCTCGGTGATCGCGCCGAACTGGGCGGCGCGCTCGCGCTCGAGCCGGCTCACCGCCTCCTGCATGCCGCGCAGGCTTTCGGCGACGGGGGAGAGGGTCTGCAGGATACGCGCGTCGTGCCGCTCGCGCTCGGCGACGACGCGCAGCTGCTCGTGGAGCTCACGGATCTGATCGCGCGCGGATCCGAGATGCTCACGGTGCTGCTCGACGACGGCCTCGTGGCGCTCCTCCAGCCCCTCGGCGCGGGCGCGAGCGGTCGCGAGGTCGAGGGCGAGAGCGGCGTCGGGTGTGCGGGAGCGGGCGAGAAGGGCGGCGACGACTCCCGCGAGGAGCGCGCCGACCACCAGACCGAGGGCGAAGGAGACATCCATGCCGCCGATGACATCATGGACCTCCGACATCCTCGGATCGCCGTGCTATGCCCGCCAAATGAGGGACACGGGGTCGCTCCACCGCCTCGTAGACTTCGCGATCATGGGGAATCATCGTCGATCACCGCGCCTGCTCACCGCCGCGCTCGCCCTCGCAGTCGGGCTCGGCACCGCCGTCGTCCCGCTCACCGCCGCTTCCGCCGCCGAGGACGCGCCGTCGAGCGTCTCAGTCGAGACTGGCTCCCTCGACCCGGCGCTCGACCGAGCCGACCACGGCGTCCCGGACCAGTCGACGCAGTACGACGCCGCGCAGACGAAGAGCTTCCGCGCCGGCTTCATCATCAGCGACGCACAGTTCTTCGATGGCGACGCACTGAGCGCCGGCCAGGTGCAGTCGCTCTTGAACGAGAAGGGCAGCCGGTGCACGACCGGCGCAGGCACGCCCTGCCTCAAGAACTTCTCGCAGGCGACCCCGTCGAAGGCGCCGGACGCCATGTGCAGCGCCTACCAGGGCTCGGGCAGCGAGTCGTCGGCTGCGATCTTCACGCGCGTCGGAGCGGCCTGCGGGATCAACCCGCTGGCGCTCGTCGTCCTTGTGCAGAAGGAGCGGAGCCTCGTCACTACGACGAGGCCCGGCCCCGCCGACTACGCCAAGGCGACCGGGTACAACTGCCCGGACACCGCGGCCTGCGACCCCGGCTCCGCCGGCTTCTTCACGCAGGTCTACAGCGCGGCCCGCCAGTTCAAGCGCTACGCGAACCCGCCCGGCTCGGGCTCGAACTTCACCGCCTTCGCTCCGGGTACGACGCCGAACATCCAGTACAACCCGAGCACCGCGTGCGGCTCCTCGCCGGTCACCATCCGCAACCAGGCCACGGCCGACCTCTACTACTACACGCCGTACCAGCCGAACACGTACGCGCTCACCAACTCCGGCGATGCGAACTGTGCGACCTACGGCAACATCAACTTCTGGTACCTGTTCAGCGACTGGAACCCGAACGGGACTCTGGCGAACGCCGGAATCGCGCCCGCCGGCCGCGTCGATGCGCCACGCATCTCCGGCAGCACCCTCAGCGTGTCCGGCTGGGTGGTCGACCCGACCACGCAGCAGGCCGCACTGAGGACCACGGTCACCGTCATCGCCCCGGATGGCAGCCGCACGATTCGCACGCAGACTGCGAACGGCGACCGCGGCGACATCCCGGGCGACTACCCGGCCGCCGGCCGCGCCCACGGCTTCGGAGCGACGACGCCGGCCTCGACGCCGGGTACCTACCAGGTGTGCGTCGCGGCCGACTCCGTCGACTGGAACCGGTGGGTCGGCTCGGGAGACTCCCGTAGCCCGGGCGCCAAGGACCTCGGCTGCTCGAGCGTGAGCACGTCCGCGGGGATTGACGTCACGCGCCTCGCCGGCACCGACCGTCAGGGCACCGCCGTCGAGATCTCGAAGGCGGTCTACGGCGCGAACGTTCCCGTCGTCTACGTCGCGACCGGCGCGAACTTCCCCGACGCGCTGAGCGCCGCCCCCGCCGCCGCCAAGCAGGGCGGACCGCTCCTCCTGGTCGACCGCGACTCGATGTCGCAGCCCGTCCGCGACGAGCTCGCGCGGCTCAAGCCCGCGAAGATCGTGGTCGTCGGCTCTTCCCTGAGCGTCGGCGACGGCCTGCTGAACCAGCTGCGGTCCTTCTCCCCCCAGGTTCAGCGCATCGGCGGCAAGGACCGCTACGACACGTCGAAGCAGATCATCCAGTACGCGTTCTCGGGAGGTTCGGCGCGGGCGTGGCTCGCCACCGGTGAGAAGTTCCCCGACGCGCTCGGTGCGAGCGCAGCGGCCGGTGCCGTCGACGCGCCCGTGATCCTGGTGAACGGCGGTCTCGGTAGCGCCGACTCGACCACGCGGGCCATCGTGTCGGGCCTCAAGGTCCAGAATCTGACCATCGCGGGCAGCGCGCTCTCGGTGAGCGACGGGATCAAGAACTCCCTGTCGGGGCCGACGATTACGCGGATCGGCGGCGTCGACCGCTACGACACCTCGGAGCAGTTGAACCGCGCCGCCTTCTCCAGCGCGAAGACGGTGTTCCTGGCGACGGGCGAGAACTTCCCCGATGCGCTCGCCGGAGCCACGGCGGCGGGCTACTCGAATAGCCCCTTGTTCGCCGTGCCGCCGACCTGCGTGCCCCGCGCGGTCCTTGCGGACATCGCGAAGTCCGGAGCGAAGCGGGTCGTCCTCCTGGGCGGTCCGACCACTCTCTCGGAGGAGGTCGCGCGGCTTACGCCCTGCGGCTGATCGCGCTCGCCCCGCCACTAGCGTGGAGCAATGCTCTCGACCGCACCGCCTCCGACCGGCGCCCGACGCCGGCGGGGCGGTGCGGTCGTCGTCGTTCCGGTGCTGGCCGCGCTCGTGCTCGGGGGCTCGGTCGATGACATCCTGACGGCCGATTCGCGGGGGCCGCAGACCGTGCGGTTGTGGACGCTCCTCCAGCCCGGGCCGGTGGCGGCCGACTTCGATCCGGGCGACCTCGTCTCGGACGAGGTTTTCTTCGACGGCGACGCCCTCGGCCCGCTCACGGTGCAGGCGTTCCTCAACGCCCGAGTCCCGGAGTGCGAGGGCTCTGAGATCCCGTGCCTGCGCGACTACGCGGAGGACACCGCGGCGATCGAGGGCGACGAGCAGTGCGCAGCTGTCCCCGCCGGACGCGACCGCCCCGCGGCCGAGATCATCAGCGCGGTCGCGGGCGCATGCACCGTGAATCCGGCCGTGCTCCTGGTGCTGCTGCAAAAGGAGCAGTCGCTCGTCACCGATCCGGAGCCGAGCGAGCGCCAGTTCCGCAGCGCCACAGGCTACGGCTGCCCCGACACCGCCGACTGCGACACGGACTCCTACGGCTTCGCGGCTCAAGTGTACGGAGCGGCGTGGCAGTTCCAGCGGTATCGGAACCCGGACAGCAGCTTCGATCGGTACCCGGTCGGCGCGACCAGCGACATCCGCTACTCCCCGGATGAGGCCTGCGGTGCGGCTGCGGTGACGGTCGTGAACGCGGCCACGGCGGGGCTCTACTCCTACACGCCGTATCAGCCGAACGCAGCGGCGCTCGAAAACCTGTACGGCGAGGGCGACGACTGCTCGGCCTACGGGAACCGCAACTTCTGGCGCATTTTCAGCACGTGGTTCGGGGATCCGCGCGGCTGACACGGCTCGCGCGGCGACGGCTCGGGCGGCACCGGATCAGGCGGCGACGACTCAGGCGGCGACGGGAGCCTTCGGGCGCAGACGCTTCACCGAGATGCCCGCCAGCTCGCCCAGCTCGGCCATGCTCGCGGCGCCGTGCCGTCGTGCCGCGTGCACGACGATCGCGGCGCACGCTTCCGCGTCTGCCGACGCGTCGTGGTGTCGGAAGTCCTCGAAACCCGCGGCCATCGCGACGACGGGGAGGCGGTAGGAGTCGAGCTCGTAGGTCTTGCGGGCGAGCTGGAGCGAGCAGAGGTAGTCGTATTCGGGGTGCTCGAGGGCGGTGGCCGCGCAGGCCGCACGGATGACGCTCATGTCGAAGCCGGCGTTGTGCGCAACGAACACGTCCTCGCCCGCGAAGGCCGTCAGGTCGGCGAACTGCTCGACCCAGGTCGCGGCCGCGTGCACGTCGTGCTTGCGGATGCCGTGGATCCGCGTGTTCCACTCGAGGAAGTCGTCGAAGCCCAGCGGCGGGCGGATCAGCCAGCCGGCCCGATCGACGACGCGGCCGTCGCGAACCTTCACGAGCCCGACGGAGCAGGCCGAGGCTCCGTGCGAGTTGGCGGTTTCGAAGTCGATGGCGGTGAAGTCGATGGGCACGCTCCAGCCTCTCACGCACCTCCGACGCCGGCGGGAGGGGCGCGCGGCCCGGGCGCCGGGCGCGCCCGTCCCGGCGCTCGGAGCCCACCGCCGCTCCGCCCGGCTTGGCCGCCGCCACGCCGTAGGATGAATGCCCGTGGCTCTCACTATCGCAATCGTCGGTCTCCCCAACGTCGGCAAGTCGACGCTCTTCAACGCGCTGACGAAGAATACGGTGCTCGCCGCGAACTACCCGTTTGCGACGATCGAGCCGAACGTCGGCGTTGTCAACCTGCCCGACTCGCGCCTCGAGGTGCTGGCCGGGATCTTCGGTTCCGAGCGCATCCTCCCCGCTCCCGTCTCCTTCGTCGACATCGCCGGCATCGTGCGGGGCGCGTCCGAGGGCGAGGGCCTGGGAAACAAGTTCCTCGCGAACATCCGCGAGGCCGACGCCATCGCACAGGTCATCCGCGGCTTCGAGGACTCCGACGTCGTGCACGTCGACGGCAAGGTCGACGCCGCGAGCGACATGGAGACGATCAACACCGAGCTCGTCCTCGCCGACCTCCAGACCCTCGAGAAGGCCGAGGCCCGCTACGAGAAGGAGCTCAAGGGCAAGAAGATCGAGCCGATCGTGGTCGAGACTGCGAAAAAGGCGCGCGAGTTCCTCGACTCCGGCAAGCCGCTCTCGGCGTCCTCGCTCGACATCGAGCCGATTCGCGAGTTGGGCCTGCTGACGGCCAAGCCCTTCATCTATGTCTTCAACGTCGATGAGGCGGTGCTGACGGACGACGCCCGAAAGGCCGAGCTGGCGGCCCTCGTCGCGCCCGCGCAGGCGATCTTCCTCGACGCCAAAATCGAGTCCGAGCTGATCGACCTCGACGAGGCCGACGCCGCCGAGATGCTCGAATCGACCGGCCAGACGGAGTCGGGTCTGAACCAGCTCGCCCGCATCGGCTTCGACACCCTCGGCCTGCAGACCTACCTCACGGCCGGCCCGAAGGAGACGCGCGCCTGGACCATCGGGAAGGGCTGGACCGCGCCTCAGGCCGCGGGCGTCATTCACACCGACTTCCAGAAGGGCTTCATCAAGGCCGAGGTGATCTCGTTCGACGACCTCGTCGAGACGGGGTCGATCGCTGAGGCGCGCGCGAAGGGCAAGGCGCGGATTGAGGGCAAGGATTATGTGATGCAGGACGGGGATGTGGTGGAGTTCCGGTTCGGGTCGACATCGACGTCAAAAGGTTAAACGCGTGCGTGCTGTCTTCGTAGACGAGTCAGCCCGCAACGATCGGCTTTACTTCTTCGGTGCCCTGGTGGTGCACGAGCAGGCGGCAAGTGCGATCGAAGTTGGTCTGAACGGTATAGGCGAGCTTCTTGCCGAAAATGTCCCTGGCTTCAGCAGGGACACTGAGTTCCACGGCAACGAGATGTTCCACGGCGAAAAGGGGTGGGACCGAGTTCCGGTCGATTTTAAGATCCGTCGGGTTCCCGGTTATACCGATCGTCAGCTGTCAAGTCTGATCGACACTATGTACTTCGGGCCGTCCCACGCGAGTCGATTACTCCAGGCGACCGATGTGGCGACATACTTCTCGAATCGTAAGCTGACGATCGTGGAGAAGGATTCGCGTGCCAGGGCCGCCGTCCATCGGATCTCGAGCAGGATTCAGGCGGCGACGACGTCTTTCTACGTCTGGTACCCCTGAAAACACAACACCCCGCCGAGGCGGGGTGTTGGCCAGGTGCGGGAGGCCTTGCGGCGTCCTGCGTTCCTCAGTCTCGGGGTAGCCTCCGACATCGTCCTACGTCCTGCCGTGCGTTGAAGTGGTCCCTCGGTGATCACTTGCTGGCGCACGGGGCAGCCAATCACAAGCATGGCGCTCAGCAGCGACGCCCGTCCATCCGGCCCTCAACTTCAGTCGTCCAGGTCTGCTGAGGTCCCGACTGCCAGGGTGCGGCGGCAGGACGGCGACGCCGCAACGTCCCGCTTTACCGTATGACGCTCGTGCTCGGCGTCGTCCGCGGCTGGGATCATCAAGGCGCGGATTGAGGGCAAGGACTACGTGATGCAGGACGGGGATGCGGTGGAGTTCCGGTTCAACGTGTAGACGGCTCCGACTCGTTGGAACGCGGTCGGCTCGCGGGATCGGCTGATCCCGCGAGCCGGAGCCAAAGGCCGAACCATCCGGCACCGACGCATGCTCCAGCAGGAGGGGACCGCTGTGTCTTCGGGAGGTTGACCGGGCGGATGGGAGGCCGGTGGCAGCGCCCTCACGGTGCCGCCGCTCGCCGTCTCGACATCACGCCCTTCCACGGCGGCGCTCCAGACGATCGACTCGCATTCTGCTCGCGGTACGAGGGCGTTGGCCCCCGCACCGCGAGCCGCTGAGCCGAGAGGCCTACGCGGCAGCACCGAACGAGCTGTCGCGATGAAGGCGCTCGACGCCGACAACGACACGCTGGTGCTTGCACTCCGGGTGCACGGGGAGCGCCGAATAATTGGGCACGTCGTCTTCCCCCTGCCGGGTCGGAGCGCCGCAGTTCGAAATCGGCTGGGTCTTTGATCTCGAGCACGCGGCGCACCGGGGCTGCGCGGACGATCACCGAGCCGGGCTTCACAGGGGTGCGGCGCGCATCGGTTCGACGCGGAAAACGAAAGCATCCGAGATGAGCACGTCAGTGAACGAGGTCGCGGCGCTCCAGATGGTGAGCGACGGAGCAGCTCGAGAGAGGATCTCGGCTGCGACCGGAATTTTCCTTCGGCACGGTCGCCCTGAATGGACGTCCGTCCTAAGGATATGACGGTATCGACGAGAGAACCGAAGAGTATGAGGATCGGCAGACGATCAGGCACCGGCCTAGACATCGAGAAGTACCGAAGAATCATCTCTGTAAGATTCTTGTACCTCTCGCGGATCCTTCCTCGTGCATTTTTGATGCGCGGCCGTTTTCTCTGTGCACTCACGTCGTGGTGGTGGGCATGGAGAACCCCCGGGGCGTCGATGGCTCTCCGGATCCGAGCGGCAGAGCAGTTGTGGCCGTGCAGAGAGTCATCTCGGCAGCTCCCACCAGCGTGACTGTAGTCCGCGCTCGCGACGCCTCAAGTGCCGCAGATCAGCGCAGAGAACATGTCAAAGCGCACAGCCAGTTCTGCCGTGTCCGCAAGTGTCCGAGAGCGTTCGCCGTGCTGACCTATCAATCTATTGAGGAACCGGGATTTCTTGAGTTGATGGCATGAGAACTCCCAGCCGAAGCGCAGTTGCGTCGATTTGGGCCGGAGTACACTCACGCCGAAACACCCCCACACTCACCATCGCGAAAGAAGATAAAATGAACGACGCGGGCATTCTTGCAATCGAGCTCGACCTCGACAACATCGAGGTGATCGATGTGGCCAAGGGCTTGGATGACCGTGCACTCGGGATTTCTGCCTCCGACACGTGGCTTTGCACGTCCTCGTCCTCCTCCACGTGCAGCTCCACCTGCTAGAGAACGCCTCGACTGACTCATTCGCGGCCTGCGATCGAAGCAGTAGTCGCAGGCCCCTCCCGCTCTGGCCGCCCGGATAACGAGGGGTCTGCGACTGCCGGCCAGCGGCGGGGCCGCGGAGTGGCTACCCATGCATGAGGTCGAAGTAAGGGTGACAACAGGAACCCGTCAGGCTCGAGACGAGGATCACGATCATAAGTAAAACCGACAAATCGTACGTGGCCCTGAATCTTGAGCTACGGATTCCGAACTTCGATCCACGCATTGGTGATGAGGTCCTCACCCGTGTTGCTCATGATGTCGGCGATCGACCGTGGTGGTTCCTCCGATACTGGCAATCGGGGCCACACATCCGCTTCAGGGCGTTGCGTCGCGAAGACGCGGAGATCATCGAGCGCTCGGTGACGACCAGCTTCACGAAGTGTGCGACATCTTCCTGGAAAGACATCGCAGTACTGACAGATCGGGAATACCGGGACGCCACGTCGGGCGTTGCACGACAGGGCGAAGGGGATGGTGAAATGGAGTGTCTGCCACTGGCGCCTCTAGGAGTGCATGCGCGTCCGTTCAAGAGCGAAGAGTCCCGATATGGGGGAGTGCAACGTTATCGCGCAGCCATTAGGGCCTTCAGCGCCTCTTCCGTCAGCGTGGGCCTCACGCTGGACTCCCATCGGGACATGGACGCGCGCACGAGATATCTCCTCGGCGCGTCGGCAATAGCCAACTTTTATGGGCGCGTTGCGGAGCTAGCGAATCCCTGTGGAACCGCGGATGGTTACGAAGGAAAGCGGCTGTCCATTTCTACACTGCGCAGTGCCCCGTTTGCTCCCGCGCCTGTCGTGACGATGATGAATCGCATCATCGCGAACCCTCGTCCAGATACTTTCGATCACGTGGACCCGCGTCTCCTAGGCCCAACGGTCAAGGACGTGCTGACAACCGAGAACGTGCCGATACGCGGAGCGTACCTCGGCTCGATCATTCACACCACATGCAACAGGCTGGGGCTCGCCGTAGAAGCGGAGAGGTCATTGCGCTGGACGGCTCTTGATCTCGTGGAGGAACAACGTCGAGCTTCGCGCCGAGATTAGGTTAAGTGATCCGGCCCCGATCCCGCGGAGAAGGACATGAAAAGTACGAGTCAGGAGCCGTATATGCATGACAGATCGCGCTTGAGTACTCCCAAGTCGAAGATCGTGATGGGTGCTGTAAACGTCGCGGTCCCGGTCGCGCTCTATTATTTGGCCCGCGCTCTCGGCGCGAGTCAGGTGGTGGGGCTGATGACGGGAGTCGGCTGGTCTCTCGTCTCCACGGTGTACGTATTCGCGATAACCAGGCGGATCAGTGCAAGTTCCGGGGCCGTCGGTTTCCTCCTCCTGCTCAGTGTCATCACCGCGTTGGTCACGCGGGCGGCCTCGTCGGTCCTCGTCGCCTCCGGCATCGTTCCCGCTGGCATAGGTCTGCTCATGATTGTGTCCGCCTTCGTCGGACGCCCCGTGATCCAGAGCCTGATCGCTCCGGCTATGGATGCCGCTGCGAAGAATGAACGAGTCACTGCCACGTGGATGTGGAACAACGAACCGACTTACCGGCGCGCCATGATCGTGTCCACGGCGCTGTGGGGATTTTTAGTCCTCGCCGAGGCGGTCGCAGGCATAGTCTTGGCTGTGAGTCTGCCGGTCGATGAAGTGGTGGCCATCCGGCCAGTGGTCGCTATTCTGATCGTCGGCGTAGCTGGTCTCTGCCAGTACCTGTACATAGGCCATCTGAAAAAGTCTGTGCCCGAAGAACTACGTGAAGGTAGGAACACCCAGTGAACCATCCGCAGCTCGTGAAGGACGTACAGCACAAGGTGATGAAATTCGGGGTCTCTTTCCTGCCGGATGTCAATCCTGGTCTACGGTCACCGGTGCAGTACTACCGCGACCTCATTCGACTCAGTTTGCAGGCGGAAATGCTCGGATTTGAGAGCGTTATTCATAAGGTCTGATTCGGGCGTGTCGTTCCGAGGCATCGGCTTCCCATTCGGGAGAATAGAAGTTCCAAAGCTCGCTATTTTCGGAACGGGAAGCCGATGCGGTACGACTCTACTACAGGCCTGGATGCGGAGCAATTGACGGAGCTGATCTGTCGGATATGGCAGATTGTCACGGGGAGGGGTGAG
>NZ_PSWS01000059.1 GCF_002932875.1 Rathayibacter tritici
AGACATCACCACCCCGAGCGAACCGCTCAACGCCGTCAAACCCGTCCCCGAGGAATACATCAACCTCGCCAGCCCCTCACGAACCAGGCATATCCTCGAAGGCGACGGGACCTCCACAGGTAAAGCTGGAGGACATCGTTGGACGGACTCCCCAGACCGGGACCCGAATAAGACTAGGTTCCCCGCGGAATGGTCTGACGCAAAAATCATGCATGAGGTATCCGACGTCGCAACAGACCCCTCATTGCGCTGGAAACAAAACAAGGGACCATTAGGAAGCGACTATGCGAAAAACGGTGAGCCGTCAAGAATCTTGGTAGAGGGGCTACGGGATGGCGTAACCATTCGCGTCATCGTCGAACCGATTGGGGAAGGCATAATAACCGCGTTTCCAATTAATTAAGGAGAATAAGTGGATAAGAAACTTCGAATCTTACGCGAGCAGCAGCTAAACGACTTACTCGAACGGACGATCGACAGAATGAACCCCGACCAAGCCCAGCGAGTCACGGACTACCTCGACCACGGGGAATACGCGCTCTGCCTTGATCAGCTTGCATATGAGCTGAGCGAGGTCGACCAACCGCTTCCGTCCGATGTTATTCAGACGATAGTCTCGCTCGGTAGAACGATGGGCCTTGACCCCAGATCCTGGCAACTTCTGAGAGAGGCACGACCCAGCACGTCATCATAAACCTTGAGGCTTATGCAAAATACGATTGATCGAGATGGATTTGCGCGTGTTAATTGACAAAGAGGAGAGGCAGGAATGAGGCTAACGCAAAATTTAGATAGGGCTTCACAAGAACCCTGGTCGGAAACCGGTTCGCTAGGCGCGCGAGGAAATTTTGCATAAGCGTCAATGAGCCATATCTGGAGGCTTATGCAAAATTGGTTTTTTGCCGAGTGAAAAAGATGAGTCCGCGGACGGCGTTGAAGGCATCTCGGAAGGTGCGCAGTGGCCGCCGGTAGTCGGTGTGGAATATC
>NZ_PSWS01000070.1 GCF_002932875.1 Rathayibacter tritici
CCCTTCCAGATGGCTCGCATGCGCCCAGTGAACACCGTGTCCCCGGCCGCCGGTAGCCCTGCCGCCCGCGCGAGGGAACCCCGAACCGTCGAGACCGCCTATAACAGCGGGCTCCCTCGACGGTCCGGGGTTCCCTCGCGCGGGCGGCAGGGCTACCGGCGGCCGGGGACACGGTGTTCACTGGGCGCATGCGAGCCATCTGGAAGGGCGCGATCACCTTCGGCCTGGTCAACGTGCCGGTGAAGATCTACAGCGCGACCGAGGACCACGACATCCCCCTGCACCAGGTCCACGACAAAGACGGCGGCCGGATTCGATACCAGCGCAGGTGCGAGATCTGCGGCGAAGTCGTCACCTTCGACCACATCGACAAGGCCTACGACGACGGCGAGCGCACGGTGGTGCTCTCGAAGGACGAGTTGAAGGCGCTACCCGAGGAGCGCGACCGCGAGATCGACATCGTGCAGTTCGTGCCGAGCGAGCAGGTCGACCCGATCATGTTCGACCGCGCGTACATCCTCGAGCCCGACTCCTCGTCCCCCAAGGCCTACGTCTTGCTGCGACGCACCCTCGAGCAGACGGACCGCACCGCGATCGTCGAGTTCGCGCTGCGGCAGAAGACCCGGCTCGCCGCGCTGCGGGTGCGCGGCAACCTGCTGATGCTGCAGACCCTGCTCTGGGCCGACGAGGTGCGGGAGGTCGAGTTCTCGTCGCTGGCGGGGAGCACCCGGATCGCGGCGCGCGAGCTGGAGATGTCAGCGCACCTGGTCGACGCGTACTCCGAGGACTTCGACGCCGCGAAGTTCCACGACGCCTATCAGGAGGAGCTGCGCACGCTGATCGACGCCAAGATCGAGCAGGGCGACGCCCTCGACACCGCGGCAACCTTCGGCGAAGCTCCGGGGGAGGAGGGCGGCGGCGAGGTGCTCGATCTGATGGAGGCGCTCCAGCGCTCGGTCGAGCGCAGCCGCGGAGCGAAGGGGGCAGCGGAGTCACCCGCGAAGAAGGCTTCACCGCCGTCACCACCGAAGACGCCTGCGAAAGCTCCCGCGAAGAAGAAGGCGGCCGCAAAGGCGGCTGACACGGTCGAGGAAGGTGCAGCACCCGCGAAGAAGCGGCCGACGAAGAAGGCCGCGACGACCGAGAAGGCCGCTTCCTAGGCCGGCCGGGCGTGCCGCCGGAGCCCGCTGCTGGCTAGGCGCGCTCGTCCACCCGGCCGGGAGCGTCCGTCCCGTCGGCGTCGAGTACGTCGGCGGCGTCCACGTCGTCGAGGTCGACCGCGACCGAGCTGACCAGCGCGAGTAGCGCCTCCGCGTAGGCGTTCTCGGCCGCAGCGGCCTCGAAGGTCCGCGGCTGCCCGCCGAGTTCGACCTCGACGACGAACCGCAGCTGCGGCTCCGTCACCCGGCGGAGGGAACGGAACGTCCCGCGGAGCAGCTCCCGCAGCTGGTCCTCCCGCGGCAGCCAGAGCGAGTCCTCCAGCGAGACGGAGTCCAGGGCCCACTCCGTCGTGCCGTTGAAACCGAGGACCGTCCCGGTCGGATACTCGTGGGCCTCGATGGTCATGTCACTGACGGTGAAGACATCGCCGTCGAAGCCTTCCCGCTCGATGCGGAAGTGGTCGCCGGTGACGGGCGTCCAGCGCGCGCCCGCAGTGCGCAGGGCGCGGGCCAACTCGAAGGAGATCATCGGATGAGTGTGACGCGCGAAGCCGCGAACAGACCGCGAGTGCTGCCCTTCTCAACCGAGCCTTGTAAAGTCGCTCCGGCGAGAAGGAGAGCGAAAGGCAGGGCGATGTCGGACACGATCGGACCCGACGGCGCGCGGGTGGTGTCGGAGCGGATCATCGATCTGATCGTGGCGACGCGGGAGCACCTGGACGGTGTGCCCGGCCCGACCGCCGCTGATTCGATCGGCGTGGATTCGATCGGGTCGGCCGTGGTCGCGGGCTCCGCGGTCGGCTTCGACATCTGGGCTCCGCACGGAAGCACCGCCGCCGCGGACGCTGCGCTCGTCGCTCTCTACTGGGAGTCGCTCGGGATG
The DNA here is from genome assembly GCF_002932875.1 of Rathayibacter tritici. Taxonomy (GTDB): domain Bacteria; phylum Actinomycetota; class Actinomycetes; order Actinomycetales; family Microbacteriaceae; genus Rathayibacter; species Rathayibacter tritici. The sequence goes on from NZ_PSWS01000070.1 coordinate 2,044, forward strand.
TCGGTCAGGATCGCCCGCGACCGCCCCCTCCCCGTCGTGCACGGCACCGGCGGACCGGTGGACCGGGCCAGCTTCCGGACCGGGAACCTCTTCGGTCTCCACGGCCTCTACGGCGTCGACGCGGTGGCGCCGTGCGGTCCGGATCGGGCCTGACCGCACCCGGCGCACGCCCCGATGTCGGTGGATGAGTTTACGTTCATGAAATGTCCGGTTCACAGGCCGGGCACCCGCACTGCATAGCGTGACCATGCGTGCCCCTTCTGGGGGTGTGCCGGCCGCGCCGCGCCGCGACGACGCTGCGACCGCTCTTCCGAGCGGCGATCGAGAGGACCACCATGCCCGACTCTCCCACCCCGCCCGACCACCGACGCAGGCGCCGGCTCGGCCTAGCAGCCCTGACCGGCCTGGCCCTGGCGGCCACTGCGCTGGTCGCGACTCCCGCCACCGCCGCCCCCTCCGGCGACGAGCTGGTCATCAGCGAGATCTTCGCCCGCGGTGGCTCCGCCGGCGCGGCGTTCAGCAACCGCTACGTCGAGCTCTACAACCCCACCGCGGCCGAGATCGCCCTCGGCGGGCTCTCGATCCAGTACCGCTCCGCGACGGGCACCGCGAATCCTTCCACGACCGTGCCGCTCACCGGCTCCGTCCCGGCGGGCGGCCACTTCCTGCTCGCGGGCGCCAGCAACGGTACAAACGGAGCAGCCCTCCCCACTCCCGACCAGAGCGCGAACGGCCTGAACATGGCCGCGGCCGGCGGCACCCTCTTCCTGGTCGAGGGGACCACCGCGCTCGTCGCTCCGCCCACCGGCGCCGCCGCCCAGCCGGACTCGGTGCTCGACCTCGTCGGCTACGGCACCTCGAACACGTTCGAATCCGCCGTCGCCACGGTCCCCTCGCTCACGCAGACGATCGCGCGTGCGGACACCGCCACCGGCGACACCGACGTCAACGCGACCGACTTCGTGCTCGGCGAGCCAACCCCGCAGACCGCGGGTACCGGATCCACGCCGCCGACGACCCCGCCCACCACTCCCCCGACGACCCCGCCCGCGGAAATCCCGGCCGTCTCGATCGCCGACATCCAGGGCACCCAAGACGCGTCGCCGCTCGTCGGCCGCACCGTCACCACCTCCGGCGTGGTCACCGCGCGCTACCCCTCCGGCGGCTACAACGGCTACGTGATCCAGACCCCCGGCACCGGCGGTGAGAGCACCCGCACTGCGTCCGACGCCGTCTTCGTCTTCTCCTCCGCCTCCGTCGGTTCGGTCGAGATCGGCGATCACCTGCGTGTCACCGGCGCGGTGAGCGAGTACAACGGATTGACGGAACTCACGCCGACTTCGGCCGCGTCCGTCGTCACGCTCGACGCCGCCGCCGCTCCGGTGCCCGCAGCCGTCTCGCTCCCCCGCGCGACCGCCGAGCGCGAGGCGCTCGAGAGCATGCTGATCGCTCCGCAGGGGGCCTACACCGTCACCGACACCTTCGATCTGAACAGCTTCGGCTCGGTCGGCCTCGCCGCCGGCACGTCCCCGTTGCTCACGCCGACGGAGGTCGCGCGTCCCGGCTCGCCGGAGCTCGCCGCCGTCGTCGCCGACAACGCCGCCCGGGCGGTCACGCTCGACGACGGCGCCTCGATCAACTTCCTCGGCGCCGCCGCGAACAAGGCGATCCCGCTGCCCTACCTCACGCCGACCGAGCCGATCCGCGTCGGCGCTCCGGCGAGCTTCTCCCGCCCTGTCGTCCTCGACTACCGCAACGGCGGCTGGGCCTTCCAGCCCACCACGCAGCTCACCGCCGACAATGCCGACGATGTCCAGCCCGCGACCTTCGCGAACACCCGCACCGCAAAGCCCGAGGCCGTCGGCGGCGACCTGTCGATTGCATCGTTCAACGTGCTCAACTACTTCTCCACCACGGGAGACTCGATCAGCGGCTGCACGTTCTACACCGACCGCGACGGCGACCCCGTCACCGTCAATGGCGGCTGCGACGCGCGTGGAGCGGCCAACGCCGACGACCTCGAGCGCCAGCAGGCCAAGATCGTGACCGCGATCAACGCGCTCGGCGCCGGCGTCGTCTCGCTCGAGGAGATCGAGAACTCGGCGAAGTTCGGCAAGCCCCGCGACGAGGCCCTCGCCACCCTCACCGCCGCGCTCAACGCGGCCATCGGCTCCGAGGTCTGGGCCTACGTCCCCTCCCCCGCCGCGCTCCCCGCACTCGCGGACGAGGACGTCATCCGCACCGCCTTCATCTACAAGAAGGCCGTGATCGAGCCGGTCGGCGAGTCCGTCGTGCTCAACGACACGGTGAATTTCTCGAACGCCCGGAAGCCGCTCGCCCAGGAGTTCCGCCTGATCGGCGACAGCGCCAGCGAGTTCGTCGCGATCGTGAACCACTTCAAGTCGAAGGGCTCCGGATCGGGTGCCGACGCCGACCAGGGCGACGGCCAGGGCGCCTCGAACGCATCGCGCGTCGCTCAGGCGACCTCCCTCGTCGCCTTCGCCGACCGCCTGGGCACCGACAAGGCCACCGAACTCGTCTACCTGCTCGGCGACTTCAACGCCTACTCGCAGGAGGACCCGGTGAAGGTCATCACCGACGCCGGCTACATCGACCAGGGAGCGAAGGACGACACGTACTCGTACTCGTTCGACGGCGCGGTCGGCTCGCTCGACCACGTCTTCGCCTCTCCCGCCGCCGACAGGACGGTCACCGGGGTCGACACCTGGAACATCAACAGCGGCGAGTCCGTGGCACTGGAGTACAGCCGCTACGACTACAACGCGACGATCTTCTACGACACCTCGGCGTACCGCTCCAGCGACCACGACCCGGTCGTCGTCGGCCTCGACCTGCCCGAGACCGCTCCGGTGACCATCGACGTCGCCACCACGGCGTCGACCAAGCGCCTCGCGGTGTTGCGCACGCTGACCGTCTCGGCGGTCAACAACGGGCCCGAGACGGTGTCGATCGAGATCACGACGGCCTACGGCTCGAAGACGCGGAAGTCGGTCAAGCCGGGCCAGTCCTTCACCGTGAAGACCGTGACCGTGCTCAAGCCGATCAAGGCCGGCACGGCGACCATCGAGGTCACCGCGCCCGACGGCACCGAGCGCATCTACCAGCAGGCGTACCGCGGCGCCTGATCCCGCGCGACCCCTGACCTCGACGAGCCACGGCTCCTAGAGTTCGGGGATGCCCGAGGGAGACAGTGTGCACCGTCTCGCCGCCCGCCTCAGACGGGCGGCGGACGGGCGCACCGTCCTCGACGGCGAGTTGCGCTCCGGGGACGCGGCCGGCACGTCCCTCGCCGGCCTGCAGATTGTGGAGCACGACACCCACGGCAAGCACCTCCTCACCCGCTTCGCCGGCGGGTCAACACTGCACACCCACCTGCGTATGCAGGGCTCGTGGACCGTGACCACCCCCGGCCGCGTCGTCCCCGGTCACTGCAGAAGAACGTCCGCGTCCGCCTCCGCCTCGACGACGGCTCGACCGTCTGGGGCATCGACCTCCCCGTCGTCCAACTCCTCCCCACCCGGGACGAGTCCCGCGCCATCGGCCACCTCGGCTTCGACCCACTCCGCTCCGACTGGGACGCCGAGGAGGCCGTCGCGCGCCTCTCCCGGATCCCGGACCGGCCCGTCATCGCCGCGCTCCTGGACCAGCGCTGCCTCGCGGGCCTCGGCAACCTCTGGGCCAACGAGGTCTGCTTCCTCCGCGGCGCCTGGCCCTGGCGACCGATCGGCTCCCTCGACGTCCGCGCCCTCGTCGCGACGGTCGCGCGGGGCCTGCGCGCCTCCGTCACCGTCCCCGGGATGTTCCAGACCACCACCGGCGACACCCGCCGCGGCGAGAGGCACTGGGTCGCCGGCCGCGCCGGGCGTCCGTGTCTGCGCTGCGGCGTCACGATACTCGTCCGCGAGGAGGTGCGCGACGACCCCGAGCTGCGCCGCACCTGGTGGTGCCCGCACTGCCAGCCGGAGTCGGCGGGCGGAGAGGTTAGCGCCTGCGATGACGCCGGAACGCCAGTACTCCGAGGGAGATAATCGCGAGGACGATGCGGGTGCCGCGACCGCGCCGACCGGGATCGGGGTGGTCCCGATCCGTCGGCGGGGCCCCACCGGTGATCGCGAAGTACCGAGCAGAGAGGTAGCGGAGGTGACGCGCACTGATGACAATGGACTCGGCCTCCAGGTGTCGGACCTCTGACGCGTCGGGCGGCTGAATCCACAGCGGTGAGACGAGGGCACGAGCCAGCTCCTCGCGGGCCCCGGGCACGACGACGGCGACGGCGATCACCACGACGAGCGGGACGATGTACGACACGGTCGTCGCGGCCAGGACCACACTCGTCTCGCGGAACGTCGACAAGCGTCGCGTCGGCCGGTGCTGCTCGCGAAACGTGATGAAGAGGAATCCGGGGAGCAACAGCACAATCAGGAGAAGAATGCCCGTGACGGTGGTGGGGATCATGCCATCTGCTTCCTTCACGCGGCGCCGTGAGCAAGAATCTGAGTGTCAGTGTTTCATCGACGGGAGGAAGACCGCGTGCCGAGTCGTGTTCCGACGCCACCGCAACCTCGACCGATCCGTGTCAGGGAGGGCCAGCAGGTCGTCTCCAATCCCAAGCCGTTCCGAGCGACTCCCGTTTCGCTGGTGCCCAAGCCCAATCCGCGCCCGCGATAGGTGCCCGCACGGCCAGCCGGAGTCGGCGGGCGGCGGAGCCGGGCGTACCGGCTGCGGGCCCGCCTGCGTAGGCTGACCGCATGACGAACGAATGGGGAACTCCGGATCCGTCTGCGCGCCGCGACCGGTCCGCGGAGGTCGTTCCGGGCGCCGAGTCCGGCGAGGCGGTCGAGCCCGATCGCGTCGAGGACGCCGAGCGCGCACTGGCGGTGCGCGAGGTCAAGCGGCGCCGCGACTTCCTGGGGTCGGTCGGCGGCTGGGCGAGCGTCTCGGCGATCACCACGGCCGTCTGGGTCGCGTCGGGCGCCGACGGCTACTTCTGGCCGATCTGGCCGATGGTCGGCATCGGGATCGGCGTCGTGGGCCAGGCCGCGTCGATATGGGGGCCGACCCGCAAGGAGATCACCGAGGCGGACATCTCCGCCGAGATGCAGCGCCGGGAGAAGCGCGCCCGCTGATCAGTCCAGTCGGCCTACTGCACTCACGCGCACGACGGCCGCACCCTGCTCGTCCGACTCCGCCAGATCGACCGTCGCGGAGATCCCCCAGTCATGGTCGCCCGCCGGGTCGTCGAGGATCTGCCGTACCCGCCACTGCGTCGGCTCCTCCGTGATGAGGAGCATCGCGGGTCCCCGCGCGTCAGGCCCAGTGCCGATGCGCTCGTGCTCGTCGTAGTAGTCGTCCAGCGCCGCACCCCACGCGTCGGCGTCGAATCCGGCGGCCGCATCCAGCTCGCCGAGCGCCTCGTGGTCGTCGAGCGCGGCGAGCGTCACCCGGCGGAACATTTCGTTGCGCACCAGCACGCGGAAGGCGCGGTGGTTGGCGGTGAGACGGCGCGGAGCGGGCGGCACGATCGACTGGTCCGCCGCGTGCAGCGCCGGGTTGACCAGCTCCTCCCACTCGTCCACCAGCGAGGAGTCGACCTGGCGCACCAGCTCGCCCAACCACTCGATCAGGTCGTGCAGCTCCTCGTTCTTCAGCTCGTCGGGGATGGTCTGCCGGGCCGCGCGGAACGCGTCGGACAGGTACCGCAGCACCAGTCCCTCCGAGCGCGAGAGCTTGTAGAAGGCGGTGTATTCGCCGAACGACATGGCCCGCTCGTACATGTCGCGCACGACTGACTTGGGCGAGAGTTCGAAGTCCTTCACCCAGGGCTGCGCGGCCGTGTAGGTCTCGAAGGTCGCCGCGAGCAGCTCCTCGAGCGGCTTGGGGTGCGTCACCGACTCGAGCAGCTCCATCCGCTCCTCGTACTCAATCCCCTCCGCCTTCATCGCCGCGACCGCCTCGCCGCGGGCTTGGAACTGCTGGGCGCCGAGGATCGGGCGCGGATCATCGAGCGTCGCCTCCAGCACCGAGATCACGTCGAGCGCGAAGGTGGGCGACTCGGGGTCGAGCACGTCGAACACGGCGAGCGCGAACGGCGAGAGCGGCTGGTTCAGCGCGAAGTTCGGCTGCAGGTCGACGGTCAAGCGGATGCGCATCGCGCCGTCCGCACCGACGCTCTGCTCGATGACGCCCGCCTCCCGCAGGGTGCGGTAGATGCCCAGCGCGCGGCGGGCGAGCTGCAACTGGCGCTGCCACGGCTCGTGGTTGTCGAAGATCAAGGCGTGCACGTTCGCGTAGGCGTCGCCGCCGCGGGCGATCACGTTCAGCAGCATCGCCGAGGTGATGGTCATGTGCGAGGTCAGCGTCTCGGGCTCCGCGTCGACGAGCTTGCGGAAGCTCGGCTCGCCCCAGCTGACGAAGCCCTGCGGCGCACGTTTGGCGACCCACTTCCTCCGCTTCTTCGGGTCATCGCCCATCTTGTCGAGAGCCTTGCGGTTCTCGGACTCGTGCTCGGGCGCCTGCACCACGACCGTGCCCGCTGTGTCGTAGCCCGCGCGGCCGGCGCGGCCGGCGATCTGGTGGAACTCGCGGGCGGAGAGCTGGCGCAACCGGGTGCCGTCGTACTTGGTCAGGGCGGTGAGCAGCACCGTGCGGATGGGGACGTTGATGCCGACACCGAGTGTGTCCGTCCCGCAGATCACCCGCAGCATCCCCTGCTGCGCGAGCTGCTCGACCAGTCGGCGGTACTTCGGCAGCATGCCCGCGTGGTGCACGCCGATCCCGAGCCGGAGGAGGCGCGAGAGCGTTTTGCCGAAGGCGGTGGTGAAGCGGAAGCCGCCGATCACCTCGGCGATCCGGTCGCGGTGCTCGCGAGTGGCGATGTTCGCGCTGGTGAGCGCCTGCGCGCGTTCGAGGGCCGCGGCCTGCGAGAAGTGCACGACGTAGACGGGCGACTGGTTCGTCGCGAGCAGCTCCTCGATGGAGTCGTGGATCGGCGCGATCTCGTAGAAGTAGTGCAGCGGCACCGGACGCTCGACGCCGGTGACCCGGGCGGTCTCGCGGCCGGTGCGGCGACTGAGATCGGCGGCGAGCGCCGTCACATCGCCCAGGGTCGCCGACATCAGCACGAATTGAACGTGCGGGAGGGTGAGCAGCGGCACCTGCCAGGCCCAGCCGCGCGCCGGATCCGCGTAGAAGTGGAACTCATCCATCACCACCTGGTCGACCGGAGTGTCCGCGCCGTGCCGGAGCGCGAGGTTGGCCAGGATCTCGGCCGTGCAGCAGATGATCGGTGCGTCAGCGTTGACCGAGGAGTCGCCGGTGACCATGCCGACGTTCGAGGCGCCGAAGACCTCGACCAGCGCGAAGAACTTCTCGGAGACGAGCGCCTTGATCGGCGCCGTGTAGAAGCTGCGGCGTCCGGAGGCGAGCGCAGCAGCGTGCGCGCCGATCGCGACCAGCGACTTCCCGGTGCCGGTAGGAGTGGAGAGGATGAGGTTCGAGCCGGAGGCGATCTCGAGCATCGACTCGTCCTGCGCCGGGTAGAGCGGCAACCCCCGCGACTCGGCCCACTCCGTGAAGGCCAGGTACACCTCGTCGTCGTCGACCCGCCCGTCCGCGTCGGGCGTCGGCATCCGGTCGAGCAGCGTCGAGGTCATCCCCCCATCCTCCCAGCCCGCGCCGGCCCCCGCCCCCGGAACCTCGCGCCCCGGTGATTCGTCACGAACGGTCGTCATTCCGCTCGTGTGACGACTCTTTGCGACGAATTACCGGGTATCGGCGCGGGGATCCGTCGGAGAGGGCGCCGTGGGCGAGCGCGAGGACGCGGTCGGCGTCGGCGAGGACGGCGGGGTCATGCGAGACGCAGACCACGCTCGCACCGCGTTCGGCCTCCGTGCGCAGGACCGCGCGGATCCGATCGGCGCTCGCGGCGTCCAGGCCGGTGGTGGGCTCGTCCAGCAGGAGCAGATCCGCTCCGCGGGCGAGCCCCTGCGCGAGCAGCGTGCGCTGCCGCTGGCCGCCGGAGAGCACCGCGAAGCTCTCACGGGCGAGGCCGGTCAGCTCCATCCGCTCGAGTGCGGCCGCGATCGCCCCGGCGGCTCGGGCGTCGCTCCGGCGGAGGCGGCCGAGCCTGCCCCAGGTGCCCACCGCCACCACGTCGCGCACCGTCACCGGCAGGCGGTCCGGGATCGACGTCCGCTGAGGCACGAACGCGATCGCCCCGGTGACCTCGCGCGAGCCCTCGGTCAGAGGCCGAACGCCAGCGATCACCTCCAGAAGCGTCGACTTACCGGCGCCGTTGGATCCGGCGATCGCGGTGAGGGAGCCCGCGGCGACGTCGAGGTCGAGGTCCGCGAGTGCACGGCGGGCGCCGAAGTCGACGCGCGCACCGCGGAGGCGGATCGGGGGCTCGGGCAGGGGCGGGACATCCATCTCGACGAGCGTACAGGAGTGATAAACGTTCTCATTATCGTGTACGGTCGGGCAGCATGCCCCACGCTCTCGTCGGACTCCTCGAACCGTTCGCCCACGACTTCCTCCAGCGCGGCCTGCTCGGCGGCGCCCTCGTCGCGGTCCTCTGCGGAGTCGTCGGTACCTGGGTCGTCATCCGCGGGATGGCCTTCCTCGGCGAGGCACTGGCCCACGGGATGCTCCCCGGCGTTGCGCTGGCGACGGTGCTCGGTGTCCCGGTGCTGATCGGAGGAGCGGCGAGCGCCGTCGCCATGAGCCTGGGCATCGCGGCCCTGCAGCGGCGCGGACGCCTGTCCTACGACACCAGCATTGGTCTGCTGTTCGTCGCGATGCTGGCGCTGGGAGTCATCGTGATCTCGCACTCGGGCAGCTTCGCCACGGATGCGACCTCGATCCTTTTCGGCGACATCCTCGCGATCACCTCCGTCGACATCGGTCTGCTCGCCGCAGCGGCCGGAGTCGGCCTGATCGTCGCGGCGGCGTTCCACCGTCCGCTCGTCGCCCTGGCGCTGGACCCGCGCATCGCCGCGGTACTCGGTCTCGGCCCGCGCTCGGCCCAGGCGGTGCTGGTCGGCCTGGTGACCCTCGCCGTCGTCGCGTCCTACCAGGCGGTCGGCTCGCTGCTCGTCGTGGGGCTGCTGCTGGCTCCCGCGGTCGCTGCCGGTCACTGGACCACCCGCATCCCGACTCGGATGGTGCTCGCCTCGATCCTCGGCGCGGCCTCCGTGCTCGTCGGCCTGCTCGTCTCCTGGCACGCAGCGACAGCCGCGGGCGCCTCGGTCGCCGGCACGGCCATCGCGATCGCGGCCGTCTCCTGGTCGGTCCGCGCGGCCACCTCGGCCCTCGCCTCCCGGTCGAGCGCTCCCCTGGCGGCCGCATGAGGCCGCCCAGAGACCGCCCCGCTCCCCGTCGAAAGGACTCCGTGCACTCCCGTACTGCCGCCTCCACCCTCCTGCTGGGCGCCCTCGCACTCGGCCTGGCCGCCTGCTCGACCGATCCCGCCGCACCGACCGATCCCGCCGCACCGACCGCAGGGGACTCCGGCCACGGCGCGATCGCGAACGCCGCCGAACTGGCCGAACCCCGCCTCGGCCTGACCTCGATCGACCCCTCCGGTGCCGTCTCGCATCTCGATCTGCTCGACGAGAGCGTCAGCGCCCTCGGCTCCATCGGCGAGCCCGCCGCGATGACGACCGACGGCCGCTACCTCTTCGCGCAGACCGCCGCGGGCGTCGAGATCATCGACAGCGGAGTGTGGACCTGGGACCACGTCGACCATTTCCACTACTACCGCGCGGATCCGCGCCTGGTCGGTACCGTCGAGGGCGCGGGGACGGCGACCGTCGCCACGACGAACCTCTCGACGAGCGGCGGCACGGGCCTCTTCTTCCCCGACTCCGGCGAGGCGGTCCTCCTGGACACGGAGGCCCTGTCGCGGGGCGAGATCGTCGAGCGGTTCCGAAGGGACGTCGAGCCCGGACCCGGGATGGTCGTGCCAGTCGGCTCCTCCGCCCTGGTGACCGAGGGCTCCGGATCCGCAACGGACGTCGTCGGCTACGACTCGGACGGCGAGCCGACCGGCCTGCGCGAGGCGTGCCCCGATGCGGCCGGCACGATCACCACCCGCGTGGGCGCCGTCATCGGCTGCTCCGACGGCGCCCTGCTCGCCTCCGTCGAGGGCGAGGGACTCGTCATCGAGCGCATCACCTACCCCTCGGGGACCACTGCCGCGCCCGCCACCGCCTTCGCGAATCGGGAGGGCCGCCCCACCGTCGCGGCCCTCGCCGGGGAGGACGGCATCTGGCTGCTCGACACCCGCGACCGCTCCTGGAGCCTGCTCCCGGCACCGACTCCGCTAGTGCAGGTCACCGCGGTCGACGATGCGGACGACACCGTGCTCGCCCTCGCCGCCGACGGCCGCGTCCTGGTGCTCGACGGCGCCGACGGGGCGGTCCTGGCCGAGACGGCACCCCTCGTCGCCCAGTCACTGGCGACCGGGGCCCGGCCTGTCCTGGTCGCCGACCAGCAGCGCGCCTACCTCAGCGCTCCTGCCGAGCGGAGGCTGCACGAGATCGACTACGCGGACGGAGCGCGGATCGCCCGCAGCTTCGAGACCGCCTCCGAGCCGGCTTTCGTCGCGGAGACGGGACGATGAGGCGCCGCTGGGCGCTCGCCTGCACCGCGGCAGTCCTCCTCCTCTCGGGCTGCGCCACCGCGGAGGAGGACGACCGAGCACTCGTGATCGTCTCGACGAACATCCTCGGCGACGTCGTGGGAGAGCTCGTCGGCGACGAAGCGCAGGTGCTTACCCTGATGAAGCCGGACGCGGATCCGCACTCCTTCGAGATCTCGGCGCAGGAGGCGGCCCGCCTCCGCTCCGCCGACCTCGTCGTCTCGAACGGGCTCGGGCTCGAGGAGGGCCTCCAGCAGCACCTCGACGAGGCCTCGGCCGCCGACGTGCCCGCCTTCATCGCCGGAGACGTGATCGACGTCCTCGACTACAGCGAGGGCGACGCCGAGGGGAGCCCGGACTCGCACTTCTGGACGGACCCGGGACGGATGCTCGACGTCGTCGACGCCCTCGGCCCCGTGCTCGCGGAACTCGACGGCATGGATCCGACGGTGCTCGCCGAGCGGACGGCCGCGTACCGCGCCGAGCTCGAGGACCTCGACTCCGAGATGACCGCGGTCTTCGCCGGCATTCCTGATGAGCGCCGAGCGCTGGTCACCAACCATCACGTCTTCGGGTACCTCGCCGCCCGCTTCGACTTCGACGTCGTCGGCGCGGTCGTCCCCGGCGGCACCACCCTCGCGGCACCCTCCGCCTCCGACCTCGCCGACCTCGTCGACGCCGTCGAGCAGACCGGTGTCCCCACGATCTTCGCGGAGTCCTCATCCCCCGACCGCCTGGTCCAGGCGCTCGCGAGCGAGGCCGACATCCGCGTGGAGGTGGTCGAGCTGTTCACGGAGTCCCTGACCGGACCCGAGGGCGGCGCTCCCGACTACCTCGCCATGATGCGCGTCAACACGCAGCGCATCGCCACCGGGCTCTCGCCCTGAATCCGCACACCCACCACCAGGAAGAAGACACACCCATGCAGAACCCCCACCTCCGGCGGGCGGGCCTCGGCCTGATCGCTCTCGGCTCGATCGCGGTCCTCGCGGCCTGCTCCTCGAGCACGCCCCCCGCCGCGGAGTCCTCCGCCACGAGCACGACCGCAGCCGCCGGTCCCCGCGTCGCCGTCGCCTACGAGGGCGGCATTCTCGTCCTCGACGGCACGACCCTCAAGACCGTCGCGGACATGGACTCCGAGGAGTTCACCCGTCTCAACCCCGCCGGCGACGGCCGGCACATCATGGTCACGATGAGCGAGGGCTTCCAGCTCCTCGACACCGGCGCCGGCACCACCGGCGAGCCGGAACTGACCGGCACGGTCTTCCCCGCGGACACCCCGGGCCACGTCGTCCGCCACGCCGGGAAGACCATCCTCTACGCGGACGGCACGAGCGACACCACTGTCCTCGAGACCGCCGACCTGGCCACATCGAACGGCGCGCCCGAAACCGAGACGATCCCCGGAGTCCAGGCCCACCACGGCGTCTCGATCGTCCTAGAGGACGGCACCTTTCTCACGACGGTCGGCACCGCTGACGGACGCACCGGGATCGAGGTGCGCGAGGCGTCCGGCGCCGTCACGGCCACGAACGACCAGTGCCCCGGCGTCCACGGCGAGGGCACGGCCGAGAACGAGGTCGTCGTCTTCGGCTGCGAGGACGGCGCCCTCGTCTACGACGGCGGCGAGATCACCAAGCTCGACGCACCCGACCAGCCGTACGGCCGGATGGGCAACGCCTGGGTGAGCGAGACCAGCCCGATCGTCGTCGGCGACTACAAGGACGACCGCGACGCCGAGGGCTACCTCCTGAACCGCGTGGCGGTGATCGACACGGCCGCGAAGACCCTCGACGTCATCGATCTGCCCGACGGCGTCGAGTACACCTTCCGCGGTGTCGCCCGAGGCCCCGATGATCTGGCCTACCTGATCGGCTCAGACGGCGCGATCCACGTGCTCGACCCCGAGACCGGGGCGCTGACCGCCGCCTACCCTGTCGTCGAGGCGTGGGAGAGCCCCGTCGAGTGGCAGGACCCGCACCCCGCCATCACCATCGCGGGCGACATCGCCTACGTGACCGACCCGGCCGCCGACAGCATCCACGCCGTCGACCTCGTCACGGGCGAGATCGTCGCCACGGGCGAGCTCGACGTGACCCCGAACGAGATCGCCGTCGCCGCGAGCTGACGAGCTGACGAGCTGCGGGCAGGAGGGGCGGGAACCACTCCGCCCCTCCTGTTCACCTCCACCGTGCAGGATCACCGCATGACGACCGACTTCGATCTCGACCAGGTGGTGCGCGACGTGACCGCGAACGTGCGCAAAAAGTTCCCCGACCACTCCGAGGAGCAGGTCGCGCCGCTGGTGCGCGAGGAGCTCGCCGGGCTGCAGGACCGGCCCGTGCAGGACTACCTGACCGTGCTCACGGAGCGGGCGGTCAAGCGCCGACTGAAGCGCGAGGCGCGCGGCGAGTAGCCGACCTCGGGCGAGCGCCCGCTCGATGCTCGCCCGCAGCGCCGACGCCGGGCGCAGTGATCCCGCCGCCTCAGCGTCGACGAGCGCTTGCGCGTCGGCCGGGCTGTGCTCGCGGTACCACCGGTCGACCAGGACGCCGTGCTGTCGCGCACGCCGACCGTACCGGAGTCGGGCAGGAGGCGGACGACGCGGCACACGGCGAGCAGGCGGGGCATGCCGACATGGTGCCAGGAGGAGGCGCGCCGCGTGTGCGGCGCGACGGGGCGTCACCGAGAAGTGCCCCGCGACACAGGCGCGGACGGTTCGACCGAGCGGGCGGTCCCGCTAGCGTCGGCGCCCGACCAGCTGCGTCAGTGCGCGGCGGCCCAGGAGGAACACGGCCAGCACCACGGCAGTCACGATCACGAAGCTCCACTGCACGCCCTGGCCCGAGGCGATCCGGAGCAGCATCCCGCCCGCCACGGTCACCGCCCAGACGACCAGCCCCGTGGGCACGATCCGGTCCGGCGCCCGCCACGAGCGCGACACCGCCCAGGCCGCGAGGAGCGCGACGAGGAACGGCCAGAGCGTGCCGAGCAGACCGAGCAGAGCCGACCCCTCCTCGTGGCTTCGCCGCCCGATCAGCACGAACACCAGGACGAGCACCGCATCGAGCGCGAGCGCGAGCCCGGCGCGGCGGGTCACGCCGGCTCCGTCACGAAGTCGATCAGCTGCTCGACTCGGCCCAGCAGCGCCGGCTCCAGGTCCTGGAAGGTGCGCACCCGGCCGAGGATGCGCTGCCAGGCGCCCGCAATATCCGCCTGCTCCTCGTGCGGCCAGCCGAGCGCCTCGCAGATGCCGTGCTTCCACTCGATCCCGCGCGGGATCTCGGGCCAGCGTTCCAGGCCCAGCCGGTCGGGCTTCACGGCCTGCCAGACGTCGATATAGGGGTGGCCCACGACGAGGACATGGGCGCCGTGCGGGCCAGCCGCGACCTTCTCGGCGATGCGCGTCTCCTTCGACCCGCGCACGAGGTGGTCGACGAGCACGCCGATACGACGCCCCGGCCCTGGCCGGAACTCGCGGACGAGTTCGTCGAGGTTGTCGACGCCCTCGATGTACTCGACGACGACCCCCTCGATCCGCAGGTCGTGGCCCCAGACCTTCTCGACCAGCTCGGCGTCGTGCCGCCCCTCCACATAGATGCGGCTCGGCAGCGCGACCCTGGATCTCGCGTCCGCGACGTGGAAGGACCCGGAGGCGGAGCGAGCGCGGCCGAGGTTGGCGTCGCGCTTGAGCCCGGGCGCCTTGAGCGACACGGGCTTCCCGTCCAGAAGGAACCCCGGACCGAGCGGGAACACGCGGACCTTGCCGAACCGGTCTTCCAGCCGCACCATCCGCAGCTCCACGCCGAGCACGGCACCGACGAAACCGGAGGCGACCTCCTCGACCACCAGATCGCGCTCGGCCTCGACGACCGCCACCTCGACCCTGCCCCGCGCCCGCCAGTCCCCCGCGAGCACGTCCTGCCCGTACCTGTCCTCGTCCATCGCACCGAGGGTAGCCGGAGGCGCGCCCGCCGCCGGGCGGACACGGCGCGTGCGCCTCGGCGCTCTCCTCCGACGACACCTTCTGAGGGTTGCGCACTTTTGTCGTCCTCGTTACTGTGACCGGCACGTGACACTTCTTCGCCTAGAAAGGGGATCACGCATGGACGCGCTGACCGAACGGGCCCGAGCACCGAAGTCTCGGACATGAGCAGCAGTATCAGTTTCCGCCGCGTCACTCAGCGGTTCGCAGCGACGACCGTCTTTCAGGACGACAGCTTCGAGCTCCGTTCGGGGCTGACGTTTCTGGTCGGACGCAATGGTGCAGGCAAGTCCACCCTTCTCCCTGCCGGGCGCGCCCGAAGCCGACCGCTCCCCCCGAGTGTGACCCGCGGGGCCTGCCACCCCTCGACAGGTGGGTAGGCTGACCGGACAGCACGTGCTCCGGGGTCGGTGAGAATTCCGAACCGGCGGTGACAGTCCGCGAGCCACAGCCCCTCCCGAGGGGCGGTGGTTGACCTGGTGGAACTCCAGGACCGACGGTGAAAGTCCGGAGGAGAGGCAGCACGAGCGTCGCGCATCATCGCGCGATGCGCAGCGACGGTGCCCGCGCACCGTCGATCGAGACCCCGGAGTTCGGCGACGAACGGAAGACCGGGAATGACGATCGACTACGAGCACGCGATGCGCCGGGCGCTGGCGCTCGCCGAGCGCGGGCCCTCCCGCGGACCCAACCCACGCGTGGGCTGCGTGATCCTCGCGCCCGACGGCACAGCGCTGGGCGAGGGCTGGCACCGCGGCGCCGGTACCGCGCACGCCGAGGTCGACGCGCTCTCGCATGTCGCGCCCGGCGCCGCCTCCGGAGCCACGGCCGTCGTCTCGCTCGAACCCTGCGACCACACCGGGCGCACCGGCCCGTGCAGCCGCGCCCTGATCGAGGCCGGCATCTCGCGCGTCGTCTACGCCGTGGCCGACCCCGGCGAGCGCTCGGCTGGCGGCGGGCGCACCCTCCGCGCGGCAGGCGTCGAGGTGATCGAGGGCGTACTCATCGAGGAGGGCGAGCAGTTCCTGCACCCGTGGCTCAGCGCGACCCGCCGACGCCGCCCCTCCGTCACGCTGAAGTGGGCCTCGACGCTCGATGGCCGCACCGCGGCCGCCGATGGCAGCAGCCGCTGGATCACCGGCGCGGCGGCCCGCCAGCGTGTGCACGAGCAGCGCGCCGCGCACGACGCGATCCTCGTCGGCACCGGCACCGTCCTCGCGGACGACCCCGCACTCACCGCCCGCGGCGACGGTGGCGAGCTGATGACTGATCAACCGGTGCCCGTCGTCGTCGGCACCCGGTCCATCCCAGCCGGCGCCCGACTGCACGCGCACCCCCGTGCCGCGATGTTCGAGCGCACTCACGACCTCGCCGCCGTCCTCGGGCGCCTCTACTCCGCCGAGATCCGTAGCGTCTATGTCGAGGGCGGGCCGACGCTCGCCTCCGCCCTCGTCGCCGCCGGGTTGGTCGATGAGTACCTCGTCTTCCTCGCACCCGCCCTGCTCGGCGGCCCTCGACTCGCGCTCGGCGATCTCGGCGTGACGAGCATCGGCGACGCTCGACGCCTCTCCCTCCGCTCGGTCGAGGTCCTCGGCGACGACCTGCTCGTGATCGCACGCCCCGACGCCCTCCCCGCGGGCGGTGCCGGGACCCCGGCCCGCCGCCCCCACGCCCTGCAGATGGAGGCGCACTGATGTTCACCGGAATCATCGAGGAGAGGGGCGTCGTCACGGCCGTGGAGCCCGGCACCGACGCCGTCCGCCTCAGCATCCGCGGCCCGCTGGCCGTCGAGGGCGTGCGCCACGGCGACTCGATCGCGGTCTCGGGCGTCTGCCTCACCGTCGTCGAGCACACCGACGAGGGCTTCACCGCCGATGTGATGGCGCAGACCCTGCGGATGTCGACGCTGGACGGCGTCAGCGTGGGCGACCCGGTGAACCTCGAGCGCGCTGCACTGGTCGGCGACCGGCTCGGCGGGCACATCGTCCAGGGCCACATCGACGGCACCGCGACGCTGCTCACGATCACCCCGGGCGAGGCCTGGCGGGTGCTGCGCTTCTCGCTGCCGGCGGGGCTCGCTGCGCTGGTGGTCGACAAGGGCTCGATCGCGGTCGACGGCGTCTCGCTGACCGTCTCAGCGATCAGCCCCGCCGCGGAGCCGGAGCAGTGGTTCGAGGTCTCGCTCATTCCCGAGACGCTCGCCGTGACCACTCTGGGAGCGCGCGCGATCGGCGAGCAGGTCAACATCGAGACCGACGTCCTGGCCCGACACGTCGAGCGGATGCTCGCGCTGCGCTCCGTCGCAGAGGCCCACTCGTGAGCCTCGCGACCATCCCCGAGGCCGTCGAGGCCCTGCGTGCCGGCCGGCCGATCATCGTCGCCGACGACGAGGGCCGCGAGAACGAGGGCGACGTCATCGTCTCGGCGCAGCTGGCCAGCCAGGAGACGATCGCCTGGATGGTCCGCCACTCCTCCGGCTTCATCTGCGCGCCGATGACCAACGAGATCGCCGACCGCCTCGCACTCCCGCTGATGGTCCTCGAGAACGAGGACCCCCGCGGCACCGCGTACACGCTCTCGGTCGATGCGGCCGATCGCCTCTCGACCGGGATCAGCGCGTCCGACCGCGCACACACGCTCCGGGTGCTGGCCGACCCGGAGGCGACTCCCGCCCGCCTGAACCGACCCGGGCACATCCTGCCGTTGCGCGCCGTCGACGGCGGCGTGCGCGAGCGCGACGGGCACACCGAGGCGGCGGTCGATCTGATGAAGCTCGCCGGTCTGTACCCCGTCGGCGCGATCTCCGAGATCGTCGCGGAGGACGGAGAGATGATGCGACTGCCCGGCCTGATCGCCCTCGGCGAGCGCGAGGGCGTACCGGTGACGACGGTCGCGGCCCTCCTCGCCTACCTGCAGGAGTTCCACTGCGACACCGAGGTGCCCGTCGCAGTCTCCGTGCCGGAGAGCCCGCGGGTGAGCTTCGAAGTCGAGACCACGGTGCCGACCAACCACGGCCCGTTCCGGATCCGCGCCTACCGCGATCGACAGACCGGAGCCGACCATGTCGCGATCCTCGCCGGTGGCGTCACCGCGGGACTACCCGCACTGGTGCGCGTGCACTCCGAGTGCCTGACCGGCGAGGCGTTCGGCTCGCTCAAGTGCGAGTGCGGGCCGCAGCTCGACGCCGCCCTCGACACGATCCAGCGGGACGGAGGCGTCGTCGTCTACCTCCGCGGCCACGAGGGCCGGGGCATCGGCCTGATCAACAAACTCCGCGCGTACCGCCTGCAAGAGGACGGCCTCGACACTCTCGACGCGAACCTCGCGCTCGGACTCCCCGCCGACGCCCGCGACTACGGAGC
Source organism: Rathayibacter tritici (assembly GCF_002932875.1). Taxonomy (GTDB): domain Bacteria; phylum Actinomycetota; class Actinomycetes; order Actinomycetales; family Microbacteriaceae; genus Rathayibacter; species Rathayibacter tritici. Next base: position 20,051 of record NZ_PSWS01000070.1, read on the forward strand.
GGCGGTCGGGATCCTCGAGGACCTGGGCCTCCGCGAGGTGCGCCTGCTCACCAACAACCCCGAGAAGGTCCGCCAACTCACCGACCGCGGCATCGTCGTCGCCGAGCGGGTCCCGCTCGTGGTCGGGATCGGCGCATTCAACGAGGGCTACCTCGAGACCAAGCGCGACCGGATGGGCCACGCTCTGGACAGCGTCCTCGACCACCACCCCCTCGACGCCGGGATCTCCGGCCTCGCCCTTGACGCCGGGCTCTCCGGCGCCACCACGAAGGAGTAGCAATGGCCGGTAGCGGCGCCCCCACCACCTCCCCCCTCGACGGCTCGAACCTGCGCGTCGTCGTCGTCGCGGGGACCTGGCACGAGCAGATCAGCGACGGTCTGATCGCCGGAGCGAGCCGGGCCCTCGACGAGGCCGGCGCCTCCTGGTCGCTCGTGCGCGTCCCCGGCTCGTTCGAGCTGCCCGTGGCCTGCAAGGCGGCGCTGGAGGCGGGCGCCGACGCGGTCGTCGCGCTCGGCGTGATCATCCGCGGAGGCACGCCGCACTTCGAGTACGTCTCGGACGCCGCCACCTCCGGGCTCACGACCGTGTCGATCCAGACCGGCAAGCCGGTCGGCTTCGGCGTCCTCACCCTCGACACAGAGCAGCAGGGCATCGACCGGGCCGGCCTTCCCGGCTCGAAGGAGGACAAGGGGCGCGAGGCGGCGGAGGCGGCGGTCTCGACCGCGCTGCTCCTGCGCTCGCTGCGGGGCTAACCGGCTGCGGGGAGGCCCGTCCTGCGCCAGAGCGCACACGAGCCTGGGAGAACTCGGACTAAGGTGATCGGGTCGTCACAAGCGACCCCTCTCCTCCCCTCGCCCGGCGGCCCGCGACGCCCGACCGACGCCCCGCCCCGCCGGCTCGAGGGGAGCCGCCGTTCACACGGAGCGCCTCCCACATGTCTTCTCCCACTGTCTCCGACGCGCCTGCCGCCGCCCCGCAGAACTCCCGCGGGCGCGTGATCCTCGCGAGCCTCATCGGCACGTCGATCGAGTTCTACGACTTCTACGCCTACGCAACCGCCGCCGTCCTGGTCTTCCCCGCGCTCTTCTTCGCCAACGACGACCAGGCCACCGCGCAGCTCGCCTCCTTCGCCGTCTTCGGCGTCGCCTTCATCGCGCGCCCGATCGGATCGATCATCTTCGGCCACTTCGGCGACCGCATCGGCCGCAAAGGCACCCTCGTCGCGTCCCTGCTCACGATGGGCGTCGCGACCTTCCTGATCGGCTGCCTGCCCACCGCGCTCACGCCGGGGTGGGACTTCCTCGCTCCGTTCCTGCTCGTCGTGCTGCGCTTCTGCCAGGGCCTGGGCCTGGGCGGCGAATGGTCAGGAGCCGCGCTGCTCGCGACCGAGAACGCACCCGCCGGCAAGCGCGCCATCTACGGCACGTTCCCGCAGCTGGGCGCGCCGATCGGCTTCATCGTCGCCAACGTGCTGTTCCTGGTGCTGTCGAGCACTCTGGACGACGAGACATTCGCCGCCTGGGGCTGGCGCGTGCCGTTCCTGGCGAGCGCCGTGCTCGTGATCATCGGCCTGTACGTGCGGTTCAAGCTCGTCGAGACTCCCGCGTTCCAGAAGGTGGTCGAAAAGGGCGAGGTGGCCAAGCTGCCTCTGGCTCGCGTCTTCGTCACGAGCTGGCGCCCGCTCATCCTGGGCACCTTCATCATGCTGGCGACCTACGTGCTCTTCTACCTGATGACCACGTTCACGCTGACCTACGGCACGGCGCCCGCCGACGGCGCCGTGCCGGGCCTCGGCTACAGCCGCAACGACTTCCTGATCATGCTGATCGTCGGCGTCGTGTTCTTCGGCGTGTTCACCCTCGTCTCCGGCCCGCTCGCCGAGCGCTTCGGACGTCGACGCACGCTGCTCACGGTGACCGCGGCGATCATCGTCTTCGGCCTGCTCTTCGTGCCGCTGTTCAGCGCCGGCTTCGCGGGCGCGATGGCGCTGCTGGTCCTCGGCTTCACGCTGATGGGCCTGACCTTCGGCCCGATGGGCGCCGTCCTACCCGAGCTGTTCCCGACCAACGTCCGCTACACCGGCTCGGCGATGGCCTACAACCTCGCGTCGATCCTCGGAGCGGCACTCGCGCCGATCATCGCGGTCGCGCTGTGGAAGGCCGCGGCCGGTAGCACCGTGCTGGTCGGCCTCTACCTCAGCGCCGCGGCGGTGCTGACGCTGATCGCGCTCCTGCTCTCCACGGAGACGAAGAACGCGTCGTACCACGACAACATCTCGTAAGTCTCTCCGCTCGAAACGGCCCGTCGGTGTCCCCCGGCGGGCCGTTCGCGTTCCCGCCGCACCAGCTCGCCCGCTGGCGGCCTGCTCGCAGCGATCCCGGGGCAGAATAGACGGCGATGAGCACCACCACCTCCCGGCGCGGCGGCCGACGACCCTCCCGCGACGACGGACCCCGCGCCTCCTTCTCGCAGCTCGTGCCCTACCTCCTCGAGCACCGCGGCATCCTTTCGGTCGTCGTCGTACTGAGCCTGTTCGGGGCGGCGGCGAGCCTGGGCCAGCCCCTCCTCGTCGGCCAGGTCATCACCCGCGTGCAGTCCGGGCTCGACCTCGGGCCGCTGGTCTGGGCGCTCGTCGGCCTGGTGGTCGCCTCCGGGCTCATCTCGGGCTTCGCGCACTACCTGCTCCAGCGCACGGGCGAGGGGATCGTGCTCTCGAGCCGACGCCGACTCGTCGCACGGCTCCTGCGCCTGCCGATCCGAGAGTTCGACGCGCGCCGCACCGGCGACCTCGTCTCGCGCGTCGGCTCCGACTCCACGCTCCTGCGGGCGGTGCTGACTCAGGGGCTCGTCGACTCGATCGCCGGCTCGCTGGTCTTCGTCGGAGCGATCATCGCGATGGCGGTCATCGACTGGGTGCTGCTGCTGATCATCGTGGTCGTGGTGGCGGTGGCCCTCGGGCTGGCGCTGACCCTCGGCCGCGGCATCCGCACGGCCAGCCGCAAGGCGCAGGAGAAGGTCGGCGACCTGGCCGCCGCCGTCGAGCGTGCGATCAGCGCGGTGCGCACGATCCGCGCGGCCGGAGCGACCGATCGCGAGATCGCGGTCGTCGACCAGCACGCGACCGAGGCCTACCGCCTGGGCGTCCGCGTCGCGCACATCTCGGCCCTCGTCGTGCCGGTCGCCGGGATCGCCCTCCAGGTCGCGTTCCTCGCCGTCCTCGGCGTCGGCGGCTACCGCGTCGCGTCCGGAGCGATCGACATCGCTCAGCTGATCTCGTTCATCCTCTTCCTCTTCATGATGGTGATGCCGCTGGGCAACTTCATCGGCGCGATCACCTCGGTGAACTCGGCCCTGGGGGCCCTCGGCCGCATTCAGGAGATCATCGACCTGCCGATCGAGGGCGACGGCGACGCCAGCTCCGGCGGATTCGGCGCGGGCGTCGCGGAGGAGGCGATCTCGTTCGAGGACGTGGTGTTCTCGTACAAGGAGGGCGCTGTGCCCGCTGCAGAGGGCGCCGTGCTCGCTGAGCAGGGTGCCGTCGAGGAGCGCGACCGGACGGTCCTGCGCGGAGTCTCGTTCACGGTGCCGCGCGGCAAGCGCACCGCGCTGGTCGGCCCGTCGGGCGCGGGCAAGAGCACGATCCTGGCCTTGATCGAGCGCTTCTACGACCTGGAAGCCGGCGTCGTCCGCCTCGGCGGTGTCGACATCACGGCCATCGACCGCGACGCCCTGCGCGCGCAGATCGGCTATGTCGAGCAGGACGCTCCTGTTCTGGCCGGTACCATCCGCGAGAACCTCGTCCTCGGCCGCCCCGACGCCGACGATGCCGAGTGCCTCCGCGTGCTCGAGGCCGTCAATCTGACCGACGTGCTCGAACGCAATCCGCTCGGCCTGCACGCACCCGTCGGCGAGAGCGGAGTGATGCTCTCGGGCGGCGAGCGCCAACGCCTGGCGATCGGCCGCGCGCTCCTGGCGGCCCCGCCGATCCTGCTCCTGGACGAGTCCACCTCGAGCCTGGACGGCCTGAACGAGCAACGGCTGCGCCTGGCGATCGACGCGGTCGCCGAGAACCGGACCCTGCTGGTCATCGCGCACCGCCTGTCGACGGTCGTCGACTCCGACCGCATCGTCGTCCTGCAGAAGGGCGAGGTTGTCGGAGTCGGCACTCACTCCGAACTCGTCGAGTCCACCCCGCTCTACCGCGACCTCGCGAAGCACCAGCTCCTGGTCTGACGCCCCGCTGCTCCGGGCGGGCGACAAGCGGCGCAGTCTCGTGACCCGCCTCCGCCGTGGTGCCCCGTGGTCCCTCGGCGGCTCAGCGCGGCGGCAGCCGCAGCGCGCCGTCGAGCCGGATGGTGTCGCCGTTGAGCAGGGGGTTCTCGACGATGTGCCGCACGAGCGCGGCGAACTCCTCGGGGCGGCCGAGGCGGGCCGGATGGGGTGTGGCGGAGCCGAGCGCCTCCCGCGCCTTCTCCGGCAGGCCGGCGAGCAGGGGCGTGTCGAAGGTGCCCGGTGCGATCGACACCACGCGCACCAGCCGGGCGGCGAGCTCCCGCGCGAGCGGCAGCGTCAGCGCGGCCACGGCTCCCTTCGACGCGGCATAGGCCGCTTGCCCGATCTGCCCCTCGAAGGCGGCGATGGAGGCGGTCGTCACCAGCACACCGCGCTCGCCGTCGATCGGCTCCCGCTCGGCGATCGAGGCCGCCGCGAGCCGCAGCACGTTGAAGGTCCCCGTCACGTTCACGCGCACTACCTGCTCGAACTCCTCCAGCGGCAGCGGCCCGTCCCGTCCGAGGAGCCGCCCCGGTGGGGCGATGCCGGCACAGCTGACGGCGATCCGCAGCTCCCCTGCCGCCTCGACGGCCCGTGCGAGCGCGTCGGAGTCGAGCACGTCTCCCGCGATCAATCGCACCGACCCGGGCAGGCTCGCCGCCTCGACGGCCCGCGGCAGGTCGAGCACGACGACTCGGGCTCCCGCGAGGGCGAGCGCGGTCGCAGTTGCGGCCCCGAGTCCGGAGGCGCCGCCCGCGACCAGCGCGGATGTCCCGTCCAGTCGCACGATCAGCCCTCCGCGGCTCGGGTCGGCTCGCCCCCGGGCACCACGGTGGGCTCACTCCCGGAATCACCTGCGCTGTCGCTCCCGGGCTCACCGGTCGGGTCGGTTCGCGGCTCGCCGGTCGAGTCTGTCCCCGGCTGGGGAGACGCGAGCGCCTGGGCCGAGCAGTTGGTCAGAGTCGAGTCGTACGCGTCCCGGGCACGCTGCGCCGCAATCCGGTCCTGGTCGTCGGCGAGGGGGCTGGCGAGCGGCGGGCGCTCCCCCAGGCCGTAGCGGGCAAGGCAGTCCGTGATCAGGCGGGCGATGCGCGCTGCGTCCTCTGGATCGCTCGAACTCGACGACGTCGGTTCGGTGGTCGGGACGGTGCTCGACTCCTGGACGGCGTCGTCGGGCACGTCGGCAGTAAGGCCCGTGCAGGCGGTGAGACCCAGGGCGAGCGCGGCGCCAACGATCAGCGCGATGGGCGGGCGGAGCCTCGTACGCGGGAGCATGGGCGACCTCGTTCGTGACCGGTGCGGTCGGGATGCGGGCGAAGGTGCGGGCGGGACTGCGGCCACGGTAGCGCAGTGACCGAGCGTCGTCAGGGGTGGGCGCGCTCTCCCGACGACTGTCACCCCCAATGGGGCACAATGTCCTGTTCTACGAGGGATCGGCGAGCGCCCACATACCGACCGCGGCGGCCGCCGCGACGTTGAGCGAGTCGATCCCGTGACTCATCGGAATCTGCACGGCGACATCGGCCGCGGAGAGCGCCTGAGCGCTGAGCCCCTGACCCTCGGTGCCGAGCACCAGGGCTACCCGCTCCGGGGCACGGGCGGCGAATTCCCGCAGCGGCACAGCCTCCGGTGTCAGCGCCATCGCCGCGATGGTGAAGCCCGCCCCGCGCAGGAGCCGCTGCGTCGACTCCCAGTCGCCGACGCGAGTCCACGGCACCTGCAGCACGGTGCCCATGCTGACCCGGATAGCGCGGCGATAGAAGGGATCGGAGCAGCGCGCCGTGACGAGCACAGCGTCCGCTCCGATGGCTCCGACAGAGCGGAAGATCGCGCCGACGTTGGTCGGATCGACCACGTCCTCGAGCACGACGATGCGTCGAGCGCCGGCGAGCAGCTCGGCGGGATCGGGCAGCTCGGGCCGGTCCACGGCCGCGATCAACCCGCGGTGCAGGGTGTACCCGGTGAGCTCGGCCAGCAGCTCGCCCGGGCCGGTGAAGACGGGCACATCGAACGCACCGACCAGGCGCTCCGCTTCCGCAGCCGACCCGCCGAGAGCGAGCACCGATCTCGGCCGATGGCCGACACTGAGCGCGCGCTCCAGGACGAGCGCCGACTCCGCGATGTAGAGCCCGAGCGGCCCGCGGGCATTCTTCAGCGCAACGTCCGTGGCGTGCGCATAGTCGCGAAGACGCGGGTCCTCGAGCGTCGTGATCTCGATGCGCTCCATGTGATCAGACGAACGGATCGGGGGTGAGCGTGTACTTGGTGCTGAGGTACTCGTGGATCCCCTCGAGCCCGCCCTCGCGGCCGAGCCCCGACTGCTTCACCCCGCCGAAGGGTGCTGCCGCGTTGGAGACGACGCCGACATTGAGGCCCATCATCCCGGTCGCCATCCGCTCGACCATCCGCTGGCCGCGGGCGAGATCGCGCGTGAAGACGTACGAGACGAGCCCGTACTCGGTGTCGTTCGCGAGCGCTACCGCCTCGTCCTCGTCACCGAAGGGCACGATCGCGAGGACCGGTCCGAAGATCTCGGTGCGGAGGATCTCGCTCCCCCGATCGACTCCGGTGAGAACGGTCGGCTCGTAGAAATGGCCGGGCCCGTCGAGGCGGCTCCCTCCCGTGCGCAGGCTCGCACCGCGCGCGACCGCGTCGGCCACGAGGGAGGCCGCCTTCTCGACGGCGTGCTCATCGATCAACGGACCGATGCTCACCCCGTCCTCGGTGCCGCGGCCGATCCGCAACTCGTTCACGCGTTCGGTGACCCGCGCGGCGAACTCCTCGGCGATCGACTCGTGCACGAAGAAACGGTTTGCGGCCGTGCAGGCCTGGCCGATGTTGCGGAACTTGGCGAGCATGGCGCCCTCGACGGCGCGATCGAGATCGGCGTCCTCGAACACGACGAACGGCGCGTTGCCGCCGAGCTCCATCGACGTCCGCAGCACGTTCTCGGACGCCTGCTGCAACAGCGTCCTCCCGACCGGCGTGGAGCCGGTGAAAGAGAGCTTCCGGAGCCGGGGGTCCGCGAGGATCGGAGCCGAGACAGCCCCGGCCGACGAGGTGGTGATCACGTTGACGACACCCGCGGGCAGCCCCGCCTCGGCCAGCAGAGCCGCGAAGGCGAGGGTGGTCAGCGGAGTGAGTTCGGCCGGCTTCACGACGACCGTACAGCCCGCTGCGAGGGCCGGGGCGATCTTCCGGGTCGCCATCGCGAGGGGGAAGTTCCACGGGGTGATCAGATAGCAGGGGCCGACCGGGTGCTGCGAGACGATCATCCGCCCGCTGCCCTCGGGCGAGACGCCGTAACGGCCCGTGATGCGCACGGCCTCCTCGCTGAACCAGCGCAGGAACTCGCCACCGTAGACGACCTCACCCCGCGCCTCCGCCACCGGCTTGCCCATCTCGAGCGCCATCAGGAGCGCGAACTCCTCGGTGCGCTCCTGCAGGAGGTCGAAGGCCCTCCGCAGGATCTCGCCGCGCTTTCTCGGCGCGGTCGCCGCCCACGCGGGCCCGGCTGCGACCGCGGCGTCGAGCGCACGGACACCGTCCCCCGGGGTCGCATCGGCGATCGAGACGAGGACCGCCCCCGTCGCCGGGTCCTCGACATCGATCGAGCCGCCGCCGGACGCGTCCACCCACTCACCACCGATCAGCAGCTGCGTGGGAATGCTCGCGAGCAGAGCGGTCTCGGCGGCGCTAGCGGCGACGGAATCAGTCACGGGAGGGAACCTTTTCTTCGGATCGAAGCGCGGAGACCGCGCGGAGAGGAGCTTTCCGTCCTCCAGTGTAGGTCGGGACGTCCCACCGCGAGCGAGGTCCTGGCCCGTCGTGAGAACTCCCGCGCCGCCAAGCCCTGTGGAGGGAGATCTCCCTCAGCGTGAGCGCTCGACGCGGACCCCCGCCTCCGTCAGCTCGCGCAGCGCCGCCGCACTCGCCTCCTCAGAGACGCCCGCCACCAAATCACTCAACACCCGGACCTCGAGCCCCGCCCGGCGCGCATCCAGTGCCGAGGCGCGGACGCAGTGATCCGTCGCGAGTCCCACGACGTCGAGTTCCGTGATGCCCCGGTCGGCGAGCACGGCGTCCAGCGCCGCCCCCTCCTGCGTCGCACCCTCGAACGCGGAGTAGGAGGGACGGCCCTGGCCCTTGAGGATCTGCACGTCGATGTGCGCGGTGTCCAGGCCCGGGTGGAACTGCGCCCCCGTCGTGCCTGCGACGCAGTGCACAGGCCAGCTGTCGACGAAATCTGGCTCCGTTGCGAAGTGACCACCGTTGTCGGAGTGGCCCTCGTGCCAGTCGCGCGAGGCGAGCACCGCGGCGTAGCGGTCCGGGTGCGCCGCGAGGTACGCGCTCACGCCCTCGGCGACGGCCGTGCCACCGGTGACGGCGAGCGCACCTCCCTCGGTGAAGTCGTTCTGCACATCGACGATGAGGAGTGCGGTGGTCATCGTGGTCCTTCCGAGACGAGGAGGTGGTGGTCGACGCCGCTTCGAATCACGAGTCGGACAACGCCCCGCCGCAGCGGTAGACGCCGGTGACCAGGGTGTCGATGGCCGTCTTCGCCGAGTCCGTGACGTCGCCGAGAGCGTAGATCGCGAAGGTCAGCTCGGTGCCGTCCGCCGCGGTGATCACGCCGGCGAGGGTGTAGCCCGTGTCGATCCAGCCGGTCTTCGCGCGCACCGCCCCGTCTGCGGCAGCGTTGTCACCGGCGAAGCGGTCGGCGTAGGACAGCGACCCTGTCCGGCCGGACACCGGCAGGCCGTCGAGGAGAACGCCCAGCTGCCCCTCGCGGGCCTGCACCCTGCGCAGCAGCTCGGTGAAGAACGCCGGGGCGACCGCGTTGTCGTCGCTGAGACCGGAGCCATCGACGAGTGTGATGCCGGACGTGTCGACTCCGTATCCCGCGAGCCCCTGGAGCACACCGGCCTGCTCCGCGCCGAAATCGCTGCCCGCGCCCGTGCGGATCGCGACGAGCCGCGCGAGCATCTCGGCGATCGCGTTGTCGGACACCAGCAGCATCTGCTGCACCAGGGTGCCGACCGGGGCCGACTCGACCGTCCCGAGCACGGCGGCACCGGCGGGCGCGGTCCCGGTCGAGATCGTGGGCGCGCCGCTCAGTTCGTCGGCGAATGCCTGGCCCGCGCGGCCGACCGGATCGGTGCCGCGCTCGGAGGTGGAGGCCGCCGGATCCTCGCGGTCGCCGTCCACCTGGAGCGACGTGATCTCGGGCATGTACCCGTCGACCTGCTCCTTGCGGTTCCAGCTGGGCTGCCATGTCTCACCGGAGTAGAGGGAGGAGTCGAGCACGAGCGACGTGATCGACGTGCCGTCCGTCGAAGGGTCGGCGTCCCAAGCGCTCTCGACCTGCGCCGCGAGGTCGTCGAGATGCGCTGCCCCTGCGTAGGTGGACTCCTGCCCGGTGGGCAACCGGCTCAGGGTGAGGTCGCCACCGCCGACGAGGACGACGCTCCCCGGCGCGCTCCCGCGCACCACCGTGGTGGCAATGCGCGCGTCGGGCCCGAGCACGGCGAGTGCCGACGCTGCCGTGAGGATCTTGAGAGCGGAGGCGGTGCGGGACGCCGTCGCGCCCCCACGGTCGAAGAGCACCTCGCCCGTCGCGGCGTCGACCACCCGCGCCTGCAGCGAGCCCAGTCGCGGATCGGCCGCGAGCCCTGCGACGGAGCAGGTGCGCAGCGCCTCACCTGCTTCGGCGGCGCTTGGCCGCGCCGTGGCGGTCGGACTCGGAGGAGCGGTTCGAGCCGCGGCCACTGCCACCACCGGCGCGTCCGGCTCCGTGGCCCTGCCCACTGCCGTACCAGCGCCGAAGGCAGCGATACCCAGCACGGCGGCGAGGAGCACCGCGGCGATCGCGAGGAGGCGGCGGCGAGGCGGAGTGGCGATCATCACGACCAGGCTAACCGGCTGCGACCTGGGCGTCGCAGGTCGGGCGACACGGAGCCCGAGGACACGAAGCCCGAGGACACGGAGCCCCGGCAACACGGAGCCGCCTGTGGGAATCGAACCCACGACCTTCTCATTACGAGTGAGACGCTCTGCCGACTGAGCTAAGGCGGCGTGTACGTAGGGCCGGAGCCTCGGACACGATTAACCAGCATAGCCTGCTCGCGCACCCTGGAGTGAATCGGGCCACTGCCCCGCCGGGTGGCGCCCGGAACGCGCCCGAGACCGCCGCGGCCCGCTCAGGCCAGCGCACCGCGCAGCTCCTCGAACGAGCGGGCGATTCGGCCGGGCAGCGCCTCCTTGCCGTCGTGATCGACCCAGGCCGCCCAGGCGTGGCGCACTGCGGCCAGACCGAGGAGAGTCAGCATCCGCGCCCGGCTGCGGACGCGCTCGACGTCATCGTCCTGGTGGCCGAGGCGCTCGACGACCAGCCCCTCGATCGCGAGCTCGAACTCGCGCATCCCGGCGATCTTGAGCCCCACGAGGTGGGGATGCTCGCGGAAGAGTGCGCGCCGGAGGACGTGCAGCTCTCGGTCCTCCTCGAACGGCTCCTCCATCGCCGCGACGAAGACGACCTGGAGATCATCGAGTACCGTGCCCCGACCGGCGACGAAGGCGGCGGCGGTCTCGTCGGCGATTACGGGGAGACCGCCGACCAGCGCGTCCTCCTTCGAGGCGAAGTAGTTGAAGAACGTACGTGTCGACACGTCGGCGGCACGCGCGACGTCCTCGATGGTCACGCGCTCGGGACCGCGCTCGCTCGCGAGGCGCAGGACCGCGATCTCGATCGCCCGACGCGTGGCGCGGCGCTTGCGCTCGCGGAGCCCGAGCTGCTGCATGCACTCCTGCTCGGTCAGCACTGCGGGTCCTCCTTCGGAACGGTCCCCTCGAGCAGGTACGCGTCGACCGCGTCGTTCACGCACGAGTTCGACTTGTTGTAGGCCGTGTGGCCCTCGCCGTCGTACGTGACGAGGTGACCGGCGGCGAGTTCACCCGCCAGGGCCTGGGCCCAGACGTAGGGGGTCGCCGGGTCGTTCGTCGTCCCCACGACCAGGATCGGTGCCGAGCCCTCGGCGGTGATCGGCGCGCGCGACCCCTCGAACGCGGCCGGCCACTGGCTGCAGAGGATGTCTCCGTAGGCAAGGTAGCGCCCGAGCGTCGGCGCGGCCTGCTCGAGGGCCGCCTCGTTGGCGCGCATCGAGGCGGTGTCGGCGTTGTAGGAGTAGTCGACGCAGTTGATTGCGAGGAAGGCCTCGGTGGTGTTGCTCGAGTACTGCCCGTCCCCGTCGCGTCCGTTGTACGCGTCGGCGAACTGGAAGGCGATCTCGGGGTCGCCCCTGCGCACCTCGGCGAGCATCCCGCTCAGCGATCCCCACGCGGTGGCGTCGTAGAGCGGGTAGACGATGGCCGTGAACAACGTGTTCGCGCCCAGCTCGCGGCCATCGGAGGCCCGGATCGGCGACGCCTCGACGTCCTCGAGCATCCGGCCCAGCTGGGCCGCGCCCGCGTCGACCGTGCCGGTGAACGGGCAGTCGGCCGAGCGGAGGCAGTCGGCCAAGTAGGCGCGCAGGGCGCTTTCGAAACCTTTCGCCTGTTGGAGCGCCGCGTCGAACGAGGTCGCCGCCGGGTCGATCGCGCCGTCGAGGACGAGACGCCCGACCCGCTCGGGGAAGAGCCCCGCATAGGTCGCGCCGAGGAAGGTGCCGTAGGAGTAGCCGAGGTAGTGCAGCGTCTCGTCACCGAGAGCTGCGCGCAGCACGTCGAGGTCGCGGGCCGCGCTCGTCGTGCCGACCTCGCCAAGAAGCGGACCACTGCGCTGCTCGCACGCGGACGCGAACGCCGCGTCCGACGTGCGCTGCGCCTGGATCCACTCGTCACTGCCCCGTTCCCCCGGCGTGATGTCGTAGAGGTAGGAGTCGAGTCCTGCGGCGTCCACGCACGAGACCGCGGTCGAGGCCCCCACTCCGCGGGGGTCGAAACCGACGACGTCGTAGCGGGCCGCGAGCGCCGAGTCGACCGCGTAGTCGGCGCTGTCCCGAATGAGGTCGGCGCCCGAGGCACCCGGCCCGCCCGGGTTCACGAGCAGTGATCCGAGTGCAGGACCCCGCGTCGCGGGGCGGCGGACCAGCGCAATCGACGCGGTCCCGCCCGACGGGTTGTCCCAGTCCAGCGGCACGGTCGCGTCGGTGCAGAGGGCGCCGTCGCCGCAGTCGTCCCAGACCAGGACCTGGGAGTAGTAGGGCTCGAGACCGGCTGCGACGGCCTGCGGCTGCGGGGAGGAGGTCCGCTCCACGCTCGGTCCGGGTGCGAAGCAGGCGGTGAGGAGCGACGCGGCCGCAATGATCGCGAGCACGGCTGCCGACTGGCGCCCCCTCCTCACGCGGCCACCGGGCGCCGAGCGGCGACCACGAGCAGGGCCTCGAGAGCAAGGACCGGGGAGACATTGGCGTCGATGCGCTGCCGGGCGGTCGCGATCGCCTCGAGGACGGCGAGAGTGCGCTCGGGCAGAGTCGACTCCGCGAGGGCCGTCATCTCGGCGCGGACCTCTTCGTTGATGACGCCCCCGGGCGCTCCCAGCTGAAGGCGCACCACGTCGCGGTAGAGGGAGAGGAGGTCGACGAGGATCCGGTCCAGGCCGTCGCGGAGGCTGCGCGTCGCCCGCCGCTTCTGGTCCTCGTCGAGCGCTCGGAGCTGCGAGCGGAGCTGCGCCGGCACGGTGCCGCCGGGCTCGACGCCCAGCGACCGCAACGCTTGCTGCCGCTCGACCTCGTCGCGCTCGATCGTGATCGCCTTGGCGTCCTCGGTCGCGACCTCGATCATCCGCGCGGCGCCGAGCACGGCGTCCGAGACTCCGCGCAGGCGCAGGGCGATCCGGAGGGTCTCTTCCCGCCGTTCGCGGGCGTTCGCGTCGGTCGCGAGACGGTGCGCCATGCCGATGTGACTCTGCGCCTGGCGGGCGGCGCGCTCGGCGGTCTCGGCGTCGACACCGTCGCGGCGTCGGAGCAGCCCGGCGACGTCCGCCACGCTCGGCACGCGCAGGCGCACCGAGCGCACGCGGGAGCGGATGGTGGGGAGCAGGTCGGCCTCGCTCGGGGCGCACAGGATCCAGACCGTCCGCTCCGGCGGCTCCTCGAGCGCCTTCAGCAGGACGTTCGAGGTGCGCTCGCTCATCCGATCGGCATCCTCGATGACCATGACGCGATAGCGCGAGACCGAGGGCGAATACTGCGAGCTGCTGACCAGGCGGCGCACTTCGTCGATCGAGATGATCACGCGTTCGGTCGCGAGCACCGAGAGATCGGGGTGCGAGCGGGCCGCGACCTGGCGGCAATCGGGGCACTCACCGCAGCCGCCCCGCCGGCAGAGCAGGGCGGAGGCGAAGGCGTAGGCGAGGTTCGAGCGCCCGGACCCGGGCGGGCCGGTGAGGAGCCAGGAGTGGGTCATCGACGCCGACTCGCGGCCGCGGCCGTCCCGGGGCGCGGCCGCGTCGTGCAGGGCGTCGATGGCGTGCTCCTGCCCGACGAGCTGGCTCCAGACGGTCATGCCACCAGGCTAACCATGAGTACCGACAGCGGACGGACGCTCGAGCAGCGCCTCGACGCGGGAGCGAATCTCGGCCGCGATCTCCTCGATCGGACGTGAGGCGTCCACCACGAGAAACCGTTCCGCATCGCCCGCGGCAATGGCCAGAAACCCCTCGCGGACGCGTCCGTGGAACTCCGCCTTCTCGGCTTCGAGCCGGTCGAAGCGGGTGCGGGCCGCGTCGAGCCGGCCGCGTGCGACGGAGGGGTCCAGATCGAGCAGGACACTCAGATCGGGCCGCAGGTCATGGGTCGCCCACTCCGAGAGGCGCCGGACCTCGACCGCGTCGAGCACCCGGCCCGCACCCTGGTAAGCAACCGAGGAGTCGATGTAGCGGTCCTGTACGACGACCTCGCCGCGCTCGAGCGCCGGACGCACGAGCGTGCCGATGTGCTGGGCGCGGTCCGCGGCGTAGAGCAGCGCCTCGGCCCGGGGGGCGATCTCGCCACGGTGGTGCAACACGATCTCGCGGATCTGCACGCCCACCTCGGTGCCGCCGGGCTCCCGGGTGCGGACGACGGTCTCGCCACGCGAGCCCAGCCACTCCTCGAGCAGCCGGGCCTGCGTCGTTTTGCCCGCGCCGTCCCCGCCCTCGAGGGTGACGAACAGCCCCGTCACGACTCGGTCGCGTCCGTCGCCTCGGGGGTCGCCGACGCCGCCGCGCGGCTTGCGGCGGTCGCGCGCGCCGCGGCAGGCTTCTTCGCGGCGGTGGTCTTGGCCGCCGTCGTCTTCGCGGCGGGTATCTTCGCGGCGGTCGTCTTCGCGGCCGTCGTCTTCGCGGCAGGTTTCTTCGCCGGCGCGCGCTTGGCCGGAGCCTTCTTCGCCGGACCCTTCGCCCGCTTGTCGGCGAGCATCTGGACCGCGTGCTCGAAGTCGATCTCCTCGATCGTCATGCCCTTGGAGATCGTGACATTGGTCTCGCCGTCGGTGACGTATGCGCCGAAGCGGCCGTCGCGGATGCGGATCGGCTTGCCGCTGACCGGGTCCGCCTCGAACTCCTTGAGTGCGCTCGACGCACGCCGCGCCCCGTACTTGGGCTGCGCGAAGATCTCGAGCGCGCTCGGGAGGTCGACTTCGAAGATCTGGTCCTCGCTCGTGAGCGACCGGCTGTCGGTGCCCTTCTTGATGTACGGGCCGTAGCGGCCGTTCTGCGCAGTGATCGGCTCCCCGCTCTCGGGGTCCTCACCGACGGTCCGCGGCAGATCGAGGAGACGCAGTGCCGTGGCCAGGTCGATCGACGCGACGTCCATCGACTTGAACAGAGAGGAGGTGCGCGGCTTGACGACCGCGGACTTCTTCGCGCCGCGCTTCACGGGTGCAGGTTCGACGACCTCACCCGTTGCCGGATCCGCCGTCGTCTCGGGCTCGGGGTCGATCTCGGTCACGTACGGGCCGAACCGGCCGTCCTTGACCACGACCGTCTTGCCGGAGTCGGGGTTGCTGCCCAACACGCGGTCGGTCTGCACCGGGGCGTCGACGAGCTCCTGCGCCTTGGCGGGGGTGAGTTCGTCGGGGGCCAGCTCGAGCGGCAGGTTAACGCGCCGGGGCGTCTCCTGCCCCTCCTCCTGCGCGACCTCGAGGTAGGGCCCGTACTTACCGATGCGCAGGGTGATGTCGTCGGTGATCCGCACGGAGTTGATGCTCTTCGCGTCGATTTCACCGAGGTTGTCGACGACGTGGCGGAGCCCCGGGTGGGTACCTCCGCCGAAGTAGAAGCGGTTGAGCCAGGAGACGCGGTCCTCCTCGCCACCGGCGATTCGGTCGAGGTCGCCCTCCATCTCGGCCGTGAAGTCGTACTCGACGAGGTCCGAGAAGAAGTCCTCCAGCAGCCGCACCACCGAGAAGGCGATCCAGTTGGGCACGAGGGCTGTGCCGCGCGGAGTCACGTAGCCGCGGTCCACGATCGTGGAGATGATCGAGGCGTAGGTCGAGGGACGGCCGATGCCGAGTTCCTCGAGCGACTTGACCAGGCTTGCCTCGGTGTAGCGCGGGGGCGGGGACGTCTCGTGACCCTTCGCCTCGACCTCGGCCACGACCAGCTTCTGGCCCACCTCGAGCGGAGGCAGCTTGGCGTCCTTCTCGTCGCGGGCTCCGTGGCGCTCCTCGTCGCGGCCCTCCTCGTAGGCGAGCAGGAAGCCGCGGAAGGTGATGACGGTGCCGGAGGCGGTGAACTCGACGGTCTGCGCGATGTCGCCCGCCGGCTCGGCGAGGAGCGTGACCGTGGCGGTCGAGCCCTTCGCGTCCGCCATCTGCGAGGCCACCGTACGCTTCCAGATGAGTTCGTAGAGGCGCAGGTCGTTGCCGCGGAGGGTGCCCGAGAGCTGGTCGGGAGTGCGGAAGGTCTCGCCCGCTGGCCGGATCGCCTCGTGCGCCTCCTGTGCGTTCTTGTTCTTGCCGGAGTAAAGACGCGGCTTGTCCGGGACCGTCGCCGCGCCGTAGAGCGAGGCCGCCTGGGTGCGCGCAGCGTTCAGCGCCTGCTGCGAAAGCCCGGGCGAGTCGGTCCGCATGTAGGTGATGAAGCCGTTCTCGTAGAGCGACTGCGCGACGCTCATCGTCTGGCGCGCCGAGAAGCGGAGCTTGCGTGCCGCCTCCTGCTGAAGCGTGGACGTGGTGAATGGGGCGGCGGGGCGCCGCGAGTAGGGCTTGGACTCGAGGTTCGAGACACGCACCGTCGTGGCGGGGTCGCGCAGTGCGACGGCAAGGGCTTCGGCGGAGGACTCGTCGAGGACGGTGACATCGCCCTTCAGCTCTCCGCGGTCGTCGAAGTCGCGACCGCTTCCGATCCGTTTGCCGTCCAGCCGCGCCAGGCGCGCGTCGAATCCTGCCGCAGCGTCCGACTCGGGTGCGAGCACGGTCGCGAGGCCCCAGTAGCTCGCCGAGACGAAGGCCAGGCGCTCGCGCTCGCGGTCGACGACGAGGCGAGTCGCCGCCGACTGCACGCGTCCGGCCGAGAGCCCCGGGCCGACCTTGCGCCAGAGCACGGGCGAGATCTCGTAGCCGTAGAGGCGATCGAGGATGCGGCGGGTCTCCTGCGCGTCGACGAGCGAGGTGTCGATGTCGCGCGTGTTGTCGCGTGCCTTCTGGATCGCGTCCTTCGTGATCTCGTGGAAGACCATCCGGTGCACGGGCACCTTGGGCTTGAGCTCCTCGAGCAGGTGCCACGCGATGGCCTCGCCCTCGCGGTCCTCATCAGTGGCGAGGTAGAGCTCGTCGGCGTTCTTGAGGGCACGCTTGAGATCGGCGACCGTTTTCTTCTTCTGGTCGGAGACGACGTAGTACGGCTCGAAGCCGTTGTCGACGTCGACGGAGAACTTGCCGAGCGGGCCCTTTTTCAGCTCCGGCGGGAGGTTTTTCGGCTCGATGAGGTCGCGGATGTGCCCGACGGAGGCGAGCACCTCGTAGCCGTCGCCCAGGTACTGGGCGATGGTCTTGGCTTTCGCCGGCGACTCGACGATCACCAGCTTCTTCGTGCCGGACACAGTTCTCCTTGATTGGTGCTGTCGGGTCGGACGACCAGTGGTCCGACATCCCCTGCTGCGGGGAGACGGTGCGCGGCGACGTGGTGCGGGGAACGGCGACGCGTCCCCATCGGCGGGGCCGCCCGACAGGCACACCATACACACTGACTCCGGGCGTCCTGTCCCCTCGCCGGGCCTGGACCCCAGGAACCCCGGGACAATACAGGCCACAGCCTCCGCGTCACCTGCCTGGGCCACTGGGGGTGGGGTGACGCGCGGCGCCGATCGGCGCATGATGAGGCATGGCAACGACGCACACCACCACGACCTCCGCCTATACGGCCAAGCTCCTCGACGGCCCACTGGAGGGGAAGACCCTCCGCCGCGGGTACGGCGACGACTCGGCTCCCGCCGCGCGCTTGGAGATCCCCGGCACCCGCGCGGGTTCCCGCTACATCTACCTCCTCTCCGGCGGCCTAGAGCATGACGAGGGGTCGGGCGCCCTGCCGACCGCTGCCGCGTACCGCTACCAGCGCCTCAGCTCCGACTGAGGTACCCTCGCGCAGGACGCCCGGCTCATGGGGGCGGCCCCGCCCGCGACCGCGCGGTGAAGGTGAGAGAGAGCGGCTCCACGGCAACCGCCGCCTCGACGCTCGCTCCGCCTCCGTCGATCGTGCAGAGACGGAGTTCGGCGCTGTTCGCGCGAGCGACCTCCGCCGCCCGCCCGCATGGGTCGCCGGCGAGCAGTCCGGACGCGACGTCCGCGGCGGCGAGCGCCGACGCGTCCGCCGCCGCCACCGCCCGCTGATGCCCGACGACTCCGCCGCAGCCGGCGAGCACGGCGGCCGTCACCAGGATCGTGCCTGCGACAACCCCGACGGCGACGACCGCGGCCGATCCCTGGTCCCCGTCGCAGATCCCGCGAAGCGCCGGGCGCATCAGCCGCCCCCGCCCAGTGCACAGGACCGGACCGAGACCGGGAGCGACAGCGTCGGCACGGGGTGCAGGCGAGCCGCGACGTCGACGCAGACCAGTCCGTCCTGCTCCCCCGTCGAGACGGACGCCGCCACCACGCGGGCGAGCGGCACGCCGGGGTCGTCACCACGCGCCGCGGACCGAGCGGCGTCCGCCGCGGCGTCGACGAGCCGGATGTATTGCGCCGAGGCCGCCACCGACCCCAGGCACAGCGCCAGCACCACGACCACTGCCGGGAGCACGAGGGCGAGCTCGGCCGTCGCCGACCCCTGCTCCGGCGCGAGCCGCGCCCGCAGGAGCGAGAGAGCTCTCATCCCGCTGCGGTGAGCGCGCGGGTCACCAGATCGGTGAGGATGCTCCGCACCTCGTCGCCCTTGAGGATGACCACCAGCAGCCCGGCGAAGCCGACGGCAGCCATCGTCGCAATCGCGTACTCCGCCGTCGCCGACCCCTCCTCCTCGCTCAGCACGCTGAACCCCTTTCTCCCGCGCCAACGCCACTGGTCGTCGTAGCCGCCCAGCGAGAGGTGGCCGCCGACTCCTGCCTGTGACGCGACACTCCCGCCGCTCGCCGGGCCGGGGCTCCGCCCTGCCCGGCCACTCCCCGCACCGGGGCCCCGGCGGACCCTCCCGCTCCGCGCGACTCCCCCACTGCTGATCGCCGTGTCGCTGCCCATCTGTCCTGCTCCGTTCTGCCCCGCTCCATGCCCCCGTCCTCCGAGGATCGCGCACCAGTGCTCCCGCCGGGGCGGCTGTCGGCCGATCTGTGGAGCACAGCGGGATCCCGCCCCTGTGGAGGAGCCGTTGACCGCCTCACGCCGCGACCGAGAACGTCGAGAGCAGCACCGAGACGACCATCGGAGCCACCCCGAGCAGGAGGAACGCCGGCAGCACGCAGACCCCCAGCGGCAGCATCAGGGTCACACCGAGCCGAGCGGCGCGCTCCCGCGCCCCGGAGGACGCCCGAGCCCGCACCAGCGCCGCCTCGCTCCGCAGCAGACGGCCTGCCGGGACGCCCGCCGCCACCGACAGTGCGAGCACCGGGTCGGCGTCGGCCAGAACCCGCTCATCAGCGTCGAGGCCGCATTCGGCGAGCGACGCCAGCACCCGGGCGCGCGACGAACCGATCGATCCCCCGCCGGCCAGCGCGACCGCGAGGAGGTCGAGGGCGAGGCCGGGCGCCGGATCGTCGGGGAACGCCCGGTGCACGAGCCGCCGCGTCCAGGCGTGCGCGCCTGCCATCAGCCCGACGCCTCCGACCAGGCAGACCAGACCCGGCACTGTCCCGAGGAGCACGCCCACCACGTCGAAGCCCAGCAGCCCACCCAGACCCAGTGCGGCGAGCGGCAGAGCGCCCACGACCCGCCCCGTCACGGCGGGGCCGGCCAGAGCCACGGCGATGTCCCGGCGCGCGCGGGCCAGCTCGCGCAGCGACTCCGCCAGCTCGCCGAGAGCGCTGGCGACCGGCGCGCCGGAGTCCGCGGCCACCCGCCACGCAGCGGCCAGCGCCGCCCACGCTGTCGCTTCACCGGCATCCGGTGCAGGGGCTTTCCACCGGGCGGGGCGCCGCCGCCGGCCGCCCCGCCGCGAGGCCGGGACCCCGCGCAGCAGCGCCTCGGTCACGTCGCCGCCGCGCGCGGCCTCCTCCGACACCGCCCGAAGGAGCCGCCGTCGCTGCGCGTCCCCGCGGTCCGCTCCCTCCGCAGCCGCGAGGTACGCAAGTGCCGACGCCGGAGCAACTCCCGCCGCGAGGAGCACAGCCAGCCGGTGCACCACAGCTGCGACCTCGTCCAGGCCGTCACGGCCTCTCACCCGCCCGACCTCGATGAGCTCGGCAGCGTCCCCCGCTCGACCCGCAGCCGCCCGTCGCCATCGAGCGCGAACGTCCCGGACGCCGCGAGCCGCCGCCGCCCGCCGCGTCGTTCGAGGTGCAGCACCAGGTCGATCGCGCTGACCGTCTGTCGGGCGGTCGCCTCGGGCCCCAGACCCGCGAGGACCCCGAGCGCTTCGAGCCGCGCGGGCACGTCCTCGAGCGAGTTCGCGTGCAGGGTGCCCGCGCCTCCGTCGTGCCCGGTGTTCAGCGCGGACAACAGCTCGCGCAGCTCCCCGCCGCGGCACTCCCCGAGGACCAGACGGTCGGGTCGCATCCGCAGCGCCTCCCGCACGAGCCGATCCAGGCCGATGGCTCCGGCGCCCTCGAGATTCGGCTGCCGCGCCTCGAGCGACACGACGTGCGGGTGCGCCGGCCGGAGCTCGCCGACGTCCTCGATCGCCACGATCCGCTCGGTGGGCGACGCGCAGCCGAGCAGCGCACCGAGCACGGTCGTCTTCCCTGATCCGCCCGCCCCCGAGATCAGCAGGTTCCAGCGCTCGCGGACCGCGCGGCGCAGCAGCCGGACCCCGTCCTCGTCCAGCATCCCCGCCGCCCGCAGCTCCGCGAGCGTCCAGGAGTCGGCCCGCGGGACCCGCACCGAGACCAGCGCTCCCCCGGTCGCCACCGGCGGCAGCACGACGTGCACCCGCACACCGTGCCGCAGCCGGACATCGACGCAGGGGCTTGCTTCATCGACGTGCCGCCCGCCGGCCGCGACCAGCGCCACCGCGAGCCGCCGCGCTCCTGGTGCGTCCAGCGTCCACTCCGGCACTCGCTCCGCACCATTGCCGCGGTCGACCCACAGGCCCGCGCCACCGTTCACGAAGAGGTCGGTCACTGCGGGATCGGCGGCGTGCGGGGCGAGCAGCCCGAGGGCGGCGGCGGCCGGGCGTACCGGCGTCGAATCACGGCGGTGCTCGGGTGGGACGAGGGGGACGAAGTCAGGGCTCATCCCCGCACGGTAGAAGCCGCCGCCGCCCGTCAGGGCGTCGAGGCAGTCGATCGGAAGAGAGACGCGCTCGTCCGGACCTGTGGAGGAGGCATCACGAGCCGCGCTCGCTGCGCGGAGGCCCCTCGGACGAGGAAACGCCCCCGCGAGCCGGGCTCGAGCGGGGGCGTTCGTCCACCGTGATCCGGCGGAAAGAAGGGGGCGGCACCCATTGGGGGGAACAGGTGCCGCCTCGGCGGCGCTGGATTGGGGGGAATCGCTTGCGCCGCTGGGCCGAAGTTCATTCGGCCGTATGTAACTGTAGGGGACGGACCGCGATTCGCCAAGTCCGGATGCTGTTCTCTGCGAACTCTTATCCGAAGCCCGCCGGACACTCAGCTTCACCAACCCGACCGTGAGCGTCGGAGCCGAGCGATACGGTGGTTCGACGCCGACCGCGCGGGCCGGCGAACGTCTCACTCGCGAAGGAGCGAATCGCAGATGTCCACTCCCCCCGATGCCCCGGCCGCCGACGGGAACGCCATCGACAGTCTCCTCCACGAGACCCGCCGGTTTCCGCCCCCGGCCGACTTCGCCTCCGGGGCGGTAGCGACCGCCGCGCTCCACGACGAGGCCGCGGAGGACCGACTCGCATTCTGGGCCGCCCGCAGCCGCGAGCTCCTGCACTGGCACCGGCCCTTCACCCGCACCCTCGATTGGAGCGCGCCGCCGTTCGCGAGGTGGTTCGACGACGGCGAGCTCAACGTCGCCTACAACTGCCTCGACCGGCACGTGCTCGCCGGCCACGGCGACCGCGTCGCCCTGCACTGGGAGGGCGAGCCCGGCGACTCCCGCTCCATCAGCTACGCCGAGCTCACGGCCGACGTGAAACGAGCCGCGAATCTCCTGACCAGCCTCGGCATCCGCGCCGGCGACCGCGTCGCGATCTACCTGCCGATGATCCCGGAGGCGGTCATCGCCATGCTCGCCGTCGCCCGGCTGGGCGCGGTCCACTCCGTCGTCTTCGGCGGCTTCAGCGCCGAGAGCCTGCGCGCGCGCATCGACGATGCGGAGGCGAAGCTCGTCATCACCGCCGACGGCGGCTGGCGCAAGGGCGCGGTCTCGCCCCTCAAGCCCGCCGTGGACGCGGCGCTCGCACTCGGGGGCGAGCACAGCGTGCGGCACGTCCTTGTGGTGCGTCGCGGGGGCAACGAGGTCGCGTGGCACGAGGGGCGCGACCTGTGGTGGCACGAGGAGATCGTCGCGGTCGACGCCGAGCACGTCGCGAAGCCGTTCCCGGCCGAGCAGCCCCTCTTCATCCTCTACACCAGCGGCACGACGGGGAAGCCGAAGGGCATCCTGCACACCAGCGGGGGCTATCTCACCCAGGTCGCCTTCACGCACCGCGCCGTCTTCGACCTGCACCCCGAGACCGACGTCTACTGGTCGACCGCGGATGTGGGCTGGATCACCGGCCACAGCTACGTCGTCTACGGCCCGCTCGCGAATGGGGCCACCCAGGTGATGTACGAGGGGACCCCGGACAGCCCGCACCCCGGCCGCTGGTGGGAGATCATCGAGAAGCACGGCGTGACGATCCTCTACGCGGCGCCCACGGCGGTCCGCTCGTTCATGAAGCTCGGCCGGCAGATCCCGCAGCGCTTCGATCTGTCGAGCCTGCGTCTGCTCGGATCGGTCGGCGAGCCGATCAACCCGGAGGCGTGGATCTGGTACCGCGACGTCATCGGCGGCGGCCGCACCCCGATCGTCGACACCTGGTGGCAGACCGAGACCGGCGCCATCATGGTGTCTCCGCTGCCGGGCGTCACCACGCTCAAGCCCGGATCCGCCCAGGTCGCTCTGCCCGGGATCTCGATCGACGTGGTCGATGAGTCCGGACGACCGGTCGGCGCCGACGAGGGCGGACTCCTGGTGATCACTGAGCCGTGGCCGGCGATGCTGCGCGGCATCTGGGGCGACCCGGAGCGCTACGTCGAGACCTACTGGTCGAAGTTCGGCGACCGCTACTTCGCCGGCGACGGTGCTCGCCGAGACCGGGACGGCGACCTCTGGCTGCTCGGACGCGTGGACGACGTCATGAACGTCTCCGGCCACCGGTTGTCGACGGCCGAGATCGAATCGGCGCTCGTCTCGCACCCGGTCGTCGCGGAGGCGGCGGTCGTCGGCGCGGCGGATGAGACGACCGGCCAGGCCGTGGTCGCGTTCGTCATCGCGAAAGCGAGCCAGGCAGAGGCTCTCGCCGACGGGCACGACGAACTCGAAGCCGCCCTGAAGGCGCACGTCGCCGAACACATCGGAGCGATCGCTCGCCCGAAGCGGATCTTCGTCGTGCAGGAACTGCCCAAGACACGCTCGGGCAAGATCATGCGTCGGCTGCTGCGCGACGTGGCGGAGGGACGGACCGTGGGCGACACGACGACCCTCGCGGACACGCAGGTGATGGCCGTGATCAGTTCGGCGATTGCCGCGGACTGACGACGGGCCTTCGGCGACCGCCGCTCCTCCCCCCACCGCATCGGGCGGGAGAGGAGCGGCGGCTGCGTCAGTCGAACGCGACGATCAGCTCGACCTCGACCGGAGCGCCGAGCGGCAGCTGGGCCACGCCCACGGCCGAGCGCGCGTGCCGACCGGCGTCGCCGAACAGGTCGCCGAGCAGCTCCGAGGCGCCGTTGATCACGCCGGGCTGACCGGTGAAGCCGGCGGCCGAGGCGACGAATCCGGTGAGCTTCACGATGCGCGTCACGCGGTCCAGCGAGCCGATCGCGTCGGCGACCGCCGCGAGCGCGTTGAGCGCGCAGGTGCGGGCGAGGTCCTTCGCCTGCTCGGGCGACACCTCGGCGCCGACAGTGCCCGTCAGCGGCAGGGCGCCGTCGACGAAGGGGATCTGCCCGGCCGTGTAGACGAGGCCGCCGTGCACGACCGCCGGGACGTACGCACCGGCGGGAACCGCCACCGCGGGCAGCTCGATGCCGAGCTCCGCGAGCCGCTCGGCGATCACGCGCCCGCCTCGGCGACGGGGCGCTTGAGGTACGCGACGAGTCCGCCCTCGGGCCCGGTCACGATCTGGACCAGCTCCCAGCCCTCCGACCCCCAGGTGTTCAGGATTGCCGTGGTGTTGTGGATCATCAGCGGGGTGGTGATGTACTCCCAGCGCGGGACGGACATGGCTCTCCTCGGGTGCGGCCGGTGCGGGACGACTGCTGAGCGCCGCGCGTCGGCGGGATGAGCGCCGCGGCTCGTCCGAGCGCGGCGACTACGCTGATTCTACGTCGGGCCAGGGTGGGACCAGAGTCGTGAAGACCATCGGGGGCGCCGTCGGAGGCGCGATCGGCATCGTCGCGATGAGCGTCGTCGCGAGAGTCCTGGTGGCCGCCTCGCTGACGCCCGCGATCGCGCTGAGCGGCATGGCCGCCGGGAATACGGTCCAGATGTTCGACAACCTCCCCGAGTACCTCGAGATCGGGGACCTCGCCGAGAAGAGCAACGTCTCTGCGAAGGACTCCTCCGGTGGCGACGTACTGCTGGCCTCTTTCTCCGCGCAGAACCGGGTAGAGGTGGGCTGGGACGACATTTCGCCGTTCGTCAAGGACGCGGCACGGCGCGCGCCGCGGCGACGACGGCGATGGGCGGTGACGTCCAAGGCGGTTCCTCGATCACGCAGCAGTACGTCAAGAATGTGCTCGTGATCACCGAGCCCAGTACCGGCTGCCAGACTGCCGGAGTAGCGGCCTTCGGGGCGAGCCAGGACGAGCGCGACGCGACCTTCAAGCGCGGGCGAACGTTAACATCGGCAGCGCGAGCGTGTCGGTCGAGGTCGGCACCGGCCGCATCCTCGCGATGACCCAGAACAAGGACTACTCCAACGATCCGGATCTGACCGGCGCCACGTCCACAAGTGTCAACGACAACGCCGACTTCGGCTACGGCGGCTCCTCCGGATTCCAGGTCGCTTCGACCGACAAGGTGTTCACTCTCGCCGAGTGGCTGCAGGAGGGGCACTCGCTCGGTGAGAGCGTCGACGGCACCCGCCGCGCGTACACGACGTTCCGCGACAGCTGCGAGCCCGACGGGGTCTACTACGTCAGCGAGCCCTGGAACCCCGGGCACGACGAGGGCGGCAATGGAGGAGTCACCACGACGCTCCAGGCCACCACCGGTTCCATCAACACCTCCTTCGCCGCGATGGCGCAGCAGCTCGACCACTGCGGCATTCGCAACACCGCCCTCCCGACGGGTGTGCACCGCGCCGACGGCACCGAACTCCAGAAACTCGCGCCCACCCTTCTGGGCACCACCCCGGTCGCGATCGACCGCATCGTGGACCGCACGGGCGCCGATATCGCCCCGCCCGCCTCGGAGTGCAGCCAGGGCATGTCGGAGGAGGTCGCCGCGACCGCCGGGTACGCGCTACAGCGGGTGGTCACCGGAGGAACGGGGGCGCTCTCCACCCCCCGCAGCCGAGTTCCGCACATCGGCAAGACCGGCACCACCGACAACGCGCTACACACCTGCATGGTCGGCACCAGCACCGACCCCGCCGGCTCCCGCCTCTCGAGAGGGGCCGAGGTCACCCTGCTGATGAGCGCCGGGCCCGCGCCCCGTGGTTGAGCCAGGGCGCCACTGCCGGGAGCGTCCGGCAGAATGAACGCGGTCGCGCTCGCGGCCGACCCGCGAGAGAAGGACCCATGACTGGACGCAGCAGCCGCCCCCTCACCACCGCCCTCGCGACCATCGCCGCCGCCGGAACCCTCGCGGCTGCCTGGGGCATCGGCATCGAGCGGACGCTGTTCACCGTCCGCCGCACCTCGTTCGCGGTGCTGCCCGCGGGTGCCGATCCGATCCGCATCCTGCACGTATCGGACCTGCACATGGCCCCCTGGCAGTCGAAGAAGCAGGAGTGGGTCCGCTCGCTCCTCGCGCTCGCGCCGGACATCGTCGTGGACACCGGTGACAACCTCGGCCACCGCGACGGCGTTCTCGGCATCCGCCGGGCCCTCGAGCCCTTCGCGGGGATCCCCGGCGCCTTCGTGAACGGCTCGAACGACTACTTCGGCCCGCGGATCAAGAATCCGCTCCGCTACTTCCTTGGTCCCTCCACCAATCCGAAGCAGCACGAGGCCGACCTCGACATCGAGGGCCTCACCGGCTTCTTCTCCGGCGGACTCGGCTGGATCGATCTCAACAACCGCGCCGAGAGCATCACCGTGAAGGGCACGCGGATCGAGTTCTTCGGCGTCGATGACCCGCACATCGGCCTCGACCGCATCGACCTCGTCGCCGGTGCCGTGGACGAGTTGCGCGGCTCGGAGGACGGACCGGCGGGCGTCAGCATCGGCGTCGCCCACGCGCCCTACCAGCGCGTCCTCGACGACTTCGTCGCCCGCGGAGCCGAGGTGATCCTCGCCGGACACACCCACGGCGGCCAGGTCTGCGTCCCGGGCTTCGGCGCCCTCGTCACCAACTGCGACATCCCGCGCGATAAGGTCGCCGGCTCGACGACATGGGACAGCGGACGGCGCAGCGCCTACCTCAACGTCTCGGCCGGAGTCGGCACGTCGATCTACGCGCCCGTGCGCTTCGCGTGCCGCCCCGAGGTGACGCTCGTGACGCTCACTCCCCCCGCCGCTCCCTCCGCCGCTCCTTCCGCCGCTCCCTCCGCCTGACAGGGATGTCCGACAGCGCCCCGGAAATCGGCTACTATTGTCGAGGCTCGTGAGCGGTTCTCCGTGACGAGCACGCCGGGGTGTGGCGCAGCTTGGTAGCGCGCCTCGTTCGGGACGAGGAGGTCGTGGGTTCGAATCCCGCTACCCCGACCGGTGAGAAGCCCGGCCAGGATCGATGATCCGGCCGGGCTTCGTCGTTTCCAGGCCGGGCTGCCTCGCGGCTCGCGAGCCTACGGAGTCGCTTCCCGCCTCCCCGCGACCCTTGACGTCTTCTCCCGCGCCTCTCACAGTGTCCCCCTGCGCCTCCCGGCCCTATCCCAGGGGCCACAGGTCAGACTGAGCTTCCGCCGCCGTCGTCGCCTCTGCCCGACGCCCGACGAGAGGAGCACCGTGACTCGGTCGCTCAGCCGCCTCACCCTCGCCATCGGCGTGCCCTACCTGATCGCACTCGCGATGATCGCCTTCTGGCCGACGCCCGTCGATAGCGGGATGAGAGGCGACCTCGGCCGAGTGGGCTCGTGGTTCTCCCGGCACCATCTGCCCCGGGTCGACTACGCCTTCCTCGAGGCCAGCGCCAACATCGCCCTGTTCGTCCCCCTCGGCCTGCTCCTCGCGCTCAACCTGCGCCCCCGGTCGGCGTGGATCGCGGTCGTCGTCGGCGCCCTGGTGAGCTCGCTGATCGAGACCGGACAGCTGCTCTTCCTCTCGTCCCGCTTCGCAAGCCTGCAGGACGTGGTGATGAACACCTCGGGAGCCCTGCTCGGTGCTCTGGCCGGGGTTCTGCTGCGGATCATCGTCCATGCGCAGCGACGCCGGAGGGCTGCCGAGCGAGACGACGCTTTCGCGCACATCCCCCTCCGCGGCACCTCCGGCGTTGTGGCGGATCAGCCGAGCCGCGTGCTCTGAGAGCGCGGCCGACGGCCCGGGCGGATCAGCGACCGAGGCCGCGGTACTCCCAGCCGGCTGCGCGCCAGGCCGCGGGGTCTAGGCAGTTGCGTCCGTCCACGAGGAAGGTGTTGGCCACCTTTTCAGCGGCGGCAGCCGGATCGAGGGCGCGGAACTGCTTCCACTCCGTGACGACGACCACGGCGTCGGCGCCGGTCAGGGCCTCGTCGACGTCGCTCGTATAGCTGAGCTCGGGGCAGCGGCGGCGCGAGTTCTCGATCGCCTCCGGGTCGGTCGCGACCACCACGGCGCCGAGGTCGTGCAAGCGCATAGCCACGTCGAGAGACGGCGAGTCACGGATGTCGTCCGACTCGGGCTTGAACGCTAGGCCGAGCACCGCGACTCGGCGCCCCGTGACGGACCCACCGAGGCCCTCGGTGACGAGATCGACGACACGCTGGCGGCGGCGCAGGTTGATCGCGTCGACCTCCTTGAGAAAGGCGACTGAGCCGCCCACACCGAGCTCGTCGGCTCGCGCGGAGAAGGCCCGAATGTCCTTGGGGAGGCAGCCGCCGCCGAAGCCGATGCCGGCATTGAGGAAGCGGCGGCCGATGCGCACGTCATAGCCGATCGCGTCGGCGAGCTGTGTGACGTCGGCACCGGTGACCTCCGCGATCTCGGCAATCGCGTTGATGAACGAGATCTTGGTGGCGAGGAAGGCGTTCGCCGAGACTTTCACCAGCTCGGCGGTGGCGTAATCGGTCACCACCAGTGGGGTCTCGGCGGCGAGCGCGGTCGCGTAGACCTCGTCGAGGGTCGCCTTGGCCGCGACTCCGGCTGCGCCCTCGGGCACGCCGTAGACCAGGCGGTCGGGGCTGATCGTGTCCTGCACGGCGAAGCCCTCGCGGAGGAACTCGGGGTTCCAGGCAAGGGTCGCGCCGGAGGAGGCGATCCGCTCGGCCAAGCGCGCAGCGGTGCCGACGGGGACGGTCGACTTGCCGACCACCAGGGAGTCGGCGCCGAGGTGCGGCAGGAGGCCGTCGATCGCCGAGTCGACGTAGGTCATGTCGGCGGCGTTCTCGCCCGGCTTCTGGGGCGTGCCGACGGCGACGAAGTGCACCGCGGCACCGGCTGCGTCAGCCATGTCGGTCGAGAAGCGCAGGCGGCCGGAGGCGACCCCGGAGGACAGCAGCTCGGGTAGGCCCGGCTCGAAGAACGGCGCGGTGCCGGCGGCGAGAGCGTCGATCTTCTTCTGGTCCACGTCGATGCCGATGACGTCGTGGCCGAGTTCGGCCATGGCGGCGGCGTGGACGGCACCGAGGTAGCCGCAGCCGATGACAGAAAGCTTCACAGGGGGTCTCCGAATCGTGACAGGCTCGTGTCGCGGTCGCGACGGTGAGGAGGGAGCGAGGTGATGCGGCGAGGCGTCGGCGCGCCGGTGGCGCGCGACTACCGCCGCGCCAATGCTCTCAGATCACGGGAGACGTCGGCGACAGCGGCCGAGATCTGCGCGGCGACGCGTTCGTGCACGGCCTCGCTCCGGCCGATCGGGTCCTCGATGTCGTCGCCCTCACCGCGCGGGGCACGCCCACGATGGGCGGCGGCCAGCCGCACGACGGCGCGGAGTCGCG
Organism: Rathayibacter tritici; assembly: GCF_002932875.1. Taxonomy (GTDB): domain Bacteria; phylum Actinomycetota; class Actinomycetes; order Actinomycetales; family Microbacteriaceae; genus Rathayibacter; species Rathayibacter tritici. The sequence goes on from NZ_PSWS01000070.1 coordinate 49,300, forward strand.
CCGCCGGATCCTCGATGGCCGGCAGCGGCACTTCACGTACCACGAACGGGAGTACTCGCGCGAATTCGAGCAGAGTGAATCCGCGGAGCAGGAGCGACGGGAAGCGCCGGGAGGCGTCGACCAGGTGGTCGCGGGTCATCGTGAGCAGAAGGTCGGCCCCGCCGACGACCGCCTCGTCCAGCACAGCACTGGTGTGAGCGGCCGGGTCACCGCCGTGCTGCGCCGAGAAGCGCGCCGACATCGCGTCCATCGGCAGCCCGGCGCGGGTCCGCACTCCGGCGCTGGTGAACGCGAAGAGCGGACCGCCGTTCGGGGAGGTCGCATCGCCGAGCGCAGCGCGCAACAGTTGTTCGGCCATCGGCGACCGACAGATGTTTCCGGTGCAGACGGACAGCACAGTGAAGACCGGGGCGGCGGAGGCGGCGACCGGCTCGTCCGGTCGCCAGCTCCGTCGTGCGGGGCGGGCGGAGTCGTCTCCGGACAGGATCATCGCGGAACGCTCAGGCCGAGGTCGGCGCGGGCTCGGCCTCGACGGCCGTGTCCGGGCGGGCGCCCGATCGCTCGGAGCCGTAGTAGCTCGTGTAGTAGTAGCCGTAGCCTCGGCCGACCTGACCGCGCGCGGGCACACGGTTGAGGATCACGCCGAGGGTGTGCCCGCTGACCCGCTCGAGGTTCTGGATCGCCTTGCCGAGTTCATCCGTCGTCGTCTTGCCGGCCGAGATCACGACGAGCGCACCATCGGTGCGGGCGGTGAGGATGGCGCCGTCGGTCACGGGAAGCAGCGGCGGTGCGTCAACGATGACGATGGCTTCGCGGGCGATCTCGTGCAGAAGGATGTCCATCCCGTTGGAGCCGAGGAGCTCGGACGGGTTCGGCGGGATCGAGCCCGCGCCGAGCACCCAGAGGTTGCCGGAGGGGCCCCACGGCTGCAGGACGTCCTGCAGCTCGGCCTTGCCGATCAGCAGATCGGTCAGGCCCACACCGGGCACGAGGCCGAAGGACTTGGCGACGGTGGGCTTGCGAAGATCGCCGTCCACCACGACGGTGCGCTGACCGGACGCGGCGAGGGTGACTGCGAGGTTCGCGGTCACGGTCGACTTGCCGTCAGAGGGCAGCGGGCTCGTCACGACGATGATCCGCGGCGGGCTGTCGATGTTCATGAACTGCAGGTTCGTCCGCAGCTCGCGAAGGGACTCCGCGAGAGCGTGCTTGCCGTCGGCCTTCACATAGTCCGTGGTGTCGGCCTCGGGGACGATGCGGTTGGTCTCGCTCAGGCGCTTGTCGACGGGGAGGGTGCCGACCACGGGCAGATCGAACAGGCGCTCGACCATCTCTGCGGTGCGAATGCGACGGTCGAGGGTGTTGCGGACGAACGCGTAGATCAGGCCGAGCACGAGGCCGACGAGCGCGCCGACCGCGAGGACGAGGCGCAGATTCGGGAACGCCGGTGCGGACGGAAGTGCGGCGGTCTGCAGGACGGTGAGGGTGACGGTGTCGCCCACTCCCGTCTCCTGGTTGACCTGCTGCACCTTCGTGGCGATCGCCGAGACCCACGCGTCGGCGAGCTTCTGCGCGCCCTCCGGCGTGGAGGCGGTGGCGCTGACCTTCATCACCGGAGCGACGGTGTCGGGCTGCACGGTGATCGCCGAGATCAGCGTGGCGGGCGAGACGTCGAGCCCGAGGCTGTCGATCGCGATCTGCGCCACATCGCGCGAGGTGGCAATGGGGATGTAGGTCGCGAGGTTCGACTTGGCGACCGTCTGCGCGATCTGCTGGGTGTAGATCGCTTGGCTGTCATCGCTGCCCCCGCCCCCGGTGGCGACCGAGACGAGACCCTGCGAGTCGGCGACGTAACGCGGCTTCTGCGTCAGTGACCAGCCGAAGGCGACGAGGGTACCGAGGAGGATCGCCGCAACGATCGGGATCCAGTGGTCACGAAGCAGCCGGAGGACGTCTCGAAGTTCCACGGAGTCAGATTCCTTCGCTGGTACGGATCACGCGGCGGACGCCGTGGACATGTTCTTCCGAAGTCTGGCACAGGGCTCCATCACCCTCGACGCGAGGCGCGTCATACGTGCCACCCGTCGGGGGTGAGCCTCGGAGAAGTCCCTCTCGTGATAACGCGGAGGCCCTCGAGCTCGACCAGGGCCGCCTCGACCACCGCCGCGGCATCGACCCCGGGAGGCGGCGGACCGGCCTCGTCGAGCACTGCGGCGACGAGGCCGTCGACGTCCACTGCGCTGCCGAGGTGCCGCCAGACAAGCGGCCCGATGCCGGAGAGACGCACGAGGGTGTCGTCGCAGAACACCAGGAGCTGTCCGTCGGGAAGGGCGACCGCGTCGTCGGCGGGAGCGCGCCGGACCGAGCCGGGGCGCGCCTCGTGGAGCGGTTCGAGCGGCAGGGCGACGACCTCGCTCCAGATCGTCGGAGCCGGGGCGCCGAGAGTGGCGAACACCTCCTCGACCCGCGGCACGACGCTGTCGGCCTCGGAGTACACCAGACGCCGGACGCCGCCGAGACTGGTCAGCCTGCGGACGAGGTCGGTGATCGGGCGCGGACGAGCCGAGAGGTAGGACGTCTGCGGCACGAGGTCCTCGATCGCCTCCATAGGGTCGACGTGCTCGAGGAACGGGGCCCCGACTCCGTCCCGACGCTCGAGCAGGACGACTCCCGCGAGCCGTAGCGGTGCCTTCGGGACCGGCAGCAGTGAGAGGGACGCTGGGGCGACCTGGGCCTTGGGCGCGGAGCCGGTCAGTGGCTTCACCGACAGCGGCTTGGGGTACGGAAGGACGCGGCCGTCGGCGGCCACTGCGACGGTCTCGTCCGTCACGTAGCCGAAGCGGAGGCCGAGCGTCCGGGCGATCGTGGTCTTGCCGGTGCCCGAGGCGGCCACGAAGGCGAGCACGCGGCCGGAGTCGTCGGCGATCCCGCACGCGTGCAGCATCAGCAGGTCGCCACGCCGCGCGCCGATCGCCTCGACGGTGAGGGTCGAGGTGAGCGACTCCTCCAGCTGCGCGAGAGTGGTGCTCGAGACCCGCGGCGAGTCGTCGAGCGGGGCGGAGGGAGTGACGGCCACCTCGGCGAGGACGTCCCGCGCCGCGCCGTCCGGCTCAGCGGCGCAGGACGCCCAGCTGTCGGCGATGCGCGCCGCGTCTTCATCGCTGACGCCGTCACCGAAGACGACTCGGAACGGGGTCTCGAGTATCGAGAGGGACAGTGTGCGGGGCTCTCGGGCCCTGACGGCGGCGATTAGTACGCTCCGTCGCGGGCAAGCACAGCGCGCGCGGTCTTGAAGAGGATGACGATGTCGCCGGTCATCGACCAGTTCTCGACGTAGTAGAGGTCGAGACGGACGGTGTCCTCCCACGAGAGGTTCGAGCGACCGCTGACCTGCCAGAGGCCGGTGATGCCCGGCTTCATCAGGAAGCGGCGATGCACGTGCTCCTCGTACTGCTCGACCTCGCGCGCCAACGGCGGCCGGGGGCCGATCAGCGACATGTCGCCGCGGAAGACGTTGAGGAACTGCGGCAGCTCATCGAGGCTGAAGCGGCGCAAAATCGCACCGACGGGCGTGACGCGCGGGTCCTTCGCCATCTTGAAGAGGATCGAGTTCCCCTCGGCGCGCTGCTGCGAGGCGAGAGCGTCCAGACGGGCTTCGGCGTCAACAACCATCGAGCGGAACTTGAGCATTTCGAACGTCGCTCCGTTCAGACCGATGCGCTCCTGGCGGAAGAGCACCGGCCCCGGACTCGTCATCGTGACCAGAGCGGCGACGACCACGAGGACCGGCGCGCTGAGGATGATCAGCATCGTCGAGGCGAGGATGTCGAACAGCCGCTTGGCGAAACGCTGGCGTCCGTCGAACCGCGGGGTCTCCACGTGGATCAGCGGCAGACCGGCGACCGGGCGGGTGTGGATGCGGGGGCCACCGATATCGGTGAGGCTCGGCGCGACAACCAGGTGCTCGCGCCCCGGCTCGAGCGTCCAGCTGAGCTCGCGGATCCGCTGCGGAGCGAGCTCGTCCGAACTGGTGACGACCACGGTGTCGGCGCCGGTGGCGTCCATCACCGCGCGGACTCCGTCGATCCCGGTGAAGCTGTGGACCGCGAGGCCCGAGAGCTCCTGCTCGCTCTCCAGGGCGGCCGCACCGCCGACCGACGTGGAGACGGCGCCGACGAGCTTGTAGCCCGCCTCGCTGCCGCGGCGCAGCTCACGCGCGGTGTGCAGGACACTCGCGCGGGAGCCGAGCAGCACGACCTGGCTCGAAAAGCGGCCCGAGCGGCGCTGTCGGGTAAGCCACGAGCGCCAGACCAGACGGCCGACGCAGATGAGCACGATCCCGGCGGGAAACGCCGTGATGATGTAGCCGCGCGCCAGCAGGATCTGCAACAGGTAGGCGATGATCGCGACGATGCCGAAGAGCCAGATCGACGCGTCGACCACGCGGCGGTACTCGACGTAGCCGGTGCCGACGATCCGCCGGTCACGGGTGTCGAAGACCTGAAGGGCGAGGAGCCAGCCGACCGAGAGGGCGACGGACACCCAGGTGTAGCTGACGGCGATGTCTGCGGGGTTCTGGAAGCCCACGTCGGAGTTGAGGTTCAGGTCGAACCAGAAGAGCTGCGTCCCGAAGACGGAGAGGACGATCGCGACGATGTCCGTGATCAACAGCCGTCGCCGGTAGTCCTGCTCCCACGACGGTCGACGTTTCGGCGATGTCCCTTGCGCCGTCATCGATTTCCCCGACCTTTCCTGCTGCTCCGAAAGGCGTACTTCCGTTTCCGGTGTTGTCACGTCGCCAGGCTACCCACTTCCTCGTTTCCGATGGGTGTCGGCCAGGCGAGAGATGCTCCTCAGGTTAGCCGCGGAGCCGACCGCGGCTCTCCTGGAGGTAGCACGCGCCGCACAGGGACTCGTAAGTGACCGCCGCTCCGTCGATTGCGACCTGGTCACCGTCGAACACGAAACGGCCGTCGACGACGCGCCCGTTGAAGATCGCTTTGCGCCCGCACCGGCAAATCGTCTTCAGCTCCTCGAGGCTGTGGGCGATCTCGAGGAGCCGTCGGCTGCCCGGGAACGCGGCGGTGCGGAAGTCCGTCCGGATGCCGTAGGCCAGCACGGGGACGTTCTCGAGGATGGCGATCCGGAGCAGATCGTCCACGTGCGACTCGGGCAAGAACTGTGCCTCGTCGACGAGGAGGGCGCTGACATCGCGCGCCGACTCGGCCAGGACCCGGGCCCGCGCGGCGGTGAAAACGGCCACCGGATCGCCGTCGGGCTCGAACAGGACGTCCACCGAACGGGTGACACCCAAACGCGACACGATCAGCTCGTCACCCTTCGTATCGACGGCGGGCTTGGCCAGCAGCACCCGGTGGCCCCGCTCCTCGTAGTTGTGCGCGGCCTGCAGGAGCGACGTGCTCTTCCCGCTGTTCATCGCGCCGTAGCGGAAGTACAGCTTGGCCATCAGGTCTCCTCGAGGTTGGTGCGGAGGAGACTCCCCCGTGGCGAGTGCGCGGCGCTCACGGGAGGAACCCGTCCTCGCCGGCTCGGCGGATCAGATCGGCGCGCCGGCTCGCGGGGCGGCCGACGGCGACGTATTTGCGGCGCACGCGCTGTAAATACGTCTTGGCAGTCTCGAACCGCACATTCATCTTCGCGGCCACCTCCGGCGTGCTCGAGCCGGACGCGTACAGGCGCAACGCCTCCAGCTCGCACGCGCTCAGGCGAGGGCGCTGTTGCGCGGCGACCCCGGACGGCAGCGGACGCCACTGCGCGGACGAGAGGTCGGCGGAGCGCATCTCGAGAGCGGCGCGAGTCTGCTCCATCACCTCGGCGATCGGACGCGACTTCGCGAGGTGACGGACGGCTCCGGCGCGAAGCGCGCGCTCGTGGACCTCGTCGTCCTCGCTGTCCGAGAGCACAACCACAGCGGCGCCCGCGGCACGGCAGGTACGGATCCGCGCTTCGATCGAGATCGGCTCGCGCAACTCGGTGGCCATGACCACCACCTGAGTGGGGAACACGTCGCTCGTGACGAGATCGAGCCAGGTGCACGCGGCGACGACGACCTCGAAGTCCGGGGCGTGCGAGCGGATCCACGCGCCGCTCTCGGCGAGCTGGTCCTCGTCGGGGTCGAGCAGGCCAAGGCGGACCGGGCGCGGGCCCGTGTCGCGAGCGCTCCGGGCGCAGGAGCCCGAGGGCTCACCGGAGCGGGTGATCATGCGGACGATCCTAGCCGCGGCCTGCTGCGCCACCGGCTCAGAACAGCGTCGGCTGCCCGACGCCCGGCAGGATCGCGGCGCGCTCGGCACCGAGCTCGCCGACGAGCAGACCGTCGTGCTCGAGGGAGCGGCGCTCACCACCGAGGGTTCGCAGGGTGCCGAGCGAGCCCAGCGCAGAGGAGCGGACCGATCCGGTCGCCGGATCCTCCTCGCCGCGCTCCAGCCGGTGTGCCCGCATCAGCGGGCGCATGCGCTCCGACAGCCAGCGGCGGTACTCCAGCGGGGCGTAGGCGGCGCGGCCCGGGTAGAGGGAGCGGTAGCGGTCGACGAGCTCGGGGTGCTCCTGCGCAAGCCACTGCAGGAACCACTCCTTGACTCCGGGCTTGAGGTAGAGGGTCGAGTACATGATCGTGCTGGCGCCGGCCTCACGGCAGGCTCGGAGCGATTCGTCGAGGTGCGCGCGGGTGTCGGTCAGGAAGGGCAGGATCGGCATCAGGAACACCGAGCACTCGAATCCCGCCTCCCGTGCCGCGGTGACCGTTGCCAATCGAGCCGCGGCCGTGGGCGCCCCCGGCTCGACGGAGCGCTGAAGTTCCTCGTCGTAGACGGCGATCGAGACACCGAGGTCGACCGGAACGTGCTCCGCGGCCTCGCGGAGAAGCGGCAGGTCGCGCCGCAGCAGGGACCCCTTCGTCAGGATCGAGATCGGGGTGCCGGAGGCAGCGAGCGCGGCAATGATGCCCGGCATCAGCCGGTACCGGCCCTCGGCGCGCTGGTACGGGTCGGTGTTGGTGCCGAGGGCCACCGGGTGGCGCTCCCAGCTCGGCTTGGCGAGCTCCCGCGTGAGGACCTCGGCGACGTTCACCTTCACCACGATCTGCGAGTCGAAGTCGCGCCCGCCGTCGAATTCGAGGTACTCGTGCGTGGGCCGAGCAAAGCAGTAGGTGCAGGCGTGCGTGCAGCCGCGCATCGGATTGATGGTCCAGCCGAACGGCATCTTCGAGGAGGTGTGCACCCGGTTGAGCGCCGACTTCGCGAGCACCTCGTAGAAGGTGATTCCGTCGAATTCCGGCGTGCGCACTGTCCGCACCAGATCGGTGAGCTTCACCAGCCCGGGCAGCGCGGCCTCGTCGGCCGTACCGATCGACTGCCCGTTCCACCTCATGCAGCTATTAGAACATACGTTCGAACGACGCGCACGCAGTCAGACCGAGGCGGAGAGCTCCAGCGTCTCGGCGGTCGCGCTGACCGTCCGCTCGGCCTTCTCGGGCGCATCGTTGAGCGTCGAGCCGTAACTCGGCACCAGTGCGCGGATGCGCGGCTCCCAGGCCTTCATCCGATCGGGGAAGCACTTCTGCACGATGTCGAGCATGATCGGCACGGCGGTCGACGCTCCGGGCGAAGCACCGAGCAGCCCGGCGATCGTGCCGTCCCCCCCGGTGATGACCTCGGTGCCGAACTGCAGCACTCCGCCCTTCTTCTCGTCTTTCTTCATCACTTGGACGCGCTGGCCGGCCGTGATCAGGTACCAGTCCTCATCGCGGGCGGTCGGCAGGAATTCGCGCAGGGCCTTCATCTTCTTGCCGCGGCCGGCGAGCACCTCGCCGATCAGGTACTTCATCAGGTCGAGGTTGTCGCGGGCAACCGCGAGCATCGGGACGATGTTGTGCGGCCGGATCGACAGCGGCAGGTCGAGCCACGAGCCGCGCTTGAGGAACTTGGGCGTGAATCCGGCGTACGGACCGAACAGGAGCGACGACTCGCCGTCGACGACGCGCGCGTCCAGATGGGGCACTGACATCGGGGGCGCGCCGACGGCCGCCTTGCCGTAGACCTTGGCTGTGTGCCGGGCGACCAGCTCCGGGTTGTCGGTGCGGAGGAACTGCCCGGAGATGGGGAAGCCGCCGAAGCCCTTGATCTCGGGGATGCCGGACTTTTGCAACAGATGCAGCGCGCCCCCGCCGGCGCCGACGAAGACGAAGCGGGCGGTCACTCGCTGGGGCGTCCCGCCAACGAGCTGCTTGAGATCGAGGCGCCAGGTGCCGTCCTTCTGGCGGGTGATGTCGGTGACCTCGCGACCAGTGTCGAGCGTGCCGCCGTGGGCGACGACGTAATCGAACAGCTGGTGCGTCAGCGAGCCGAAGTCGACATCGGTTCCGGCCGGCATGCGGGTCGCGGCGTAGGGGCCGCCGCCCGCCGGCCGCTGCTCCATCAGCAGGGGCGCCCACTCGTGGATCGTCGTGATGTTCTCGGTGAACTCGATGCCGGCGAACAGCGGCTGGTCTTTGAGGGCCTCGTAGCGTTTGCGGAGGTACTCGACATTGGCTTCGCCGTGCACGAAGGTCATGTGCGGCGCCGGGTTGATGAAGCTGGACGGCTCACGGATGTCGCCGGACTCGACCAGGCTCGACCAGAACTGGCGCGAAATCTGGAACTGCTCGTTGATCTGAATGGCCTTCGCCGGGTCCACGGAGCCGTCGGCCGCCTCGGGCATGTAGTTGAGCTCGCAGAGAGCGGCGTGACCGGTGCCCGCGTTGTTCCACGGGTTCGACGATTCCTGCGCGACGTCGCCGAGGCGCTCGTAGGCGGCGATCGTCCAGTCGGGCTGCAGCTGGGTGATCAGGGCGCCCAGAGTGGCGCTCATGATGCCCCCACCGATGAGGGCGACGTCGACCGGTTCCGAGGAGTTCACGAGAGACGAGTTTACGCTCGCCCAGGCGCGCCACGGCGGGGAGAGGGCCGACGCGCCCATCAATTTCACGACTTTTCCACGCGGGAGGGGCGGCCGGACTCAGCAGCCCCTCCCCCGCGGATCAGGAGACGGGCTGCTTCGCCGCAATCAGCTCCGCGATCTGTACGGCGTTCAGGGCTGCGCCCTTGCGCAGGTTGTCATTGCTGATGAACAGCGCCAGGCCACGGCCCTCCGGAGCGCCCTCGTCGGCGCGGATGCGGCCGACATAGCTCGGGTCCGTGCCCGCGGCCTCCAGCGGAGTCGGTACCTCGCGCAGGACGACGCCGGGCGCCTCAGCCAGCAGCTCGCGCGCCCGCTCGGGGCTGAGAGCTGCGGCGAACTCCGCGTTGATCGAGAGCGAGTGGCCGGTGAAGACGGGCACGCGGACGCAGGTACCGGACACCAGCAGCTCGGGGAGCTCGAGGATGCGGCGGCTCTCGTTGCGGAGCTTCTTCTCCTCGTCGGTCTCGTTCGAGCCGTCCTCGACGAGGTTCCCGGCGAAGGGGATGACGTCGAAGGCGATCGGGGCGACGTACTTCTCGGGCGCGGGGAAGGCGACCGCCGAGCCGTCGTGCACCAGGTCGAGCAGGTGCTCGTCGGCGACGGCGGCGCGCACCTGACCGGCCAGTTCGTTCGCTCCGGCCAGCCCGCTACCGGACACGGCCTGGTAAGTGCTGACGATGAGGCGGGTGAGCCCGGCCTCGCGGTCGAGGACCTTCAGGATCGGCATCGCGGCCATCGTGGTGCAGTTCGGATTCGCGATGATGCCCTTCACCGCCTGGTCGATGGCGTGCGGGTTGACCTCGCTCACGACCAGCGGCACCTCGGGGTCCATCCGCCAGGCGCTGGAGTTGTCGATCACGGTGACGCCCGCCGCAGCGAAGCGGGGCGCCTGAGCGCGCGAGCCCGTGGCTCCGGCGGAGAACAGGGCGATGTCGAGGCCGGACGGATCGGCGGTCTCGACGTCCTCGACCACCACGTCCTCGCCGCGGAACGGCAGCGTCGTGCCCGCCGAGCGGGCGGTGGCGAAGAAGCGGATCGACGCGACGGGGAACTCGCGCTCCTCGAGGAGGCGGCGCATCACCTTCCCGACCTGGCCGGTCGCGCCGACGACGCCCACGTGGAGGGGGGTGCTGCTCATGCTGTGCTCTTTCGTCCGTGCGGCGCGGGCCGCTCGTGGCGGGGGGATCGAGGGAGAGGGTACCGGTCGGGTCGGCCACCCGGGAGGAACGGCCGGATCGAGACGGGGGTCGGCCGTCAGCGCCCGGTACCGGCGTAGACCACGGCCTCGTCCTCGGCATCGAGCCCGAAGGCGGTGTGTACGACGCGCAGGGCTTCGTTCACAGTGTCGGCGCGGGTGACGACCGAGATGCGGATCTCGCTGGTCGAGATCATCTCGATGTTGATCCCCGCCTCGTAGAGGGAGCGGAACAGCTTCGCCGAGACGCCCGCATTGGTGCGCATGCCGGCGCCGACAAGCGCGAGTTTGGCGATCTGGTCGTCGTACTGGAGCGATTCGAAGCCGACCTCGTCCTTCTCGGCGTCCAAAGCCTTGAGGACGGTCTGGCCGTCGGCCTTGGGCAGTGTGAACGAGATGTCGGTGCGTCCGGTGGCCGCGGCCGAGACGTTCTGCACGATCATGTCGATATTGGAGCCGGTCTTCGCCACGATCGTGAAGATCTGCGCGGCTTTTCCGGGGATGTCGGGGACGCCGACGACGGTGATCTTCGCCTCGTTCAGGTCGGTGGCGACTCCGGCGATGATGGGCTCTTCCACGGCTTGTCCGTTCTGCTCGGCGCCGTCGGTCTCGGCGTTGTAGACGATGGTGCCCTCGTTGGGGCTGAAAGAGGAGCGCACGTGCAGCGTGACTCCGTGGCGGCGGGCGAACTCGACGGCGCGGATGTGCAGCACCTTCGCGCCGGCGGCGGCGAGCTCGAGCATCTCCTCGCTCGTGATGCGGTCGAGCTTTCGGGCCTTGGTAACCACGCGCGGGTCAGCGGAGAAGACTCCGTCGACATCGGTGTAGATCTCGCAGGTGTCGGCACCCAGGCCCGCGGCGAGCGCGACGGCGGTGGTGTCCGAGCCGCCGCGGCCGAGGGTGGTGATGTCCTTCGTGTCGCGGTTGAAGCCCTGGAACCCGGCGACGATGACGACCGCGTTCTCATCGAGCGCCGCGCGCAGGCGGACCGGTGTGATGTCGACGATGCGGGCAGCGCCGTGCTGCGCATCCGTGATCATGCCGGCCTGGCTGCCGGTGAAGGAGCGGGCCTCGAAGCCCATACTCTTGATCGCCATCGCCAGCAGCGCCATCGAGATGCGCTCGCCCGAGGAGAGCAGCATGTCGAGCTCTCGGGGCGCCGGGAGGGGAGTGACCTGGTGGGCGAGCTCGAGCAGGTCGTCGGTGGTGTCGCCCATTGCCGAGACGGCCACGACGACGTCGTTGCCCGCCTGCTTGGTGGCGACAATGCGCTTCGCGACCCGCTTGATGCTCTCCGCGTCAGCGACGGAGGACCCGCCGAACTTCTGGACGATCAGGCTCACGTGCTGCTCCCGGGTCAGTGGCTGGAGGGCCGTCGCGACCCGACGGGCGAGTCTACCGGTCGCCCGCACTCCGGGCCGGTCACGTGAGTGGTCGGCGGTCGCGTCAATTCTCGACGAGGCGGCGGCCCTCGAAGGCACGGCCGAGCGTGATCTCGTCGGCGTACTCGAGGTCACCGCCGACAGGCAGACCCGAGGCGAGTCGGGTGATGCGGATGCCGAGAGTGCTGAGCATGCGGGAGAGGTAGGTCGCGGTCGCCTCGCCCTCGAGGTTGGGGTCGGTCGCGATGATCACCTCCTGCACCTCGCCGTCGGCGAGGCGTTGCAGCAGCTGGCGGATGCGGAGCTGGTCGGGGCCGATGCCGTCGATCGGGCTGATCGCGCCGCCGAGCACGTGGTACAGCCCGCGGAACTCGCGAGTGCGCTCGATCGCGGGGACGTCCTTCGCCTCCTCCACGACGCAGATGACCGTGCGGCTGCGACGCGGGTCGCGGCAGATCCCGCAGGTCGCCTCCTCCGCCACGTTCCCGCAGATGTCGCAGAAGTGCACCCGGTGACGCAGCTCCAGCAGAATCTCGGCGAGGCGGGTGACGTCGAACGTCTCAGTCTGCAGGATGTGGAACGCGATGCGCTGGGCGGACTTGGGGCCGATGCCGGGGAGTCGGCCGAGCTCGTCGATCAACTCCTGGACGATGCCTTCGTACATGCGGTCGCCTCCTCTCGAGTGGGGCGGACGAGTGGGACGAGATCGAGCGGGCGAGCGGGATCGACGAGGCGCGTATCCGCACTGTCGC
>NZ_PSWS01000066.1 GCF_002932875.1 Rathayibacter tritici
ACGGACGGCAGCGTCGCGCGCTAGCCACTCGCTAGCCACTCCGCCGCGATCGAGGGAACCCCGGTCCGTCGAGGGATCCCGCAAGTGCGGGTTCCCTCGACGGACCGAGGTTCCCTCGATCGCGGCGGAGTGGCTAGCGAGTGGCTAGCGCGCGACGCTGCCGTCCGTGTAGTCCTCGTCGGTCTGCTTCCAGGCGAAGAGCTTGCGCAGCTCGCGGCCGGTCTCCTCGATCGGGTGCTTCTCGCCGCGGGCACGCAGCTCCTGGAACTCGGGCGCGCCGGCGTCCTGGTCGGCGATGAAGCGCTTGGCGAAGGCACCGCTCTGGATGTCGCCGAGGACCGCCTTCATGTTCTCTTTCACGCGCGGATCGATGACGCGCGGGCCCGAGACGTAATCGCCGTACTCAGCGGTGTCCGAGACACTCCAGCGCTGTTTGGCGATGCCGCCCTCCCACATCAGGTCGACGATCAGCTTGAGCTCGTGCAGCACCTCGAAGTAGGCGATCTCGGGCTGGTAGCCCGCCTCGACGAGGGTCTCGAATCCGTACTGGACGAGCTGCGAGGTGCCGCCGCAGAGCACGGCCTGCTCGCCGAACAGGTCGGTCTCGGTCTCCTCAGTGAAGGTCGTCGTGATGACGCCGGCGCGGGTGCCGCCGATGGCCTTCGCGTAGGACTTCGCAGTCTCCCAGGCGGTGCCGGACGCGTCGTTCTCGACAGCGATGATGTCCGGAATGCCGCGACCGGCGACGAACTCGCGGCGCACGGTGTGGCCCGGGGCCTTCGGCGCGATCAGGATGACGTCCACTCCGGCGGGCGCTTCGATGTAGCCGAAGCGGATGTTGAAACCGTGCGCGAACGCCAGCGTCTTGCCCTCCGTCAGCCTGGAGGCGATCTGCTCGCTGTAGATCGCGCGCTGGTGCTGGTCCGGCGCCAGGATCATGATCAGGTCGGCCCACTCGGCGGCGTCGGCGACACTCTTGACCTCGAAGCCGTCGTCCTCGGCCTTGGCCCTGGACTTCGACTCCTCCTTCAGCGCGACGACGACCTGCACGCCGGAGTCGCGGAGGTTCTGCGCGTGCGCGTGGCCCTGCGAGCCGTAGCCGACGATCGCGACCTTCTTGGACTGGATGATGGAGAGGTCGGCGTCGGCGTCGTAGATGAGCTCGGTCACGTGGTGAGTCCTTTTCTGTAGTGGAGTGTTCGCGTTCTGTAGTGGGAAGAGTTCGCAGTCAGTTCTTGAAGACGCGTTCGGTGATCGACTTCGAGCCGCGCCCGATGGCGAGCAGGCCCGATTGCGCGATCTCCTTGATGCCGTAGGGCTCGATCACCCTCAGGAACGCGTTGGTCTTGCCCGTGTCGCCGGTGACCTCGATCACCAGGGCGTCCGTCGCGACGTCGACCACGCGGGCGCGGAAGAGCGTCACGGCCTCGAGCACCTGCGAGCGGGTGACGTTGTCGACACGAACCTTGACGAGCAGGTGCTCGCGCTGGACCGACTGGTCGGTGTCGAGCTCGACGATTTTAATCACGTTGATCAGCTTGTTGAGCTGCTTCGTGACCTGCTCGAGCGGCAGGTCCTCCACATCGACGGCGACCGTGATGCGCGAGAGTCCGTCCAGTTCGGTCGGCCCGACCGCCAGCGACTCGATGTTGAAGCCTCGGCGGGCGAAGAGTCCGGCGACACGGGTGAGAAGTCCCGGCTTGTCCTCGACGAGCAGGGAGAGAACGTGGTGCGTCATGCGGATCTACTCCTCGTCGTCCCAGGTCGGGCTGTGGTCTTTGGCGTACTGGACGTAGCTGTTCGACACGCCCTGCGGGACCATCGGCCAGACCATCGAGTCGCGGCTGACGACGAAGTCGATCACCACGGGCCGGTCGTTGGTGGCGATGGCGAGGCGGATGGCGTCGTCGATCTCCTCCGGCTTGGTGACCCGGATACCGAGGGCGCCGTACGCCTCGGCGAGCTTCACGAAGTCCGGCACCCGGACGGTGTCGTGGCCCGTGTTGAGGTCGGTGTTGGAGTAGCGGCCCTCGTAGAACAGGGTCTGCCACTGGCGCACCATGCCGAGCGAGGAGTTGTTGATCACCGCGACCTTGATCGGGATCTCGTTGATCGTGCAGGTGGCCAGCTCCTGATTGGTCATCTGGAAGCAGCCGTCGCCGTCGATCGCCCACACGGTGCGATCGGGCTCGCCGACCTTCGCGCCCATCGCCGCGGGCACGGAGTAGCCCATCGTGCCGGCCCCGCCGGAGTTCAGCCACGAGTTGGGCCGCTCGTACTGGATGAACTGCGCCGCCCACATCTGGTGCTGGCCGACTCCGGAGGCGAACACGCCCTCGGGGCCGGTGATCTCACCGATGCGCTTGATCACATACTGCGGAGAGAGCAGGCCGTCCTCGGGCTCGGTATAGCCGAGCGGGAACTCGGCCTGCAGGCCCGTGAGGTAGCTCCACCACTCTGCGGTGTCGGCACGTCCCTCGGCGGAGGCCTTGGCAAACGCCTCGGTGAGATCCGGGAGGACGTCCTTGAGGTCGCCCACGATCGGCACGTCGGCAACCCGGATCTTCGAGATCTCTGCCGGATCGATGTCGACGTGCACGACCTTGGCGTGGGGCGCGAAGAGCGCGGCCTTCCCGGTCACCCGGTCGTCGAAGCGCGAGCCCAGCGCGAGGATCAGGTCGGCCTCCTGCAGTGCGAGCACCGCGGGAACGGTGCCGTGCATCCCCGGCATGCCGAGGTGCTGCTCGTGCGAGTCGGGGAACGCCCCGCGCGCCATCAGCGTGGTCACCACGGGGGCCCCGCACGCCTCGGCGAACGCCTTCAGCTCGGCAGCCGCGCGGGCGCGGATGATGCCGCCACCCACGTACAGCACCGGCTTCTTCGCCTCCGTCAGCAGGTGCGCGGCGGCCTGGATCTGCTTGCCGTGAGCCTTGGTGACCGGCCGGTAGCCGGGCAGGTCGATCTTCGGCGGCCAGAGGAAGGGCGCCTGCTCCTGCTGCGCGTCCTTCGTGATATCGACCAGCACCGGTCCGGGTCGGCCGGTGGTCGCGATCAGCGCGGCGGAGGCGAGGGCCGAGGGAATGTCCTCGGGGCGCGTGACCAGGATCGAGTGCTTGGTGATCGGCATGGTGATGCCGACGATGTCCGCCTCCTGGAACGCGTCGGTGCCCATCAGCGTCGAGAACACCTGACCGGTGATCGCGAGCATCGGAACCGAGTCCATATAGGCGTCCGCGATCGCGGTGACGAGGTTCGTCGCTCCGGGGCCGGAGGTCGCGATGCAGACGCCGAGCTTGCCGGTCGCCGAGGCGTAGCCCTCGGCGGCGTGGCCAGCGCCCTGCTCGTGGCGGACCAGGATGTGCCGGACCTTCGAGGAGTCCATCAGCGGGTCGTAGACCGGGAGGATCGCGCCGCCGGGCAAGCCGAAGACGTCCTCGATCCCGAGCATCTCGAGCGAGCGGACGACCGCCTGCGCTCCGGTAAGGACCTCGGCCGCGGGCGCGGCCCCCGGGGCAGGAGCGGGACGGGGCGGCTGGGGCGTCGGTGCGGGCTGCACGGCGGACGGATCCGGAGTCATGCGGGTGTCTGTTCCTTCACGAGGTGGTGCGGCGGCGAGCAGGGGCCGGAGGCGAGTGCCCGGGAGACGCGGATGCGGGGCCGGCCGGAGCGGGCCGGGTCACCCGGTGACGGCGCCCTCGGCTGCCGAGCGGACGAGCTTGGCGTACTTGGCGAGAACACCGCGGGTGTAGCGCGGGGGAAGGGGGGCCCAGCCTTCTCGGCGGGCGGCGAGCTCGGACTCGTCGACGAGTAGGTCGATCGAGCGAGCGGCGATGTCGACCCGAATCGGGTCTCCGTCACGAACGAATGCGATCGGACCTGCGTCCACCGATTCGGGAGCTATATGGCCGATGCACAGGCCGGTTGTGCCGCCTGAAAATCGCCCGTCCGTCAACAGTAGTACATCTTTTCCGAGCCCGGCCCCCTTGATGGCGGCGGTGATGGCGAGCATCTCGCGCATACCGGGGCCGCCCTTGGGACCCTCGTAGCGGATGACCACCACGTCGCCCTTCTCGATCCGGCCCTCGGTCAACGCGTCCATCGCGCCGCGCTCGCGCTCGAACACGCGGGCCGGGCCCTCGAAGACGGAGGCGTCGAAGCCCGCGGTCTTGACGACCGCTCCCTCCGGCGCGAGCGAGCCCTTGAGGATGGTCAGGCCGCCGGTCGCGTGGATCGGATTGTCGAGGGTGCGGATGACCTCGCCGTCCAACGGCGCGATGTCCATCTCGGCGAGGTTCTCGGCGACGGTCTTCCCGGTGACGGTGAGGCAGTCGCCGTGCAGGAGCCCCGCGTCCAGCAGCGCCTTCATCACGGCGGGGACGCCGCCGTGGCGGTCGACGTCGTTCATCACGTACGTGCCGAAGGGCTTGAGGTCGCCGATGTGCGGGATCGTGTCGCCGATGCGGTTGAAGTCGTCGATCGTGAGGTCGACCTCGGCCTCGTTGGCGATCGCGAGCAGGTGCAGGATGACGTTGGTCGAGCCGCCGAACGCCATCGCCACGGCGATCGCATTCTCGAACGCCTCCTTGGTGAGGATGTCGCGCGCCGTGGTGCCGGCACGCAGCAGTTCGACGACCGCCTCGCCGGACTTGCGAGCGAAGTAGTCGCGGCGGCGGTCGGCCGCGGCGGGCGAGGCGGAGCCGGGGAGGCTCATCCCGAGCGCCTCGGCGACGCTGGCCATCGTGTTGGCGGTGTACATCCCGCCGCACGAGCCCTCACCCGGGGCGAACGCGCACTCGATCCGCTTGGCGTCCTCCGCCGACATGATGCCGGCCTTGACGCCACCAACCGCCTCGAACGAATCGATGATCGTGATGTCCTTCTCGGTGCCGTCCGAGAGCTTGACCCAGCCCGGCGCGATCGAGCCGGCGTAGACGAAAACGGCGGCCAGGTCGAGGCGGGCCGCGGCCATGAGCATGCCGGGCAGCGACTTGTCGCAGCCGGCGAGCATGACGGTCCCGTCGAGACGCTCGGCCATCATCACGGTCTCGACGGAGTCGGCGATGACCTCGCGGGACACGAGCGAGAAGTGCATGCCCTCGTGGCCCATCGAGATGCCGTCCGAGACCGAGATGGTGCCGAACTGGAGCGGGTAGCCGCCGCCGGAGTGCACGCCCTCCTTCGCGGAGCGCGCGAGACGCTCGAGCGAGAGGTTGCAGGGGGTGATCTCGTTCCAGGAGGACGCGATGCCGATCTGGGGCTTCTCCCAGTCGTCATCGCCCATCCCGACCGCCCGCAGCATCCCGCGCGACGTCGTGGCCTCGATGCCGTCCGTGACGGTGCGCGAGCGAGGCTTCCAATCGATTTCCGGCATGCGACGAGGCTACCGCCTCGCGCTCCGTCCCCCTGGACATCCGGTCGGGCCGGGGAGGTCCGGGTTACGTCGAGCGCAGGTCGGCGAGCAGGCGCAGGGCGTGAGCTATCTGCTCGGGGCCGCGGACCCGGTAGGCGGCGGCGGTGGTGCCCTCGCCGCTCTTGATACCGACGTCGCCGGGGCCGAGGACGGCGAAGGCGTCCTCGTCCGTCACGTCGTCGCCGGCGTAGAGCACGGCGGTCGCGCCGGTGTAGCGGCGCAGGTGCTGCACGGCCTCGCCCTTGGTGGTGGAGCGGACCGAGAACTCCAGGACGTTCTTGCCCTCGCGCACCGTGACTCCCCGCACCTCGGCGCGCGCCTCGGAGAGGGCGACGACGTGGGCGACGCGGCTGTGGCGCTCGGTCGCGAGGCGGGTGTGCAGGGCGAAACCGGCGGGCTTGTCCTCGATCCAGACGTTGTCGATCCCGCGGGCAATGCCCTTCAGCACGTCCTCGAGCACGCCGACCTTCTCGCGCTCGTCGTCGTCGAGGCGGACCGCGTCCTCCTCCGGGTCCAGGCGGATCTCGATGCCGTGCGAGCCCACTAGCAGCGCCTCGTCCGGCAGCTGCGAGACCTCCTCCAGACTCCCGAGCGCCCGGCCCGAGACCAGGGCGACCCGGGTGGCGGGCAGGGCGAGCAGCCGCAACACGGCCTCGCGCGCCTCCGGGAGAGCCCGGGCCCGGGCGGGGTCGTCGACCTCGGGCGCGAGGGTGCCGTCGAAGTCGAGGGCGACCAGGAGCCGCTCGGTCGCTGCGAGCCCGCGCAACGCGGCGGAGAGCCGCTCGGGCACTCCCTCGCTCACCGTGCACCGCCGTCGAACTCGCGGTCGTCGGCCGCCTCACGCTCGAGCTCGGACGCCTCGCCGTGCGCCGCGTCGTCGCGATGCTCCGCCTCCTGACCGTGTGGGGCCTCCGGGCCGCGAGCGGCGGGCCGCACGGCGAGCTGCTGACCGGCGGCGTGCTCGGCAAGCGCCGCGAGAAACGACTCCGACCACCGCGTCACGTCGTTCTCGAGCACGCGCCGCCGGAGCGCCCGCATGCGCCGCATGCGCTCGACGCGCGGCATCCGCGCCGACGCCTCCATCGCATCCTTGAGGCCCGAGATGTCGTGCGGGTTCACCTGCACGGCCTGCTTGAGCTCGTCCGCCGCTCCGGCGAACTCGCTCAGCACCAGCACACCGTCGTTGTCGAAGCGGGAGGCGACGTACTCCTTCGCGACGAGATTCATCCCGTCGCGCAGGGCCGTGACGAGCATCACGTCGGCGGCCAAATAGAGCGCCACCATCTCCTCGCGCGGGTAACCGTGGTGCAGGTAGCTGATTGCGGGATGCCCGAGCGTGCTGTAGTCGCCGTTGATCCGGCCGACCTGCAACTCGATGTCATCGCGCAGCTGGCGGTAGGTGTCCACGCGCTCGCGGCTCGGGCTCGCGACCTGCACCAGCACCGCGTCCTCGGAGGTGAGGCGGCCGTCGGCGAGCAGCTCGCCGAACGCCTTCAGGCGGTGGCCGATCCCCTTGGTGTAGTCGAGGCGATCGACGCCGAGCATGATCGTCGCGGGGTTCCCCAGCTCGGCGCGGATCTCGGCGGCCCGCGCCTGGATCCCGGGGGTCCGCGCCATCGCCTCGAAGGAGGCCGAGTCGATCGAGATCGGGAAGTGCCGGGCAACGACCGGGCGCACGCTCGCCCCGCGCCGGGAGCGGTTCACTCGGCGGGTACCGCCGACGGCGTCCTCCTCGACCGGGACCTCGACGACCGTGCTGCGGGTGTCGTAGCCGAGCAGGCGCCGGACCGCGCGCAGGAAGCTGCCCGCGTCGCCCTGGCGCTGGAAGCCGATCACGTCAGCGCCGAGCAGGCCCTCGACGATCTGCCGGCGCCACGGAAGCTGCGCGAAGATCCCGTAGGGCGGGAACGGGATGTGGTTGAAGAAGCCGATCGTGATGTCGGGGCGCAGCTCCCGGAGCATCTTCGGGACGAGCTGGAGTTGGTAGTCCTGCACCCAGACGACTCCGTTGTGCTCCGTCACGGCCGCGGCTGCCTCGGCGAAGCGCTGGTTGACCCGAACGTAGGCGTCCCACCACTCACGGTGATAGGTGGGCGGCGCGATCACGTCGTGGTAGAGCGGCCACAGCGTGTCGTTGGAGAAGCCCTCGTAGTAGTCCTCGAGCTCCTGAGCGCTGAGGGCGACGGGCACGATCTGCACGCCGTTGTCGACGAACGGAGCGACCTCCTCGTCGGCGACACCGGGCCAGCCGACCCACGCGCCCTCGTTCGCTCGCATCACCGGTTCGAGCGCCGTGACGAGCCCGCCGGGCGAGGTCTTCCAGGAGGCGGTGCCGTCCTCGGCCACGACGCGGTCCACCGGGAGGCGGTTCGAAACGACCACGAACGAGTTGCGCTCGGTCCCTCCCGAGGCCTCGGCATCGATCCCGTCAGCGGAGGAGGAAGAGGAAGCGGAGTGCGGAGGAATGGTGGTCCCAATCGTCGGTCGAGCCGTCGTCGTGCCCGTCGAGGCTACCAGCCCGCCCCCGACGGGGGCCGGAATCAGCCCTGCACGAGGGCGAGCGCGAGCGTCGCTCCGCCGACCGTCGGGACGACCGCGACCAGGCCCAGCAGCGCGTACTGGCGCCACGAGATGTGCACGCCCAGCGCGGTCAGCCGCTGATGCCAGAGCAGGGTCGCGAGCGAGGCCCACGGTGTGATCAGCGGTCCGGCGTTCACGCCGATCAGCAGGGCGACCAGCCGCAGCGGATCCGCGGCGACCGGCTCGAGGGCAAGGTACGCGGGCAGGTTGTCGACCAGGTTCGAAGCGACCGCTCCTGAGCCGGCCAGGCGCAGCAGGTCGAGCGTCCCGCTCCCCTCGCCCGCGACCACGGCGAGCGCCGCGCCCAACCCGAGCTGGTGCGCCGCCTCCATCGCCACGAAGAGGCCCGCCGCGAAGACGACGAGCTGCCAGGGTAGGAGCGAAGCCTTCAGCGCAGAGGGTCGACGCATCGCGAAGAGCACGATCAGCGCCAGCGCGGCGACGGTCGCCGGGATCCACACCTCCAGACCCGAGACGAGCGCGGGCAGGAGCAGAGCCACCACGGTCCCTGCGCCGACGAGCAGCACCCGGTCCGCGACCGGCGTCCGCTCCCCCGGCGTGTAGCGCCCGGCGAGTTCGCGCCGGTAGCGCACCGCGAGGATCAGCACGGGCACAGCGGCCGCGACGAGCGCGGGCACAGCGGTCAGCGCGGCGAAGGCGAAGGGGCCCTCGACCCCCAGGCGCCGCTGGGCGAGCAGGTTGGTGAGGTTCGATACGGGCAGGAGGAGAGAGGCGCAGTTCGCCAGCCAGACCGTGGCCATCGCGAACGGCAGCGGTGAGACCCGCACGTGCGCCGCGAGCAGCACCACGACCGGAGTCAGGAGCACCGCGGTCGTGTCGAGCGAGAGGAAGACCGTGCTCACCAGTGCCATCGCTACGACCAGCAGCCACAGCACCGCGGTGCGCCCGCGCCCCCATACGGCAGAGAGCTCGGCGACCACCGTGAACACCCCCGCCTCGGAGGCGAGTTCGGCGACCACCGTCACCGCGACAACGAAGCCCAGGATCGGCGCCGTCCGCTCGACCAGCTCTCCCAGCGCGTCTATCGGGAGGACCCCGGCGATAACGGCCGCCGCTCCGACGACGAGCAGCACTGCTCCGATCACAGCCGTGCGCATGTCGTTCCCGTTCTCTTCGGCGAGCCCCGGCACGAGGACTCAGGTCCCGGCGGCGGTCCACCGTAGCGGGAGAACCCCTCCGTACTGTCAAGCGTTCCTCTGAGAGGTTCCGCACCCGCTAGCGTCGGAGTGGAACACGGGAGGCACACGCATGCGCAAATTCATCTTCAACTCCAGCGTCATCAGCGCGATCGTCGGCGGGTGGTCGATCCTGCAGACCACGCGCAAGGGGCCGCGGGACTGGCGTCTGGCCCTGCAGTGGGTCAGCTGGGTCATCTCGGTCACCGTCGCCCTCGGCTCCGTCTCCTACGACTCGAAGGAGATCGTCAAGGAGGAGCGCGGCAAGAAGCGCGACCGCTAGGCCCCCTCCTGGCACGTCGCCTCCCCGCGGGGCGGCGTGTCAGCCGCTCGTCAAGCGTGCTCACGGCGACACTGGTCGCAGTCGCTGCTTGCACGGGAAACGGGGTTCGTCATGAGGTTTCGTCTGAGGCGCCGCCAGCCGGCCCCCGAGGTCGTCGCGGTGGCCCCCGTACTCAGTCAGGACGAGCTCTTCGCCGTGGTGCACGAGCGCCTCGCCGCGTTCGTCGGCTCCGAGGGCTCCTGGGTCGTCACGCGTCGCAGCCACGACGACCGCGACCCGATTTTCCACGGCATGCTCGCGCGATCGCTCGCCCACGAGCTCTCTGCCGCAATCCAGGAGGAGCAGCTGCGCGCCGGCGCCGAGCGGACCTCATCCCCGCTCACTGCGGCGATCCCGGCGATGCGCGCCGCCACACCTCCGGTCGAGCCGGCCGCGCTCACCTGGGATCCGCAGCCGATCGCCGTCTGGGCCGAGCCGTCCGCCGCCGACCTCGCGGCCGACACCCCCGTCGCGACCCGCCCCTGACCCTTTTCCCGCGATCGAGGGGTCGGCAGTGTCCGCCGACCCGCGATCCCGTGTCACACCGTCGGCCACCCCTCGGGCCCGTCGCTGCCGGCCGGGTACTCGTCGAGCGGCACCGCGTCGGCGTGCCAGGCGTCGATCGCCGGCTGCACGATCCGCCAGCACTCCTCCGCCGCGTCGCCGCGCACCGAGAGCGACGGATCGTCGTCGAGAATCCCCGAGATGACCTCGCCGTACGCCAGCAGCTCGCCCGCGCCGAAGACGGCCTCCAGCGAGGCGCGCTCGAGGGTGTACGGATCTCCGGGGCCATTGATGCTGAGTTCGAGCGCCATCTTGTCGGGCGCGAGGAACAGCCGCAGCACCGACGGCTCCTCCGCGCCGTGGAAGCCGCGGGGCAGATGCGGCACCGGCTTGAAGCGGATGACCACCTCGCGTCGCCGCTCCCCGAGCGCCTTCCCGGAGCGGAGCGTGAACGGCACGCCCGCCCAGCGCCAGGTGTCGATCTCGACGACGAGCTCGGCCAGCGTCTCGGTCGTGCGCGCCGGATCGACACCCTTCTCGTCCGCGTAGGACGGCAGCTCCCGCCCATCGATCGTCCCCGCCGTGTACCGGGCGCGACGCGAGCTCGACGCGGGGTCATCGCCGTGCAGGCGTGTGGCGCGCAGGACGATCGACTTCGCATCGCGCAGGTCGGCCGCGTCGAGCGTCGACGGCGGCTCCATCGCGATCACCGCGAGCACCTGCAGCAGATGACTCTGGATCATGTCGGTCAGCGCGCCCGCTGTGTCGTAGTAGCTCGCCCGTCCCTCCAGGGCCAGCTGCTCGTCGTAGACGATCTCGACGCTCGCGATGTGCTCGGCCGACCACAGCGGCTCCAGGATCCGGTTCGCGAAGCGTAGTCCGAGCACGTTCATCACCGTCGCGCGGCCGAGGAAGTGGTCGACGCGGTGGATGCGGTCCTCGGGGACGAGCGCGGCGAGGCGCTCGTTCAGTGCGTGGGCGCTGGGCTGGTCGGTGCCGAACGGCTTCTCGAGCACCAGCACGGTGCCCTCGGGCAGGTCGTGGGCGGCGAGCGCCTCACAGGCCTTCGCCGCGATTGCCGGCGGCAGCGCGAAGTAGACCGCGACGGGCCCCTCGCAGCTCGCGAGCAGCGCGGCGAGCGCCTCCGGATCCGTCACGTCGACCTGCTGGTAGCGCGTGCCGGAGCGAAGCGCGTCCACTCCCGCGCCGGTCGCCTCGACGGTGGCGAAGGAGCTGGTCAGCACCTCGCGCCAGTGCTCCTGGGTCCAGTCCTCGCGCCCGGCACCGACGAGATGCACGCGCCGGTCGCTCTCGCGGGCCAGAAGCTGGCCGACGGCGGGCAGGAGCAGCCGCGAGGACAGGTCTCCCGTCGCTCCGAGGATGAGCAGGGTCGAGACAGTCTGTACCATGCGGCTCACCCTACGGCGGCGCCGAAGAGCTCCGCTCCGCCTTGACTGGGAGAGGACAGGGGAACCTGAGAGGATCACCGCATGGTCTCCCCCATTGAGGACTACGCCGTCCTCTCCGACTGCCGCACGGCCGCTCTCGTCTCCTGCGACGGGGGGATCGACTGGCTGTGTCTGCCCCGCTTCGACTCCGCCTCCGTCTTCGGCGCCCTCCTCGGTGGTGACGACCAGGGTCGCTGGTCGCTGCGGCCCGTGGACGGCCGGGCGACGAGCGAGCGCCACTACCTCGGCGACACTCTGGCGCTGGTCACCCGCTGGACGACTCCGACCGGGGTGGTCGAGGTGGTCGACGTGATGCCGCTGCGCGACGAGCGCGCCGAACTGGTGCGCCGGGTACGCGGAGTCTCGGGAACGGTCCGGATGCGGCAGGAGCTGCGGATCCGCTTCGACTATGCCCGCACCATGCCGTGGATGCGGCAGGAGGGGACCGACGAGGACCCGCTGCTCGTCGCCGTCGCCGGCCCCGACGCGGTCGTCGTGCGCGGGGTCCGCCTGAAGGCCGTCGATCACGCCCACAGTGCCGAGTTCGAGGTCGCATCCGACGCGGTCATCGACCTCTCGATGGCCTGGTTCCCCTCGCACCAGCGCGCGCCGAAGCGCCTCGACGTGGACCGCGCGCTCGAGCGGACTCTTGCCTGGTGGTCCGAATGGGCGTCGGCGATCAGCTACGACGGCCCGCACCGCGACGCCGTCGTCCGCTCGCTGCTGACCCTCCGGGCTCTCACCGACGATGAGACCGGCGGTATCGTCGCCGCCGCGACCACCTCGCTCCCCGAGCAGTTCGGCGGCGGCCGCAACTGGGATTACCGCTACGTCTGGCTCCGCGACGCCTCGCTCACCCTGCAGGCGCTGCTCGCGCACGGGTTCGAGCGGGAGGCGCAGAAGTGGCGGGCCTGGCTGCTGCGGGCGGTGGCCGGCTCGCCGGAGGACGTGCAGATCATGTACGGCCTCGCGGGTGAACGAAACCTGCCCGAGCGCGAGATGCCGAGCCTGCCCGGCTACGACGGCGCGTCCCCGGTGCGGATCGGCAACGCCGCCGTCGACCAGTACCAGGCCGACGTGATCGGCGAAGTGATGGTCGCTCTGCACGAGGCGCGCATGGCTGGAGTGGACGAGACCGAATTCTCCTGGCCGCTCCAGCGCGCCCTGCTGGGCTTCGTCGAGACCAACTGGCAGCGTCCGGACAACGGCATCTGGGAGATCCGGGGCGAGCCGCGGCACTTCACGCACTCGCGGGTGATGATCTGGGCGGCGCTGGATCGCGGCGTCCGTGCCGTGCGCGAGAGCGGCCTGCCGGGCCCGGTCGAAACCTGGGAGCGCCTGCGCGAGGAGGTGCGCGCCGAGATCGAGGCGCAGGGCTACGACGCCGAACGCGGCCACTTCGTGCAGTCCTACGGCTCTCCGGAGGTCGACGCGTCACTCCTGGTCCTGCCGATGGTTGGCTTCGTCGCGGCCGACGACCCGCGGATGCTGGGCACCGTCGCCGAGCTGGAGCGCGCGCTCCTGCAGGACGGCCTGCTGCACCGCTACCGCACCGAGTCCTCGGTCGACGGCCTCGCCGGCGGTGAGCACCCGTTCCTCGCCTGCTCCTTCTGGCTGGTGCGGCAGTACGCCGACTCCGGCCGGATCGACGACGCGCGGACGCTGATGGACCGCCTGGTCGGACTCTGCAACGACGTGGGCCTGCTCGCGGAGGAGTACGACGTCGAGGGCCGCCGGCACGCGGGCAACACTCCGCAGGCCCTCTCGCACCTCGCCCTCGTGCAGGCGGCGGATGCGATCGCGGCAGCGGGATGAGGCGTCGGCGGGTCGTGCATCGGCCACGAGGAGGCGGACGCCCACCTCGCGGACGCTCTCCTGAACTTCAGCCGCGAGCTCGGCTGAAAAGAACGGCCCCGCTTGACCTCGAGCGCACTCGACGTCGTAGGTTGACGCCATGTCCACCGCCACCGCCACCGCCGCCCCGGCCGAGCCGGAGGCGCTGTCGATCTCGCAGGTCGCCGCCGTCACTGGTCTCACCGTGCACACCCTGCGCTACTACGAGCGCGCCGGCCTGATGCTCGACCCGGTCGAGCGCGCCGCGTCGCAGCACCGCCGCTACCGGCCGGCCGACGTCGGCTGGGTCGACTTCCTCACCAAGCTCCGCTCGACCGGCATGCCGATCGCGCGGATCCGCGAGTACGCCCGGCTCCTCCGGGTCGGGCCCGACACGGAGCCGGAGCGCCTCGCGCTGCTCCGGAGGCACCGCGAGGAGGTCGAGGCGCAGCTCGCCCGGACACACACCAGCCTCGCCGCGATCGACATCAAGATCGCGGCGTATCAGGAGAGGACCACCACCTAGATGAAGACGATCACCCTCGGATCCGACGTCGCCGCCCTCGAGGTCTCGCGCCTCGGCCTCGGCGCGATGGGCATGTCGGCGTTCTACACCGGCGCCGGCACCGACGACGCGGAGTCGATCCGTACCGTGCACCGCGCCCTCGAGCTCGGCGTCACGTTCCTGGACACCGCCGAGATCTACGGCCCGTATACGAATGAGGAGCTGCTGGGTCGAGCGCTGGCCGGCCGCCGCGACCAGGTCGTGCTGGCGAGCAAGTTCGGCATGATCCAGCACCGCGGCGACGGGAGCCGCGGGCTCGATGGCTCCCCCGAGAACCTGCGGCTCGCCGTCGAGGGCTCGCTGCAGCGCCTCGGCACCGACCGCATCGACCTCTACTACCAGCACCGCATGGACCCCGGCGTCCCCGTCGAGGAGACCGCCGGAGCCTTCGCCGAGCTGATCCAGGAGGGCAAGCTGCGCGGCTACGGCCTCTCGGAGGCGGCGACCGCGACCATCCGCCGCGCGCACGCCGTGCACCCGGTCACTGCGGTGCAGTCCGAGTACTCGCTCTGGACCCGCGACCCCGAGGCGGAGGTGCTGCCGGTGCTCCGCGAACTCGGCATCGGCTTCGTGCCGTACTCGCCGCTGGGCCGCGGCTTCCTCACCGGCAGCATCCGCTCGGTCGACGAACTGGGCAGCGACGACTTCCGCCGCGACAATCCGCGCTTCGCCGACGGAGCACTGGAGGCGAACCTCCGGATCGTCGAGGCCGTCGACCGCGTGGCGGCCGAGGCGGACGCGACTCCCGCCCAGGTGGCGCTCGCCTGGTTGCTCGCGCAGGGTGAGGACATCGCTCCGATCCCCGGCACCAAGCGGGTCTCGCGCATCGAGGAGAACGCCGCCGCCGACGCCCTTGTGCTCACTCCGCAGCAGCTGGACACCCTCGGCTCGCTCGAGGCCCCCGTCGGCGACCGGTACGCCGACATGAGCTCCGTCAACCGCTGAGCTCCCCTCCCGCGAGATGCCACCTATGACGCGCATCCCCGGCGTGTCGTTCTCATAGGTGGCATCTCGCGGGAGTTAGTCGCGCTTCGGAGTGTCGCGCAGGTCGATCAGACCGGTGAAGAGCGCGCCCCGCTCGTTCGAGCGCTCGTCGCCCGAGAACAGATTGTCGGGAGCCGAGGAG
Organism: Rathayibacter tritici; assembly: GCF_002932875.1. Lineage (GTDB taxonomy): Bacteria > Actinomycetota > Actinomycetes > Actinomycetales > Microbacteriaceae > Rathayibacter > Rathayibacter tritici. The sequence continues at coordinate 14,985 of NZ_PSWS01000066.1, forward strand.
GAGTGTCGGCGCGGGGTCGCGGTCGGCGCGGGCTCCCGCTCCATCTCGACGCGCTGGCGTGGCAGGGCGACCGGGTCACTCTCGTGCAGCCACGAAACGAGCCGCTCCCGCACATAGCAGCGCAGGTCGAAGAGCGTGGGCGCGTCCTTCGCGGTGACCAACACCCGGATGCGCACGAAGCCGCCCGTCGCATCGGTGACCTGCAGGACGCTGGTGCGCCCGTCCCACAGCTCGGTCTCCGCCAGCAGGCGGTGCAGCTCGTCGCGCATCTGCTCGGGGCTCACCCGCCAATCGAGGTCGAGCTCGACCGCACCGAGCAACTCGGAACCGGTGCGGGTCCAGTTCTGGAACGGCTGGGTCGTGAAGTAGTTCGTGGGCAGCACCAGCCGGCGGTCGTCCCAGAGGTGGACGACGACGTAGGTCAGCGTGATCTCCTCGATCCGACCCCATTCGTTCTCGACGATCACCACGTCGTCCAGCCGGATCGCATCACTGAAGGCGAGTTGCATCCCGGCGAAGATGTTGGTGAGGCTCGACTGGGCCGCGAGGCCCGCCACGATCGACAGCACGCCCGCCGACGCCAGCAGGCTTGCGCCGGCGGTCCGCGCCTCCGGGAAGGTCAGCAGCGAGGCTCCGATCGCGATGACGACGACGGCCGCCACAGCGACCCTCCGGATGATCGTCATCTGCGTGCGGAGGCGACGGGCGCGCCGGTTGTCGGCCGTATCGGTCCGATAGCGCTCGGCACCCAGATCCTCGAGGAACACGAACAGCGCCCCGATCACCCACGCTGCCGCCCCGATGGTCGCGATCTGGAACGTTCGTTCAATGAGCCCCGGCCAGACGTCGCCTGAGACCGTCGCGGCCAGGGCCGTCCAGACGGCAATCGTCACCAGGAGGACCCGCAGGGGGACCCGTATTCGGCGGATGAGCAGGCGCGCCCAGGTCTTGCGTCTGCCGATCGAGCGGAGGACGAGAGCGGCGAGGGCGGTCGCTACGACGGCAATCACGATCGCGATCACCACGGCGAACGCGATCGAACCGATCTCGGGGAGGACGTCTTCAGGCACAGGTGTCCTTTCGTTGGCGGGAGACAAGCGCGCACCATCGAGCGGATCGAACACATAAGCCTTCCACGAATCCGGAAGCCCGTCCGGTTCCCCTCCCCAATGCTGCGCCAACGTCCAGACCCGGAACCTGGCCCCGTGAGATGCCTCTTGGGTGCAGCTTTGTCGGCGTCTCGCTTACCCCACTGGTACCTCGCGGCGGTCGTCGTCGCGCGCCGGACGAGGCGCCTGTCGTCGCGCGCCTGCTAGCGTCCCAGCATCGAACGCGAGGGCGAATCATGTTAAAGTCATCCACGATTGCCGCGCTGATCGCGGCCACCGCCGTCCTCACGGGCCGTTCCGGAGCAGGAGGCCAGACTCCGGCGGAGACTCCCTCCCCCTCGTTCTCGTTCCCGGCCGCACCAACGGCCACGGATTCGGCGAGCCAGCGCTTCGCGGGAACGGACGGGGCGGGCCTCGACGACCCGGCCACACTCGAGGGAGTCGCCGCCGCGCTCGCGGGTACCAGCGCCCTCACCTTCGACGCCGGCGCCGCCCTCTCCTCCGAGAACACGCCGAACTGGGACACCGACACGGCAGCACTCTCATCGGCCGGCCTCCAGGCGGACACCTCGAGTACGAATCCCGCGAAGGGCTACCGGACTTTCCGCAACGACGCGGGAAGGACGATCATGATCATCCAGCAGCGCGTGAAGGACAACGATCCGCGGGTCAGTGATGAGGCCGCGAGCCAGCATGTGATCGATATCTCGGGTCCTCAGGGGGAGGTGCAGCACGTCTCCCTGGCCGTGAAGGGCGGCGGAACGATCGACGCTCTGCGCGCCGCGCTGTCCCCCGCGGAGACGACGCGCTCGATCTCGCGGTCCGGTCGACCACCGTCGGATTCCACGGCGTGCTGCCCCTCGTGGGTGGCCCCACCCCCGCCCCGAGCGACCACTGACCGAGCACCACCGTCCGAGCACCACACCAAGGGAGAGCCATGACCATCCGACCCCTGTCCCGCACACTTGTGGTCGTGGCCACCGTCCTCGCCCTCGCGAGCTGCGCGAGCCCGGGGACCGCCAGCCCGGGAGACGAGACCGCCGCGGAGACTGCCGTCACGCCGTCGTTCTCCTTCCCTGCCGCGCCAGCAGCACCCGACCCGAGCGCTTCCTCAGCCACCGACGGAGCCGCCGACACCTCAACCGGCACTAACCCCACCACTTTCACCGATGGAGCCGCAGTGCATGCCACAGGCGAACCGTTCTGGACCATGAAGATGTCAATCCTGAGCGAGCACGGCTTCGAACTCGACGCCCGGGATGGCTTGCGAAGCAGTTCTTTGCGTTGCGTTTCGGCACTCACGCCGTACTCATCGCAGCCGTGAAACACGTGTTCACCGACCCGTGGCCGATGACGGCCTGGCCGAAAGACCACTTCATCGAAGTTCGCAATCCAGGCACATCGGCACCGAAATTCAGTCCCTCGGCCACAATCCTCGCCAGCGAACTCAACGACGTCGCCGAAGGCTTCGCAGATGCCGTCACTGCAGCAATGAGCTGGACGGAACGCTGAATCGGGATTCAGGCAGGAATCGGGGAACAGGCAGGAATCGGGGAACAAGCATGAAGCGAGAGCAATCGCCCGGGCGAGATCGTTCGTCAACGTACGCTGCCGCGGCCGTATCAACGATGCTCTTTTCCACTTTCCTGCAGCTCGATGCGATTCGTGGATGGCGACCATGCGGAGGGATGCATGTCGGAGCAATTCTAGGCGAGTCAGCCGTCGCGGCTGCTCTGACGCTCATTTCCTGTTTTCTATGGCTGTGGGTCACGCGACGAGCCGAAAAGTCGTACGAAAATGTTCGGGGAGCGACATCGGCGGCGCTAGTCATTGCCGCCTTCTTGGTCGGATCCGCCTTCTTTCTCGGTGTAGTCCTGTTGTCCCCGGGAATCTCCGGCGAGTACGACACGTGCGGATTCGACCTGGGTACGGCCGTCGTTCGGGCAGTTCCCGTACTCGCGCCCCTGATCGCATTAGCCGTTGCAGTGACGACGACGCCCCGACGAAGGCGGGTGACACTACGAGGTGCTGCATGGTTCGGAGCGATCGTTCTCGGGGCGTGGGTTGGATTCGGGACTGCCGTGCTCGTGACCGTCTCAGCCTCGTGCTGCGGTAGTCGCGCCGGCTGCTGAAGAACGGCTCTTTGCGAGGCAGGGCGTATTCCGGACGGTCGCCGTTTTGGTGACGGAAGCGAACGGAGATTTTGCCACGCGAACGGGGGCCCTGCCGCATTCTGCGCCGGACGCCGTGCGGATGCTCAGGCACCTGTTAGCGTCTCAGCACCGAAGCCGAGGGAGAGTCATGTCCATCCGTTCCACCTCCGTTCCCGTGGTCGCCGTCGCCGTCGCTCTGGCGCTCGCGGGCTGCACCGCGGCGGGAGTCGACCCGTCGCCGTCCGCGTCGCCCACCCCCTCGGCAGCGCCCACGTCCGCAGCAGCCCAGTTCAGCAGTGATCCGGGCTCGGACCTGAACGACCCGGAGACGCTCAAGAAGATCGCCGGCGTGCTCGCCGGGGCGAGCGCCTTCACCTTCGAGGCGGGCGCAGCGTTCTCCCCCGACAACACCGCCTACTGGAATCTGGACCAGGCCGCGCTCACGGCGGCCGGATTCCGGGCGGTCGACTCGGGTACCGACCCGTCCACCGGACACTGGCTCTTCCGCGACGACGCGGGAACGACGCTCCTGGTCGTTCAGCAGCGCGTCCGGGACAACGACCCTGCGGTGAGCGACGAAGACGCGACCCGGCACGCCATCGAGACGTCCCGACCTCTGGGCGACATCCAGCCGGCGTCACTGACCTTCGACGGCGGCGGCACCGTCGACGCGCTGCGCGCCGACATCGCCTCGGACGACGACCTCGCCTGGACCACCGTCGCGCGAACCTTCACGCAGACGGGAATTGCGCTGAGCCTGATCGCCGCCGCCGAGGACCAGGCCGAAGCCTCCGCCGCGCTCGACGTCGGAATCCGATCGACGACCGTCGACTTCCGAGGCGTTCTGCCGCTGGTCGGTGCGTCGTCCACCACGCTGCCCACCGAGTGACCGCGATGACGTCCCTCCGTTTCACCGCATCCTTCAAGGAGGACCCGAAATGGATATCGCAACCGCAGTGCTCGACCGGGTCGTCGCGCGCCTTGCCGACGAAGTCCTCGAGGAGCATGGCGGCGACTTCCGCGCCGCGATCTCGTCGCTCATGGAGCGTGGCGAGCGTGCCGCGGCGCTGACGCTTCAAGCCAGCGCCGTCGGTGCTCCAGTGATCGACCTCGCATCGCGCCGCAAAGCTTCTTAGGAGCGTCGCTGACTGCCAAGTCGCTGGATGTCAGACCCGCCGCCTCGCCAGGATCCGCAGAACGACGTGGGTCTCGGCGGCGCGGCTCTCAGGTTCGCGGGCGGCGTGGCCCTCTCCTCTAGTGAGGCAGGAAGTCCGAGCGGAGCGGGCTTCCTGCCTCCCCCTCTTTTGCCCTCAAGCGTTAGTAACGGAGGCTCCCTATGCGATGCCCTGAATGCAGCGCCACACTCACCGGCCGACAGGAGACCGGCTCAGGCCGGTGCCGTGTACGGCGGCACCGTACGCGAGAGCGTGCGCGCGTCGAAACCGCTCTCGGCTACCTCGACGCTGCCGCTGCCGACCCGGCCGCCGCCGCCACGCTTGCCCGGCGCGCTCGAGCGGCCCTCGCTGCGTGACCAGCGCCGCTGACGGCCGGGTCGAGATCGCCGGAACCATCTACATCCCCAGCGTCCAAGCCGACGGCATCCCGTCGGACAAATGGATCCCCCTCTTCGCCGCCAGTGATCTGGCATCCGATGACTGACCTCGCCCTCTCGGCGATGAAAGGTACTACCCATGATCCGCACCCCCGCCCTCACCGCCGAGCGCTACGCCGACTGGATCGTCGGCCTCGTCCCCGGTGCCCAGGAGCTTCGCGACGAGTACGAAGCAACGCTTCCCGCCGTTGAGGATGCGAAGGTCGCAGTCCGCGATCGGATCCGTGAAGGAACTGCTCTCCGCGAGACCCAGCCCCATTCGCACGAGATCGAAGACACGTCACGGCAGACTGCGGCCTCGCAGCGGGCCCTCGACGCGGCCGAGAAGGCCTCAGAACGGGCTCGAATCCGCTTCGAGCGAGCCGTCGATGCCGGACGATCCACCGACGCCATTCGCATCGAAGCCGCTCAGCGCGCTCTGGAGTACCACGCCCGCGCCGACGCCGCGATGACGGAACTTGAGGCCACGATCGACCGCGTAGACGCCGCATGGGTTCTGGCAGGACAGCCTGGCCGCTCCTGGCGCGCGAACACCTTTGGCGAATCCGGCGACGCACAGCGGCTGGCGCTTCTTGCCCTCCGTCAGCGCGTCGACGGATTCGACGTCCAGCGCGTGACCGAGGCCGCCTCCGGCGCCGAGGTGGAGCCCGAACTCCACGGCAACGCGCTCGTCCGCAAGCTCGCCGCTCAGGTCAAGGGCTCCGGCCCGATCCTCCTCGCCTCCTAGGAGCACCGTGTCCACCATCGACGAAATCGTCCGCAGCGTCACCACCGCCGCTCAGCCGCGCTACTCCATCGCCGAGCTTTCTCCCACTGAGCAGACCGTCTACACCCGCGCCGCCGAGCGCGCCGGCATGACGGTCGAACAGGCCCTCGCCCGCGACCGCGAACAGCCGACCAGCGCCCAGGCCGAGATCAGGCGGGCCGAGCAGGCTAGCCAGACCGCCCTCTCTGTCATCCGCGGGCGCCAGTTCCCTTCACTGCAAGTTCGGCAGGCGTGCTGACTCCAGGGCGCGCAGCCCCGCGTACGTGCCTTCTCGAACACCGATCGAGGAGAAGTTCCTAACGACCTCGACACCGTTACCGGTCGCCACGCTGTAGAGCTCAAGTCCAGGCAACGTAAGCATCGCCAAGAAGAACGGGGCGCTGCCGTCATCCGGCGCAGACTCAATCGCGTAGGGCGCCCCGATTAGGTCGAGTCGCACAAGACCAATTAGCGCGTGGTGCCAGGGAAACTCATCGCCAAGCAACGCCTGCATCTCGTTCAGATCACATTTGAGCTCGAGCTTATCCCGATAGGCATTCTGCCCGAGATCGACGTCGTCCCTATCGTGAAGCAGGGCCGCCCAAGCCCGGTACAAGACGTAGTGCAGGGCAATTTGGCTTGCGCTCATATCGGCTACCAGAGCAGCCCAAGGCACAGCCTGATCGGTACCGACCTTCATACTGTCCGACAAGACGCCCGAGAAGTACTCGGCCATAAGCTCGTCATCTGCGTAGGATCCCTCTTCGAGCACTCGCTTGGCCGTTCGCGCCTCCGCTGGCCCGGCTTCAGCGCCAGCCTTCCGCCTCGCCTTGCCAGCGATCCTGCCAGCGTTCTCCTGTCGCCACGGGACCCACGACGCAAGTTGCTCGCCCAAGTCATCTGCCGCAGGCCCGAAGGCCCTCTCCGCAAGCCTCGAGCCGACCTTAACGAGGTCTTTCCCAGCGAATGCACCTGCGGCAATCATCGCGGTCAGAAACGGGTCCATAGATCCTCCTTGTGTGGCACCCACCAAGGTAACCACAACGGTTGAACCAATGAAACCCGCGGCTACCGATCCCGACGGCTAGGGCTTGCTCGCCGGGCGGCTGTCCCAGTCGAAGGGACCTGGGGGGACTCCTTAGGCATCGAACTCCTGGCCCAGTACGGCATAGCGCCTTCGCCACGATGCGGGCACCTCGACCGCGACCTCGTCACCGCCCACCGCCCTCACGGCCTTGGCGTCATCGGCGAAGTCGCGGTCGAGCGACACCCAGCACCGACGGCCGCTCTCGGTAAGCAGCGGCATGCTCACTCTCCGCCACAGCCGCGGGCTCTGCGAAGTGGCGGAGCCCGAGCACCGGTAGCGCAGGTCGTACTGCGGATCACTGTCCGCGACCTCGTACAAGACGAAGAGGCCGCCGAGCCGCCGGGCTAGCTCAACAGTGGCGATCGCCTCAGGGGACACGCGTCCGCGGATCCTGGCAATCGTCGCGACCTCGTCCCTCACAGCGCCGAGGCTACCGTCAAGAATGCGGCCGTCCTTCGATATCCAGCGCGCCAGACGCCCCCGTTGCCGTCACCACTGCCGTCAGCCCCAAAACGACGAAGGCCCGATACCCGCGTCTCCGCGTAATATCAGGGCTGATCGTGCACCCCCTCGGACTTGAACCGAGAACCCACTGATTAAGAGTCAGTTGCTCTGCCGATTGAGCTAGAGGTGCGTTCCGGTCGGCTGATCGTGCGTGCCGAACCGAGGGATCACACTACCAGCGAGTCCCCCCGTCCCGTCAAATCGAGAGCCTCGGGGCCCCTCGTGAGCGGCGGGCCCACCGGTATCGTGGGCGTGTGACCCCGCAGAGCGCTGACCCGAGCTTCGATGACGACCTCCGCCTCGCCCTCCGCCTCGCGGACGCCGCGGATGCCATCTCGCGGGACCGGTTCGGCGCTCTCGACCTCGTCGTGGACACCAAACTCGACCGCACCCCCGTCACCGACGCCGACCGAGCCGTCGAGGAGGCGATTCGCTCGCTCCTCGCGGCCGAACGTCCGGCCGATGCGATCCTCGGCGAGGAGTTCGGTACCTCGGGCGAAGCCTCGCGGCAGTGGATCCTCGACCCCATCGACGGCACGGCCCACTTCCTGCGCGGCGTGCCGATCTGGGCGACCCTGATCGCGCTCGCGGTCGACGGCGTCCCCGTGGTCGGCGTGGTCTCCGCTCCCGCTCTCGGCACGCGCTGGTGGGCCGCAAAGGGCTCCGGGGCGTGGGCCGTCGAGCTGGGCGCCGACGTCGAGCCGCGCCCGCTCCACGTCTCGGGCATCGATTCCCTCTCCTCCGCGACCTTCAGCTACAACAGCATCCAGCAGTGGGACGGCGCGGGCCGGCTCCCGCAGCTGCTCGAACTCGCCGGAGCCGTCTGGCGGGATCGGGCCTATGGAGACGCGTGGCCCTACATGCTCGTCGCCGAGGGCCTCCTCGACGGTGCGGGCGAGTTCGACGTGAAGCCCTACGACCTCGCCGCCCTGGTGCCGATCGTGCAGGAGGCGGGTGGGCGCTTCAGCTCCGCCGACGGCGAGGACGGTCCGTGGCACGGCAGCGCCGTCGCGACCAACGGTCTGCTGCACGACGCGGTGCTCGCGATCGTGGCGCGGCGATGAGGAGTCGGACGGCGGCACTTGCCGGTGCGGCGCTCCTCCTGCTCCTGTCCGGCTGCTCCTCGGTCGTCGGCCCCGACGGTCCGGAGGCGGTCCGCGACGAGGGCGGGACGGTGACCGTGGCCGGTGTCACCGACGTGTTCTCCCTCCGACGCGGCGACTGCCTCGACGACCCCGGCGACAACCGGATCGCTGACGTCGACGTCGTCCCGTGCTCCGAGGAGCACGCGCTCGAGATTTTCCACTCGTTCGCGCAGCCGGGCGAGCGCTATACCAGCCGCACCACCCTGCTCGCGCAGGCCGATGCGAGCTGCGAGCCCGAGTTCGGTGCGGTGATCGGCATCGCCTACGGCGACTCCGCTCTGGAGTACCGCTCGATGGTCCCGTCCGAGGTCGGCTGGCGCCACGGCGACCGCAGCATCGTCTGCGCCGTCTTCGACCCGGACCACGACTCCACCACCGGCAGCCTCTTCGGCTCCGCGCGCTCACCCGGCCTGCCTGGGTAGCCGTTCAGCAGATTGACAGGCGACCTGCGCGAGTGCACTCTGAGGGACGACCGGTGGCGCAACGGGGCGCAGACACCGGCGGCTCAGGAGTCGACATGCAGGACCAGCACGACCAGGACCCCCTCGAGCGCTCTCGCACGGCCGAGCGGCACTGGGGCCCCGCGGACAGCCTGTTGCCGCGGCTCGACCGGCAGCGCGCGCTACTCGCAGCGGCGGACGCCCTGGCCGACGGGACGAGCCACGTGTGGTCGCGGCTCCTCCGCGACTACACCCGCACCTCCGACCGGGTCGTCTCGGTGCATGGGGACGCCGAGGCGGCGACCCTCGGCTGGCTGAAGCCGCGCGGAGTCGTCTCGCTGCTGGTCACGGAGCGCTGTGACGACGACACCGCCGCCGAGCACCTGGTGGCCGCACTCGCAGCGATGAACGCCGTGACTCTCACCGTGGACGACGCGCGTGCCACACGGCTGCGCCCACTGCTCGATGTGCTGCACCAGCACCTGCCCGATGCCTTCGCCGAACTGGCGGTGGATCGCCGTGCGCCCTACCCGGCGGGGGCCGCCGTAGCCGTCCTCGCTCCGGGCACCTTCTACCGCGCCTGGGCACCCCCGCTGGCCCTCGCCCCCGTGCACGATGACGACGACCGCCTCGCGCTGCTCACGCTCTACGGCAGGGTCCGGCAGCTCGACGTGCGCCCTTCGTAGGCGGGACGGACCACAACTCCCAATGTGCGACGACGACCGATGGTGGAGATGGGGGGAATCGAACCCCCGTCCATCGCTGTGATTCTGCGCCTTCTACGGGTGTAGCCGATGAGAGCGTTCTGCTCGGCCCCGACCGTTACCACCGGCGCATCGGTCGACGGGCCCAGCCCGAGTTCGAGTCCCGCGTCGCCCTCAGGCGTAACGACGCAGCAAGTCCTCTTAATGACGCCAGGATCCGGGGCGAGGACGCACCCACGGGCTGACGGACTATCTACTCTGGCTTAGGCAGCGAGAGCGAAGTCGGTGCGCTTCTGTTCGGCACCTGTGTTTTCCAGAGATCGTTAACGAGATAACCCTGGATCCTCGACCCGCTTCTCGCAGTTTCGCAGGCAATGTCGAAACCGATCATCCCCGCGAGCACTCGGCGGCCGGAGGGCCACTGGAGTGGGTCGTTCGTCGCACACTGTGGAGTTACGAGTTCAGTCTACCTCAGCTCCGCGGGCGCTCACCCGGAGCCGGCGCAGATCGATCAGACCGAGTACCAGGGCGAGGGCGATCAGTCCGAGCGTGACGATGTAGCCGTTGCGGAAGGCGTCGTGGTACCGGTCCAGGCCCTCGGCCATCCCCTGCTCACTGGCCAGCGTCGCGAAGAAGACGGCCGAGGCGCAGGCGGTGCCGACCGCAGTGCCTACCCGCTGGCCGAGCTGGCCGACGGAGCCGGCGACGCCGCCCTGCGCTGGCGGGATCTCGGCGAGAGTGAGCGTCTGATTCGGCGACACCACGAAACCGCCGCCGGCTCCCGCGACCAGCATGGCGGCGCCCATGCCGTAGGCCGCGGTCTCGGCCGGTAGGAGCTCGGCGGCGAGCAGCACCAGCGTGAATCCGATGACCACCAGCACAATGCCCAGCACCACCAGTGCACGTCCGTAGCGCTGCACCAGCTTGCCGCCGTACCAGGCGGTCACCGCCGAGGTCAGCGCGAACGGGATACTCACCATGCCCGCGAACACTGGCTCGAGCCCGAGCCCCTGCTGCAGGAAGAGCGTCGTGAGGAGGAAGGTCGCCGGGATCGCGGCGAAGTAGGAGGTCGCGACCAGGATGCCGTTCCGATACGAGCTGGTCCGGAAGATCCGGAAGTCGATGACCGGCGTCCGCCCCGACGCCGCGTAGTGCGACTCCCAGCGCACGAAGACGGCAGCGGCCACCGCGGCGAGAACCAGCCAGAACCAGCGGAACGGCGAGTCGCTCGAGGAGCCGGTCGTGAGAAGGAACGGCAGCATGAACGCAAAGATCGCGACCGCGAGCAGGAGCAGCCCGATCGGATCCAGAGACCTGTCGCCTTCCGGCGCCGAGCGCTTCGTCGGGATGAGCTTCCACGCGAAGACGAGGGCCGCGATCCCCAGCGGGATGTTCATCCAGAAGAGCAGGCGCCAGCCGTCCTGCTCACCGCCGATCGCGATCAGGAGACCGCCGAGCGTCGGGCCGAAAGCGGTCGAGAGGCCGATAGTCGCGCCGAAGACCCCGAAGGCCCGGGCGCGCTCGGCCCCGGTGAACATCTGCTGCACCAGCCCGAGCACCTGCGGCATCTGGATGCCCGCGGCGACGCCCTGCAGAAAGCGCGCCACGACGAGCATCTCGATCGAGGGGGCGACCGCGCAGAGCAGGCTCGTGATGGTGAACGCGCTCAACCCGATCAGGAACAGGAGCCGCCGCGAGCGGATATCACCGAGCCGACCGGCCGGCACGAGGGCCAGGCCGAAGGCGAGCGCGTAGCCCGCGACGATCAGCTGCAGCTGGCTGGCGTCCGCGCCGAGCGAGCGCTCGATCGACGGCAGGCCGACGTTGACCTTCGAGAGGTCGAGGATCGTGATCGCCGCCACGCCGACGCTGACCGCGAAGGCGCGCCAGCGGGTCTTCTCGTCGGCTGCGCTCAGGGCGGCGGGGGCACTGATTTCGGGAGGACACACGAAATCCAGTGTCTCAAAGAGACAGGCGCAACGGAGAGGCTTGCGCCACACCCGTCGGACATCGTCCGGACGGCGCCCCTAGTCGCCGAGGCGGCGGCGGGTCGCCATCGCGCGATCCGCCTCGCGGCGGTCCTGGCGCTCGCGGAGCACCTGGCGCTTGTCGTAGTCCTTCTTGCCCTTGGCCACGGCCAGCTCGACCTTGGCCTTGCCGTCACTGAAGTAGAGCGAGAGCGGGATCAGCGTGTACCCGCCCTCCTTCACCTTGTTGTGGATCTTGAGGATCTGCGCCTTGTGCAGCAGCAACTTGCGCTTGCGGCGCGGCGGATGGTTCGTCCAGGTGCCCTGCGCCCACTCGTTGATGTGCACGGCGTCGAGCCAGGCCTCTCCCCCGTCGACGAACGCGTAGCCGTCGACCAGCGAGGCGCGGCCGGCCCGGAGAGACTTCACCTCGGTGCCGGTGAGCACGAGGCCTGCCTCGTAGGTGTCCTCGATGAGGTAGTCGTGCCGCGCCTTGCGGTTGGTTGCGACGACCTTCTGTCCCTGTTCTCTGGGCACGGCTGCTCCTCGGGTCGCGAGCGGATGAAGTGGGGCGGGCATCATCGGGGTGATGCACCGGTGGGCCGCCCCGAACGGGACAGCCCACCAGTATACGTCCCGAGGCGGATCAGACCCGCAGATACCGCGCGATCGCCACGTTCGCCGAGACGGCAGCCAGGATGATCCCGACCACGATCAGGATCGGCACGACGACGAGCGCATCGTCCAGACCCACGAATGAGGTGAGCGGGATCCGGTACGCGAGGAAGCCCTGCACGAAGAACTGCACGATCCCGACCACCGCGACCCCCGCGAGGACCGAACCGACCAGTGCGGCGAAGACCCCCTCGAGGATGAACGGGGTTTGGATGAATCGGTTCGAGGCCCCCACGAGCCGCATAATGCCCAGCTCCCGTCTCCGCGAGAACGCCGAGAGGCGGATCGTGGTGGCGATGAGCAGCACGGCCGCGACAAGCATCAGCACCGCGATGCCGATCGCGGTGTAGCTGGCCGCATTGAGGATCGAGAAGATCTGGTCGAGGTACCGCCGCTGATCGGTGACGCTCTCGACTCCGGAGACGCTGGAGAGGCTCTCGACGATCACCTCCGACTGGGTCGGGTCCTTCAGGTTCACCCAGAACGTCTGGTTGAGCAGGTCGGGAGTGACGTATTCCGCGACCGGATTGCCCGCGAACTGCTGCTGGAAGTTCGCGTAGGCCTGGTCGTGGTTCTCGAAGTAGGAACGGTCGATGTACGGGGCGAGTGTCGGTCCCTCGAGCTGGCTCTGCACCGAGTCGATCTGCTCCTGGGTGGCGTCGGAGCCGCTGCAGTTCGAGCCGCCCGAGGTAGCGGTGCACAGATAGACCGCGACCTGTGCCTTGTCGTACCAGAAGTTCTTCATCTGGCCGATCTGCATCTGCAGCAGGATCGCCGTGCCGACGAAGGTGAGGGAGATGAAGGTCACCAGAATCACCGAAACGACCATGGAAATGTTGCGACGGAGGCCGCTCGCGACCTCCGACCAGATCAGTGCGAATCTCACTTGACGGGTCCTACGTTCTGCTGGTCGTCGCCGGTCTCGTCGCCCTCGCCCGCGTGTGCGCGGAGGCCCAGGCGCGCGGCCAGTGACTCCTCGGGCAGGGCGCCGGTGTCGGCGGGGAGGAAGATCGGACCGGTCTGGCTCTGCAGCTCGACCACGCGGGCAGTGGTCGGGCTCTCCTGAGCGGGCTCCGGCTCGTGCTCGGGCTCTGCCGGGACGGCGGCTGAGCGGCGACCCTCGGGGACGCGGGGCTGCGCGGCGGTCTGCGAGAGGTAGGCCGGCTCCGGCGCCGCGACGGGCGCCTCCTGACGCAGGTCGAGCTCGGGGACCTCGGTAGGCGCGAGCTCGCTGTCGATGATCGCCGGGGGCGACGGGTGCTCGGGGACCGCGTGGTCGTCGGCCGCCACGACCACGACGCCGTCGTGGACGACCGTGATGCTCTCGGTCTGACCGTAGCCACCCTTGCTCTCGTCGCGGACGATGCTGCCGGCCGAGAGCTCGATCACGCGGCGCTTCATCTGATCGACGATGCCGGCCTCGTGGGTGGCCATGATCACGGTGGTGCCGCCGGCGTTGATCCGCTCGAGGAGCGCCATGATGCCGGCGCTCGTGGTGGGGTCGAGGTTTCCGGTGGGCTCATCGGCCAGGAGGACCGCCGGCTTGTTGACGACGGCGCGGGCGATCGCCACGCGCTGCTGCTCACCGCCGGAGAGCTCGTGCGGCAGACGCGACGCCTTGCCGGCGAGGCCGACCATTTTGAGCGTGTCGGGGACGGCCTCCTGGATGTAGCCCTTGGACTTGCCGATCACCTGGAGGCTGAACGCGACATTGTCGAAGACGGACTTGTTGGGCAGAAGCCGGAAGTCCTGGAACACCACGCCCATGTTGCGGCGGAAGTAGGGCACCTTGCGGCTCGAAATCTTGCCGAGGTTCTGCCCGAGCACGTGGATCGACCCGGTGGAGGGGCGCTCCTCCTTGAGGATCAGGCGGAGGCAGCTGGACTTGCCGGAGCCGGAGGCGCCGACGAGGAAGACGAACTCGCCCCGGAGGATCTCGAGATCGATGGCGTTGAGGGCGGGTCTCGTGCCGCCCCGATACTGCTTGGAGACGTTGTCGAAGCGAATCATGTCGGTACGAGGGTAAGCGACGATCCCGAAGAGTCCGCCGAGAGCGCGTGCGGCGCGTCGATGCAGACGCGCACGTGGCGCGCTACGCCGATTTGCGCCAGCGAATCCCCGCGGCGATGAAGCCGTCGAGGTCCCCGTCGAACACGTGCGAGGGGTTGCCGACTTCGTGGTCAGTGCGCAGATCCTTGACCATCTGGTAGGGAGCGAGCACGTAGCTGCGCATCTGGTCGCCCCAGCTCGCGGTGATGGTGCCGGCCAGCTCCTTCTTGGTGGCCGCCTCCTGCTCCTTCTGCAACAGCAGCAACCGCGACTGGAGCACGCGCATCGCCGCCGCGCGGTTCTGGATCTGGCTCTTCTCGTTCTGCATCGACACCACGGTGCCGGTGGGTAGGTGGGTGAGGCGCACGGCGGAGTCGGTGGTGTTCACCGACTGGCCGCCAGGGCCGGAGGAGCGGAAGACGTCGACGCGAATGTCGTTGTCCGGGATCTCGATCGCCTCGGTCTCCTCCATGAGCGGGATGACCTCGACGGCAGCGAAGGAAGTCTGGCGCTTGCCTGCGGCACCGAAGGGGCTCATCCGCACCAGGCGGTGGGTGCCGGCCTCGACCGAGAGCGTGCCGAAGGCGTACGGCGCGTCGATCTGGAAGGTGGCCGACTTGATGCCCGCCTCCTCCGCATAGCTGGCGTCCATCACGGTCGCGGCGTACTTGTGCTTCTCGGCCCAGCGCAGATACATCCGCATGAGCATCTCGGCGAAGTCGGAGGCGTCCACGCCGCCCGCTCCCGCGCGGATGGTGACGACGGCCGGGCGGTCGTCGTACTCGCCGTCGAGCAGGGTCTGCACCTCGAGCTCGCCCATGACCTTCTGGAGCGACGCGAGCTCGGCGATCGCCTCCTGCTCGGATTCCGCATCCTCCGCCTCGTTCGCCATCTCGACGAGCACCTCGAGGTCGTCCAGGCGCCGGTCGATCGCGGTGATCCGCGCGAGCTCGGACTGACGGTGGCTGAGCGCGCTCGTCACTTTCTGCGCGTTGGCCGTGTCGTCCCAGAGGTCGGGGACGCCCGCCTGCTCGCTCAGCTCGGCGATCTTCGAGCGCAGGCCCTCCACATCGATGACGGCGCGGATGTCGGCGAAAGTGGAGCGGAGAGCAGTGATGTGCTCGGTGAAATCGTTGTCCAGCATGGTGAGCCCAGACTACCGGGGGCCGGCGGCCGCCCTGAGGCTCGGGCGTACGCTGAGGACGGTGACCAGCACCGCTTCGCTCCCCTTCCCGTGGGGCCGCTGCTGCTGTCGACCTTCCTGCCCACCCTGCTGTTCTCGATCGGCGAGGGCGCGATCATCCCGCTGCTGCCGGCCGCCGCCGGCGACCTCGGCGCGACGCTAGCACTGGCCGGCCTCGTGGCGGGGTCAGCCCTGAACGCCCCCGCGAGTGCGCTCAGCGCGCGGGCGCGGTGGCTGATCGGGCCATTCCTCTCGGCGGGAGCGATACACCTCACCGGATCCGTCGAGTCGGTGTTCTGGGTGCACCTCCTCTGCTGCGTCGCGGCCGTCGTGGTGCTGCTGCTGGTGCCGGACCCGGCGACGGTGCTGCGGCGGGCGCAGCGCGAGCACCGCGGGGTCCTCGCGTGGATGGGCTCCGGTGCTGCCGTGATCGGGGCGCTGCGGGCAAGCCGCACGCTGATCCTTCCGCTCTGGGCGGTGAGCATCGGGCTCGCCGACACTGGCATCGCGATCATCGTCGGCATCGCTGGCGCCCTCGACTTCGCCCTGTTCTTCTTCGGCGGGCAGCTGATGGACCGCTTCGGCCGGGCCGCCACCGCGATCCCCTCGATGATCGGGTCGGGGTTGGGACACCTGGCGCTCGCCGCCTCGCTGCTCGCCGCCGATCCGGCTCCGTTCCTCGGCGCGTTCCGATTCACGGGTGACGCAGGGAACGCCGCCGCTCCGATCGTGGTCTCGGCCCTCACGGCCCTGGTGTCACTCCCCTTCGCCGCCGTCGCGATGGGCGTGCTCGAACTCGGCGGGCCGGTGTTCTTGCCCGCGGGATCCCGCGCTCTCTGCCGCCGACCGCCCCTCGCGGCTGAGGCGCTGCGACCTCTCTCCTACACTGGAGCCCGCACGCGGGAGTGGTGGAATGGCAGACACGCAGGATTTAGGTTCCTGTGCCGAGAGGCGTGAGGGTTCGAGTCCCTCCTTCCGCACGGGATCGGCCGGTACGCTGAGCGCGCTCGCGTGACCGCCCACCGGCCACCGGCACCTGTCGACTGGAGATCCGTTGAACCACGCCGCCCTCGTCCCCTGGCTCGATCCGGAGACGATCCTGACCTCCTTCGGCCCCTGGGGCGTGCTCGTGGTCTGCCTCATCGTCTTCGCCGAGACCGGGCTGCTGATCGGCTTCCTCTTCCCGGGCGACACGCTGCTGATCATCACGGGCCTGTTAGCGCACGAGAATGCGTCCAAGGGCGGCCTCGGCGTCCCGATCTGGCTGATCTGCCTCGCCATCGGCTTCTCGGCCTTCGTCGGCGGAGAGGTCGGCTACCTGATCGGGCACAAGGCCGGCCCGCGCATCTTCGAGCGCAAGGAGTCGGGCTTCTTCAGCATCGAGAATGTGAAGCGGACCAACGCGTTCTTCGAGCGCTTCGGCGGCCTGGCCGTGATCCTCGCGCGCTTCGTGCCGGTCGTGCGTACTTTCGCGCCGATCGCGGCGGGCGTGGCGCACATGAATTACCGCAAGTACAGCGTCTACAACCTGATCGGCGCCCTGATCTGGGGCAGCGGTGTGACCCTGGTCGGCTGGCTGCTCGCCTTCATCCCGCCGGTCGCCGACTTCGTCTCGCACTACATCGACGTGATCCTGATCGGCGCGGTCGCGCTCGCGCTGGTGCCCGCGCTCGGCCACTTCTTCCTGCAGCGGCGCAGAGCCGCATCGGCCATCGACCCCGAGACCGACGCGACCGAGGCGGCCGCCTACGTCCTCGACGCCGACACCCTCGACGAGCACCCGAAGCCCTGAGCTCCGCTCCCGCGAGATGCCACTTCGGTAGGCGACACGCCGACGGAGGCCTACCCAAGTGGCATCTCGCGGCGGGAGTCAGGGCGTTAGAGGCGGGTGGAGAGAGGGGTTAGTTCGGGGCGCAGGGCCCTGAAGGCGCGGGCGCGGTGGCTGCGGGCGTTCTTCTGCTCGGGAGCGAGTTCGGCGGCGGTGAGCGCACCCGCCTCCGGGACGAAGACCGGATCGTAGCCGTGGCCGTTCGTGCCGCGGGGAGCCGTCGCGATCACTCCGTCCCAGCGACCCTCGACCACCGTTTCCCGTCCCCCGGGGAGCACCGAATCGGGCACGACGAGCGCGATGGTGCAGCTGAAGTGCGCGCCGCGGTGCTCGGCCTTCACATCGTGCAGCTGCGCCAGGAGGAGCTGAAGATTGGCACTCGCGTCGTGCGCGCGCCCCGACCAGCGGGCCGAGAAGATGCCGGGGGCGCCGCCGAGCACGTCGACGCAGATCCCGGAGTCGTCCGCCAGCGCGACGAGGCCGGTGTGCGCCGCCGCCGCGCGCGCCTTGATCAGCGCGTTCTCCGCGAAGCTCACACCGTCTTCGACCGGTTCGGGACCGTCGTAGGCGCGGACGCCCACTCCGGGGAGGGCGCCGGCCAGCATCGCGCGGAACTCCTCCACCTTGCCCGCGTTGTGCGTAGCGAGGACGACGTCCAGGCTCATGCGCCGGGCTCCGCGGCGAGCGCCTCGGCCTGAATGCGCGCGAGATCGGAGGCACCGGCGACAGCGAGATCGAGCAGCGCGTCGAGTTCGCGGCGGTCGAACGGGGCCCCCTCGGCGGTGCCCTGCACCTCGACGAACAGGCCACGGCCGGTGACGACGACGTTCATGTCGGTCTCGGCGCGGACGTCCTCGACGTAGGCCAGATCGAGCATGGGCACACCGTCGATGATGCCGACGGACACCGCCGAGAGGCTGTCGATCAGCGGCTGCGCCTTCTGCCCCACGTACTTCTTGCCGCGGGCCCACTCGATCGCATCAGCCATCGCCACGTAAGCGCCGGTGATCGCCGCGGTGCGGGTGCCCCCGTCGGCCTGGAGGACGTCGCAGTCGAGGACGAGGGTGTTCTCGCCAAGCGCCTTCGTGTCGACCACGGCGCGCAGGCTCCGGCCGATCAGCCGCGAGATCTCGTGGGTGCGCCCACCGACCTTGCCCTTGACGGACTCGCGATCCATCCGAGAGTTGGTGGAGCGGGGCAGCATCGCGTACTCCGCGGTGACCCAGCCCTTGCCCTTGCCCTGCAGCCAGCGCGGCACACCGGAGGTGAAGGAGGCGGTGCAGAGCACCTTCGTGTTCCCGAACGAGATCAGCGCCGAGCCCTCGGCCTGGGTGCTCCAGCCGCGCTCGATCGTCACGGTGCGCAGCTCGTCGGGCGCGCGCCCGTCCTTGCGCGTGGCCTTCGATGCGGTGCTGTCGCTCACTCGGGTCTCCCTCGATCGTGCGGGAGCGCGGCCCGGTCGAGCTCGCGCAGGTTGATGGTGCCGGTCTCGACGAGATGGACGCTCGAGACCTCCGGGCCGAGGAAGCGGCGGGCGAGGCGGACGAAGTCACTCGACCCCGTCTCCTCCCACCGGTATGCGGGCAGCTCGGCCGAGGTGCGCTGCAGGCCGTGCGCCACGAGCGTGCGGTAGACGTCGAGCGCGGTCTCCTCGGCGCTCGAGACGAGCCGGACGTCGGGCCCCATCACGTAGGCGATCGCGCCGCGGAGCAGTGGGTAGTGGGTGCAGCCGAGGACGAGGGTGTCGACTCCCGCGGCCTTCAGCGGCGCGAGGTACTCCTCTGCGACGGCGAGCAGCTCGTCACTCCAGGTGACTCCCGCCTCGACGAACTCGACGAATCTCGGGCAGGCGGCGGTGAACAGCTGCAGGTCGGGGGCGGCGACGAAGGCGTCGTCGTAGGCGCGGGAGCGGATGGTGCCGACCGTCCCGATCACGCCGACGCGGCGGTTGCGGGTGTCGCGCACGGCGCTGCGCACGGCGGGCTGGATGACCTCGATCACGGGGATGCCACGGCCCAGCGTGTAGCGCTCGCGCGCGTCGCGCATCATCGCGGCGGAGGCGGTGTTGCAGGCGATGACCAACAGCTTCGCCCCCTGATCGACCAGCGTGTCGAGCGTGTCGAGGGCGTAGGCGCGGACGTCGGCGAGCGGCTTGGGGCCGTAGGGCGAGTGCGCGGTGTCGCCGAGGTAGACGATCGACTCGTTCTGCAACTGATCGATCACGGAGCGGGCGACGGTGAGCCCGCCGACTCCGGAGTCGAAGATGCCCAGCGGTGCGTCCGTCACGGGGGAACAGCCTACCCGCGCCCCGGGCGACCGGCTCGGGGCGACACCGGCGAATCGTCGGCCGGGCACGCGCAGGCCCCCCTCCTCCGACCGCCGTCGTCGTGGAACACTGTCCGGATGGATTCGACGGCCTTCCTCACCGACCGCTACGAGCTCACGATGGTTGAGGGCGCCCTTGGCAGCGGCACCGCCGATCGCCGCTGCATGTTCGACGTGTTCGCCAGAAGCCTCCCGCCCGGACGCCGCTACGGCGTGCTCGCCGGCACCGGACGCCTCCTGGAACTGATCTCCCGCTTCCGCTTCGGCGACGAGGAGCTGTCCTGGCTCCGGGAGAACCGCGTCGTCGACTCCCGCACGCTCGACTGGCTGGCCGACTACCGCTTCCGCGGCGATGTCTGGGGATACCGCGAGGGCGAGGTCTACCTGCCGGGCTCCCCCGTCCTGATCGTCGAGGCGCCCTTCGCCGACGGCGTCCTGCTGGAGACCCTGGTGCTCAGCGTCCTCAACCACGACAGCGCCGTGGCGAGCGCCGCAGCCCGGATGGTCTCGGCCGCCGACGGCCGCCCGCTCGCCGAGATGGGCTCGCGCCGCGCCGGCGAGCGCTCGGCCGTGGCCGCGGCCCGCGCCGCGTACATCGCCGGGTTCAGCGCCTCCTCGAACCTGGAGGCGGGCCGCAGCTTCGGCGTGCCCACGATGGGCACCTCGGCGCACTCCTTCACCCTCCTGCACGACTCGGAGGAGGAGGCGTTCCGCGCGCAGGTCGCGGCGCTCGGCCCCGGCACAACCCTCCTGGTCGACACCTACGACGTGACAGCCGCCGTCGACCTGGCCGTTCGCGTGGCGGGCACCGGCCTCGGTGCAGTGCGGATCGACTCCGGCGACCTCCCGCAGCAAGTGGCCGCCGTCCGGCAGCAGCTCGACGCCCTCGGCGCGACCGGCACTCGCATCACCGTCACCAACGACCTGGACGAGCACGGGATCGCCGCGCTCGCCGCCTCCCCGGTCGACTCCTACGGAGTGGGCACCTCGGTCGCGACCGGCTCCGGCCACCCGACAGCGGGCATGGTCTACAAGCTGGTCGCGCACGAGGACGACGCGGGCGACTGGGTCGCGGTGGCCAAGAAGTCGGTCTCGAAGGCGTCGATCGGCGGGCGGAAGGGCGCGGGCCGCCTCCTCTCGGAGGACGGCGTCGCCGAGGCCGAGGTCGTGCACGTCGGAGCTGGCCCCGAGGGTGCTCTCGGCGAGCGCGAGCGGGCGCTGCTCCTCCCGCTGATCGAGGACGGCGTGATCCGCCCCGAGCACCTCGGTCGTGAGGGAGTGGCGGCCGCCCGGGAGCACCACGCGAACGCGGTCCTCGAACTGCCACTCGATGCGCTCCGGCTCGGCCGCGGCGAGCCCGTCATCCCGACCCGCTACGAGTGAGCGCGGAGGGAGGTCACTTCATCGTCGCGTAGATCTCCTTGCAGGCCGGGCACACCGGGAACTTCTCCGGGTCGCGGCCCGGGAGCCACTTCTTGCCGCAGAGCGCTCGGACGGGCTTGCCGGTGATCGCGCTCTCGAGGATCTTGTCCTTCGGCACATAGTGGGAGAAGCGCTCGTGGTCGCCCGGCTCGATGGTGTCCTGATGGAGGAGTTCCTCGAGCTCGCGGTCGAGGGTGGCGGTTCCTCCGCCTCCCTCGAGGGGATCGGTGCTGCTGTTCTCGGCGCGCAGAATCATGCCGTCGATCCTACGCGTGGACGCTAGCGTCGATGCAGCGGAGCAGAAGGAGAACCGATGAACGTACTCTTCGTGCACGGCGCGCTGGTGCGCGACGGCGACTGGTGGTGGCGGCGAGCCGCCGCCCTGCTCGAGGAACGGACCGGCATCAGCAGCCGGGCCCTGGCGCTCCCCTCCTGCGCCGAGTCGACCGGCGACGGGGAACCCGGCCTCACCGCCGACGCCGCAGCACTGCGGGAGGCGCTGGACGGAGGCGACACGACGGTGCTCGTCGGTCACTCCTACGGCGGCACCGTCATCGCCGAGGCGGGCCGCCATCCCGCCGTCGCCGGGCTGCTGCTGATTTCCTCCTACACTCCCGAGCCCGGCCTCTCTCAGGGAGCGATCATGAGTGGCGAGCCGGATCCGGTGCGCATCGGACTGCTGCCCGACGGCTCACTGCAGATCACCGGCTACGACGCGCGGTCCTTCGCCGACCGCTTCCTCCAGGACGGCGACGAGGAGGACCGCGCGGGCGCGTGGCAGCGGGTCGGCGCGCAGGCGGCAGCCGCTTTCTCCACTCCGACCACCCGGGCGGGATGGCAGGGCGTGGACTCGACGTACCTGGTCTGCACCGAGGATCGGAGCACGAGCGTCAGGCTCCAGCGCTCCCACGCGGAGCGCGCAACACGCTCGGTGGACGTGCCGACCGGCCACCATCCGTTCCTCACCCGTCCCGACCTGGTGGTCGTCGAGCTCGAGGCGCTCGTGGGCCGCTAGTAGCGGCTGGTGAAGGCGACCAGCTCGGTCGCGCGGCGCTCGAACAGCCATCCGCCGAGCAGCACGCCGAGGGCGAAGACGACCACCGCGCTGCCCAGGCCGACGAGCACGGCGCCGCCGGCCGTCTCCGGGTCGACGAAGAGCGCCCGGATACCGAGCACCACCGCCGGCGCCGAGAGCAGCAGACCCAGACCGAACGCGAGCGACTGCGGTCCGGCGCCGCTGGATCCGGGCGCCTGCGGCTGCACGAACGCGCTGTCCCCCGGGCGCGGCGCCGGATAGGCGAGCCACGCCGAGATCGCGCTGGCGACTCCGGCGGGTACGAGCAGGAGGCAGAAGTTCACCGCGAGCACGACGGGCAGCGCCTCGGGCAGCCCCGCGGTCGCGCTGCTGATCAGCGAGCCGAACACCACCACCGGGACGCCGAGCAGGAGCGTCGGGAAGGCGCGGCCGAGCCGGTCGGACCAGCCGCGGACGCCGGCCGCGACGTGCAGCCAGAACGCGGATCCGTCGTAAGCGACATCGTTGTGCAGGAACCAGCCGAGGAACAGCGCGACCAACGGCACCGGGAGCAGCGAGAGCACCGGGAAGGGCACGCCGACAACGGCGAGCAGAAGCAGGGCCGCAACCGGTAACACCGGAACCGCGATGAGCGACGCCTGGTAGCGGGGGTCCCGCAGCCAGTAGGTGATGCTGCGCGCCGCGATCGCTCCGGTTCGGGTCGAGGCGAGCAGGTCGAACCAGCCCAGGCGCAGTCCGCGCGGCGGTCGGTGCGTACGCTCGGGGCGCCCGGTCAGCGTGCGGACGACGAGCCACCACAGCGCGCCGGCGGCCACGAGCGTGAGCAGGGCGAGCAGAAGCGCACCGAGCGGGTCGCCGGTCTGGGCGGCCGGCGCGAGCGCCCAGGCGGCGCCGAACGGAGTGGTTCCCATCATCGCACCCCAGCGCTCGAGCACCGGGGTGTCCCCCGTATCGAGCAGCGCTGCGGCAGCGAGGGAGGCGGGGCCGCCGAGTAGCAGCACTAGGCCGAGCACGGCGAGCAGCTCACGGGCGGTCCGGGAGGGTACGAGCGCGGCGGAGGCGGCGAGGCCGATCCGCGCGAGCAGCGACGTCGTCGCCACCGCGAGCAGCGGACCGATCACGGCGAAGGCGCCGGCGCTGGGGAACAGAGCGGCAGTGGCCAGCCCGACCACCAGCAGAGCGAGCGTCGGCACCGAGACCAGACCGGCCAGGGCGAGCGCGCCCGCCAGCCGCAGCGGCGGCAGCGAAAAGAGACGGAAGGCGCGCGGATCCATCGGGTCGAGCGGGCCGAGCAGGAAGGGCAGCACCAGGAAGCCGACCGTCACCAGCCCGCCGGCCGTCACCACGGCGCCGCCGGCCGTGTCGGAGGAGCGCAGCGCACCGAGCGCCCCGAGCAGCAGCGCCGTCACCGCGACGACCACGAGCACGCCGAGCACCGCCCCTGCCGAGCGCGCGGGTCCGGAGCGGAACGCGCCGCGGAGGACGTCGATCCTCAGCCGGAGAAGTCGTGCAACCACTGAAGCCCCTCGGCGATCTGCTTGCCTCCCGCGAGCTCGAGGAAGCGCTCCTCCAGCGTCGCGGTGCCCGCGACTTCGGCGACCGGCCCGGAGGCGAGCACCCGCCCACCGACGATCACGGCCACGTCGTCGCAGACGCGCTCGATGAAGTCGAGGCCGTGGCTGGAGAGGACCACGGTGCCCCCGCCCTCGACGAAGCGGCGCAGCACGGTGATCACGGCGGCCGAGGAGACCGGGTCGACCGACTCGAACGGCTCGTCGAGGACCAGCACGCGCGGGGCGTGGATCATCGCCCCGGCGAGGGCCACCTTCTTCGCCATGCCGGCGGAGTAGTCCGAGATCAGGCGCTCCAGTGCGTCGGTGAGGCTCAGCGCTTCGGCCAGCGCTGTCGTGCGCTGCTTCGCGGTGGCGAGGTCGATGCCGCGCAACGCCGCCGAGTAGGCGAGGAATTGCGCGCCGGTGAGCCGGTCGAACAGGCGGAGGCGGTCGGGCAGGACCCCGATCAACGGCTTCGCGGCCCTCGGGTCCTTCCAGACGTCGACGCCGTGCACGAGCACGCGTCCGGTGTCGGGGCGCAGCAGACCCGTCATCATCGACAGCGTGGTCGTCTTGCCCGCGCCGTTCGGGCCGATGATGCCGTAGAAGGTTCCCGCGCGCACGGCCAGGTCGATGCGGTCCACCGCGACCGTCCGCCCGAAGGTGCGGGTCACCTGGTGCAGCTCGAAGACGACGGGCGAGGAGCCGTCCGGATCCGCGATGCCCTGCGCGGGCTCGGCGTTCGTCGCGGACGTCATCCGGCTACGGTACCAACTCACTCGCGGCCCGCCGCCGCCGCGCCGACCGCCGACGACACGTCGAAAGGTCAACCACCCGAGCCCCGGAAGGCGGGAACAGTACACTAAGTCTCTAACCGAGGAGTCGATCCGGCCGCGACGCAGCGGTGAAATCGAGGGGAACAGATGATGGTGCACACAGGTTCGACGAGCAACACCCCCGCCACCGTCGTCATCCTCGCCGCGGGGATGGGCAGCCGGCTCGGCCGCTCCCTCCCTAAGCCGCTCACTCCGCTGAACGACGGCCGCTCGATCATGCAGCAGCAGTTCGACAACATTCACCACGCCTTCGGCACGACAATCCCGGTGAGCATCGTCGTCGGCTACAAACTCGAGCACATCATCGAGGCTTTTCCCTCGGCGACGTTCGTCTACAACGAGCAGTACGACCAGACCAACACCTCCAAGAGCCTGCTTCGCGCGCTGCACTCCGGCGGCCACGGGGGCGTGCTCTGGATGAATGGCGACGTCGTCTTCGACCCGCGCATCCTCGATCGCGCGGCCGGCCTCATCGCGAAGGACGTCTCTTTCGTCACCGTCAACACGGCGAAGGTGTCGGACGAGGAGGTCAAGTACACGACGAGCGCGGAGGGCTATATCCAGGAGTTGTCCAAGACGGTGCGCGGCGGCCTCGGCGAGGCGGTCGGGATCAACTATGTGTCCGCCGCCGATAAGGCCGCGCTGGTGCGTCAGCTCGCCCGAGTCGACGCCCAGGATTACTTCGAGCGTGGCATAGAGTTGGCGATCGAGCAGGACAGAATGCTTGTCGAGCCGATGGACATCTCCGATCTTTACGCCGTCGAAGTGGACTTCGCCGAGGACCTCGAGCGGGCGAACCTCTTCGTCTGACGCTCACGGCTCCTCTGCGGCTCGGTCGGAGCCGGTCGGGAGGAGTCGCGCAGTGAGCACGGCCGCTATTCTCGCGAGCGAGCCGGAGCTGCGACACCGCCGCTCCGGAGCCTGGCGCTACCGCCACTCCCTCTGGCTGCTCACCAAGCGCGACCTCACCGTCCGCTACGCGACGAGCGCACTCGGCTACGTCTGGTCGGTACTCGACCCGCTCGTGATGTCGGGGATCTACTTCTTCGTCTTCACCGTCGTGTTTCAGCGGACCGTCGGCGAGGACCCGTACATTGTCTTCCTGCTCGCCGGGCTCCTCCCGTGGATGTGGTTCAACCAGGCGACCTCCGACGCCACCCGCGCGTTCCTCCGCGAGGCGAAGCTGGTGCGCTCGACGTCGATTCCGCGCACGATCTGGGTGGGGCGGATCGTGCTCTCGAAGGGCATCGAGTTCGTGGCAAGCCTGCCGGTGCTGGCGCTGTTCGCCGTGATCGCCGGTGCCCAGCTGACCTGGGCGGTGCTGCTGTTCCCCGTGGCGATCCTGCTCCAGGCAGTGCTCACCGTCGGGGTGGGCCTGCTCGTCGCTCCGCTCGTGGTGTTCTTCCGCGACCTGGAGCGGGCGGTGAAGCTCCTGCTGCGATTCCTCTTCTACGCGTCGCCGATCATCTACTCCACCGCTGATCTGCCCGAGCAGATCCGACCGCTCGCCGCGCTCAACCCACTCAGCGGGATCGTCGCGCTCTACCGCTCCGCCTTCTTCGACAGCGAACTGGACATTCCGCTCATCCTCGCCTCGGCGGGGATCTCGATCCTCATGCTGGCACTGGGCCTGGTCGTCTTCCGCCGCTGCGAACGCGCAATGCTGAAGGAGCTGTGATGACCGACACTCCCGTGGTGATCGAGTGCCGCGGCCTCGGAATCCGCTTCCGTCGCAACCGGCGGGGCCGCCGCTCCTTCAAGGACCTCTTCGCCGGGCGCTCCCGCCGCTCCCGGCCGGGCGAGTTCTGGGCGTTGCGCGGCCTCGACCTGCAGGTGCGCGCCGGCGAGGCGATCGGCGTCGTGGGCCGGAACGGGCAGGGTAAGTCGACGCTGCTCAAGCTGGTTGCCGGAGTGGTCCTGCCGGACGAGGGCGCGGTGCAGGTGCGCGGTGGCGTCGCTCCGCTCATCGAGATCACCGGCGGTTTCGTCGCGGACCTCAGCGTCCGCGAGAACGTCTACCTCACCGCCGGGCTGCACGGGATGTCCAAGCGCGAGGTCGACGCGCGCTTCGACTCGATCATCGAGTTCGCCGAGATCGGCGACTTCGTGGACACCCCCTACAAGCACCTCTCCAGCGGGATGAAGGTGCGCATCGCGTTCTCAGTTGTCTCCCGGCTCGAGGAGCCGATCATCCTCGTCGACGAGGTGCTCGCGGTCGGCGACAAAGCCTTCCGCGAGAAGTGCTACGCGCGGATCGAGGAGATGCTCGCCTCCGGCCGCACCCTCTTCTTCGTCTCGCACAACGAGCGGGACCTGCGCCGTTTCTGTAGCCGCGGCCTCTACCTCGACAAGGGCCGCCTGGTGCTGGACGCGCCGATCGAGGAGGTGCTCACGCGTTACGCTGAGGACTACGCGCCGACACCGCGGAGCAGCGCGGCGCCGGCCGAGGACCTGCCCGTCCAGGGCACTGTGTCCGTCTCCGTCTCCGACGACTGACCACTCCCGCGCTCGGCACCCGAGGACGCAGGAGTGCAGGACATGGCCCAGAAGGACCGCAAACGCGAGCGCGCCGTCGAGAGAGCCGGCGGACTCGAGCCGACCGACGGATCCGAGAACGCACAGCTCGCGAAGATGCTCGACCGGCTCCTTTCGGTGCAGCGCCCCGCCGTGCTGGCGAACATCCGCTTGCTGCGTCGGCGACGGCCCGGGGCGACACCGGAGCAGATCATCACGTCGCTCGAACGGCAGTACCTCTCGAGCGTGGCCGCGGGCGGCGCGGCGATCGGAGCGACGGCCGTCGTCCCCGGCATCGGCACGGCCGCCTCGGTAGCCCTCTCCGGCGCGGGCGCCGCGGGTTTCCTGGAGGCGAGCGCCCTCTTCGCACAGTCGGTGACGGAGGTGCACGGCATCCCGCTCGAGGATCCCGACCGCGCACGGGCCCTCGTCCTCACGCTGATGATGGGGTCCTCCGGCAGCGAGATGGTGCGACAGGTGGCAGGTCAGGCCGTCGGCGGGGGCACCGGCCTCAACCAGTATTGGGGCTCGGTGGTGACCAAGGGGCTGCCGTCGTTCCTGGTGGGCGAGCTGGCCGACCGAGCGAAGAAGTCATTCACCAAGCACTTCCTGGCGCAGCAGGGCGCGGGGCTGGTCGGCCGAGCGATGCCCTTCGGGATCGGGGCGGCGCTGGGCGGAGTCGGCAACGCGATGCTCGGCCGCAAGGTGATCCAGAGCGCGCGCGACGCGTTCGGGCCCGCACCGCAGGCGTTCGGCAACACGCTCGTGCTCGAACCGACGCGCGCCGAGCGCACGGCGCTGGCTGCGGCACCGACAGAACCGCTTGCGCTCTTCGTCCGCGACTACGGCGGAACGGGCGAGCGGGTCGCGCTCCTGCTGCACGGGCTCGGCGCCGACTCCCGGATCTGGTACGCCCTGGTGCCCACGCTGCACGAGCACGGCTATCGCGTGCTGGCGCCCGACCTCGCGGGCCACGGCGGGTCCCCGATGTCGCCGGTGTACTCGCCGCAGCGCTGGGCCGCAGACGTGCGAGCCTCGGTGCTGCAGACCCCCGACCTGATCATCGGACACGGTCTCGGCGCCGTCGTCGCCGCCCGGCTCGCTCCGGAGTACCGCGCCGACCGGCTGATCCTGCTCGACCCCGCCTTCTCGGACGCGCGCGGCGTGACCCGAGCTCTGCACCGCGCTGGCTCGGTCGCGCATGTCGAGAAGGGCGACGCCGACTCCCTCCGCCACCGCCATCCGATCTGGACCGACGAGCAGATCGAGCTCGATGTGTCGGCGTACGCGCTCTGGGATCAGGACTCCGCCGACGGGCTCACGGCGCGCGGCGCGGCTGACGCGCCCGACACCTTCCCGGTGCCCACTCTCGCGGTGCTGCCGGAGGACCCGCTGGGTCACGGCTCGCTGGGCGCTGTGGTGGCGGGCCGCGGCGCCGAGGTGCGGAGCGTGCCGGGCGGCGGCGCGTCGATCCTGCGCGAGGACCGCGCGGCGCTGATCGCGGCACTAAACGATCGGCTCTAGCGTTCCAGGCCTGCACAACGAAGGCTGAGCGAGAGGATCTGCGCCCTGGGGCGCGATTTCGGGCGCTCAGCCTTCATAATGACGGCTCGCGGCTCTTCGGCGCGGGGTAGTACTGCATCACGACGGGGTCGCCGAGCAGATCCGCCATCAGGGGGAGGTCCGCGTCGGTCATCTCGCGAAAGCGCAGCCGGGCGGTGGCGGAGGGGAGCATCCGCAGCAGGCTACCCGCCGGCGGTCGCGGGCCCGCTCGGAGGGCGTCCATCACTGAGGTCGAATGCTCAATTTCCCGCCCTCGGTGCTGGGAGCAGGACGCTCGACCTCGGTCCGATACCGGCTGCCGGTCCTGCACCGGCCGGTGGCGAGATCGCGGCCTCCGTCACGGCGCGCGCCGGTCGTCATCCCGACGCGGCCGGCCCTCTTTCTTCGCCGCAGCCGTGGCCTTCGCGGCCTGCTTGGTCGCGCGGACCTTCGTCAGCGACTCGGGCGAAACGATGTCGGCGACCGAGCGGAACGAGCCCTCCTCCCCGTAGGCACCGGCGGCCTCGCGCCAGCCCTCCCCCGTGAAGCCGCGCTGCTTGCCGAGCAGGGCGAGGAAGATCCGCGCCTTCTGCTCACCGAAGCCAGGCAGCGCCTTCAGGCGGGCGAGGACGGTGCGGCCATCCGGGTCATCGCGGGTCCAGAGGGCCGACGCGTCGCCGTCCCAGTCGTCAACGAGCGCCCGGCACAGCGCCTGGACGCGGCCCGCCATGTTCGACGGGTACCGGTGCACGGCGGGCGGAGTGCGGCAGAGCTCCGAGAACGCATCCTCGTCGACGCCGGCGATGGACGCGGCGTCGAAGGAGGAGCCGGCCGCCTCCAGACGCTCCTCGATCTTGCGCGGCCCCGAGAACGCTGTCTCCATCGCGACCTGCTGGTCGAGGAGCATCCCGATCAGCAGGGCGAGCGGGTCGCGGCTCAGCAGGGCGTCGGCATGGGGATCGTCGGTGATATGCAGGGCGGAGTCTCGGGTCATCCTTCAGAAATACCACGGACAGAAATACCACGGACAGAAATACCACGGACGACCAGCGACCCGCGGTGCACGGCGCCGAGCCAGCCGACCGCACGCGAGCGGGCGAGCCGCTACTTCGCGTCCTGACGCGGGAAGACGACCTTCTGCACGACGATGATCACCGAGGCGGCGACCGGGATCGCGACCAGCGCGCCGAGCACGCCCGCGATCGTGCCGCCCCCGACCGCAGCGATCACGACGACAGCGCCGGGCACTGAAACGGCCCGGTTCATGATCCGCGGGCTGAGGATGTACGCCTCGACCTGCATGTAGACGAGGTAATAGATCGCGGCGATCAGCGCGGTCAGCGGTGAGGCGAGCAGGCAGGCGAGCGAGATGATCACCGCAGCCGAGAGGGTGCCGACCAGCGGGATCAGCGAGCCGAGGAACGCGACGCAGGCCAGCAGCGCCGGCACCGGCCCGCCGATCACGAGCAGCAGGATGAAGGTCAGCACGCCGTTCACGCCGGCGAGGGAGACCTGGCCGACCACGTAGCGGCCGACCGCGCCCGTGATCTCGTCCCCGACCTCGTGCGCCTTCGCCCGGTGCGAGGCGGGGGCGAAGCGGTATGCGACGGCCTTCATCGAGCGCAGGGAAGCGAGGAAGTAGAGCGTCAGGATCAGCACGATGGCGGCGCCCGTGACACCAGTGGCGATGCCGGTCCCCACGGCGATCAGGCCGCCGCCCAGTGAGAGCAGGTTGTTGGGATTGCCGATGAAGGTCTGGACGCTCCGGATCAGCTCGTCGATGTCGACTACGCCGCGCAGCTGCTGCTCGAGGTCGAGCACCCACTTCTGGGAGGCGATGTCGGTGACAATCTGCGGGGCGCTCGTGACGAACAGCGTCAGCTGCTCGACCAGGATCGGGATGATGTAGACCAGGAGCCCGGCGAAGAGCAGCACCACCGCGGCGAACACCGCGGTGATCGCCAGCGGCCGGGGCAGACGCTTGCTCTCGAGCCAGGAGACGAGCGGATCGAGGCCGAGCGCGAAGAACACCGCCACGAAGATGTAGGTCAGCACCGTACCCAGCTGCACGAGGAGCCCGCCGAGCACGAGCGCCGCCAGAACGCCGAGCGCGCCGAAGAAGCCGATGCGGAACGAGCGAATGGTGAAGACCGGCTTCTCTCGGTCGGCGGAGACCACGATGTCCGGCTCGACCGCGGGATGAGCGGCAACCGACCGGCGCCGGCGGGAGCGGGCGAAGGCGCGCGGTGTGATCATGGATCGAGCGTAGCGGGACGCTCGCAGGCCTCCTGGCGACGACGACGGCCCTTGACGCGGCGGTGCGGGAGTAGCGCTCCCGACGACATCAGCCGTCCGGATCGTGGTCGTCGACCGCCGCATCGCTCCGGTGCAGGGCGGCGTGCCGCTGCCACTGCTCGAGCAGATGCTCGATCGCCGCGTGGAAGCGACGCGTCGACGCTCCCGGGGATGTGTCGCCGAAGGAGCGGCGCACCCAGCGTTCCAGCCGCTCGACCGCTTCCGGGTCGTGCTCGGCTCTGTCGATCCGCGAGACGATCGCCGCGGCGTCCTCGGCGCGCAGCCACTCCGCATCGCCCAGGTAGCCGCTCTCGTCGACCTCGACCCAGGGGCTCGCCGGGCGGGTGACCAGCAGCGGCCGACCGGTGGCGAGCCGGTCGTAGACCATCGCCGAGACGTCCACGATCGCGAGGTCGGCGGCGGCGAGCTGCCAGCCCAGCTCGGCGCCGGTGTCGTGGACATGGCCGGCGCGCGCATCGGCGGCGTTGGCCGCGGCGATCATCGCGATGATCGCGCGGTCCGCCGCTGCGTACTCGGCGTCGACCGCCCCGCTCCGCGGGTGCGGCCGGTAGACGAGCCGGAACCGAGGATCGGCCAGCAGGCCCCGCACGAGTGCGACGCCGTGGCTCCGGATCGAGCCGTAACCGGCGGCCGGACGATCGCCCTCCCAGGTCGGCGCGTAGAGCACGACCCGGCGCTCGTCGGGGGTGAATGGCACGGCTGCGGCGAAGTGGTCGGCCTGCGGGCGCCCGATCGCGAGGGCACGCTTGTCGAAGTCGTAGTCCCAGAGCACGCGGTGCAGTCGGGCGAGCGCGGCGTCCCCGGCGATCAGGCTGTAGTCGTACGCCTTGAACTGGTTCGTCGTCATGTACATCTTGTCGCTCTCGCCGTGGTTGACGAAGACGTGCCAGCGGCGCCCGTAGCGCATCATCTGGAAGTTGCGGGCGTTCTGGTTCACATAGAGCACGATCTGCAGCGGCTGGCTCGCAATGGTGCTCTCGAGATCGGCGACCGAGCGGACGTAGGCGACCGGCACCGGGCTCTCGCGCAGCAGCACCTCGGCCGCGCTCGCGTTGCGGCTGAGCAGTACCACCGGATGCGTCTGCGCCAGCTCGGCGAGCGGCCGGTACCACTGCCGCAGCTGGTACAGGTTGATGTCGCCGTCCGCGAAGTAGACGCCGATCTCGAAGCGGCCCTCCGGCAGCGCGCCGCGCTCGGTGAGCAGGCGGGTCACCGCGCGACGGGCTCGGCGGGCCGCGAGCAGCTCACCGCCGACCGTCCGCGTGAGTCGCGCGTCGGTGCGAAGGCGAGCGAGCAGGGCACGGGGAGCGGGAGTCATCCGCTCCAGGGTAGCGGCGACCACCCCCGGACCGGGGGGTGTCGCCGACCGCGGATCAGGCGGCGGACACCCGCAGCCAGAGGAACTGCAGCGGAGCGAGCCACAAGCCCTCGCGAAGGTCGACCGCGATCTCGGTCACCAGATCGACCGCGTCCGCCGCGAAGGCACCGAACCGCTCAGCCGCGACCTCCTGCACCTCGTCGGACACGTTGGCGAGCACGAGCACCGCCTCCCCGTCGCCGGGGCGCTGGTAGCCCAACACCTGGTTGTTCACCGGGTCGAAGACGCACAGCTCGGTGCCCGCGAACAGCGCAGTGGCCTTGCGCACGGCGATCAGGTGCAGCAACCCCCCGAAGACCTCACTCGCGGCGGTACCCGGCAGCTCCCGCTCGTCGTAGCGCTCCGTGGGGCGGCGCGGCCGGTTCACCCAGCGCGAGTCGCCGGCCGTCGTCGGATCGTCCAGGTACCCGTGGTCGTTGAGCTGTGCGACCTCGTCGCCGAGGTAGAGCAGCGGCAGCCCGCCGGTACTCAGCGCGATGGAGTGTGCAAGCAGCACCCGGTCGATGCCGTAGGGGTCGCCGGCCTCGACGCCCGCGAGCGAGGCGGTCGTGCCCGAGACTCGGCGGTCGCCGGTGCGCGGGTTCTCCTGGAACGGCACTCCGCGGGCGAACGTGCCGTCGAAGTGGCCGGTGTAGAAGTCGTTGAGGAAGCGGCGGTGGCCGGCCGCGTCGATGCCCAGTTCGGCCGCGTCCTCGTCGGCGAAGGTCCAGCCGATGTCGTCGTGCCCGCGCACATAGTTCACCCAGGCCGTCCCCTCCGGCAGCGCATGGCGGCGCTCCAGCGCCTGCGCGAGGAGGCGGACATCGCGGGTGGCGAGCGCCTCCCAGGTGAGCGCCATCTGCAGGGGGTTGTACGAGAGCTGGCACTCCCGGACGTCGATGTACTCGATCACCTCGTCGGGATGCACGATTGCCTCGGACGTGAACAGCAGCGCCGGAGCAGCCAGGCGGCAGACCTCGTTGAACGCGCGCACCAGCAGGTGCGCCTCCGGCTGCGACTCGCAGCTCGTACCCAGCTCCTTCCAGATGAACGGGACCGCGTCCATCCGGAGGGCGTCGACGCCCTGATTGGCGAGGAAGAGCATCTCGCCCGTCATGGCACGGAAGACCTCGGGGTTGGCGTAGTTGAGGTCCCACTGATAGCGGTGGAAGGTCGCCCAGACCCAGCGGCCGTCCTCCAGCTGCACGAAGGAGCCGGGGTGGTCGTCGGGGAAGATCTCGCGGGTGGTGCGCTCGAACGCATCGGGCTGCTCCCGGTCGGGGTAGATCCAGTAGTAGTCCTCGAAGCGGTGCTCGCCGGCGAGAGCCCGCTTCGCCCACTCGTGCTCGTTCGAGGTGTGGTTGAAGACGAAGTCCACCATGAGCGCAATGCCGTGCTCGTGCAGCTCCGAGGCGAGAGTGCGCAGCTGCTCCATGTCGCCCAGGTCCGGGCGTACGCGCCGGTAGCTCGATACCGCATAGCCACCGTCCGACTCCCCCTCCGGGGCGTCGAAGAGCGGCATCAGGTGCAGGTAGTTCAGTCCGATGTCACGGAAGTACGGGATCTCGGCGCGCAGGCCCTCGAGGTCGCCGGCGAAGCGGTCGACGTAGCAGACGCCTCCGAGGGCCTTGTTCGAGAGGAACCAGGTCGGGTGCTGCTCCCGAGTGCGGTCGAGTGCGCGCAGCTCCTCGGGTCGCTCCTCCCACGAGGCGGCAGCCACCTCGACGATCGCGACGAGCTGATCGACGAGGTCGGCGCGGCCGGCGTACACCGTGGACAGCAGCTCCACGAGTCGCGGGAGGTGCGCGTCGAGGCGCTCGGCGAACTCGTCGTCGACGGCGCAGAGGCGCCCGCGGACCGTCGCGAGGAGGTCCGGCCCGGCGGGCGGCGACTCCGCCTCAACGCGCTCGGGCGGGGAGAGCTGGGTCGAATCGAACACCGTCGTCCTTTCGGGGCCCCGGCGGGGGCGGATTCCCCGATGCTAGACGATCGGCGGGCGCCCGGCGAACGCCATCCGGAGCACCGTGCGGGGCGAGAGGACGCGGCGGCCTCCTGGATCCCGGCGCCAGCCCTCCCGCCAGCCGGCGAACCAGGCACGCAGGGCGACGGGGTCGCCGCGCCAGCGGAGGCACTGGATCGCGCTCCAGGAGGCCACGTAGGCGACGGCCAGAGGCACGGCGAGGTTCCGCCGCGCGAGCCAGACGCGGTTGCGCGCGTTCAACCGGTAGTAGTCGGCGTGGCGGGTCGGCTGGATCACCGGGTGCTGCGCCACCAACTCGCCCGCGTACCAGACGGCGCGACCGGTGTCCCATACTCGCCAGGCCAGCTCGATGCCCTCATGGGCGTAGAAGAAGGGAGCGGCCCAGCCGCCCGCCCGCGTGAACACGTCGCGGCGCAGCACGACCGCTCCCTCCCAGACCGAGAAGACCGGGCCGGAGCGGCGCGGGTCGCCCTTGAGGATGCGCGGGATCCAGCGCCGCGGGCTCGGCGAGCCGTCGGTGCTGTCGACCCGGGGCTGCACCAGCCCGATGCGGCGGTTCGAGGAGAGCAACGCGACCGCGTCGAGGAGGAAGCGGGGAGACGGCACCCGGGCGTCGTCGTCGAGGAAGAAGAGGTAGTCCCCCTCGACGGCATCGACGCCCGCGTTTCGCCCGGCCGGGATGCCGAGGTTCTCAGGGAGCGCGACCGCGCGGACCGCGTCCGGCAGTCCTTCCGGCTCCCAGCCGTTGCCGACGCAGACGACGTCGAGCGCGACCCCCTCCTGCGCGAGAACGCTTGCGAGGCCGGCGGCGAGGTCCTCCGGCCGGGTCCCCTGAGTGAGGACGACGACGCCGACCCGTGGCTCAGGAGCGGACACGCTTCGAGGCCATGATCGCGACGAAGTGGCCCGCTACTGCGAGCAGGGCGAGCGGGACCAGAGCCCCCACGAGCACGCGGTCGGCGGTGCCCGCACCGACCACGAGGCCGACCAGCGCGGCCGCGAAGGCCAGCATCGTCAGCTCGACGGAGTGATAGAGGCGGTGGAACGGCAGGAAGCGCGCTGCACGGCGCAGGCGCGCGAGACCCGACGAGGACGGAACGGCTTCGCCCTTCGTGTCGGCCAGCTTCGTCAGGCCGGCGTTCGCTCGGGCCACGTGCACCATGTCGTTCAGCGCCTTGTTCAGCACGATCACCAGCGCCAGCGCGAAGCCGAGCGTGGTCCAGAGGAAATCCTCCGGCGCGTCGAAGGGCGCACCGGCTGCCCGCACGCCCAGGGCGATCGGGATCAGCGCCTCAGTCGTGTAGTGCCCGACCTTGTCCAGGAACACACCCGCCGGCGACGACGTGCGGCGCCAGCGCGCGACCTCTCCGTCGCAGCAGTCCACCAGCATCTGCAGCTGACCCAGGAGGAGCGCCAGCGCGGCCCCGCCGATGCCGGGAATCAGCAGCGCAGCGGCTGCGCTCCACCCGACCAGGATCATCAGACCAGTGACGCCGTTCGCCGAGATCGAGGTCTTCAGCAGCAGCCAGGTCAGGTACGGCGAGAAGCGGCGCAGGTAGAGCGAGGCGGTCCAGTGCTCGGCGTTGCGGCGCCCGCGCACCTCCGGCGGTTGCGCGACGGCGCGCAGCTCGGCGAGGGAGCGGGGTCTCGTCGTCGTGGTCATGCGCCCCTCGGCGAGTCGGACCGCGGCTGGTGGCGGTGGGCGGAAATGGTGCTGGTCAGCCCAGCGAAGCCGAGCACGAAACCCGTCCCCCAGGCCAGGTGGACCGCCGGGATGACCACGGCGAACCACAGCATGGCACGCGCGCCGTCCCGCCGCGCGATCGCAAGCGTCGCGGTGGCCACCAGGAGGAGGTACCCGGCGGGAGCCACGAAGCCGAGCAGAAGCCAGGGCGCTGCTCCTCCGAGTGCCTGCACGACTCCGGCCAGCCCGGCCAGCAGCCCGAGCACGAGCAGCATCACGAGCAGAGGCGGAGCGAAGTACCGCAGCGAGCGTGACGCGGGGAACATCCGGGTGAGTTCGCCGCGCCACATCCCCGTCGAGAGGAACTGCCGCAGCAGGGCAGGCATCGATGGCCGCGGGCGGTACGTGACGGTGAGCCGCGGAGTGAACCAGACCACGTCACCGTGCTCGCGCAGCCGCCGGTTCAGCTCCCAGTCCTGCCCGCGCTTGAAGCGCTCGTCGAACAGGCCCACGCTCTCCAGAGCCGAGCGGCGGAAGACGCCCAGGTACACCGTGTCGGCCGGACCCTCCTCGCCGCCCACGTGGTGCGGCGTGCCGCCCAGACCGATCCGCGAGCCGTATGCGCGGGCGACGGCGCGCTGGAACGCGGTGAGCCCCTCCGCCGCCATCACTCCGCCGACGTTGGCCGCGCCGGAGCGCCGCAGCACCTCGACGGCCGTCCGCGCGTACTCGGGCGGCAGAATGGAGTGCGCGTCGACCCGCACGACGACCGGATGACGTGATGCGCGGATCGCCGCGTTCAGGCCCGCCGGAGTGGAGCCGGCCTCGTTCGGTACGACGCTGATCCGCGGATCGGCCGCGCTGAGTTCGGCGACGAGCTCCTCCGTGCCGTCGATGCTCGGGGCGAGGGCGAGGACGATGTCGAAGGGCCCGGTGTAATCCTGGTGCAGCAGCGAATCGACCGCGGCGCGCACGTGGGTGACCTCGTTGAGCACGGGCACCACGTAGGAGACGCCGGGCAGATCGGAGAGGTCGTCCGTCGGGGTCTCGGGCTGCATGGGTCCAGTTCGTGCGGGAGGAGCGCGGGCGCAGGGACCCACCACACTATCAGCGGGGGCGCGCCCGGCCCCCGCACGCGCAACAGCCCCCGGGGACGGATCCTCGGGGGCTGCGGGTGGTGCTGCGGCTCAGCTGGTGGCCATCTGGCCCAGCGTCGCCTTCGCCTGGTAGCTCTGGCCGCTGCGGTTGTAGGTCAGCTCGACCTCGGAGTTCGCGGCCAGCGCGCGGACCTGCGCGGTGAGGTCCGACGCGCTCGTGATCGGAGTGCCACCGATCGCGGTGATGATGTCGCCCTTGGCGAGGCCGGCGGCCTGAGCGGCGCCACCGCCGGAGACCTCCTCGATGCGCGCGCCGAGCACACCGGCGGTGGAGTTGGAGACGCTCGCGCCGAGCAGCCCGTGCGATGCCGAACCGTCGGCGATGATCTCCTTCGCGATGCGCTCGGCGAGCGCGCTGGGGATCGCGAAACCGACTCCGATGTTGCCGGACTGCCCGCTCGAGGAGGACTGGCCGGCGCTCGCGATCGCGACGTTCACGCCGATCAGTTCGCCGTCGCTGTTGAGCAGTGCGCCTCCGGAGTTCCCCGGGTTGATGGCCGCGTCCGTCTGGATGACCGGGAGCGAGATGGTGCTCTTGGCCTGAGTCGGCTGCTGCTGTCCCGGGATGTCGAAGTTGAACGGGCTGTCGGTGCTGCCGCTCGAGCTGTCACCCGGCTGCTGGGGAGCGGCCGAGGAAGCGACCTGGATGCTGCGGTTCAGCGCACTGACGATGCCGTCGGTCACGGTGCCGGAGAGTCCGAGCGGAGCGCCGATAGCGACGGCCGTGTCGCCGACGTTGATCGTGGTGGAGTCCGCGATGGTCATCGGGCTGAGGTCGGTCGCACCGCTCAGCTTGATCACGGCGAGGTCCAGCGTCGGGTCGGTGCCCACGACGGTCGCGTCGAAGATCCGGCCGTCGCTGGTGGTGACCGAGACGGTGCCGTTGGAGATTTCCCCGTCGAGCGTGACGACGTGCGTGTTGGTGAGGACGTAGCCGTCCTTCGAGAGCACGATGCCCGAGCCGGTACCGGCGGAGGAGCTGCCGCTCACCGCGATGGTGACGACGCTCGGAGTGGCCTTGGCGGCGACCGCGGTGGCGGTGGTGGCGGCGTCGGCGTTGTTGACCGTGATCGTCTGCGAGCCGCCGGAGGACACCACGCGGGTGGCCGAGCCGTTGGACGCGGACCAGAGGCCGAACACACCGGCTCCGGCGACTCCTCCGACGACCGCACCGATGGCGAGCGCCGCGACGACGCCCACTCCGGCCCGTCGCTTGGTGGCGGTGGGAGCCGGCGTGTACTCGGCAGCGGGCCCGAAGGAGTTCGAGCGGGGCGGCTCCTCGGAGCCGTGCAACGTGCTCGCGGCGGGCGGCGCGAACTGGCCGTAGCGGGCGGGCTGCGCCTCGTTGCCCGCCGTCGCGTTCGGCGTGTACGGCGGCTGCGGGGCGGAGGAGGAGGGGTACGGGACGGTCGGGTTCTCACCCTCGCGGTGCGCTGCGCCCTGGTGGATCGGCTCGGTGGGCCCGGTGGTCGAGGACGACGCTCCGGAGCTCTCGCCGTGGGTGCGCTCGGACGCCTCTCGGGCGCCGGACTCCGTCGGCGTGGTGGGTTCCTCCGGCTGACGAGGACCCTCGTGACTCTCGGTCATGGGTGCTGCTCCTTCCAAGCGAGGTTAGCTTGGCGATCGTACCTGGTGGTTTCTTATGACCGACCTGCGAGCGGGAAATGAAAGCGGTCGCGCCGCCCGACCGGGCACACTGGTGGCGTGAGCATTCCCGGATCCTGGACCCGTGCCGCCGCAGGAGCGGGTCTTCTCGCCCCCGACGGCGAGGTCGCCGCCACCATCTTCAGCGAGATGAGCGCCCTCGCCCTGCGCACCGGAGCAGTGAACCTCGGCCAGGGCTTCCCGGACGAGGACGGCCCGCGCGAAATCCTCGACGCCGCTCGCGACGCCATCGCATCCGGGCTGAACCAGTACCCGCCGGGGCCGGGCTTCCCCGTCCTGCGCGAGGCCATCGCCGCACATCAGCTGCGCTTCGGCGCGATCGCCCTCGACCCCGACGGCGAGGTCCTGGTCACAACGGGCGCGACCGAGGCCCTCGCCGCCGCGCTGCTGGCCCTGCTCGAACCGGGCGACGAGGTCGTCACCTTCACCCCGCACTACGACGCCTACGGTGCCCTGATCGCTCGCGCCCGCGGGGTCCACCGCACCGTGCTCCTGCGCGGCCCCTCGTTCGCGGTCGACCACGACGAGCTGATCGCTGCCGTGACCGACCGCACCCGCGTCATCCTGGTGAACGACCCGCACAACCCGACCGGAGCCGTCCTCCCGGCCGAGACCCGCGAGCTGATCGTGCGGCTCGCCGAGCGGCACGACGCCGTGATCGTGACGGACGAGGTCTACGAGCACCTGCGCTTCGACACCCCGCACGTCCCGCTCGCGACACTCCCCGGGGCCTTCGACCGGACGCTCTCGATCTCCTCCGCGGGCAAGACCTTCAGTACGACGGGGTGGAAGATCGGCTGGGTGACCGGCCCGCGCGAGCTGATCACGGCCGTGCTCGCGGTGAAGCAGTTCCTCACCTACGTCAGCGGCTCGCCGTTCCAGGGGGCCGTCGCCCTGGGGCTCGGGCTCCCCGACTCCTTCTTCACCGGGGTCGCGCAGACCCTCTCGGTCAAGAAGGACCTGCTGTCCTCGGGCCTAGCAGCGGCGGGACTCGGAGTCGCGGGGTCCTCGGGCGGCTACTTCGTCGTCGCGGACGCCGCGCCGCTGGGCTACGACGACGGCGTCGCGCTCTGCCGGGCACTCCCGGGGCTCGCCGGAGTGGTGGCGGTGCCGGTGTCGGCGTTCTGCCGCCCCGAGGACGCCGCTGCATACAGCTCGCTCGTGCGCTTCGCGTTCTGCAAGCGGTTCGAGGTGCTGGAGGCGGCTGTCGCCGGCCTGGCGCCGATGGCGCGCTGAGGCCGCGAGGCGCCGGCGAGGAGTCAGAGCGGCTGCACTCGGAAGCGTCGGAGCGACAGCGCCGGGTTCTTCTCGCGTGCCGCATCGATCCGCTCACGTGAGACCCAGGCGACCGCCACGTCCTCGACCTCGCCGAGGGTCGCGATCTCAACGCCCATCGGATCGACGACCATGCTCGTGCCGACCCCGATCGGCGGCGTCTGGTCGGCCGCGACGACGTACACCGTGTTCTCCAGGGCGCGTGCGGTGACCAGCGTTCGCCAGTGCGCCTCCTTCAGCGGACCGCGCACCCACTCGGCGGGCGCCGCGATGACATCGACCCCGGCATCGACCAGCCAGCGGCTCACCTCGGGGAAGCGCAGGTCGTAGCAGGTCTGCAGCCCGACGAGGAGGCCGCCGACCTCGAACGTCTCGGGCTCCGCGATCTCGCCCGGCGCGACCCACTCCGACTCCGTCTGCCCGAACGCGTCGTAGAGGTGCAGCTTGCGA
Organism: Rathayibacter tritici; assembly: GCF_002932875.1. Taxonomy (GTDB): domain Bacteria; phylum Actinomycetota; class Actinomycetes; order Actinomycetales; family Microbacteriaceae; genus Rathayibacter; species Rathayibacter tritici. Next base: position 55,299 of record NZ_PSWS01000066.1, read on the forward strand.
TAGCGGGCGACGAGGGCGCCCTCGGGGTCGAGCGCCACGAGAGTGTTGGCGATGCGGCGGCCGTCGACGGCCTCGATCATGCCCGCCACCAGATGGATCCGGAGCTCGCGGGCGAGAGCCGCGAGAGCCTGCACGAATGCTCCGTCGAGGCTCTCGCCGGCGGCGACCAGCTCGGGGCCGAGCGGATCCGTGAAGGCGGAGCTGTACTCCGGCAGCACCACCAGGCTCGCGCCGCGCGCGACCGCGACCCGGGCCAGCCGCTCGATGACGGCGAGATTGGTGCGACGGTCCCGCGTCGGGGCGAACTGCGCGACCGCCATGCCGACGGCGCCGGACATCAGCTCGGCGGGTAGAGGAACAGCGCGACCTGCGAGGCCGGGATGGTGCGCTTGTGGTACGCGTGGTCGTTACCCCAGTTGTACTCCTCGAGGGAGACCGTGCCGTCGGAGTTGACCGCCTGCACATACGCGACGTGGTTGCCCGTGAACCAGGCGACCGCTCCCGGGACCGGTGTGCTGCTGGTCACCCAGCCGTGGGAGGCCCACTGGCCAGCCCACGCATACGCGCTGCCGCCGCCCGGCGTCATGTTGCCCCAGGTCCATGTGAAGGGTGCGCCCGTCGAGCCTTGGTCGCGGTTGATCCGCCAGGCGACGAAGTCGACGCACTCGCGGTAGTAGTACCGCAGCGGCGAGAGGCCGCCGCCCTGGTTGTCGGTGAGCTGGTCGCGCCAGGGGTAGTCGTCGCCCTCCTCGCGCGGGGTCACCGAGGTGCTGGAGCCGCCACTACCCGCCGAGGTGCTGGAGCTTCCCCCGGTGGTGGTCGCCGTGCCGGCCGCAGCCTGCGCCTCCTGAGCAATGCGGGCGGTCTCAGCGTCGCGCGCGGCCTGCTCCGCCGCGGCAAGCGCACGCGCCTGAGCGGCGGCCTCGTCGAGCTGGGCCTGAGTCGGCGCGGTGAAGGAGTCGCGGATCACCTGCTCCTGCAGCGCGGTCGGCGCGACAGTGAGCTTCTGGTTGCCGAGCGCCTGCACTCGGGCGGCCGCTTCGACGGCGGCCTGCGAATCGGCCGCGGGGGTGAACGAGTAGGCGGGGAGCGCCGAGACGGCGACCAGTCCGGCGATCGCGGCGAGGGCGACGGTGCTGACCGTGCTGCGGAAGACGCGGCCGCGGCGGCGCCGGACGGGACGCACCGGGGTGAGCACCGGGGTGGCGACCCGTGGAGCGGGGAGCGCGTGCGGCGCCTGCCGCAGGCTCCGGCGGGTCGGCTGAGAGCCGACTGCCTCGTTGAAGCCGTCGACTCCGTGTTCGTCCCTCACAGCAGTACCCCTCGCATCGCGACCGAGCCTAACGTGCGGGCCGCTTCGACACACCAGATGGCACGGTGCGTCGGGAGGTGTGGTGCGCTGCCGAGCGCTCGATCGGAGTAGCGTCCGGGGCGGAGCGGATGCGACGGCGCGGCCGCGGAACGGAGGACGGCGATGATCCGGAGCGAGCGAGCGTTCAGCGGCTTCAGCGTGGACGATGTGGCGGCTGCCCGGGCCTTCTACGGCGGAGTGCTCGGACTCGAGGTCGAGGTGAACGCCGTGGGGGTCCTCCAGATCGAGCTGCCGGGTGGCGGGCGGGCGATCGCGTATCCGAAGCCGGATCACGAGCCGGCGTCGTTCACGATCCTGAACTTCTCGGTCGAGGACGTCGACGCCGCGGTAGCCGAGTTGAACGCGGCGGGCGTCATCACGGCGATCTACGACGATCCAGCCCTGCCGACCGACGCGACGGGGGTCATGCGCGGCCACGGGCCGACCATCTGCTGGTTCCGCGATCCGGCCGGCAACGTGCTGAGCGTGATCGAGGGCGGGTGACGGCCCCGTCATGCCCGCACGGCGCGAGCGGGGTCGATCGACGCGGCCCGCAGCGCTGGAGCCACCGACGCGAGCGTCCCGGTGACCAGACCCGCGACGATCCCGAGCAGTGGTGCGGAGGAGGAGAGCACCGGCTCCCAGCCGTGACCGGCGCTGACGAGCAGCACCGTCAGAAGACCGCTCGCCGCCCCTGCCGCTCCCCCCGCGCCTCCGATGAGCGCCCCCTCGAGGAGGAAGAGCACAGCAGTCGCCGCCCTACTCGCGCCCACGGCGCGGCGGAGTCCGATCTCGGCGACCCTGGACTGGACCGAGACGACCAGGATCGCAGCGGCGCTCACTGCCGCCAGCCCGAGCAGAACGAGCGAGATCGTTGCGACCAGGGCGCTCAGATCGGTGGCCACCCCTCGACGAAGGTTTCGCAGGTCGGCGACCGTCTCCACGGTCACCGATCCGGGGGCTCCTGGAGCGACGGTGACAGGGACCGCTTCCGCGACCGCGGCCGGCAGGCCCGGCTCAGTGCGGACGATCAGTGAGTAGTCGGCCCCCGGCACATCATCGGTGACCGCCGCGGAGACGAAGACCGCGGAGTCGAGACCCGCGCGGCCGGAATCCTCGATCAGTCCGACGACGGCGACGGGTCGGCCGCCGACCCAGACCTCGACGCCCGGAGCTGCTGCCCCGACGCCGAGGACGTCGGCGGCGTGCGCGCCGAGCACAGCGAAGCGACCTGGCACAGCCGGATCGAAGAGCGAGCGCGCCGTCGACGGCCGGGTGCGCACGTCGTCGAGCACGAGACGAGCGGAGTCACCACCGACGACCTGAACGGGCGCACTCTGATGAGCCGAAACGGAGCCGGGACGGAACCTGGCCAGATCCGCGTCCGCTGCGGAGACGGAGACGCAACGCGCGACCCCGACCACCCCGGGCAGAGCGTCGATCCGCTCGACGGCGGTCCGCTCAGCGCTCACCCGGTCGGCCGTGCTGTGTTCCTCCGGGAGCGACACCGTGACCTCATCGAGTGCGGCCCGAACCAGGCGCTGCGAGATCTGCTGCGACGCGGTCTCGGCGAGGCCCGTTGCGGCGACCAGTCCCCCGGTCCCGACGAGGAAGGCGAGGAGGAGGAGTGCGGTCCGACCCGGGCGCAGCGTGATAGCGGAGAGCGCGTCCCCGATGATCCCCAGGAGTGCTCGCCCCCGGTGCCGAGCCGCGCCCCGCTCCGCTCGGGGCGGAGGAGCGAGGCGGGAGCAGTGACCTCCGGTATCGGCGACGACGGTCCCGTCGGCGACCTCGATCCTCCGAGTCGCGGCACGTGCCACTCGTTCATCGTGGGTGACCACCACCACTGTCCTGCCCTGGCTGTGCAGCTCCTGCAGGAGCCGAATCACCTCGAGGCCGTTCGCCGAGTCGAGGTTGCCGGTCGGCTCGTCCGCGAGGATCACCTCCGGGTCGGTGCTGACTGCGCGGGCGATCGCGAGCCGCTGGCGCTCGCCGCCGGAGAGCGACCTTCCGGCAGCCCTGCACCGATGCAGCAGGCCAAGGCGTGCGAGCGCCGTCGTCACGCGCTCGCTCTGCTCCTGAGCGCTCCGGCCACCGATGCGCAGCGGGACCGCGACGTTGCGCTCGACCGAATCATCGGGCAGCACGTGGGAGGCCTGAAAGACGAAGCCGAACACTCGGGACCGCAACTCGTCACGGCGGTGCTCCCGCAGTGCGCTCACCTCAGTGCCGTTGATGCGGTAACTGCCCGAGGTCGGCTGATCGAGCAGGCCGAGGACGTTGAGGAGAGTCGACTTCCCCGACCCTGAGGGACCGATCACCGCCACGAACTCTCCGCGTTCGATCACCAGATCGACCGCGGACAGCGCGGTCGTTGCGGAGTGACCGTTCCCGTATCGGCGTCCCCCACCCCGCAGTTCGAGCAGCGCGGTCACCTCGGCACCCGGACAAGTGCGCCCACGGGGAGCGCGTCGGTCGGGTCGAAGGAGGCCCAGCCGTCCGCCTGCTCGCGCACGCCGATCTCGATTCGGGGCGGCAGTGTCGCCTCCGGATCGCCCGTCGGTTGGACGAAGGTCTTCCCGTCTTCCTGGAGCACCGCAACGAGGGGAACGGCCGGAACCGGCTCGCCCGTCCGACCGGTCGCGACACTCACGGGACGACCGATCGCGAAACCCTGCTCCGGCCTCTGCGCGAAGGTCACCTGCACGTCATAACCGGCGCCGGAGGAGGAGTCGGTGGAGAAGGCTCCGATCGAGGACACGGTTCCGGTGGCGGATGCTCCCGCCTCGCCCGTCAGTGTCACGTCCGTGCCGACAGTGAAGTCGTCCACGCTGATAACGCTCGCCCGCGCGCGGACAGCGTCAGGAGCCGTTCGGAGCTCGGCCAGGGTCGGCCCGCTTCCCCCGCTGGGCTGACCGGGAGCCGCGGACGCGGCGGCCGTTGTCGAGGAGCCTGCGCCGGAGGCGCCCTCCGACAGGACGGTACCCACGGCGGCGACCGAGGCGACGACGGCACTCGGGCCGGGAAGAATGACGAGCTCACCGAGGTCGACGCTCGTTCCGGGCCCGATGCCGCCCGGTGGCTCCGCGTCCGCCCGGTCGTAAAGGTCGCGGATCGCCCCCTGCGTCTGCTCGTCGACGACACCGCTGTCTACGACGTCCAGGCCGGCCTCCGCGAGCGCCTCCTGGAAACGCGTGACGTCCTCTCCCCTTTCGCCCGCCGTGAGCGCGCGATAGGGAGGGACGTCCATCGACAGCACGAAGACGGGTCGGTCCGAGACCTCGGCGAGGAGCATCCCGGCGCCGACCTCCTGCCCGACCTCGACGTGGACTGCGGTCACCACGGCCCGGGCCGCCGACCGCGGCCGGACGGCTTCGACGGGAAGAGTCGTACCGGCGACCACTTCTCCCTGAAGGCGAGCGGATTCGGCGACCACGCGGGACTCGACCGCGACATCGACGGGCACCGCGGTGGTGGACGCGTCGACAGCCACCGATTCAGGAGTCCGAAGTGACCGGCCCCACCAGAAGGCGCTGCCGGCGACGAGGAGCACGACGGCGACGAAGACCCCGATCAGAGCGGGACGCGCGACCCATCCTGGCCGGGCGACGGCATCGCCGTCCGGCTCAGCCGCCATGCTCTGCAATCACCTTCTTCGCTCGCTCGAGCACCTCCGCCTGCTTCTGCTTCACCACAGCCAACTCCGCCTCGTGGGCCGCGATGTACCCCGCCTGATACTGAGCCTGGATGTCATAGAGAGTCTGCTCGACCTTCACCTCCTGGTGACACGTCGCCTCCGCAACGGCCGTCCTCACCTCGCCCTCGGCGTCCTCCGGCTTGTTCGTGACCTCGAACGATGACGCATCGTCACTCATCGACAAGCCGCTTCTCGCAAAGCACTCAGCAAGCGCCGCCCGAACCTTCGGGAACTCCTCGCTCTCGAACGCCGCGTCCCCACCTCCGTACCGACCCTCATCAACGACCACCATCAACGCCTCAGTGGGGTTATCACTGTGGCCCGCGTCTTCTGTGAGATTCGGGAGCCGTTCGACGGACTGGCCGCACCGGCTCTCGGCAGCCATCTGCTCCGCCGACGGCGTCCCATCAGCAGCGACCGCGGCCATGACACTTTTCTCGTAAGCGGACTCGGGTACGTCGTAGCCGTACACCGCCGCCCGAGACACACTCCAACTGCCGTACCGGCGGTTGAACGGCTCATCCCAACCCCCCTGCCAATCCACATGTGCAGGCGAATAATCACGACCGGACTGCCGCAGGCAGTCGAGAATGAGCAGATCATTAGCATGGGTGACCGCGAGCATCTCGTCGGTCGTGGGCAGGAACTCGTCGAGAGGAAGACGAACCGACTCGAACTCCTCATGAAGAACGGCATGGACCGAGCCATCCGGGGCAACGTGCTCATAGACCTGGTCTGGTGTCGACTCCTGGGCAGGCGACCCACTGATGTCGACGGCTTCCTGAGAACAACCGGCGAGCACGACGACGATCCCGGCGAGGATGACGACTCCGAAGGATAGAGGGACACCACGGCGCGTCACGAGATCCTCCAGCTGCTGATCTGGTCGTTCAGAGTGTGCGGATCACCGTCGCAGTGTCGATTGGGGAGGAAGTGCTCGGACGACTGAGCTGCCCAACGTTTCCTGGACCAGTTGAATAGTTGTCTACGCGGCGAGGTTCTCGGTGATCCATGCCTGCTCGGCTTCGTTCGGGGTCCGATAGTC
>NZ_PSWS01000053.1 GCF_002932875.1 Rathayibacter tritici
TCCGCCCTCGGCTTCCGCAACCTCACCAACTACATCGCCCGCAGCCTGCTCGAAACTGGCGGCTTCAGACCCCGACTACACCCTCAATTACGATGAGCCCCATAAGCGTCTGATGCCTTTCTTGGTGACAGTGTTGCGAGCACTTGCGGACACACATCCTCGAGGCAGCTCCTACGGTTACGTTTCGCAGTATTCGAGTCGTGAAGCACTGATGGAGCTCGTCACTGAGGATGGCCGCGACAGTATTCGATCACAGGTGCGTGGGCAGCGCGAGTTGCTCGCGACAGCTGCCTGGGATGAAAAGTACCAAAGGCAGCTCATCCATTCCCGATTGGCCTTCATTTTAGGACAGATGCTTGGAGATCCTGGGGCATGGGACGTTCCGGATGGAATATTCATTCCGGAAATGATCTCTCGCTTTCATGCATTCAAGGTCGTTCCTTCCTCAATATTGGCACGACGCCCTGGTTTCAGGCTTACAGAAAACTCAGTGATCTTGTCTACAACTATGTGTTCTGGCTCTGTGGGGTAAGTCTTGTCGAGAGGATAGCCATACTCGAGACGACCCTGTTTGCAGCGCATGAAGACGGTTGGAGGCTGGCTTCACTCATCGACGACAAGTCGGCGCCGCCTGCATGATTCGTTGAGCTGTTCGCCCATCGTGGAGGGTCAATGATAGAGGAATTCGAACGTATTGTGGTGCTTCGATGGAACCCCGTCCCACAGCGCTCGCTCGCAAGCCCCGAATGGAAAGCCAAGCTGAGGCGACGTGAAGCGAGTTGGTCGAGATTCCGCCGCCTGCGAGTCGACACCGCGTGTTTGCTAGAGGAAATGATCGGTGCGGACGCGGAGTCCACGAAGGGTGGGCGGTCGCGGGAGCTACTAAACATCGCACGGAAGGTTCGACGATCCCGGATGGCGGCGTTGAACGCCTATCACCAGTATCGGACCACTGAGCGTGGGTCCGTTTTCGCGGCATGGGATGGGGTAGTCGAGGCGCTGCAGGATCTCGGGGACGATCTCGCGCGATCCGAGGCGGATGAGCTTCGTCGGGAGAGGAGTGCTCTGCGAGATGTCCTGCGGCTTGACTGCGTGCAGTTGCACGTGTCTTTGAGATCTCCCGACCTGTATGACGGCATTTCCCGTCTTCTCGAGGAGGACCCGAGAGCCGGTTGCGCCGTGATCCCCAAGGATGAACGGCATTTCCTTGATCTCGCGTATCGAGCCATGTACCGAACCAGCCCGCTGGGGCGACTGACGGCTGTCACCATCGGTCTGGCTTCTGAGCGCGGTCTGGCCGCTGAGGACGGCCCGGTCGGATCGCTTTGTAGTCCCTCGTCTTTGATCACGTCCACTCCGTTGGTGGTGAGCGCACGCGTCTATGCCGATCTGTCCGCTCGATCCATCGACGCGTCATCGGGTGGTGACGTATCTAGCGCGCTGACTCTGAACCCGTCTCTGCGGCTGGCCGCGGAGAGAGTCGTCTTCGTGCGGAGCGTCGCCGGGGCGGCGGAGCGGGTGCCAGTCCGGGTCACACCCCTGCTGGACCACGTCGTCCAGCTCGTCCAGAATGTGAGCCTGACCCGCACCGAGCTGGCCGACGAACTCGCTGCGAGGTTCTACGACGGAAATTCGGAGGCATCCACGGCCTTTGTCGAATCAATGATCCGAGAGCGTCTTCTGGTCACGTCGCTTCCCGGACCGACGATCTTCGGAGAGAACCGTCTCGACACCTTTCCGGTGTCGGCGCTCGACACGTCTATCGAGGACCTCGCGACATCGGAGCCTCACAGACGACGTGTGCGCGTCGAGGGCATCAAGTCCGACCTGCGTCGTCGGCTCGCTCGCGAGGGGGTGGTCACCGAGCCGGTGCTCTACGAGGACCTCGGCGGCGTCGCTGCATTCGGGTCGGTAGAGCCTCTTCGGCGGGCGATCGCGCCGGGTCTCCGGCTGCTTGCTGCATTCGACACCAACCTCGACCTCGCGCTCATCTCGACGGACGTGTTCCACCGGCGCTTCGGGAACTCGACGCAGAATCTCATCGATTGCGGGGTGGCGCTCAACAGGGAGACGCGCGCCTCGTATGAGCATTTCCTCCAGCGACCGTCGCTCGATGTCGCGGAGCAGTTGGGCCTGCGTCGATTCGCACAGCTCGTTCGGGCGCGAGCTGAGGTGACGGACGCAGTCGACGCCATGTGGGAGAACAAGACGCTGGACTTCGACATCCGTTCGGATCAGCTGGCAGCGTTGAACGACTCTCTGATCGAGAGCGGCACGTCGAGATCGCCTCGTGCCTACTCCGTCTTCGCGCAGGGCCAAGGCGGTGACTGGGTCGTCAATGACGCGCTCGGGGGAGGGGGTGCCCTTTGGGCCCGGTACCTGCCGAGCCCGGACGCCGGTCGCTCGGGGTCGGACCTCTGGGACTATCTCCGCAAAGAAGCCGCGTCGCGTAAGATGGAATCGGTGCAGGATACCTCGTTGCACGGGGTCTCGATCTCGAATTCCCCGCTGATCTCTCCCCGATCGGCGCGATGGGAGGACTGGCGGGGCATCAGCGTGCACTTGGATCCCGCGTCGGGGGGGCTCCTGCGATTCAACAGCGCCTTCTCGGACAGGGATGTTCCCGACTACCTCGGCGCTGGGGCGCCATGGCTCTTGGGGCCCTTCACGGGCCTCCTTCACTGGCACCGTGCTGGTGGCCGGCTGGGCGCTTCGCGGTTGCTGCTGGATGCTTATGGGGAAAGCGCACCAGGATGCGGCAGGTTGCGGATGAACGGCATCATCTTCCACCGTCGAAGCTGGAGCGTCCCCGAACTGAGCGTCAAACTCGGCAACGCGATGACCCGCTCTTTTGTGGAGATGTTCGATTTCTGGGTCGATGAAGGGCTCCCCTTTCAGGGGTTCTTCAAGCATCGGGACGGCGGCCGGGGAGCGAAGCGCGCCAAGCCGGTGTACTTCGACGCGAGCAGTGTCGCCTCGATGGTGACGCTCGGGCGTCGCCTGGGTGAACTCGAACGATACGGACTCCTTCAGGAGGCGTTTCCGGTTCCGGTCGACGGCGAGCGCGCGATGGAAATCATGTTGAATGCGAAGGTGTAGGAGCAATCGTGGAGTATGTGATGCGGCCGGGTGCGACGATGGCTTTTCTACCGGAGAAGGGGGTCTATTTCGGTTCCTCTGAGAAGGCGGTGGTCATTCCGGGTGGAAGGCCGCTCTTCGAGTACTTATCTGATCGTGAGGAGGAGCTGCGCGAGGGCCTTCCCGTCAGCGAGCTGGCCAGTCGTTTTCCCCAGATATCCGCAGGGGCCTTATCTGGTCTGATGGACCGGCTCCTCGCTGCAGGTCTCGTCCGTCAGCGAACCTTCCCGGACCGTGACCTTCGAGAAGGGCTCTCCGAGCTCATCCGCTCTGTGCCCGGGCTGATGGCTGAAATCGAAGATCTCGTCGACCGTCCTGAGTACCTGTTGTCCCGATTCGTGTCCGATGAGAGACCAGTGATCTCGGGTTCCAGGGACCTGGTTGAGGCGGTCGAGAGCGAATTCGTGCGCATGCGAGTCCGTGCCTCGCGTGACGATCATGTCACCCGGATTCGCGAGGCAGTCGATTCGTCGGGCGGACTGGGGCACGCGCTCTGCCTCGTCCTTCGTTCCACGCGCATCGTCTCGTACGTCGTGTCCGGTGCGACCGGCGCGTTCTTGTTCAGTACGGATCGAAGCTCATCGGCTGTCGGCGAGTTGGCGGTACTCAGTCGATGTGTGGGTGAACCTGTGGAGGGTGGGCCGGAGGCGCATCTTTATGAACTACCGCTACGCAGAAGCTTACCGGGCATGACCGTGTCGAGTCACGTTCGTCAGTCGGTGCTCGACGCGGGTTTCGAGATATTCGAGTTGCGGTTCGAACCTCCTTTTCTTCGGCGTCGTGATGGGCGTCAAGAGTTCGCCCGCACGGGCAAGCCGAAGGGCACGTCCTCGGAATCCGAGGAGTCTCGCCTTTCGCGGGAATGGCTGAAGCCGTTCACCAGCGTCGGAATGACGATCATGCTGGTCGACCTCGACGAGGTTGACCAGCTGCCCACGTACTTCCAGGCCGCAGAGACCCGGTCGACCGCGCGGAGTCGTATTCTCGCCTGGAGCCCCAAGAGCCTAACGGATGCCTCCAAGTGCGCAGTTCTTGCCGCGTGCCGCGACTACGCGAGTTCTGTGGGCTCTCGTGGCTCGGGTCGGGGCGTCGGCGTGGCAGGAACGTCGGTCGACAGACGTTTCGTCGATGCCGCTCTGCGGCTGTCCGCGGTGGAGGAGCATTCCCTTGTGGCGTTGAGCGAGAGCGAATTGGACTTCTCTCCCGTGTCCGCCACGCTGGTCCGTGAGTTGGAGCAGTTTCTCGAGTTCTCCGTGCATCTCGGGAAGGTGTCGGGTACAGCTGTACACGTTGCCTGTGTTCTGACGGGTGGACGTACTTTCACCACGTACGAGGCGGATCCACAACTGGCCATCGTCCACTCCCTGGTGCGGCTCAAGGCGGTGACTCAGCTGAACAGAGGTGGCGACGTCTACCGGGTCGAGGAGATCGATACGTCCTTCCTCGAGCGTCTGGATAATCGCGCCCTCGGCGAACTCGTCGCGGGTCTCAGCCGGAAACCTCTTGTCGGTGATGTGGTGGAGGTGTCGAATCGGTTCGTCGATGCGGGGCAGTGCGTCATGGGGGTCTCGTACAGGGTCGGTGCGCGTTGAGCGCGGAGACGGCAGTGGCGATCGTCGAGGGGGTGTCTTACCGCGATCTGCATCAGAGGGCATCACTCGCTGCTCTCCGAGCGCCAGCCGTGGTTCCCATCTACACGCGCGGTGGCGATGTCCTCGTCGGACCGGTTTACGTAGCGGGGGCGTCCGACATGCCCTGTCTGGGCTGCCTCGAGTACCAGCTCACGAACTTCGACTCGCATGCGGGCCTTGCCGTCTCTCGCGCCGCTGCGGGCGCTCGCATCGGAGCATCGCACGGTCTCGACATCCGTGAGGCGCGCGACCTTCTCGTCGACGTCGTCTTCCGGTCTGGCGGGGACCGATCCGGTGGTCGGGCTGTCGTCGGGACACTGTCGGGCGAGTGCGTGGGCGTGGGGAATCTGACGATCTCTCCGCTCTGTCGCCTGGGCGGCCACGTCGCTACTTGTGTGGGCGTCGAAGGGCCACGAGCGGCCGGAGGCGATGCGGATCTGCTGGTGCCCGGATTGCGCGGAGGGCGCTTCGCGTCGGCGCAGAGCAGACGAGACATGATCGCCATGTCCTGCGATTCTCTTTTCGGGCCGGTCGTCGGACCACGGAGATTTGAATCGATCTCGCCAGGAGTGTTGTCGGGTTCCGTTGTTCCTCCGGTGAAGAACGCAGGCTGGGGCCGCAAGAGGACGTCGCTGGATGCGGATTTCGTGGGGGTCCTGGAGGCTCTGGAGAGAATGTCGAGCCTCCCGTACCATGACAACGCGGTGGTGCGTCAGATCGACGGTGACGAGCGGTGCCTCGGTCCTGCTGATCTCGGGGGCTATCACGAGGACCAGTACACGCATTCGTCGAGTCGGATCAGTGCGGATGCTCCCGAGGAGTGGGTAGCGGGATGGGGGATGGACGGCGCTCGTGTCTGGGTCCCGGCGGAAGTAGGCTTCTACAGCTACTTCCCTGAGTACGGTATCGCCGACATGGCTTCTGTGTTCGATGCGGAGCGCACTCCTCTTCGACGTTACGAGGAGTCGTCGAGTGGGAGTGCGACGGGTGCGACATACGGCGAGGCCTGTACGCACGCATTGCTGGAGGTGGTGGAACGGCATGCGTTCATGAGCTTCTGGTACTCCAGCGTCCTGTTGCCCCGTATTCCGAGTGAGGTCCTGTCGGGGTTCGCTCGCGAGGTGGAGCAGTGGATCTCGAACCGCGGGCACGAGGTGTCTCTCCTCTTGTTGTCGAGCCCGTATCCGATCATCTCGGTGGCCTGCGTTTCGTTCAACGCTCGTGGTGAGTATCCTGCGGTGATTCTGAGCGCAGCGAGCGGTCTGGACTTCGACGCGGTGTGCGAGACAGCCCTCTGGGAAATGACGAACATGGTCGGCGGAGAACGCACTCTCTCGGAGAGCGAGGCGCGCGCCAGATTGATCTCCAAGTGGGATGTTATGGAGGCGGAGGACCACATCGCTTTCTGGGCTCTGCCGGAGCGAGCTCCCTTCATCCGCGCGAAGTGCCGTGGCAGTCTTCTGTCCGAGGGCGAGGTCGAGAAGCTTCGTGGTCGTCGTGGGGCGGGGAGCCGTCTGGATGCGTTGTCGGCGCTCAGCTACTTAATATCGGAGTTCCCCTCCCATGATCTGGGCGCGCCGGTCTTCGTCGATCAGACCAACGTGACGATCGGCGCCCTGGGAGTCAGCTGCGTGAAGTGCATCGTCCCGGGCGCGCTCGGCGTGTCCTTCGGCTTCGCTCACCAGCGCGTGGCGGAACTGCGTGTCCTCGAACGGTTGGGTAGAAGCGACCTGTTGGCTTCCACAGACGACCTCCTGCCCCATCCTTTTCCGTAAAACCCGACTTCGAAGTGGATTCGCAGTGATGACTGAGGCATTCGACTATTTTACGTTATGGCAAGTCGGTCCGGGCAAGCGGCTGAGGGCGGACTACCGCGGGAACGATCTCGATGACGAGTCGGGTCGCGCGAGCGGGGCGATCGTTCGTCGTGCTGACGTCGCTTCCGCGTACGTGTTGTTCGATCAAGTATCGGTGCAGACGGATTCAGTGACGGAGGGGCCTCCGAATGTGGGGATTGCCGATCTGCTGGCGTGCGCCCTCGCCGTCATCAGAATCGAGCCGTCCAGCACCTACGCACTGCATCCGCCTTATCCCTCGGTTCGGGCGAAGATCCCGGTACGTCTGGTCGACGTGCAAGAGCGCACGTCCTTCGATCCATGGCGTTGGGTCTGGCGCAGTTGGACCGAGGCTCCGGCGGAGATCGGGCCGGTAGACCGGTCGATGTTCCGGCTCGAGATCATCCCCGAGTATCTGCCCACGTTCTACGGCGAGCTGCGCCCGATCATCTGCTGGACCGAAATCGGGCTCGTCCTGCGGGTGATGACCATCATTGCGAACAGCCTGGGATACCGCCTCACCGTGGAGTATGTGGCGTCAGAGGGAGTGCATTTTTCGGTGATGCGCGAGCATTCGGCGTATGAGAGTCCGCGAGGATCCAGCAGCGCAGACACCTCCCTCGGCATGCTCTTCCGCGAACGGCAGTCCGGGCGTTTGGGCGGGGGGCTGTTCGGCACATATCTGCGCGACCCTGTGGGTTTCGACGCGGACCCGTTCCTGTCGTGCTTCGACGCGAAGCAGGGTCTTCCGTTCGACGGCAAAGCTCATCTTGACGTGCGCACTCTGTATCTGACGCGAAGCGGGCGCTGGAAGTCGGGTGATGTTGAGATCGCTGGCGTCGACAAGGTGCTGAAGCCGCTGTCGGGTACGACGAGCCTACGCGGAGGAAATCGACGCGCACGCGCCGAGATGCTGTTCTTCGTTACTGCCGACCTCTCGGCGGTGGTCAGCGAGGAGGGCGAGGTCGGGGTCATCAAGAGTTTCATCGGCGCCGGCTGGCACGGCTACGAGCAGTGCGCGAGCGCCACGTTGGCAGGTCGTGTCCTGCGGCCCGTCCGGGAGTTCGATGACTTCGAGGTGGCCGAGCTGCTGGATCTGCCGCGCGCGACGCATGTCCTGCTCGCGGGATTCGGCGGCCTCGCTCGTGAGTTCGGAGCGGTTCACAACCTTGTCTGACGGGATCACCCGGGCGGTGATTAGATGCGGATGCGATTGCAGCCCTCGTCATCCGGCAGCCGGAGGTTCGCCCGCGAGAAATCCGCCTCTCGCAGGATCCGGAAATCATGCTTCAGTGTGCTCGACGTCGCCTCGTAGCCGGTCATCGAGCCTGTCATCGAGCCTGTCATCGAGCCTGTCAAGTTGTGTGTAAGCGCGTGGTCGTCGGGGGTTCAGAGGCAGTGGTGGACTCGTTCGGGGAATGCGATGGAGAGTTGCTCTACGGCCTTTCTCTAGTTCGTGAAAACTTGTCCTTCGACGAGGCGTCCCTCGGCTCCATGTTCCGCGGCGGGGCGTCCTCGGTCGCGGGTTCGTTTGTCTTCGATGTCGCGGATCGCGAGCCAGAGGAGCTTGATCACGGCGTCGTCGTTGGGGAAGTTTCCGCGGTTATTCGTGACTTCGCGGAGCTGAAGGTTCAGCGACTCGATCGCGTTGGTCGTGCAGATCACTCGGTGGGCGTCGGGCAGCAACGCGAGGAAATGGTGTGGGCCGCTCCCAGGCGCTCTCGGACGCCGCTGCCGCGTTGCGGGTTCTCGCGCCCCGACTCCGACGCCGTGAACGCCTCAATCGCCGTCCTGGCTGCGTCCGCGGTCGGTGCTTACTAGACCGGCTTCAGCGCGGCGGAGACGGCCTTGTGCTCCGCGCGGTTTTGCGAGCCGGGAGTGGTCGTGCGAGCAGGAGTGGCGGGGCGCCGACGACGCCGACGGAACGGCCCAGCCGGGGACCTGATGAAGCTATGGGCGTCCGTCACGATCGGCGACCCGAGCAAGTCCGGGGAACGAGCGTGTTGGCGTCCCTGGGAGCGGGACAGAGTGGATGAGAGACTCATTGCATGGAGCAAACGGTGCCGCTGATCCTCATCACTCGTCGCCTCGACATCACGCGCTTCGACCACGGCGACCTGGATGACCGTCTCGCATACCAGTCGCGTGAGGACGTCGCCCGCTACCTCTACCGCGAGCCGCTGAGCCGGGACGCCTGCGCGGCGGGCATCGAGCGGGCCATCGCGACGACGGCGCTCGAGGCCGACGGCGACACTCTGGTATTCGCGGTCCGGGTGCACGGGGAGCGGCGCGTCATCGGGGAGGTCGTCCTCACCCTGTCGGATCGTCGGGCCTCGCAGCTCGAGATCGGCTGGGTCTTCAATCCCGAGGACGCTGGCAGGGGATATGCCACCGAGGCTGCGCGGGCGATCGCCGAACTCGCGTTCTCGGAGTATGGCGCGCATCGGCTGTTCGCCCGGCTCGATGCTGAGAACGAGCGTTCGGTGCTCCTGTGTCGACGGCTGGGCTTCCGACCTGAGGCGCACCTCATCGAGAACGATCGACGCCTGTCGGGGGCGTGGGGGAGCGAGTTCGTCTATGCGGCGCTCAAAGGGGATCTCTTCCGTGACGACACACCGCGGCGATAGTTGCGCGGCCTCAGCCACTGATGTCGCCCGAGTACGGCTGACGCCTGCGCCGATCGGGGACGCCGTCCTCGGCCGGAGGGCGTTGGGTGCGACCAGGTGTTGTGTCACGCGGGCGGGGCACCTCTGTGTCGGCCGCGAAAGCGGAGCGGATCGATGAGCGTCGCAGCGAGCGCCTCCTCGTGCGATCAGAAGCGGCCGACCGGTACCGTGGGGCGCGGCGGGACGGCCATAAGCGGACAGCACGGGGAACAGGATGAGCAGTATCGACAGCGTGGACTTCACGAATTGGGATTGGCTTCCCCGTGCGGCGGAGGAGGTGGAGGGCTATGTGCAGCGGTTGCTCGCCGAGTCGAGTATTCAGCCGCATGCCGTGTCGGCGCGAGCGAAATCGATAGCGTCTTTTCAGCGGAAGCAGCGGGCGAAGAAGTACGCGGATCCGATGGGAGAGATTACCGACATCGTCGCGATCCGCATCATCACCTACTCGAATACGGATCGGGACCGGGTCGGCGAGCTGATCCGCTCCCGATTCGCGGTGCTGCCCGGGGAGGACCGGAACCCTGGAGAGGAGAAGCCGAAGCGCCTGCGCGGATACGACTGTCTGCACATCGTCGTGTCGGGAGAAGTCCACGGCCATGATTCAGACTGGGTCGTCTCCGGCGGAGAACTCGAGCGCTATTTCACGACGTTCGGAGGGCTGGAGATCCAGATCCGCACAGTGGCCGGACACGCGTGGGCCGAATTCGAGCATGCACGACGATACAAAGGCGCGCAGTACGAGGCGGTCGGCGAGCAGGACAGAGTCACGATTGACCAGCTCTTCGGAGCGGCATCCGACGCTCGTCGTGCGCTCGATGAGACGTTTGTGGCGATCGACCGGATTCTCGCGCGGCCGTCGTTCGACGAGGAAAGCCGGCGCGACCAGGTCCGTGTCGAGCGGGAGGCCGGTCCGGGGGACACCACCGCGTCGACTCCTCTGGACGTCCGGGCGCTCTGCGAGTTCCTGGAGTCGAGGTTCCCCGACGACACGGACGGCAGCGCGAAGGGGATCGAATTCGGAATCGAGCTTGCACGATGCTGCGGGATCGACACGGTCGACCAGCTGGAATCGGCCTTGGAGGACGTCGACAGCGAGCAGGTGCGGGCGCTGATGGAATCGGGTGGTCCGGTCACTCGGGTCCGGCGTCTCGACGACGAGCTGCTCGCGCGCTTCGGGCAGGACTACATCGAGAAAACCACGAACACGGGGACCGCTCGCCATCGCGGCCGGCAGCTCGAATGGCGTTACGACCGGTTGCGAGGAAAAACACGGTATCGGAGCTATCTCCTGCTGAGCCGTTCAGCTCGGACGGAGTTCGACGCCGGGCCGTACACGGCAATCGGTGCTCTGCGGGAAGTCGCGCGAATCATCGCGAGCAAATGCGGGAGGGAGGCCGTCGCTCTTCCGGGAGTCGTCTCCTTAGAACCCGATCTGCCCCCGAGGACGAGGGCCAAGAGGGTCTCGGTCGACGACGACTCGGACGTCTGGGTGATCTCGAATCTCGGTCGCGAGGCGGTGGAGGGCGTCATGGCGGACCTGCTCTCCCGGGTCTGCCCCTTCGACCTCCGGGTTGTGCGCGGCGATGTCGTGGTCGCCGACGGCCGGAGCGATCGCCCCGAGCGCGCGGCGGACGACACCGAGCGCGATCTGCGCCGGTGATGCGATCCGATCGACGGTGCTCTTGGTCGTGCCGATCCGCGCCTACGCACCCGTCTAGGCTCGCCACATGACTCGTCTCGACGGTGCCGTCGTCCTCGTTCTCGGAGCCTCGGGCGGCCTCGGCCGCCTCCTGGCGGATGCGCTGGACGCGCGCGGAGCCGTCGCAGTGCGCTCGGGGCGCACCCGGGCCGCCCTCGGCGACGCTCCGCTCGTCGCCGACCTGCGCGGGGAGGACGAGCCGCGCCGTCTGATCGCTGAGGTGCTGAAGCGGCACGGGCGCCTGGACGGCGTGGTCGTGGCGGCGGGCGTGGTGGCGTTCGGTCCGTCCGCCGAACTCGATCCGGCCGTGCTGGAGGAGCTGGTCGAGGTGAACGCGCTCGCGCCGATCCGCGTTCTGACCGCGGCCCTGCCGTCGCTCGTCACCTCGGCGGGCAAGGGGGGCGAGCCGTTCGCGCTGACCATCAGCGGAGTGGTGGCGGAGGCGCCGACCGCCGGTCTCGCGGCGTACTCCGCCTCGAAGGCAGCACTGCACGCCTTCGTGAAGGCCTCGGCGCGTGAGTACAAGCGGGCCGGCGTGCTGCTGCTTGACGCGCGGCCCGGGCACACCGAGACGGAGCTGTCCCGGCATCCGCTCGCGGGCGACGCTCCGCGCTTCGGTGCGGGGCTTGCTCCGCAGGCCGTCGTCGACCGTCTCGTCGCCGGCCTGGAGAGCGGTGAGGCCGACCTGCCTCCGGCCGTCTTCAGGGGCTGAGCACGTTCGCCCTCGAGGTCGAGAGCGCCGAGCGGGTGGCGACGGCCCCGTTCGGCGGGTCGATCGCAGCGCTGGTTCGCTGCCTTCAAGGGATGACGTCTGCACAACGAAGGTTGGGGCGCTCGAACGGGCGCCAGAGGGCCGCTGGTTGGCTTCCAGCCTTCGTTGTGCAGGCGCGGGCCCGCCGCCGGTCACCGCGCGTTCACCGGCGCGTCGCCCGGGCGCACTACGGTCCCTTCGTGCCCGACGACGCCCCCGAGACTGCCCACGACGCCCTCCGTCCCACTGCCGAGCTGCTCCGCTCGCTCGCACCCGACGACGCGCGGGACCTCGTCGTGCTCGACGAGGACGACGACGACCCGGTGCTGCTGCGCCGGGACGGCACGCAGATCGACACCTGGCGCGAGGGCTACCCGTACGACGAGCGGATATCGCGTGAGGAGTACGAGGCGGGCAAGCGGCTCCTCCAGATCGAGCTGCTGAAGCTGCAGAACTGGATCAAGAAGCACGGTCGGCGGCTCGTGGTCGTGTTCGAGGGGCGCGACGCGGCGGGCAAGGGCGGCACGATCAAGCGCTTCACCGAGCACCTCAACCCGCGCGGAGCCCGCGTCGTCGCGCTCGAGAAGCCGACCGAGCGCGAAGCCGGACAGTGGTACTTCCAGCGCTACGTCTCGCACCTGCCGGCCGCCGGTGAGATCGTCCTGTTCGACCGCTCCTGGTACAACCGGGCCGGCGTGGAGCGGGTGATGGGCTTCTGCACGCCCGCGCAGTACGACGAGTTCATCCGTCAGACGCCGCTGTTCGAGCGGATGCTGGTGGGCGAGGGCATCGATCTGGTGAAGCTGTGGTTCTCGGTGTCGGCGGAGGAGCAGCGCACGCGGTTCACGATGCGGATGATCGACCCCGTGCGGCAGTGGAAGCTCTCGCCGATGGATTTCGCCTCGCTCGACAAGTGGGGCGACTACACGGCGGCGAAGGAGGCGATGATGGCGGCGACCGACACCGACGATGCTCCGTGGACCATCGTGAAGAGCAACGACAAGAAGCGCGCGCGGCTCGAGGCCATGCGCTACGTGCTGAGCCTCTACGACTATGACGGACGGGACGAGGAGGTCGTCGGGCCGCGGGGTCCGGACCCCCTGATCGTCGGGTCGGCCGCCGACGTCTACGAGCGCGGCGAGCACGCCGCGACGAGCTGATCGGGGGACGGGAGATGAGGGAGTCGGGGATCGGCGCGGAGCTGCCGGGGGTGCATCTGCGCTGGCTGGCGCTGGACGAGCAAACCCTGGATGCGCGACGGCTGCTGCCGCTGCTGAGCGCGCCGGAGCGGGAGCGCTACGTCGGTACGGTCGCCGCAACGACGGCGGAGCGGTTCGTCTTCGGCCGAGTGCTGCTGCGGATGCTCGCCGCCGAACTCACGGGCACGCGCGCATCGGAGGTCCGGGTCGTCGCCCGCTGCGCGCGCTGCGGAGGAGCGCACGGCCGGCCTCGCCTGGAGGGGCGGGAGGGCGCGCTGGAGCTGCTCTCGGTGAGCATCGCGCACTGCGCGGGAGCGGTGGTCGTCGCGGCGAGCAGCGCCGGAGTGGTCGGTATCGACGTCGAGCCGTCCCTTGGGACACCGGAGCGCGATGAACGGATCACGCGGATTGCGGGGGCGCCGTTCGCAACGGGCGGCATACGCCCCGCAGACCCCGTCCTGCACTGGACCCGGATCGAGGCCGCGCTGAAGGCGGACGGCCGCGGGCTCGAGCTTGACCCGCGCCGCGTGCACGTGCACGAGTCGCGGCACGCGGCGGAGGCGCGGATCGACAAGGTCCGTTTCCGGCTGGCCGAGCCGCGGCTCGATCCGACGCTGCGGGTCAGCGTCGCTCTGGGGCCGATGGGGGACTCGGGTGCCGGGCCGATCATCGGCTGGCGGCGCGAGCACGGCGACGCGCTCGCGGACTCGTTGGTCTCAGCGGGCGGGCGGTAGCGGCGGCAGCTCCTCGTCGAGGAGCCAGGCGTCGAGCAGGTCGTCCACGCCGTCGCCGAGCAGCTCGGTGCAGAGGTCGCGGAACTCCTCGTCGGTGACGGCGGCGAAGGCGTAGCGGGAGGTCCAGGCGTGCAGAAGCCCGAGGAAGGGCTCGTCGCCGACGGTGAGCCGCAGCGCGTGCAGGGTGAGCGCGCCGCGTTTGTAGACGCGGTCATCGAACAGCGCGACCGGGCCGGGGTCGGCGAGCACCAGATCCTGCGCCGCAGCCCGGAGCACTGCATGGTGGCGGCGGGCGCAGGCGTCGGTGGAGGCGTGGCCCGACTCCTCGGACCACAACCACTCCGCGTAGCAGGCGAAGCCCTCGTTGAGCCAGATGTGCCGCCAGCGGGCGATACCGACGCTGTTGCCGAACCACTGGTGCGCGAGTTCGTGCGCGATCAGGCGCTCCGACCCGCCGCGGCCGTCGACGTGGTTCGCTCCGAAAATGGCCATCGCCTGCGCTTCAAGCGGGATCTCGAGCTCGTCCGCGGTGACGACCACGCAGTAGCGGGCGAAGGGATACGGCCCGAAGAGCCGCGTGAACAGGGCGAGCATGCGCTCGAGCGGAGCGAAGTCACGGGCAACCCGCGCGGCCAGGGCGGCGGGGCGGGCGAGGGTCACCGTGACTCCGGCGAGCACACGCTCCTCGAGCACGTACCGGCCGATCTGCACCGAGGCGAGATACGCGGCAGTGGGCTCGCGCTGCTCGTAGAGCCAGGTGCGGCGGCCCGAGCGGGCGCTCGAGTCGAGGAGTATCCCGTTCGCGAGCACGGCGTAGCCCTCCTCGGCCGTGATGCGGAAGCGGTAGGGCGCCTTGTCGGCGACGTCGTCGTTGCAGGGGAACCAGGTGGAGGAGCCGGAGGGCTGCGAGGCGACGAGCACGCCATCCTCCAACTCCTCCCAGCCCAACTCGCCCCAGTGGCTCGCGCGCGGGGCGGGGTAGCCGCTGTACTCGATCTCGACGACGATGCGCTCGCCGGTGACCAGGGGTTCGGCCGGGGTGACCCGCAGCTTGTGCGGTGCCTGCTCGTGGCGGGCGCGGCGCCCGTCGATGCGCACCCGGGCGACGCGGAGTCGGGAGAGGTCGAGGGAGAAGCGCCGCAGCGGCTGGAGGGCGACGATGCGCAGCACCGCCCGGCCGGTCAGCCGGTTCGAGGCGACGCGGTAGTCGAGGTCGAGGTCGTACGACTCGACGCGGTAGCCGGTATTCCCGATGCCGGGGACATCGGGGTCGCCGGCCGTCTCGAGTCCGGTCCGGGTCGGGCTCACGCGACGGGCGTGTGGTAGTCGGCGACGCGCACCTCGCGCCACGGGCCGATCGGGTTCCCGCTCCACCGGCTGCCCGCAGGCACCAGCTCGCCGCGCATGACGAGGGAGGCGGGGCCGACTGTGCCGTGCTCGGCGATTCGCGCGGCGGGAAGGATCACGCTGTGCGGGCCGAGGGTGGCGCCGGAATCCAGGCTCACGACATCCATGCTCATGATTCGATCATGGAACAGGTGAGTCTGCACGACGCAGCCCCGATTCACGGTCGCGCCGTCGCCGAGGGAGATCAGATCCGCCTCGGGGAGCCAGTAGCTCTCGCACCAGACGCCGCGGCCGATCCGGGCGCCGAGGCTCCGCAGCCACCAGATCAGAGCGGGGGTCCCTGTGGCCGCGTGGGCGAACCAGAAAGCGGCAACCATTTCGGTGAAGGTGTCGGCCAGTTCGCTCCGCCAGACGAAGGAGGACCACAGCGGCTGCTCGCTCGGCTCGACCCGCTGGATCAGGAGCCACTTCGCGGCGGTGGAGACGGTGGCGGCGACCGCCCCGGCCGCCAGCAGCACCACGCCTCCGATGAGCGCGGCGAGCACGGCGCCGAGCGCCAGGATCAGCGCCAGCAGGCCCACGACGACCCCGAGGCCGATCGCGACCGAGACGACCACCGGGACGAAGCGGCTGAGCTCCCAGGCGATGCGGGCCGCGCGGAGCCGTCGCGCCGGGCGGAAGGTGCGCGCCGACTCCGCCTCCACGACCGTGCGCCGCAGCCGAACCGGTGGCGACCCCAGCCAGGACGAGCCCGGTTTCGACGTCCGTGGCGCGGAGGAGAGCACGGCCACCAGTCCGCCGGCGGGCACCGTGTGGCCGGGAGCCGCCATGCCGGAGTTGCCGAGGAACGCGCGCTCGCCGATCTCGGCGCGGGCGAGCCGCATCCACCCGCCGCCGAGGGCGTAGGAGGCGACGAGTGTGTCGTCGGCGAGGAATGCGCCGTCGCGGATGGTCGTCATCGCGGGCAGGAGCAGCACGGTCGAGGCTTCGACGTCGCGACCGACCCTCGCGCCGAGCAGCCGCAGCCAGACCGGAGTGAACAGGCCGGAGTACAGCGGAAAGAGGAGGACCCGCGCGGAGTCCAGCAGCCGCTCCGTCGACCACACCTGCCAGCCGATCCGACCGTGCACCGGATGCGTGCCCGGCTCGACTCCCCGGCCGAGCAGGCGCACGAGGACGACCACCAGGGCGGCGAGGACGACTCCGGAGACGACGACGGCGGGCACGAGTGCCGCGAGAGCCGGCCCGAGTGCGGCGCCGAGGTCGGCCGAGCCCTGTGCAGCCGCGGCGACGACGGCGAGCCCGGCCGCGAGGGCGAGCACCGGGATCGCCGCGAGGCCAACCGCCGACACGGCGTAGGCCCAGACCCACCCCGGACTGCGTGCCGGACGCTCCGCAGGGAACCCGGTGTTCGCCCGGCCGAGCCGCTGGGCGGGGGAGCCGCCCCAGCGCTGCCCGGCCGGCACCCGCCCGAAGACGGCCGAACCGGGCTCGATCTGCGCATGCTTGCCGATCCGAGCGCCGGGGAGCAGTGTGCTGCGTGCTCCGACCGTGCTGCCGGCCCCGACCCGGACCGCGCCGACGCGCAGGACGTCGCCGTCGATCCAATACCCGGAGAGGTCGACCTCGGGCTCGATCGCGGCGCCGCGGCCGAGCGTGAGCATGCCGGTCAGCGGCGGGAGCGAGTGCAGGTCGACGTCGTCGGCGATGCGGGCGCCGAGCGCGCGGGCGTAGTAGGCGACCCAGGGCGCTCCGGCGAGGCTCACGGCCTTCAGCTGAAACGCGATCTGCTCGGCCAGCCACAGCCGCAGGTGCACGCTGCCGCCGCGCGGATGATCGCCCGCGCGGATCCCGCGCAGCAGCGTGCGCGCGGCGAGGACGGTGAGCCCCATCCGCCCGAAGGGCGTGAGGAAGAGCGCGAACGCGGGGATCAGGGCGGCGAGCGGAGCGGTGGGCAGCCAGCTGAAGCCGGGCACCAGGTCGAGCACGGCGGTGGCGGTGAGGATCGCCGTGACCCAGCGGGCGCTACCGAGCACGAGCAGCGGTGCGCCGAGGAGGGTCTGTAACACGCGCATCCGGAGGGGGACCGGGGCGATCCGGTGTGCGGAGACCGCCTGGGTGCCGGGTGCGCGGTTCTGGATCTCGGCGGACATCGCGGCCAGGCGCGGGTGGGCGTAGACGTCGGCCACCGTGAACTCGGGGTCGCGCTCGCGGATCCGCGCGACGAGCTGAGCGGCGGCGAGGGAGCCGCCGCCGAGGTCGAAGAAGTTCGCGCGCTCATCGACCGGCACGCCGAGCACGTCGCGCCAGAGACCGGCGAGCCAGGCCTCCTCGGGCTTCAGGGACGCGTCCTCGGTGACGCTGTCGGCGAGCGGCCAGGGGAGCGCGGCGCGGTCGACCTTGCCGGAGACGCGCGTCGGGAGTTCGTCGACGACGGCCAGCAGCGGCACCAGGGAGGCGGGCAGTTCCTCGCGCAGGCGCGTCAGCGCGACGTCGCGGTCGAGCGCGCGCCCGTCGGCCAGGGCGAGGTAGCCGACGAGGACCTGATGCCCCGCCGCGGTGGTGCGGACTGCGGCGGCCGCCCCCGAGACTCCGGGGAGCGCCTGGAGCGCTGCCTCGACCTCGCCGAGCTCGATCCTGCGTCCGCCGAGCTTCACCTGGTCGTCGGCGCGTCCCTGGAAAACGAGGCCGGCGCTCTCGAAGCGCACGAGGTCGCCGGAGCGGTAGGCGCGATCCCAGCCCAGGAGCGGCGCGGGCGCATACTTCTCGGCGTCCTTCACCGGGTCGAGGTAGCGTGCGAGCCCGACCCCGCCGATGACCAGCTCCCCGACCTCGCCCTCTCGGACGCGTCGTCCGTCCGCGTCGACGACGGCGAGTCTCCAGCCGTCCAGCGGCAAACCGATGCGCACCGGAGCGGGCCCGCCGAGCGGGGCGGCGCAGGCGACGACGGTGGCCTCGGTCGGGCCGTAGGTGTTCCACACCTCGCGGCCCTGGACAGCGAGGCGTTCGCCGAGTTCGGGCGGGCAGGCCTCGCCGCCGAAGATCAGCAGGCGGACGTTCTCGAGCGACTCCGCGGGCCAGAGCGCGGCGAGCGTCGGCACCGTCGAGACCACGGTGATGCCGTGCGTGGTCAGCCACGGGCCCAGGTCCATGCCGCTGCGCACGAGCGAGCGCGGCGCAGGGACGAGACAGGCGCCGTGCCGCCAGGCGAGCCACATCTCCTCGCAGGAAGCATCGAAGGCGACGGACAGACCGGCGAGTACCCGGTCGCCGGGGCCGAGCGGCTCCTCCTGGAGGAACAGGCGGGCTTCGGCGTCGACGAAGGCGGCGGCGGAGCGGTGGCTGACCGCCACGCCCTTCGGGGTGCCGGTGGAGCCGGACGTGAAGATGATCCAGGCGTCGTCCTCGAGCGAGGGCGGCTGCAGCAGCGGGATCGACGCGGTGCTCGGGTGCGGCGCGCTCGCGGTGAACAGGCGCGCGGCCGGCTCCTCGGCGCCGCTGCGCTCGAAGCGTCCGGGGCCGGTGATCACGCCGCGGACGGCGGCCTCGCCGAAGACGAGGCGGGCGCGCTCCTCGGGGTCGTCGGCGTCGACCGGGACGTAGGCGCCTCCCGCGGCGAGGACGGCCAGGATCGCGAGATACAGCTCCCGCGAGCCGCTGGGCATGCGGACCCCGACACGGTCGCCCCGACGGACGCCGGCGGCGGTGAGTTCCCCGGCGAGCTGCACCGTGCGGGCCAGCAGCTCTCGGTAGCTCAGCGCGCCGGCCGGGTCCTCGAGAGCGGAGGCGTCGGGGTGGCGCTCGGCGGTGTCGCGGAGGACGTCGACCAGCGTGCGCGCTGGAGTCGTCGCGGCTCCGGCGTCGAGCACGTCCTGCGCGCCGTCCGTCTCAGTCACGTCTCGTCTCCGTCCCGGCCGCGCGTCCCGGAGCGCGGCGGCCGGGGCGACACCGTAGGGAGGCGGGGTGTCGCGGAGGTGAACACGCGGGGCGGCTCGCCCTGCTCAGTGCGCCATCGGCAGCGGCGCGTCCGACTCGGCCGGGCGGCGGACGAAGAACGCGGCGACGATCGCAACGGTCGCGATGGAGGCGCCCCACAGGAAAGCGGAGTGGATGCCCCCGGCGTAGGAGGCCGCCTGGTCGGCGCCACCCTGCGCGAGTTCCGCCGAGCGAATCGAGAGGACGGTGACGAACAGCGCCGTTCCCGCCGCCCCGCCCAGCTGCTGCACCGTACCGATGATCGCGCTGCCGTGCGAGTAGAGGGAGGGGCGGACCGAGCCGAGTCCGGCCGTGAACAGCGGCGTGAAGACGAAGGCCAGCCCGAGGCTCAGGGTCACATGCAGCGAGAGCACGAACCAGGGCGACGAGTCCGCCGCGAGCAGGGTGTACCCCCAGAGCGCGCCGGCGACCACGATCGATCCGGGCACGAGCAGTACCCGCGGGCCGAAGCGGTCGTACCCGCGGCCGACGAACGGCGCGAGCAGACCCATGAGCAGCCCGCCCGGGAGCAGCAGCAGCCCGGTCTCGAGCGGCGTGAGCCCCAGCACGTTCTGCGTGTAGAGGGGCAGCAGGATCAGCGTGCCGAACAGCGCCGACATGCTCACGGCCATCATCGCGATGACGATGGTGAAGTTCGTGGAGGAGAAGGTGCGCAGATCGAGCAGGGCGCGGTCGGTGCGCTGAAGGAGCAGCTGGCGCGCGATGAAGCCCGCGAGGCCCAGCCCCGCGACGACGAAGGGGATCCACGGCCCGAGGACCGCGGCTCCGCCCTCGCCCAGGCTCGACAGGCCGTAGACCAGACCGCCGAAGCCGAACACCGAGAGGACCACCGAGAGCGAGTCGATCGGGATCGAGCGCGGCTCCGTGACGTTCTCGACCTTGCGCAGGCCCAGCAGCAGCGCGCCGATCGCGATCGGCAGCACGATCCAGAACATCCAGCGCCAGCCGAGGAAGTTGAGGATGACACCCGAGATCGTGGGCCCGACGGCCGGCGCCACGGAGATCACGATCGAGATGTTGCCCATCATCCGGCCGCGGATCGCCGGCGGCACCAGCGTCATCACGGTCGTCATCAGCAGCGGCATCATGATCGCCGTGCCGCCGGCCTGCACCACGCGGGCGGCGAGGAGGACGGCGAAGGTCGGTGCGAGCGCGGCGCTGAGCGTGCCGAGGCTGAACAGGACCATCGCGGCGGCGAAGAGCGTGCGGGTGTGCAGCCGCTGGATCAGGTATCCGGTAATCGGGATGACGACGGCCATCGTCAGCATGAACGCGGTCGAGAGCCACTGGCCGACGTGCGCCTCGACGCCGAAGTCGCGCATGAGGTCCGGCAGTGCCACGCTCATGATCGTCTCGTTGAGGATCACGACGAACGCCGAGACCAGCAGGAGGCTGATAACCAGGCGGCTGCGCGGCTCGAGGGTCGTGGCGGCGGCGGGCGTGGCGGGCCGTGTCGCGGGAAGGGTGCTGCGCTCGGTCACAGGGGTTCTCCGGTCGTCGGGGGGATCGGCGTGAGGGGCGCATCGACGGCTCGATTCGCGGTCGCGGATGCGGGGTACGGACGGGAGAACAGTGCCGGACACCTCCGACATTCCCGATCGGCGAGGATCCGCTGCGAAAGGACTCAGGCGAGGACTGCGGCGAACGCGGAGGAGGCGGCCTGCGCCTCCTGAAGCGTGGCGCCCTCGCCGAAGCTGAACCGCACGGCTGTCTGGGCGAGCTCGGGGGCGAGCCCCAGGGCGAGCAGCGCAGGCGAAGGCTCGTCGCGCCCGGCCGCGCAGGCCGAGCCGCTGGAGACCACCACGCCGCGCTCCTCCAGCGCGAGGAGGGTCGACTCACCGCTGCGTCCGGGCACGGCGAACGCGGCGATCGAGGGGAGTCGGTGCGTCGCAGAGCCCAGCGGAACGGCGCGCGGCGCGAGGGTGGCGACCTGCTGGTCGAAGGCGTCGCGCACCGCAGCGACCCGGGTGGCGCGCGCCGGATCGAGCAGGCGCACGGCGGTGCCGAGCGCGACCGCGAAGGCGACGTTCTCGGTACCCGAGCGCCGCTGGCGCTCCTGGCCGCCGCCGTGCAGCAGCGGCTCGAACGGCAGGCGGCTGCGCAGCAGCAGCGCCCCGACGCCCTTGGGCGCCCCGAGCTTGTGCCCCGAGACCGAGATCGCGTCGGCGCCCCAGCCCGCCACGTCCAGCCAGCCCGCTGCCTGCACGGCGTCCACGTGCAGCGGCACGCCCCCCGAGCGGCAGAGCGCCGCGATCGCCGGCACGTCCTGCACCGTCCCGATCTCGTTGCTCGCGGCGAGCATCGACACCAGCGCGGTGTCCGGTCGGATCAGCGCGGCGAGTGCCTCGAGATCGAGCAGACCGGAACCGTCGACGGGGGCCACCGACACCGTGAATCCGTGCAGCCGCCGCAGGTGGTCGGCCGACTCGACGCTCGCCTCGTGCTCCAGCGCCGAGAGCACCAGGTGTCGGCCGCGCGGCGCTCCGAGTGCGAGACCCTTGATCGCCGTATTGATCGACTCCGTGCCGCCCGAGGTGAAGAGCGTCTCGGAGGCGCGCCCGCCCAGGAACCGGGCCACCTGCCCGCGCGCCGCCTCCAGCGCGCGGGCAGCGGCGTCGCCGAGCGCATGGCTGCTCGACGGGTTGCCGTACTCGGCAGTCAGGAACGGCCACATGGCCTCCAGCACCTCACGGCGCACCGGCGAGGTCGCCGCATGATCGAGGTAGATCACTCGACCGCGATGTCCAGGCCGAGGTCGAGCGAGCGGACGCTGTGGGTCAGCGCGCCGACCGAGATCACGTCGACCCCCGCCTGGGCGATCGCGCGCACGGTCGAGAGGTCGACGCCTCCGCTGGCCTCGACCACGGCGCGCCCGTCGATGAGCGCGACGCCCTGCCGCAGGAGCTCGGGCGTGAAGTTGTCGAGCATGATCGTGTCCGCCCCACCGGCCAGTGCGGGCTCGATCTGGTCGAGCCGGTCGACCTCGACCTCGAGGTGCGCGGTGTGCGGGATCGAGGCGCGCGCCGCCCGCAGCGCGGCGGTCAGGTCGATCCCGCGGGCGGCGAGCACCGCGAGGTGGTTGTCCTTCGCGAGGACCGCATCCGAGAGCGAGAAGCGGTGATTGCGGCCGCCTCCGCTGCGCACCGCGTGCCGCTCCAGCGCGCGCAGGCCCGGCGTGGTCTTGCGGGTGTCGACGATGCGGGCACGCGTCCCCTCGACGGCGGCGACGTACTGCGCCGTCAGGGTGGCGATCCCGCTCATCCGCTGCACCAGGTTGAGCGCGACCCGCTCGCCGCGGAGCACTCCTGCAGCCGGGCCCTCGATGCTCGCCAGGGACTGCCCGGCCTCGAAGGCCGCGCCGTCCTCGACGAGCACCGAGCAGTGGATCCGGGAGTCGGCCTGCCGCATCGTGCCGACGAGCACGGCGCCGCCGCTGAAGACGCCCGGCTCGCGGGCGATGAGGGCAGCGTCCGCCGTGGCGTCCGGCGGGATCAGGGTGTCGGAGGTGAGGTCGCCCCAGGGCGCGTCCTCGTCGAGGGCGAGGGTGACGACGCGGTCGATGCTCTGGCGGGTCAGCACGGGAGGGCCGCCTCTCTGGTGGGGGCGGCGGTGCTCGCCGTCGCGGGGGAGTCGGTGCGGTAGTGGGCGGAGTCGGTGCGGTAGTGGGCGCCGACGGAGTCGGTGCGCTTGAGCGCCGCGTCGATCAGTGCGAGGGCGCAGGCCAGCAGGTTCGCGTCCTCGAGGGTCCGCAGCTCCAGCGGGGCGGGCGAGGCGGAGGCGACGAGGGCGTCGCGCGCGGCCTCGAGGCCCGCCGCGTCCCGGGCCAGGCCGGCTCCGGCCCACATCGCGTCCTGCAGGGCGGTGCGCTCCAGCGCCACAGGGACGAGGGCGGTCGAGGGGGCGACTGGAGCGCCGACAGAGGGAAGGGAGTCGAGAGCGGCCGCCGCGCGACGGGCGAACACGA
Source organism: Rathayibacter tritici (assembly GCF_002932875.1). Classification (GTDB taxonomy): domain Bacteria; phylum Actinomycetota; class Actinomycetes; order Actinomycetales; family Microbacteriaceae; genus Rathayibacter; species Rathayibacter tritici. The sequence goes on from NZ_PSWS01000053.1 coordinate 22,961, forward strand.
CGCCCTCGAGCAGGCTGTTCGAGGCCAGGCGGTTCGCGCCGTGGACGCCGGTGCGGGCGACTTCGCCGACCGCGAGCAGTCCGGGGAGGCTCGTGTGCCCGTCGAGGTCGGTGGCGATGCCGCCCATCCAGTAGTGCGCAGCCGGAGTCACGGGCAGGAGGTCATCGGCGAGGGAGAGCCCGTTCGCGCGGCAGACGGCCGAGATCGTCGGGAATCTCCGGGCTAGCACCTCGCGGTCGATACCCCGCGCGTCCAGGTGCACGGGCAGTCCGCCCTGGAGTCGCATCCGCTCAGCGATCGCCCGCGCCACGATGTCGCGAGGCGCCAGTTCCGCCTCGGGGTGCACGCCGACCAGGAACCGCTCGCCCGCCGCGTCGCGGAGCACCGCGCCCTCACCGCGCACCGCCTCCGAGACGAGGAACCCGCCCGGCAGGGCGAGCGTGGTGGGATGGAACTGGTAGAACTCCAGATCCGCCGTCGCCGCTCCGGCCCGCAGTGCCGCGGCGAGCCCGTCGCCGGTCGCCACGGTGGGGTTGGTGGTGTGCCGGTACAGCTGACCAGCGCCCCCGGTCGCCAGCACCACCGCATCGGCGGCCAGGCGCTCGGGCACCCCGTCGTGCAGGACGTCGACGCCCCTGATGGAGCCGCCCTCCCGCACCAGGTCGACCAGGGCGGTGTGCTCGCGCAGCTCGACGCCCGCCCTGCGCACCGCTGTGACCAGCGCCGCCTCGATCGCCGCACCCGTCGCGTCGCCACCCGCGTGCAGAATCCGCGGCCGCGAATGCGCGCCCTCGAGCCCGCGCGCCGTCTCGCCACCCTCGCGATCGAAGTCGACACCCCACTCCTGCAGCGCCGCGACCGCCGCCGGCCCCTCGGCGCAGAGCACCTCGACCGCCGAGCGCACAGCCACCCCCGCTCCGGCCGAGAGAGTGTCCTGCACGTGCAGCGACACGGAGTCGCCAGGCCCGGTGACCGCGGCGATCCCGCCCTGCGCGGCCCGGGTCGACGACTCCGCGAGCGTGCCCTTGGTGATGAGCAGCACCTCGTGGAGGAGGCAGGCCGTCAGGGCGGTGACCAGGCCGGCGATCCCGCTGCCGACGACGATGACGCGCGCCATGTCAGCGTGCCGGTCCGACGGGCGGCACCGCCGCGAGCATCCGCTCGAGCGCCACCCGCGCCTCAGCCTGCACCGACTCGGCGACCTCGATGCGGTTGAGCACGGTCCCGGCGACCAGGCCCTCCAGCACCCAGGCGAGGTAGCCCGGGTGGATGCGGTACATGGTCGAGCACGGGCAGACCACGTCGTCGAGGCAGAAGATGGTGTGCTGCGGGTACTGCGCGGCAAGGCGCTGAACCAGGTTGATCTCGGTGCCGATCGCGAAGGTCGAACCCGCGGGCGCCGCCTGGATCGCCTTCACGATGTAGTCGGTCGAGCCGTACTCGTCGGCCGCGTCCACGACCGCCATCGGGCACTCCGGGTGCACGATCACGCGCACGCCCGGTTGCTCGGTGCGCGCCTTCGCGATCTGGGCGGTCGTGAAGCGCTTGTGCACCGAGCAGAAGCCGTGCCAGAGGATCACCTGCGCGTCCAGGAGCGTCGCCGTGTCGGAGCCGCCCTGCGGCTTCCGCGGGTTCCACATCGGCATCCGCTCCAGCGGCACGCCCATCGCCTTCGCGGTGTTGCGGCCGAGGTGCTGGTCGGGGAAGAACAGCACCCGCTGCCCGCGTGCGAACGCGTCCTCGAGCACGGTCGCCGCGTTCGAGGAGGTGCAGACCACGCCGCCGTTGCGCCCGCAGAACGCCTTCAGTGCGGCGGAGGAGTTCATGTACGTCACCGGGACGAGCGGCACGCGGCCGTCCGCGTCCGGCTCGCTGCCGTAGAGGTCGGTCAGCTCGGCCCAGGCGTCCTCGACGGAGTCGATGTCGGCCATGTCGGCCATCGAGCAGCCGGCCGCAAGGTTCGGCAGGATCACGGCCTGCTGCGGCCCCGAGAGAATGTCGGCCGTCTCCGCCATGAAGTGCACTCCGCAGAAGACGATCGCCTCCGCGGTCGGTCGGCTGGTCGCCGCCTTCGCCAGCTGGAACGAGTCGCCCACGTAGTCGGCGTACTGCACCACTTCATCCCGCTGGTAGAAGTGGCCGAGCACGACCACCCGCTCGCCGAGAGTCTCCTTGGCGGCCAGGACGCGGTGGTGCAGCTCGTCGGCGCTCGCGGTCTGGTACTCCTCGGGCAGGCGGCCCTGAACCGGTGCGTCCGCGGGAATCGGGTCGGCCTGGGAGGCGCCGGGGCCGTAGGCGGGCAGGCCGAGGTCGAACGACCAGGGGGCCTCCGCGAGCTCGGGTGCGCAGGTGGCGCCGGGCGCGGATCCGCCCTCGATGAGCCGGATGGTGCTGTCGACGGATGTCACGGTGTTCTCCTCGTGAGGCGTGAGGCGTGCGGTGAGGCGGGCGGCGGGCTCAGACGGGCAGCGGGCCGTTGTCGACGAGCGCGGCCGACTCGTCGTAGCGGTACAGGCGCGGAGGGCGGTGACGGGTACCCGTCAGCCGCTGCCCGGTCGGCACCACGGTTCCGGAGCTCTCGATGGTGCGGCGGAAGTTGGCCGGGTCGAGCGGCTTCTGCAGGACGGCCTCGTGGACCTCGCGCAGCTGGGACAGGGTGAAGGTGTCGCCGAGGAAGGCGTGCGCGATGCGGGAGTACTCCATCTTGTTGCGCAGGCGCCAGAGGGCGTAGTCGATGATCAGGCCGTGGTCGAAGGCGAGGTCGAGCGGGAGGTCGGTGCAGAGCCAGGTGACGTTCTCTCCCACGATCGCCTCATCAGCCTCGGCGGAGCGCACGAGCGCCCAGTAGACGATCGACACGACGCGGTCCTCGCCCGGGGAGCGATCGGTGCCGCCCACGGCGTAAAGCTGCTCAAGGTAGCGCGGAGCGAGGCCCGTGGTCTCGTGGAGGGTGCGGCGGGCGGATTCGGCGAGGTCCTCGTCGGGATGCAGCGGTCCGCCGGGCAGGGCCCAGAGCCCCTCGAACGGCTCGCGGATGCGGCGGACGACGGGGATCCAGACAGTGCTCGCGCCGGTCTCGGGGTGTGGTCGCAGGGCGAAGATCACCGTCGAGACCGCGAGGTGCACATCCGGCATTCGAAGCTCCCAACTAAGAGTCGCTTTGACTCTAAGTGCTGAAGCAACCTTAGTGTCATCACCACCTGAACACCAAGCGCGGCCCGCGACACGCCGAGCGAGACCGGCCCCGCCCGCTAGGCTGACCGCACAACCGAATACCGGGCCGCAATACCCGACGCGGGAGAGCCGACTCCGGTCGGCACCGAAGGAGCAAGCCTCCCCGCCAATCTCTCAGGTCTTGTACCGCGTCGAACTGGCCACTCTGGAAAGCGATCCGCTTGGATCCGCCGACGGTGAAAGCGAAGGACCCCTCCGGTCGGCGCGAATCTCTCAGGCACCACGACAGAGGGGGAGTTCCCACGGCACTGCTGTGCTCTGCCGCATCGGCGGCGCGAGTCCAGCACTGCGACGAATTGGAGAACTCATGTCCGAGACCCCGGCGACCAGCCCCGACGTTCGCTACTCGCCCCTGCACGAGGTGCACGTCGCCGCCGGCGCGTCCTTCACCGACTTCGCAGGATGGCAGATGCCGGTCCGCTACTCCGGTGACCTCGCCGAGCACCACGCCGTGCGGACCGCCGCCGGACTGTTCGACCTCTCGCACATGGCCGAGATCCTCCTCGTCGGCCCCGAGGCGGTCGATGCCCTGGATTACGCCCTCGCGAGCGACCTCTCCGCCGTCGGCGTCGGCCGGGCGAAGTACACCCTCCTCCTGGAGCGCACCGGCGGAGTGATCGACGACCTGGTCGTCTACCGCACGGGCGAAGACCGCTTCATGGTCGTCGCGAACGCGGCCAACCGGCACATCGTCGTCGAGACCCTGCGCGACCGCACCGCGATGTTCGAGTGCGAGCTGTTCGACGAGAGCGACGACGTCGCGCTGATCGCCCTGCAGGGCCCGCGCTCGCTCGAGATCCTGCAGAACGTCCAGGGCCTGGCCGTCGAGACGGAGCGGGAAGCGGAGTCGGTGCTCGACACTGACGACGCCGCGCGCCTGCTCGCCGAGTTGCGCTACTACCGCGCCGTGCCCGCGAGCTTCGAGGCGCATCCGATCCTGATCGCGCGCACCGGCTACACCGGCGAGGACGGCTTCGAGATCTACGTCGCTCCGGAGACCGCCCCCGCCCTCTGGCAGGCCCTCGCCGAGACCGGCGCCGGAGCGGGACTTGTCCCCGCCGGCCTCGCCGCCCGCGACACCCTCCGGCTCGAGGCGGGCATGCCGCTCTACGGCCACGAACTCTCCCGCGACGTCTTCCCCGCGCAGGCCGGCCTCGGCCGCGTCGTCGCGCTCGGCAAGCCGATCGACTTCGTCGGCCGCGCCGCGAGCGAGGAGGGGCCCCCCGGCGAGGCACCCGTGCTCGTCGGGCTCGTCGGCGAGGGCCGCCGGGCCGCCCGCGCCGACTACTCCGTCTTCTCCGGCGACGACGAGGTCGGAGTGGTCACCAGCGGCGTGCTCTCGCCGACCCTCGGCGTGCCGATCGCGATGGCCTACGTCGCCCCCTCCTCCGCGCAGCCCGGGACGGCGCTCGCCGTCGACATCCGCGGCACGCGCCTCGCGATGACCGTCACCGAGCTCCCCTTCTATTCGAGAAAGAAGAACTGACATGGCCGTACCCTTCGAGCTGCAGTACACCTCCGATCACGAGTGGATCCGCGTCGACGGAGACAGTGCGACCGTCGGCATCACCGCCTACGCCGCGGACAAGCTGGGCGACGTCGTCTTCGTCGAGCTCCCCGAGGCGGGCTCCCGCGTCGAGGGCGGCAGTGTCGTCGGCGAGATCGAGTCGACGAAGTCGGTGGGCGAGCTGTTCGCGCCCGTCGACGGCGAGGTCCTCCAGGCCAACACGGCCGTCGTCGACAGCCCCGAACTCGTCAACTCCGACCCGTTCGGCGAGGGCTGGCTGATCCAGGTCCGCTTCGACGCTCTGCCGGACGGCCTCCTCGACGCCGCCGCCTACACCGAGCTGGTCGGCGAGTAGATGGCGGCCACCAGGACCCCCGGCGCCTTCGAGTCCCGCCACATCGGGACCGACGCCGACGCCCAGCGCACGATGCTCGCGGCCCTCGGCTACGACTGCGTCGAGGAACTCGTCACCGCGGCCGTCCCCGAGTCCATCCAGGTTGCCGGGTCGATCCCGGTCCACGACCTCGCTCGGGTGCTGCCCGCTCCGGCCACCGAGACGGAGGCGCTCGCCGAGCTGCGCGCCCTCGCGGCGCGGAACACGGTGCGTCGCCCGATGATCGGCCTCGGCTACTACGGCACGCACACCCCCGCCGTGATCAAGCGGAACGTGCTCGAGAACCCCAGCTGGTACACGGCCTATACGCCCTACCAGCCCGAGATCTCGCAGGGGCGCCTGGAGGCGCTGATCACCTTCCAGACGATGGTCTCCGACCTCACCGGCCTCGACACCGCGGGCGCGTCGATGCTCGATGAGGGCACCGCGGTCGTCGAGGCCATGCTGCTCGCCCGCCGCGCCTCGAAGGCGCGCACCGACGTCTTCGTCGTCGACTCCGACGCCCTCCCGCAGACACTCGCGCTGCTGCGCGGGCGAGCGGAGGCGGTCGGTATCCGCATCGTCGAGCTGCCGCTCTCGCGCACCGCTGCGGAGGAGGTGCCGGAGTCCTTCGGCGCCCTCGTGCAGTACCCGGGCGCCTCCGGGCACCTGTGGGACCCGTCGGCCGTGCTCGCCGCGGTCAAGGCTCACGGTGGCCTGGCCGTCGTCGCGGCCGACCTGCTCGCGCTCACCCTCGTCCGTTCGCCGGGCGAACTCGGCGCCGACGTCGCCGTCGGCACCACGCAGCGCTTCGGTGTGCCGCTGGGCTTCGGCGGGCCGCACGCGGGCTACCTCGCCGTTCGCACGGGGCTCGAGCGCCAGCTGCCCGGACGCCTCGTCGGCGTCAGCCAGGACGCGGACGGCCACCCCGCCTACCGCCTATCCCTGCAGGCCCGTGAGCAGCACATCCGCCGCGAGAAGGCGACCTCTAACATCTGCACCGCGCAAGTCCTGCTCGCCGTGATGGCGGCGATGTACGCGGTCTATCACGGGCCCGACGGACTCGCCGCCATCGCAGAGCGCGTGCACGGCCGGGCCGCGCTCCTCGCGCGCCTCCTCCTCGATCGCGGCCACTCCCTCCGGCACGCCGACTTCTTCGACACCGTCGCGGTCGTCGTGCCGGGAGGCGCGGAGGCGGCGGTCGCCCGCGCCCGCGAGGCCGGGTTCGACGTGCGGCTGGTCGACGCCGACACCGTCTCAGTGTCGCTCGACGAGACGGTCACCGACCTCGAGGTGATCGCCGTCGCGACCGCTATCGGGCAGCTGGACTCGTCCTTCGGCTTCATCGGCGGCTCGGCGCGGAGCATCCCCGCCGCACTCGACCGGCGGACGCCCTTCCTCGTGCACCCCGTCTTCAGCAGCCACCACAGCGAGACGTCGATGATGCGCTACCTCAAGCGCCTCGCCGACTCCGACTACGCCCTCGACCGCGGCATGATCCCGCTCGGCTCCTGCACCATGAAGCTCAACGCCGCCACCGAGATGGAGGCGGTCAGCTGGCCCGAGTTCGCGAACCTGCACCCGTTCGCTCCCGAGGCCGACGTGCAGGGCTCGCTTGCGCTGATCGACCAGCTGGAGGGGTGGCTGGCCCACCTCACCGGTTACGACTCGGTGTCGCTCCAGCCCAACGCCGGCTCGCAGGGGGAGCTCGCCGGGCTCCTGGCGATCCGCGGCTGGCACCGCTCGAACGGCGACGTCGATCGCACGGTCTGCCTGATCCCCTCCAGCGCACACGGCACCAACGCCGCCAGCGCGGTCCTCGCGGGCATGCGGGTGGTCGTGGTGGCCTGCGACGAGCTCGGCAACGTCGACCTCGACGATCTGCGCGCGAAGATCGCCGAGCACGCGGGCTCTCTCGCCGCGCTGATGATCACCTACCCGTCCACCCACGGCGTCTACGAGCACGAGGTCGCCGAGATCTGTCGCCTGGTCCACGAGGCCGGCGGCCAGGTCTATGTGGACGGCGCGAACCTCAACGCCCTCCTCGGCTTCGCCCGTTTCGGCGACTTCGGCGGCGACGTCTCGCACCTCAACCTGCACAAGACCTTCTGCATCCCGCACGGCGGAGGCGGCCCCGGGGTTGGCCCCGTTGCCGCGAAGGCGCACCTCGCCCCGTTCCTGCCCGGGCACCCGCTCGCGCAGCGGCTCGAGCACGGCGTTGGGCAGCAGGGCGAGCGGATCGTGCACGGCGGCGCCCCGGTGTCGGCGGCGCCCTACGGCAGCCCCGGCATCCTGCCGATCTCCTGGGCTTACGCCCGGATGATGGGCGAGGAGGGACTGCGGGCCGCGACCGGCGCCGCCGTCCTCTCAGCGAACTACGTGGCCGCGCGCCTCCGCGAGCACTACCCGGTCCTCTATACGGGCGAGAACGGCCTGGTCGCGCACGAGTGCATCCTCGACATCCGCCCGCTGACGGCGGCGACCGGAGTGAGCGTGGACGATATCGCCAAGCGCCTCGTCGACTACGGCTTCCACGCGCCGACCATGAGTTTCCCGGTCGCGGGGACCCTGATGGTCGAGCCGACCGAGAGCGAGGACCTCGCCGAGATCGACCGCTTCATCGACGCGATGATCGGGATCAGGGCGGAGGCCGACCGCGTCGGCGCAGGGGAGTGGCCGGTGGACGACAACCCGCTGCGCGGCGCCCCGCACACCGCCGAGTGCCTAGTGGCCGAGGAGTGGACGCATCCGTATACCCGCGAGGAGGCCGTCTACCCGGTCCGCTCGCTCGTGCGCGGCAAGTACTGGCCGCCGGTCCGCCGGATTGACCAGGCCTACGGCGACCGCAACCTCGTCTGCGCCTGCCCGCCGATCGAGGCCTTCGCCTGATTCGCCTGCACAACGAAGGCTGAGAGTTCTGATCCGCCGCCGGGAGGCGGCTGACGAGGTCTCAGCCTTCGTTGTGAGGGGGCTGCGTCGAGTCCTCCGTCGAGGAGTGGTCGCCGAGCGTCCCTCCACAGTCGACGGATGACGTCCGCTGTCCACAGACGCCGGACGATAGGCCCCGACGCGGTCGCCCGCCGGTCATCGTTGCCGGATGGAGAGACTTCTCGCCGTTCTCGCCGAGCTGGGCGGCTTCGCCTCCGCGGCTCAGCTCGCCGCAGCCGGCTGCACGCGCCACCACCTGCTGAGCGCCGTTCGCACCGGTGCGGTGCTCCGAGTCCGCCGCGGGTGGTTCGCGCTGCCCGGTGCGCCGGAGGCCGAAATCGCTGCCGTCGCCGCGGGCGGTGTGCTCACCTGCGCCTCGGCGCTCGTGGCGGCAGGGCTGTGGGTGCTCGCGGAGGGGCCGCTCCACGTCGCCGTGCCGCCGAACGCGACAGCGCGCCCGCGACCGGGGGTGCTGCTCCACTGGCGGCGCTGGCCCGGGTGCGGCACCGGGACGGCGTCGGTCGACGGCATTCGCTCGTCCGTCCTGCACGTTCTGACCTGCCTCCCCGCTGAGGAGGCGGTCATGGCCCTCGACTCCGCGGTGAACTCCGGCGTGATCGCCTACTCGGATCTCCTCGATCTGCGCGGCATCGCTCCGGTCGGCAAGCGCGCCCTGTTCGATCTCGTTGAACCGCTGTGCCAGTCCGGGCTGGAGACGAGGATCCGCCTCGCCGCCGTTCGGATCGGAGCCCCTGTCCGCGCGCAGGTCCACGTCCCCGGAGTCGGGCGGCTGGACAACCTGATCGGGGACCGGCTGTGCGTGGAGACCGACGGGCGCCGGTTCCACGCCGGCTCGGTGCAGCTCGAGGAGGACTACCGGCGCGGCCTCGCCCTCCACGCCAGGGGGTTCGTCGTCGTGCGTCTGTCTGCGCGCCAGGTGCTCCACGAGTGGCCCGCGACTGAGGCGGTCCTCGCGTCGATGGTCCGGCAGGGAGTCCACCGCTGGGGCACGAGGACTCGCCCACTCCTGCACAACGAAGGCCGGGAGCGCTGATGAGCCCGAGAACCCCCCGCTCCGCGTGCTCAGCCTTCGTTCTGTCGGGACGGAGGCGCGAACAGCTCGGGCCAGAGCGCCACCGCCAGGGGGTACCCGACGAACGAGACGGTGTCGATGATCGAGTGGGCGATCACCAGCGGCAGCGTCCGCCCGAAGCGCTGGTAGAACAGTCCGAACACCACGCCCATGATCACGTTCCCGATGAACGGGCCGATGCCCTGGTAGAGGTGGTAACTGCCCCGCAGCAGCGCGCTGGTCATCAGGATCCGCCACCGCCCCCAGCCCAGGTCGCCGAGTCGGGCGTAGAGGTAGCCGATCACGATCACCTCCTCCTGCACCCCTGCCCGGATCGCCGAGAGCACGAGCACCGGAACCGTGTACCACCGCCAGTCGTCCGGCGCCGCGCTGACCGCCACCGTGATGCCCAGCGCTCGCCCGAGCACGTAGAGCCCGATGCCCGGCGCGCCGATCGCCACCGCCAGGATCGTCCCGGTTCCCAGATCGGAGAGCGGACGGCGCAGATCGAGCCCCAGGCGCCCGAACGGACGGCCCGTGCCCTGCCAGAGCAGGAACGCGCACAGGGCGACGGGGACGAGATCGAAGAAGATCGCGAGGAGGTGGTAGATGAGATCGAAGCTCGGACGGTCGCTGAGCGCGCCGTTGATTGTCGCCGTCTGATCGCCGAGGGCCGTGGGGCGGGTCAGCCGATTCGTGATCGACACGATCGAATACACCGCGGAGGCGCCGAGCGAGAGCCCGAGCACGAGCACGATCTCGACATAATGTCGAGAAAAAGGCCATCGAGACCCTGACAAGTCGGTGGACACTTCGTGCGACTCCTCTGGGTTCGATGTGTTGCGCGGTACCCGGCTTTCGCGCACGTTTCGTGCAGACCGACGCAAGGATTCCACCTCCCTGTTACCGCTGTGTAACGGTTGCCACCTGCTTTTGTGCAGATAGCGCATGAATACATAGTCTCGATCACGGCATTCGCGCGACGGCCACCAGTCTCGTGCGCCGCCGCCGTCGCCACGCGCACGGCACTCCACGCGTCAGGGAAACCACTTCTCGCGCGCCCCCACATCACTGGAGGAATTAGTGAATATCAGACGTTACGGATTCGGGGCTCTGGCGCTCGTCGCCGCGAGCACGCTGGTCCTGGCCGGCTGCAGCAGCTCGGGCGACTCCGGCGGGGGTGCATCGGGAGGCGACGCCGCCGCGATCATCTCCACCAACGGCTCCGAGCCCCAGAACCCGCTGGTCCCGACGAACACCAACGAGGTGGGCGGCGGCAAGATCCTCGACGAGATCTTCGCGGGCCTGGTCTACTACGACGCCAAGGGTGCGCCCGAGAACGACGTCGCTGAGTCCATCGAGTCCAGCGACGCGCAGAACTACACGATCACGATCAAGTCGGGCCTGACCTTCACCAACGGCGATCCGGTCACAGCCAGCTCGTTCGTGGACGCCTGGAACTACGGCGCCAAGCTCTCGAACAACCAGATCAGCTCCTCGTTCTTCTCGAACATCGAGGGCTTCAGCGACACCGAGGACAGTGAGCTGACCGGTCTGAAGGTCGTCGACGACACCTCCTTCACGGTCGCGCTCAAGGCGCCGCAGTCCGACTTCCCGATCAGTCTCGGCTACTCGGCGTACTACCCCCTGCCGGCCGCAGCCTTCACCGACATGGCCGCTTTCGGCGAGAACCCGATCGGCAACGGACCGTACAAGCTGGCCGGTGACAACGCCTGGCAGCACGACGTCCAGATCGAGCTGGCCAAGAACGAGGACTACACCGGCCCCCGCGAGGCGCAGAACGGCGGGCTGAAGATCGTCTTCTACGCCACGCAGGACGCCTCCTACGCCGACCTTCTCGGCGGCAACGTCGACGTGATCGACCAGATCCCGGACTCGGCCTTCGGCACCTTCGAGAGCGACCTCGGCGACCGCGCCGTGAACCAGCCCTCGGCCGTGTTCCAGTCCTTCACCATCCCCAGCCGTCTCCCGCACTTCGACGGCGAGGAGGGCAAGCTCCGCCGCCAGGCCATCTCGATGGCCTTCGACCGCAAGGAGATCACCGACGTGATCTTCGAGGGCACCCGCACCCCGGCCTCCGACTTCACCTCCCCGGTGATCGACGGCTACAGCGACGCCCTCTCCGGCGCCGACGTGCTCTCGTACAACCCCGACGAGGCCAAGGCGCTGTGGGCGCAGGCCGACGCCATCAGCCCCTGGGACGGCACCTTCAAGATCGCGTACAACGCTGACGGCGGCCACCAGGGCTGGGTCGACGCGGTGACCAACTCGGTCAAGAACACGCTGGGTATCGACGCCGAGGGCGACGCGTACCCGACCTTCGCCGAGGCGCGGACCAAGATCGTCGACCGCTCGATCGAGACCGCGTTCCGCACCGGATGGCAGGCCGACTACCCGAGCCTGAACAACTTCCTCGGCCCGCTGTACGTGACCGGCGGCTCCTCGAACGACGGTGACTACTCGAACCCCGAGTTCGACTCCCTCGTTCAGCAGGGCCTGTCGGACGCCGACGCCAGTGCTGCGAACGCGACGTTCCAGCAGGCGCAGGAGATCCTGCTGCAGGATCTCCCCTCGCTGCCCCTGTGGTATGCGAACGTGACCGGCGGCTACGGCGAGGGTGTGTCGAATGTCGAGTTCGGCTGGAACTCGGTGCCGCTCTACTACGAGATCACCAAGAACTAAGCTCGAACCACTGGGGCGCTTCGCCCGTGCTGTCGGCCGCCCGGTCGCGGCACGGGCGAAGCGCCCTGTTTCGGTCACAATCGAATGAGGTCCCCATCCATGCGACTCCGGAACCGGCTGGGCTGACATGCTCGCCTACATCGTCCGACGCATCCTGCAAGCCGTCCCCGTGCTCATCGGCACCACGTTCCTCATCTACTTCATGGTCTTCTCCATGCCGGGGAACCCGCTCCTGTCGCTTTTCGGCGATAAGACGCCGAGCCCCGCGCTCCTGGCCCGCCTCGAGGAGCAGTACCACCTGAACGAGCCCTTCTTCGTGCAGTACCTGTACTACCTGGGAGGCGTCGTCCGCGGCGACTTCGGCATCTCGTTCTCCGGCCAGTCCGTCAACGAGATCCTCGCCCGCACCTTCCCGGTCACTCTGACGCTGGCGATGATGGCGATCATCATCGAGATCGTCGTCGCGCTGTCCATCGGCCTCATCAGCGGTCTGCGCAAGGGCAGTTTCTTCGACGCGAGCGCGCTGGTGGTCAGCCTTCTGCTCGTCTCGGTGCCGATCTTCGTGCTCTGCTTCATCGCGCAGTCGTTCTTCGCGATCCAGCTGGGGTGGTTCCCTCCGACCGTCGGAGCCGACGCGTCGTTCCAGAGGCTGCTACTGCCCGCGATCGTGCTGGCCCTCTTCGTGGTCGCCTCGGCCATCCGCCTCACGCGCGGCTCGGTCATCGAAACGGCCGGCTCGGACTTCGTGCGCACGGCGTACAGCAAGGGGCTCTCGCGACGCCGCGTCATCCCCGTGCACGTCCTGCGCAATTCGCTCATTCCGGTCACGACGCAGTTCGGGGCCGACTTCGGCCTCCTGATCGTCGGCGCGACTGTGACCGAGGGCATCTTCAACGTTCCCGGAGTCGGGAACACGCTCTACCAGGCGATCATCCGAGGGGAGCGACCGACCGTCGTCTCCTTCGTCACGGTCATGGTGCTGTTCTACCTCGTGGTGAACATCCTCGTCGACCTGCTCTACGCCGTACTCGACCCGAGGATCCGCTATGCCACATGAGTTCACCGGCGGCGCGCAGAAGCCCCGCCGCATCGACCACGTCGTGGCACCGCTCGAGGAGACGCCGATCGCGTCGATCGACGCGGTCAGCCTCGACGAGAAGCCCAGCAACCTCTGGACCGACGCGTGGCGGGATCTCCGCACGCGCCCGATGTTCTGGATCTCCGGGGTCCTGATCCTCGTCGTGATCGCGGTTGCGCTCTTCCCCGGCCTGTTCACGTCGGTGGACCCGCGGCAGTGCGCGCTCTCGTTCAGCAACCAGGGCCCGGGTGACGGCAGCCTGCTCGGCTACACCAAGCAGGGCTGCGACGTGTTCTCGCGGATCATTCACGGCACGTCGACCTCGCTGACGGTGGGGCTCATCGTGATCGTGATCACGACGGTCTCCGGAGTCATCGGCGGCGCCCTCGCCGGCTTCTTCGGCGGCTGGGTCGACACCGTCATCATGCGCCTGGGCGACATCTTCTTCTCGATCCCCTACATCCTCGCCGCGGTCGTCATTATGTCCGTCTTCTCGGCCTACCGGAACGTCTTCGTCATCGCCCTGGCGATCGGCGCGTTCGCGTGGCCGACGACGGCGCGCGTCCTGCGCTCCGAGGTCCTGCGCGTGAAGCAGTCCGACTTCGTCGGTGCCGCGACCGCGACCGGCCTCTCGCGCATGGCGATCCTGTTCCGGCACGTGCTGCCGAATTCGATCGCCCCCGTCATCGTCGTCACGACGATCTCGCTCGGCGCGGCGATCACCGCGGAGGCGACGCTGTCGTTCCTCGGCGTCGGCCTGCCCGGCTCGGTCATGTCGTGGGGCAACGACATCAGCCAGGCCCAGCGCGACCTGCGCACCAACCCGCAGACGCTGATCTATCCGTCGGTCGCCCTGACGGTGACGGTGCTGAGCTTCATCCTCCTCGGCGAGTCGCTCCGCGACGCGCTCGACCCGAAGGCGAGGGCCCTCCGATGACCGCGACGACACCGAACGCTCCGCAGGGGCACCTGCTCGAGGTCACCGATCTCGAGGTCGGCTTCCAGACCGGCAGCGGCCTGGTCCCCGCCCTGCGCGGCGTGAGCCTCACGATCGAGCACGGCCAGACCGTCGCGATCGTGGGGGAGTCGGGCTCCGGCAAGTCGACGACCGCCGCCGCGATCATCGGCCTGCTCCCCGGCACCGGCCGGGTTACCGCCGGCTCCGTGCTGTTCGACGGCAAGGACCTCGCCACGGCGACGAGGACCGAGCTGGAGGACATCCGCGGCCGACGCATCGGCTACGTGCCGCAGGACCCGATGTCCAACCTCAACCCGGTGTGGTCGGTCGGCTTCCAGGTGGAGGAGACCATCAAGGCCAACGGCCTCGCGAGCGGCCGCAAGGAGGTACGCGCCAAGGCGATCGAGGTCCTGCAGAACGCCGGTCTCGCGGACGCCGAGAAGCGACTCAAGCAGTTCCCGCACCAGTTCTCCGGAGGCATGCGCCAGCGCGTGCTGATCGGCATCGGCCTGGCCGCGGCTCCGCAGCTGCTGATCGCGGACGAGCCCACCTCGGCGCTCGACGTCACGGTCCAGCGCCGCATCCTCGACCACCTCGAGACGCTGACGAAGACCGACGGCACCGCCCTGCTCTTCATCACGCACGACCTGGGTCTGGCCGCCGAGCGGGCCGAGAAGCTCATCGTCATGTACAAGGGTCGCATCGTCGAGTCCGGCGCCTCGGTGGAGGTACTGCAGAACCCGCAGCACCCCTACACGCAGCGCCTGATCGCGGCGGCGCCGAGCCTCGCGTCGCGCCGGATCCAGTCGACGGCCGGTCGGGCCGTGGAGTCGGTGCGCGGCGAGTCCGAGGCCGTCCGCGAGGTCGACCTGGTCGGCGCGGGTGCCGCGCACCACGCCGGCGCGGTCGCTTCGGGCGCCCCGATGATCGAGGTCGACGGCCTCACCAAGGTCTTCAAGATCCGCCGCGGCGGGCTGAAGGCGGAGGACTTCACGGCCGTCGACTCCGTGTCGTTCTCGATCCCGAAGGGCACCACCACGGCGCTCGTCGGCGAATCCGGCTCGGGTAAGTCGACCATCGCGCGCCTCGTCCTGGGGCTCGAGACGGCCACGTCCGGAGCGATCTCGATCGCCGGACGCCGAACCGAGAAGCTCAAGGGCCGCGAGATGCTGGCACTGCGCCGCTCGATGCAGCCCGTGTTCCAGGATCCGTACGGCTCGCTCGACCCGCTGCACAACATCGGCAACACCATCTCGGAGCCGCTGCGGGTGCACAAGGTCGGGGACCGGACGTCGCAGCGCGAGCGGGTCCTCGAGCTGCTCGATCAGGTGTCCCTGCCGCGGGTGATCGCGAGCCGGTACCCGAACGAGCTCTCCGGCGGCCAGCGCCAGCGGGTCGCGATCGCTCGTGCGCTGGCGCTCAAGCCCGAGATCGTGGTGCTGGACGAGGCGGTGTCGGCCCTGGACGTCCTCGTCCAGGCGCAGATCCTGCGTCTTCTCGCCGATCTCCAGGCGGAGCTCGGGCTCACCTACCTGTTCATCACGCACGACCTGGCGGTGGTCCGCGTGATCGCCGACGACGTCTGCGTGATGCAGAAGGGCCGGATCGTCGAGCACGCCCCAACGGATACCGTGTTCGACTCCCCGCAGCAGGAGTACACCCGTGAGCTGCTCGACGCCATCCCGGGCGCGGGCATCGAGTTCGCGGTCTGATCGACGGATCCACGGGCCCCGGCCCCGCAAGGAACGCCCTGCACAGGGCTGTCCGGAGTGGGGATCCGGGGCCCTTCGCCGTGCGGACGCCTCGCTGCGGTACGATGGATGGTCCCCTTTTTGCACGAGAACACGAGACGAGTCCGTATCCATGGCAAGTGCCACCCGCTCCGACCTGCGTAACGTCGCGATCGTCGCCCACGTCGACCACGGCAAGACCACGCTGGTCGACGCCATGCTCAAGCAGACGAACTCCTTCGACGCGCACGCCCACGTCGATGAGCGCGCGATGGACTCGAACGAGCTCGAGCGCGAGAAGGGCATCACGATCCTCGCGAAGAACACCGCTGTCTCATACAGCGGCAAGCACGCGAGCGACGGCCCCATCACCATCAACGTCATCGACACCCCGGGTCACGCCGACTTCGGCGGTGAGGTCGAGCGCGGCCTGTCGATGGTCGACGGCGTCTGCCTCCTCGTCGACGCGTCGGAGGGCCCGCTGCCCCAGACCCGTTTCGTCCTGCGCAAGGCACTCGAGGCGAAGCTCCCCGTCATTCTCCTGGTCAACAAGACCGACCGCCCCGATGCGCGCATCGACGAGGTCGTCGCCGAGAGCCAGGACCTGCTCCTCGGCCTCGCCTCCGACCTCGCGGACGACGTGCCGGATCTCGACCTCGACGCGATCCTCGACGTCCCCGTCGTGTACGCCTCGGGCAAGGCCGGCCGCGCCTCGGCGAACAAGCCCGAGGACGGCTCGCTGCCCGACGCCGAAGACCTGGAGCCGCTGTTCGAGGCGATCCTCAAGCACATCCCGGCCCCGACCTACGACGACGACGCACCCCTTCAGGCGCACGTCACCAACCTCGACGCCTCGCCGTTCCTCGGTCGGCTCGCCCTCCTGCGCGTCTTCAACGGCACGATCAAGAAGGGCCAGACCGTCGCCTGGGTCCACCACGACGGCACCCACACGAACGCGCGCATCACCGAGCTGCTGATCACCAGGGCGCTCGATCGCTACCCCGCGGAGTCGGCCGGGCCCGGCGACATCGTCGCGATCGCGGGCTTCCCCGAGATCACGATCGGCGAGACCATCGCCGACCCCGAAGACATCCGCCCGCTGCCGGCCATCACGGTCGACGACCCGGCGATCTCGATGACGATCGGCACCAACACGTCACCGCTGGTCGGGAAGGTCAAGGGCCACAAGCTCACCGCGCGCATGGTCAAGGACCGTCTCGACCGCGAGTTGATCGGAAACGTGTCGCTCAAGATCGTCGACATCGGACGCCCGGACTCGTGGGAGGTCCAGGGCCGCGGGGAGCTCGCGCTGGCGATCCTCGTCGAGCAGATGCGCCGCGAGGGCTACGAGCTGACCGTGGGCAAGCCCCAGGTGGTGACCCGCCAGGTCGACGGCAAGACGCACGAGCCCTTCGAGCACCTCACGATCGATGCTCCGGAGGAGTACCTCGGCGCGATCACCCAGCTCCTCGCCGCCCGCAAGGGTCGGATGGACGGCATGTCGAACCACGGCACCGGCTGGGTGCGCATGGAGTTCATCGTCCCCTCGCGCGGGCTGATCGGCTTCCGCACCGAGTTCCTCACCACCACCCGCGGCACCGGCATCGCGAACGCGATCCTGCACGGGTACGAGCCATGGGCGGGCGCGATCGTCACCCGTAACAACGGCTCGATCGTCGCGGACCGCAACGGCGTGGTAACCCCGTTCGCCATCATCGCGCTCCAGGAGCGGATGACCTTCTTCGTGAACCCCACGGAGGAGGTCTACGAGGGCATGGTGATCGGCGAGAACTCGCGTAACGACGACATGGACGTCAACATCACCAAGGAGAAGAAGCTGACGAACATGCGTCAGTCCACCTCCGACACCTTCGAGTCGATGACCCCGTCGCGCCAGTTGACGCTCGAGGAGTGCCTCGAGTTCGCCCGCGAGGACGAGTGCGTCGAGGTGACCCCCGAGGTCGTCCGCATTCGCAAGGTCGAGCTCGACGCCAACGCCCGCGCGCGAATGACGAGCCGCCTCAAGAAGCAGGGCTGAGCCCCGGGCGCTCTGGCGCCCGCACACGACGAGACCGGCCGGGGAGCATCGCTCCGGCCGGTCTCGTCGTCTCCCCACCCGCGTAGCGCGGGGTCAGCCCGCCGGAGTGGGTGACGGAGTACCAGACTCCGCGTCGAGCGTCGAGGTGACGAAGGAGACGAACGCCGACGCGTCATCGGGCTTCCCCGTGTACTGCTTCCCGTTCACGAGCACGGTCGGAGTCGACGCGAGCTTCGCGAGTGACGAGTTGGCCACCGGTCGGGTCGTCGCCCGGTCGGTGGCGGCTTTCACCCACGGGCGGAACTCTCCGCTGGTCATGCAGGCGAGGACGTTGTCGTTCGTCGCTCCCGCCCCGACCACGAGCGTTCGCAGCGCGTCGTCGCTCAGGCCCGTCGTCCCCTCGGCCGGCTGCTGCGCGAACAGCGCTGCGTTCACGGCGAGGAAGTGGTCGGGATCCTCATCGGCAACGCAGGCCGCCGCGTTCGCCGCGCGACTGGAGTACTCCGAGCCGGCCGAGGACGAGTCGAGGATCGCGACCGGGTGGATCTCGAGCGTGATCGCGCCCTTCGTCAGCCAGGACTGCAACTGTTCGGCGTTCGTCTTCTCGAACTGACTGCAGTAGGGGCAGAGGTAATCGACGTAGAGGTCGACCGCCACCACTCCGCCCGCCCGGGTCGCACTCTCGTCGGTCGGCACGGGCGAGGCCTCCGGAGCGATCGCGGCCGTCGTCTTCACCGTCACGGCAGAGCCGTCGCCCGCGAGGACGATGCCGTCGCTGAGCATGTTGGCGGGGCCGGCGGTCGCGATCTCCTGCTGCGACCAGACGTTCCAGCACACCAGCGCGACCACGGCGAGCAGCCCGACCCCGAGGCCGCCGTAGCCGAGCAGACGATTCCGGCGCCGTCTGCGCCTCTCCGTCTCACGGCGCTCCCGCGCCTCGGCTCGGGCGAGCTCCTGGCGCTCGCGTTTGGTCAGACCGTTTCTCGCACTGTTCCCGGACATCGCCGCCGACGCTACGAGAGCGCGCTATGGGCCACCGA
The DNA here is from genome assembly GCF_002932875.1 of Rathayibacter tritici. GTDB lineage: Bacteria > Actinomycetota > Actinomycetes > Actinomycetales > Microbacteriaceae > Rathayibacter > Rathayibacter tritici. Next base: position 41,622 of record NZ_PSWS01000053.1, read on the forward strand.
GGAGCGCGCCCGCTGACGCCTGGGACGGCGTGCGGATGCTCTCAGGATCGTCCGAAGAGGGGATTGTCCGAAGAGGGGGTCAGCCGAAGAGGGGGGGTCAGCCGAAGAGGCCCGAGCCGAGGAAGTCGCTCTCGTCCCGAGCGCCGGGCGGTACCGCGAACACGGCGGAGCCCACGTGCTTGACGTACTCGTTCAGCGCGTCCGTCGCGAGGTTCCGCTGAACGGCGATGAACTGGTCCGGTGAGCGCTGGAAGGAGAGGAAGAACAGTCCCGCGTTCAGGCGGCCGAGCTCGTCGTTGCCGTCGACGAAGTTGTAGCCGCGGCGCAGGAGCCGTATGCCGTTGTTCCCGCTCGGATGCGCGAGGCGCACGTGCGAGTCCTTATCGATCAGGGGAGCGCCGGTCGCTCCGGCCGCGGTGAAGTCGGGCTCGGCGAACTCCGCGCCGCCCGAGAGCGGAGCGCCGGAGCCCTTGCTGCGTCCGATGACCCGCTCCTGCTCGCCGAGCTGGCTGCGGTCCCAGGTCTCGATGATCATCCGGATCTTCCGCGCCACCAGATAGCTCCCGCCGACCATCCACTCCGGGCCGTCGGAGGAAGACACCCAGACGTGCTCCTGCACGGCGTCGGCCTCCTCGGACTTCACGTTCGCGGTGCCGTCCTTGAAGCCGAACAGGTTCCGCGGGGTCGCTTGGGCGGTCGACGTCGAAGAGGTGCGGCCGAAGCCGAGCTGCGACCAGCGGAGCGAGGCGCGCCCGAACGCGATCCGGCTCAGATTGCGGATGGCGTGCACAGCGACCTGCGGGTCGTCGGCGCAGGCCTGGATGCAGAGGTCGCCACCACCGGCCGCGGGCACGAGCGCGTCGCCGCGGAAGCGAGGCAGGGCCTGCAGCTGGGCAGGGCGGCGGTCGGCGAGGCCGAAGCGGTCGACGCCGGACTCGTCGGTGAAGAGCGTGGGGCCGAAGCCGACGGTGATGGTCAGCGAGGCGGCGTCGAGCCCGAGGGCCTCCCCGGTGTCCTCGGGCGGTGCGGTGTCCGGTCCGTCCACCGCGCCGGTCTCGCCGACCTCGAGCCCCTGGGTCATCCGCGAAGCGGCGAGCGTCCAGTCCTGCAACAGCTCGATCAGATCCTCGCGGGTACTACCCGCCGCGAGGTCGAAGGCGGCGAAGTGCAGACGGTCCTGCGCCGCGGTGGTGATCCCCGCCTGGTTGGCGCCGAAGAATGGCACGGTGCGCGCGGCGGAGGGTGCGGTTGCGCCGGCGGAGGAGGTCACGGCGAGCGTCCCGCCGACTCCGGCGGCCAGCCCCGCGGTACCCGCCGAGACGAGGCCGAGCAGCCCGCGCCGCGAGAGGCGGTGGGGCTGCTCGGCGGGCTGCACCTCCGGGTGGTCGGCGGAGCGCTCGGGCGCGGGATCGGGGTGCTGCTCGGCGTTCACTCCGCGGTCGGCTCCTGGACACCGAGGACCGTGTGGGTCAGCTGCGAGAGCGGCTCGGAGAGGGCGTTCACCTGGTCCGAGAGTTCCTTCTTCTGCTCGGCGGTCAGGGTCGAGTAGGCGACGAAGCCGGAGTCGATCGAGCCGTACTGCGCGAGGCGGGCGTCCAGCTCCGAGAAGCGCTGCGTGATCTGCGCGGTGAGGTTCGCCCCGTCGTCACCGCTGGCGGTCGCGATCGGTTCCACGTTGCCGAAGGCCACCTGCGCTCCCTGCACGTTGGCGGCGAAGTCGGTCAGGTCGGTGCTCGACCACCAGTCCTCCTCGCCCGTGATCTTTCCGGCGGCGACCTCGTCGAGCAGGCCGATGGCGCCGTTCGAGATGTCGCCCACCGAGACGGTGAAGTCCGGGGAGTTGACGAGGTCGGCGAGGCTCTGCACATCCGCGACGAGCCCCTGGCCGAACTGGGCACGCTGCTCGGCCGTGGAGGGCGCCCAGTCGAGGAGGGCACTCGTCCCGTCCGAGTTGAGCGCGCCGTCCGCGGGGACCCAGAGATCCTTCTCGATGCGGTGGAACCCGGTCCAGTCCAGGCCTTCGGCGACTGCGTCGACCTCGCGGTAGTCGATGCGCGGATCGAGATCGCCGAACGCCTCAGCGGTCGGCTCGATGCGCTCGTAGAAGACGCGGGTGGAGGCGAAGAGGCTGCGCGCCTTCTCGTCCTCGCCCGCCTCGTAGGCCTGCGCGAACTCGGTGACCGCGGGAAGCAGCTCGCCAACCTGCGACTTCACGTACGAGACGTAGTTGGTGACCGCCGCTTGCGTCGCCGCTTTCTCGTCGGCCGACTGCGCGGTCGCCTGACCGGTGACGGTGAGGGCGCTGAGGCCGATCGGGGCGCCGACCTGCTGGAACTTGCAGGCGGTGTAGTAGGTGCCCGGTTCGAGCTGCGCGACGTAGGAGACGCTCTGCCCGGGGGTCAGGTTCTCCTTCTCGCCGACGATCCGCAGCTTGTCCTCTGCGAGGATCTCGAACTCGTTGACGTCCGATCCGCCGTTGGTCAGCGTGAACGTCACGGCTCCCGCTTCGGCGGTGGCCGCCGAGACCTCGCACGCGTCATCTCCGATCGCGACGTGGAGCGCAGCGGAGGAGGAGGCGGAGGAGGTGTTCGGCACGCACCCCGTCAGCACGAGCGCCAGAGCGCCCGCTCCGGCGAGGCCGAGAGTGACGCGGGGGAGGGTGGGACGAGCGCGCGAGGACATGCTTCTCCTGGGATCGGGGTGGATGCGTCGGCGGGGCCGAAGCGGGTCGGACGGACTGCGGAAGCGGGTCAGACGGAGCGGGAAGCGGGAGCGGTGACCGGGGCCGCGCTGCCTCGTCGCGGACCGCGTCGGCGGATCTGGCGGACGAAGAGGCCGCCGACGACGACGAGGTACAGCAGCCAGACCGCGAACTGCAGGGCGGTCGGCTCTGGCGTGTAGTTGAACAGACCACCGACCACGGCGGTCACGGACGGCGGGAGGATCGGACCGAGCGAGAACAGCGGGGCGCCCCAGCCGGGCAGGAGCGCTGCCTCCTGCAGGTCGCCGACTCCGTACGAGAGCACGCCGGCGGCCACCAGGATGAGGAAGGCGCCCGTCCAGGTGAAGAAGCGGCCGAGGTCGATCCGGACGAAGCCGTGGAAGATCAGGTACGAGACCACGACCGAGCTGAGAATGCCCATCAGTGCGCCGATCGTGCCGACCCAGGCGCTGGAGCCGGACCCCGCGCTACTCGAGGACACGCTCGCCCAGACGAACAGTGCCGTCTCGATGCCTTCGCGTCCGACGCTGATGAACGCGATGGCGACAATCCCCAGCGCCGAGCCGGAGACCGCGCCGTCGAGCTTGGACTCGAGCTCGCCCTTCAGGCTGCGGGCGTTGGCGCCCATCCAGAAGATCATCCAGGTGACCAGGCCGACCGCAAGGATCGAGAGGCCGCCTCCGATCAGCTCCTGCGCCTGGAAGGAGAGAGTCGAGGGCCCCCAGGTGAGGATCGCGCCGCTCGTGAGGGAGATCACGACGGCTGCGCCGATCCCGATCCAGAGCCGCGGCAGCACGTCGCGCCGGCCGAGCTTGGTCAGGTAGGCCACGAGGATGCCGACGACGAGGCCGGCTTCGAGGCCTTCGCGGAGGCCGATGAGGTAGTTTGCGAGCACGCGTGTTCTCTTGGTCGAAGGTGGACGAGGAGGGGGCGACTCCGCCCCGGGTCGATTCGGTCGGCGGGGCTACTTATTCGGTAAGCCTTGCCTAACCCGGGTCGACTGTAGTCCGCTGCCCGATCGCTGTCCAGAAGCGCGGCGCGGCGGAGGCCGCGTGGGACGAGAGGCGGAGAGTGGACGCAGGCCGGGACACAGTAGCGGAGCGCGTGGTGGCGGTGCACGCCCACCCCGACGACGAGACGATCACGATGGGCGGGACACTGGCGCGATTGGCGGCGCAGGGCGCCTGGGTCACCGTCGTGACCGCCACTCGGGGGGAGTGCGGCGAGGTCATTCCCGAGGATCTCGCGCCACTCGAGGGCTCGGCCGAACTGGCCGCGCACCGCACGACCGAGCTTGTCGTTGCACTGACCGCGCTCGGCGTCGCCGACCACCGCTTCCTCGGCGAGGCGGGCGCCCGCGCGCCCGGGCTCGCGCCGCGCATCTACCGGGACTCCGGCATGCAGTGGGGGCCGGGCCGCGTGCCCGTTCCGCTCGAACCCGTGCACCCCGACTCCTTCACCGCCGCAGCTGAGGACGAGGAGGTGGCCGACCTCGTCGCCGTCCTCCGCGAGGTCGACGCGGGCGTTGTGCTCTCGTACGACGCGGGCGGCGGCTACGGCCACCCCGACCACGTCCGCACCGCCCGGGTCGCCGAGCGCGCTGCGGAGCTGCTCGGCCTGCGTCTGCTCGCCGTCCTGCCCGATGCGGCCCCGCCCCTGCCCGGCGATGTCGCGATCGAACTCACCGCCGAGGACTTCGCCCGCAAACGCGCCGCATTCGAGGCGCACGCCACACAGCTGGTGGTCGAGGGTGAGCAGGCCCGGCTCTCCAGCGGTCCGTCGTTCCCGATCGGCCGCGTCGAGCGCTTCCGCCCGAGCGCGCAGCCGACCGCGCCTGCTGTGCCGGTGCCGGAGCGGCCGACGCTCGCCTCGCGCGCGCTGTCCGGAGTCGTCGGCGTCCTGGTCGGGGCAGTCGTTGGAGCGATCACCACCGTGGCGCACCAGAGCACCGTCTCCCTCGGATCAGTCGTCGTCCCGCTCGGCCTCGCCGCCTCCCTCACCGGCGTGCTGCTGCTCCTGCTCGGGCTTCGGCTCGTGCTGATCGACCGCTTCGTCGCGTTCTGCACCGCGATGGGGCTGCTCGGGATGATCGGGCTGCTCGCTCTGCGCAGCGCCGGCGGCTCCGTGCTCGTCCCCGCCAACGGCCTCGGCGTGGCCTGGACCTTCCTCCCCGCCCTGATCGCCCTGGTCGTGATCGCGTGGCCGCGGTTGCGCGCCGCCGCGCCCGCCGCCGAGCAGCCCGCGGACGCCGACCCCCCGTCGGCCCCCGTACGATAGACACACTATTCGAAGGGATCTGGAGCACCGTGACCTACGTGATCGCACTTCCGTGCGTCGATGTCAAAGACCGCGCCTGCATCGACGAGTGCCCGGTCGACTGCATCTACGAAGGCGAGCGCTCGCTCTACATCCACCCCGACGAGTGCGTCGACTGCGGTGCCTGCGAGCCGGTCTGTCCCGTCGAGGCGATCTACTACGAGGACGACCTCCCGGAGCAGTGGTCGGACTACTACAAGGCCAACGTCGAGTTCTTCGATGAGCTCGGCTCCCCGGGTGGAGCCGCCAAGGTCGGCGTGATCGCGAAGGACCATCCGGTCATCGCGGCGCTCCCTCCGCAGAACCACTGAGGCGGCTCCCGTGGCCCTCGGCGCGCTGCCCGATTACCCCTGGGATCTGATGGCGCCCTTCGCCCGCACGGCGGCGGAGCACCCCGGCGGAATCGTCGACCTCTCGATCGGCTCGCCGGTCGATCCGACACCCGGTCCGATCCGTGACGCACTGGCCCGCGCCACCGACTCCCACGCCTACCCCACGACGGTGGGCACACCCGCCCTGCGCGAGGCGATCGCGGCCTGGTACGCGCGGCGACGGGGGGTCACGGGTCTTCGCGTCGACGAGGTGCTGCCGACGATCGGCTCGAAGGAGCTCGTCGCCTGGCTGCCCTTCCTGCTCGGCCTCGGCGAGGGCGACGTGGTCGTGCATCCGCGTGCCGCCTATCCGACCTACGCGATGGGCGCGGCGATCGCGGGAGCCGGGGCCATCGCCTCCGACGACCCCGACGAGTGGCCGGAGGCGACCCGTCTTATCTGGCTGAACTCTCCCGGGAACCCCGACGGTGCTGTGCTCGACGTCCCCGCGCTGCGGCGGGCGGTGGTCAGGGCGCGGGAGCTGGGCGCCGTCATTGCCGGCGACGAGTGCTACGCCGAGCTCGGCTGGGACGGTCGCTGGGCCGAGGAATCGATCCCCAGCGTCCTCGATCCGCGCGTCGTGGGGGAGGACCGCGCGGGCGTCCTCGGCGTGTACTCGCTGAGCAAGCAGTCGAACCTCGCCGGCTATCGCGCCGCGTTCGTAGCCGGCGACGCAGCATTGATCGCGCGCCTGGTCACCGTCCGCAAGCACGCCGGCATGATCGTCCCCGGTCCGCTCCAGGAGGCGATGGTGGTCGCCCTCGCCGACGACGAGCACGTCGCCGCACAGAAGCAGCGCTATCGCTCACGGCGCGACCGGCTCCGGCCCGCCCTCGAGTCCGCGGGCTTCCGGATCGATCGCAGCGAGGCCGGTCTGTATTTATGGGCCACCGAGGGGCGTCCTGCCTGGGAGTCCATCGAACGACTCGCGCGGGTCGGCGTGCTGGCCGGCCCCGGCGTGTTCTACGGCGACGGCTTCCCCGAGCACGTGCGCCTGTCGCTGACGGCGTCCGACGAGCGGATCGACGCGGCCGTAAAGCGCCTGGCGGACGGTCTCTGAGCGCTCGTCGTCTCGATCCTGGCGGGATTCCACAAAGCCGTCACCCGAGTGCTGGGCAATGTCACAGTGCCCGAACTTTGCCCATAGGCTGTATGCGGTTCGGTCGACGGCGCCACGCGAGGCCCCGGCTGCACCACGATCCAGACCCGGCGCCGCCGCTCCGTGCGAGCGCTTCCGGGGTGCGACCGCGACGACCTGGGAGGCGTTGTGACCGAATCCGGCACGCAGAGCGACGGAACCGCGACGGTGAGTTCCGCTGAGCCCGCTACCGGGAGCGCCACCACGCAGCCTCCCGTACCGGCGGAGCAGCAGCTCCCCGAGAAGGTTACTCTCACCTTCGGCGACCGGAGCGCGGAGTTCCCGGTCCTGCGCAGCGTCGACGGCTCCTCCAGCATCGATTTCTCGACCCTGTCGAAGCAGACCGGCTTCATGTCGCTCGACTACGGCTTCGTGAACACAGCGGCGACGAAGTCGCAGATCACCTACATCGACGGCGACCAGGGGATCCTGCGCTATCGCGGCTACCCGATCGAAGAGGTCGCCACCAACGCGACCTACCTCGAGGTGGCCTGGCTCCTCATTTACGGCGAGCTGCCGACTGCCGACGAACTCGCGAGCTTCGACGAGCGGATCCGTCGCCACACGCTGCTGCACGAGGACCTCAAGCGCTTTTTCGATGCGCTCCCGCACAGCGCGCACCCGATGTCGGTCCTCTCGGCCGGAGTCTCGGCTCTGTCGACGTATTACGAGGACAGCTCCAATCCGAAGGACCCGGAGGCGGTCGAGCTGTCCACCATCCGGCTGCTCGCGAAGCTGCCGGTCATGGCGGCCTACGCGCACAAGAAGAGCATCGGCCAGGCGTTCCTCTACCCGGACAACTCGCTGAGCTTCGTCGACAACTTCCTCCGCTTGAACTTCGGCACGATGGCCGAGCAGTACGAGGTCGATCCGGTGCTCTCGAAGGCGCTCGATCGCCTCCTGATCCTGCACGAGGACCACGAGCAGAATGCGTCGACCTCGACCGTCCGCCTCGTCGGCTCGACGGAGGCGAACCTGTACGCCTCCGTCTCGGCCGGCATCAACGCTCTTTTCGGCCCGCTGCACGGCGGAGCGAATGAGGCCGTGCTGACCATGCTCGGTCGGATCCGGGAGTCGGGTGAGAGCGTGTCGACGTTCGTCGAGCGGGTGAAGAACAAGGAGGAGGGCGTGCGCCTGATGGGCTTCGGCCACCGGGTCTACAAGAACTACGACCCGCGCGCCAAGCTCGTCAAGGAGAGCGCCTCCGAAGTGCTGCAGTCGCTCGGCGTGAAGGACCCGCTGCTCGATATCGCGATGGAGCTCGAGGCCCTCGCGCTCGAGGACGACTACTTCAAGGAGCGCCGGCTCTACCCGAACGTCGACTTCTACACCGGCGTCATCTACAAGGCGATGGGCTTCCCGACCCGCATGTTCACCGTGCTTTTCGCGATCGGTCGCCTGCCCGGCTGGGTCGCGCATTGGCGCGAGATGAACATCGACAAGCAGACCAAGATCGGCCGCCCCCAGCAGCTGTACATGGGCTCGCCGGAGCGCCACTGGCCCACTGACCGCTGACTCGACCGCCGAGAGCCCGCCCCCGTCTGGGGTGGGCTCTCGCCGCATCGGCCCGAGGACGCGCGGCGTCGAGCGGAGAGGCCATCTTTGAGGACATGCCCTCCGTCTGCCTCCTCGAATGCTGCCAGCGACTCCGCTGGCGGTACTCGGACGCCCGCCCGCCCGTGTCGAGCCGCGCCGAGCGGGAAGCGCTGGTGCACAGCGATGACTCCGCGTTGCGGTGCGCGTCGAGAAGCAGGTCGGGGCCCGCCTGCCGGTTGATCGGGCGGAGTGAGCGCCGTGCGGCAGGGGTGGGTCTCGAGGGGCCGGGTGCGGCGCCTCCTCGACCCGCAGGGACAGGGGTGTGGTCAGGCGTGCAGGGCGGTGTTCAGCTCGATGCCGGCGCCGGTGCGGGGGAGGACTTCGACGGCACCGGTGAGCGAGTTGCGGCGGAACAGCAGGTTCGGGACTCCGGACAAGTGCACCGCCTTCATGGTCTGCGGGGTCCCGTCGGTGCGTGGCGCACCGCCGACCACGACGACCTTGGTCCCGGCGGTCACGTAGAGGCCCGCCTCGACCACGGTGTCGTCGCCGATCGGGATGCCGACGCCCGAGTTCGCGCCCAGCAGTGCCCGCGCGCCGATCGAGACACGCTGAACTCCTCCGCCCGAGAGCGTCCCCATGATCGAGGCGCCGCCGCCGATGTCCGAGCCATCGCCGACCACGACGCCCTGCGAGATCCGCCCCTCGACCATCGAGCTACCGAGAGTCCCGGCGTTGAAGTTCACGAAGCCCTCGTGCATCACGGTCGTGCCCGGAGCGAGGTGCGCCCCGAGGCGCACGCGCGACGTATCCGCGATCCGCACCTTCTCCGGCGTGACGTAGTCGGTCAGCCGCGGGAACTTGTCGATGCCGGTGGCCTGGATGCCGTGCCGCCGCAGCGACGGGCGCAGGCGCGTGAACGACTCGGGCGAGACCGGCCCGGCGTTGGTCCAGACCACGTTCGGCAGGTGCGCGAAGATGCCGTCCAGATTGACCTCGTTCGGCCGGACCAGGAGGTGGGAGAGCAGGTGCAGGCGCAGGTACGCGTCCGAGGTGGACGCGGGGGGCGCCTGCACGTCGATCTGAAGCGTGACCACGTCGATCCGGACCTCACGGCGCGGGTCCTCCCCGGCCTGCTCCTCGAACTCCGAGGGCACGATCCACGGGTCGCGTCCCGCGGGGATCGTGCCGAGCCGCGGCTCCGGGAACCAGGTGTCCAGGACGGTGCCGTCGGAGGCGATGGTGGCGAGCCCGTAACCCCAGGCGGAGGAGGGCACGGGGGAGTCTGCGGAGTGCTCGAGGGTCATGCCGTTCAGGGTCATGCCGTTCAGGGTAGCGCGGAGCCGGCTGCCGCTACCCTGGGGCGCATGTCCGACGTGACCGCTGCCCCTCCACTCGATCTGCGCACCGATCCGGTCGCTCTCACCCAGGTCCTCTGCGACATCCCATCCGTCTCGGGCGACGAACGTGAGATCGCGGACGCGGTGCAGTGGGCGCTCGAGCAGTACGAGCATCTCGAGGTGATCCGCGATGGGAACACGGTCGTCGCGCGGACGAACCTCGGCCTGACGCAGCGTGTCGTGATCGCTGGGCACCTCGACACGGTGCCGGTCAACGGAAATCTCCCGGTCGTCGCCGAGACGATCGACGGCGTCGAGCACCTCGTGGGCCGCGGCACGGTCGACATGAAGGCGGGGGTCGCCGTGCAGCTCGTGCTCGCCGCCGAGCTCACCGACCCCGCTGTCGACATCACCTGGATGTGGTATGACAACGAGGAGGTCGCCTCCGACCTCAACGGTCTCGGTCGGCTCTCCCGGCACCGCCCCGACCTCTTCTCCGCCGACTTCGCCGTGCTGAGCGAGCCGACCAGCGGAGCCGTGGAGGGCGGCTGCAACGGCACACTCCGTGTCGATGTCGTCGCCCGGGGGATCCGCGCGCATTCTGCCCGCAGCTGGGTCGGCGAGAACGCCATCCACGCCGCCGCGCCGATCCTGGCGCGCCTCGCCGCGTACGAGCCGCGCGAGGTGGAGGTCGAAGGCCTGGTCTATCGCGAGGGAGTCAACGCGGTGCGCATCAACGGCGGAGTCGCGGGAAACGTGATCCCGGACCTCTGCACGGTGCAGGTCAACTATCGTTTCGCCCCTGACCGTTCCGGTGAGGAGGCGCTCGCGCACCTGCGGGAACTCTTCGAGGGCTTCGAGGTGACGGTGGACGATCTGGCCGAGGGTGCCCGGCCGGGCCTGGACGCGCCCCTGGCCCAAGGCTTCCTCGCAGCGGTCGACGCGCCGGCGAGACCCAAGTACGGCTGGACCGACGTCGCCCGCTTCTGGGGGATGGGGATCCCCGCCGTGAACTACGGGCCGGGCGATCCGCTCCGGGCCCACGCCGACGACGAGCGCGTGGCGGTGCACGAGATCACGGAGTGCGCCGAGGGTCTGCGCCGTTGGCTCACCGCGGCCTCATGAGCGCGACTACTGCACCCGAGCCGGTCCGCCTGCGCCTGATCCCCTGGTGGGCCCGGGTGCTCGCGGTGTATGTCGCGACCCGAGTGGTCACGACGGTGATCCTCCTGCAGTTCGCGGCGGAGCAGCTCGCCAACCCGTGGACCGGGCCCTCGCCCTCCTACTCCGCGTTCGCCTCGCTGTGGGACGGGCGCTGGTACGAGGTCATCGCGGCAGGTGGCTACCCGACGTCGCTGCCGATCACCCAGACCGGCCATGTGGGGGAGAGCGCCTGGGCCTTCATGCCGCTGTATCCGGGTGTGGTGAAGGTGGTGACGGCCGTCACCGGCCTCGCCTGGGCTCCGGCCGCCGTCGCCGTCTCGGTGCTCTTCGGGGCCGGCACCTGCCTCGTCCTCTACCGCCTGTTCCGCCACTCCCTCAGTGAGTCGCAGTCCCTCGTGGGGGTGCTGCTGTTCTGCGTGGCACCGACCTCCCCGCTCCTTCAGCTCGCCTATGCGGAGTCGATGGCGATGCTGCTGACGGCCGTCGTGCTCCTGCTCCTGGTGCGCCGTCGCTGGCTGGCGGTCGTGCCGGTCGTGCTGCTGCTGGGTCTGACCCGGCCGAGCGGACTCGCTTTCGCTGCGGCGCTGGGCCTCTACATCGTTTTCCGCTTCGTTCGGCGCCGCTCCGAGCCGTTTCCGCGGTCGGAGTGGCTGCCCGCCCTGGGCCTGACCGCGTGGGGTCTCGTCGTCGGCTTCCTCTGGCCCGCGATCGCCTGGGCGGTGACCGGGTCGATGACGGCCTACACCGACACCGAGCTGGCCTGGCGCTCCGTCTACATCGGGTACCAGGAGCTGCTGCCGCTGACGCCGTGGTTCCAGGGCGGCGCGTGGTGGGGCTCGTGGTGGTTCGGCGCTCCGGGAATCGGCATCGCTCTGGTGGTGCTCCTGCTGGCGGCCTTCGTCGGGATACTCGCGGCCCCGTGGACGCGCAGACTCGACGTGTTCAGCCGGGCGTGGGTCGCCGGCTACGGCCTGTATCTGGTGGCGTTCTTCTTCCCGCAGTCCAGCACATTCCGGCTGCTCGGCCCGATGTTCCCGCTCGTCGGGGCGCTCGCCGTCCCGCGCTCACCGATCTTCCGCGTCGCGCTGGTCCTGATCGGGATCGGCGGCCAGATTGTCTGGATCTCGATCTGCTGGGCGGTGACCGGTTCCGACTGGACCCCGCCGTGATCGCCGCAGCGCTTGCCAGCGAGCGCGGTTCATCGCGACCCCGCGGATGCACGATAATAGAGGGATACGTCACGAAAGGGGAACTCTATGGCGGCCATGAAGCCGAGGACCGGAGACGGACCAATGGAGGCTGTTAAGGAGGGTCGACTCATCGTCGTGCGTGTTCCGCTCGAAGGAGGCGGACGCCTCGTCGTCTCGGTCAACGATGCAGAGGCGAAAGAGCTGCACGACGCGCTCGCGTCGGTGGTGTCTCCCGACTGATCCGCACCGTCGAGAACGCCCGTCGCACACCGTGCGACGGGCGTTCCCTCTGTGCCGACGCGCCGCAGAGGCCCGTGAGCGGGAGCCTCCCGGTGCTCGCCCGCGGGCGCAACGGCGGAGGGGGCCCGTCAGGCGCGCCGCTTATTGGCCTGGAGCAGGCCGTCGCCGATCGGCGAGAGCACGCTGACGACGGCGGGGGAGGCGCACACCTCGGCTACCAGCGTGCGGAACGCGGTCGCGATCTCGTCGCGCTGCGCGGGGTTGGCCACCCGACCGCGCCAGAGTGCGTGCGGCACCAACACCGTGCCGCCCGGGCGCACGAGCCGCAGGGCGTGCTCGACGTTCTCGATGACCTGCAGCGGGTCGCCGTCGACGAAGACGATGTCGTAGGAGTTCTCGTTCATCCGCGGCAGCACCTCGAGGGCGCGGCCCGGGATCAGCCGGAGCCGGTTGGGTGAGATGCCGGCCTCGTGGAACTGAGCGCGCGCATGCTGGTGGTGCACGGCCTCCGAATCGATGGAGGTGAGCATCGCCTCGGGTGCGCCGTCCAGGAGCCACAGCCCGCTGACTCCGGTGCCGGTGCCGATCTCGATGATGGACGTGGCGCGCGCGGCCGCTGCGACGAGCGCGGCCTGCGCACCGATCGAGGGGGAGACGGCGTCGATGCCCAACTCGACCGAGAGCCGGCGAGCCGAGGCGATCGCCTCCGACTCGAGGATCGCGTCCTCGGCGTATTTCCAGTTGGCATCCTTATCGGACACGGGTGGGCTCCTCTGATCGGTGCACCGCGCGGATCGCGCCCGGGCATCGTCAGGGTACGGTGGCGCGCGGGCTCCACCGCGCAGGCGCGGCGGGTTAGTGTTGTCCTCGTGTTCGGTCTGACGTTCGACAAGCTCCTCATCATCGGGGTCATCGCTGTCTTCGTGCTGGGTCCCGACCGCCTCCCGCACTACGCCGCCCAGCTCGGGCAGCTCGTGCGGAAGGTGCGTGGATTCGCCACTCAAGCGCGGGAGCGCGTCAAGGACGAGATGGGCGACGAGTTCGACGAGGTCGACTGGAAGAAGCTCGACCCGCGCCAGTACGACCCCCGCCGCATCATCCGTGACGCCCTGCTCGATGACGACCCGGTCCCCACCGTGAAGCCGCCCTCCGCCGTCGCCGCTCCCGTCGTCCCGGGCGGCACCGGATCCGCTCAGGACAGCTATTACACGACCATGCAGCGTTCCGTCGGGTCGGGCACGCTCGCAAGCGTCGCGCCGCCGCCCATCGACTCCGAGGCCACCTGAGTTCTGCTCCCGCGGGAGCGGGCCGATGGCGCGTCAGCCGACAGCGAGTGGTAGCCGTCGCCCCGTGAGCCCTCGGGGTCGTGACGCGAGGGTCGCCGCCAGGGCATCAATCGCCCGCGCCGCCGGATCCTCGGGGTCGCCGACGACGACGGGTACCCCGTCGTCGCCCCCGGCTCGCAGGGACACGCTGATCGGCAGCGACGCGAGCAGCGGCACTGCATCTCCTGCGGCGGAGAGTCGGCGGGCCACCTCGGCTCCGCCTCCGCTGCCGAAGAGTTCCAACACCGAGCCGTCGGCCTGAGGGAGCCCCGACATGTTCTCGACGACGCCGATAATGCGCTGACCCGACTGCCGGGCCAGCGCACCGCTGCGCTCGGCCACGTCGGCCGCCGCGGGCTGCGGAGTCGTGACGATCAGCACCTCCGCGTGGGGGAGCAGCTGACCGATCGAGATCGCCACGTCGCCGGTACCGGGGGGCAAGTCGAGCAGCAGGACGTCGAGGTCGCCGAAGTAGACGTCGGTGAGGAACTGCGAGATGGTGCGGTGCAGCATCGGGCCGCGCCACGAGACCGCGGCGCCGCGCGTATCCCCCTCGAGGAACATCCCGATCGAAATGACCTTCACGCCGTGCGCCACCGGAGGCAGCATCAGCTCGCCGACGCGGGTCGGACCGGCGACGCGTCCGTCTCGCATCAGCCCGAGCAGGCCCGGGATCGAGAAACCGTGCACGTCCGCGTCGACCAGACCGACCGCGAGCCCCCGCTGAGCCAGCGCGACCGCGAGGTTGGCGGTGACGGTTGACTTGCCGACGCCGCCCTTGCCGCTGGTCACCGCGTAGACGCGAGTGAGCGACTCCGGACCGAAGGGCATGCTCCGCCGCCCGCCCTGCAGGCGCTCGGTGAGCGCTGTGCGCTGCGCTGGCGTCATGACTCCGACCGCGACCTCCACTGCCGTGACCCCGGGTACCGACGCCACGGCCTCGCGCACGGTGCGCTCGATCGTCGAGGCGGCCGGGCAGCCGACGATGGTCAGCCGGATCGCGACGCGGACCGCACCGTCGGCCGCCGCCCGGACCGATTCGACCATGTCGAGCTCGGTGATCGGCTTGCGGATCTCCGGATCGAGGACGCGGGCCAGCGCCGCCCGCACCGCCGCGTCGAGAGCGGCGGCGTCAGGCATCGCGCCGCTCGGGAGCCTGCGCCCGGTCCTTCTCGAGCTCCTCGAGCAGGCCGCGCAGCTCTGAGCGAATGAAGTCTTTGCTCGCCATATCGCGGATCGCGAGGCGGAGGGCGACGACCTCGCGCGCCAGGTACTCGGTGTCGGCGAGATTGCGCTCAGCCCGCTGGCGGTCCTGCTCGATCTGCACCCGGTCGCGGTCGTCCTGCCGGTTCTGCGCGAGCAGCAGCAGGGGCGCGGCGTACGAGGCCTGGAGCGAGAGGATCAGCGTCAGCACTGTGAAGCCCAGTGCCTGAGAGTCAAAGCGCGAGTCCGCGGGCCCGTAGGTGTTGAACATCAGCCAGAAGACGCAGAAGATCGTCATGCCGACCAGGAACCAGGGTGTTCCCATGCCGCGGGCGAACGACTCGGTCAGACGTCCGAACCGGTCGCTGCTCGGGCGGTTGCGCCGCGAGAGCACGCGGGTGCGCAATCCCTTCGGGGCGTCGAGCCGGCGGTCCTGCTTGCTGTCCCTAGCCACGCGCACCCCTCCGTCCTCGTCGTGCCCTGCCGGTCGACACGGGTGCCGGCGGTAGGAGCGGGACGCCCTGCGTCGCCGTGCTCACCGGCGTCCTCGGTTCGTCGTCGTCGCCGTGGCTGCGCCAGTCGTCGGGGAGGAGGTAGTCGAGGACGTCATCGATGGTCACCACACCGACGAGGCGGTGGGAGGCGTCCACGACGGGCACCGAGACGAGGTTGTAGCTCGCCAGGATGCGGGCGACCTCGGCGGCCGAGGTCTCGGGCGTGATCGGGTCCATGCTCGCATCCAGCAGGGTGCCGAGGCGCTCGTGCGGCGGGTACCGGAGCATCCGCTGGAAGTGCACCATCCCGAGGAAGCGGCCGGTCGGTGGCTCGTAGGGCGGCAGGGTGACGCACACGGCGGCTCCCAGCGCGGGCGCGAGCTCGTGGCGTCGGATGAGGGCGAGGCCCTCGGCGACGGTCGCCTCCGAGGAGACGATGATCGGCTCCGTCGTCATCAATCCGCCGGCCGATTCCGGGGCGTAGGTGAGGAGCATGCGGACGTCCTCCGCCTCCTCCGGCTCCATCAGCTCGAGCAGCGCCTCGCCGCGCTCCTCGGAGAGCTGCGCGATCAGATCGGCCGCGTCGTCGGGCTGCATCTGATCGAGCACATCGGCGGCGCGGTCGTCGTTGAGTCGGCCGAGGATCTCGACCTGCTCGCTCTCGGGCATCTCCTCGAGCACGTCGGCGAGACGCTCGTCCGAGAGTTCGCCGGCCACCTCCAGCATCCGCTGCTGGGGAAGGTCGAGGAGCGTGCTGGCGAGGTCGGCGGGCTTGAGCTCGGAGAGGCTGGCGACGTAGTGCTCGGCGGACTGCGCCTCGGTCGAGACGCTCTCGCGGACCTCGCGCCAGGCGGCGAACGCGGTCGCGCCCTTGGCGAAGGGGGAGGGGCTGGTCTTGGGGCGCCGAACGAAGAGCTGCGCGAGTTCCCACTCGCCAGGGGCAGCCTCCTCGATCGCGACGTCCTCGACGGTCGCGTCTCCGGAGCCGTCGATGAAGCTCACCCGGCGGCCGAGGAGCTCGGCGATGACGCGGACCTCGCCGCCGCGCTGCTCGAAGCGACGCACGTTGATGAGCCCGGTGGTGATGATCTGGCCGCTGCCGATGCTGGTGACCCGCCCGATCGAGACGAAGACGCGTCGGCGCCCGGGGATCTCCACCACCAGTCCGACCACCCGCGGGGCGTCGTTCTGCCGGTAGACCAGGAGCACGTCGCGGACCTTGCCGACGCGATCGCCGGCGGGGTCGAAGACACTGCATCCGGCCAAGCGCGCGACGAAGACTCTGGCGGAACTCACGGCTACAAACCTAGACCCGCGCGCCCGGGCGGACGCCGAGGGTGCCCGGTTCGGTATCGATCGGTTCTCCTGAACCGTACAGAATGCTTCAAGTCCGCTGTGCCAGTCTGTGGAGGTGACTCAGCAGACGCCGTTCAGCGGCCGAGGGCCGGCCTTTCCCACGATCCCGCGCGGGGAGATCCTCGCCACCTTCGACACTTACCAGGAGGCGCAGGCCGCGGTGGACGTCCTCGCCCGAGCCGACTTCCCGGTGCGCCAGCTGGCCATCATCGGCAACGAGCTCAAGAGCGTCGAGCGGGTAACGGGCAAACTGACCTGGGGCCGAGTCGCCCTCGCCGGTGCGGCCTCCGGCGCGTGGCTGGGTGTGTTCCTGGGGCTTCTGCTCATCATCTTCTCGCCGACGACGGAGTTCTCGTTCCTGATCGCGGCCGTGCTCCTCGGCGCGGGATTCGGCATGCTCTTCGGGCTCGCGTCCTACGCCGTCAACCGCCGCCGACGCGACTTCACCTCGACCATGCAGGTGATTGCAACCAGCTACTCGGTGCTCGTGGACCCCGAGGTCGTCAACCGCGCTCGCAACCTGCTCGACGGGAGCGCTGTCCCCGCCGAGACGCCGCAGACAGCCTGGGCGCCGCCGCCCGCCGCGGCCGGCGACCCGCAGCCCGTCCGTCCCGAGGACGACCAGCGCTGACGATCCTCCACGAAGGCCCCCGGTCCGCCGGGGGCCTTCGATGCTCCCGGGGAGGCTGCTCAGGCGGAGCCGACGGGCGGCAGGACGATGTCGACGGCGAGACCGCGGGGGGAGCGGTTGACGAGGGCGACCGTCCCGCCGGCGGACAGCACCGTCGTGTGCACCAGGGCGAGCCCGAGTCCACTGCCGCCCGAGGCCAGTGCCCGGGAGTCATCCGGTCGGGAGAAGCGGTCGAAGGCGACGGGGATGAAGGCGGCGGGCATGCCGGGGCCGTCGTCCGAGACGGTGAGGAGCAGGCGTCCGTCCTGCTGTGCGAGGCAGGCGACGATCATGCCGCCGCCGTCCATCGCCTGGATCGCGTTCCTGACCAGATTGTCGATCACGCGCCCGAAGTCCTGGGTCGCCACGGCGTACAGGCGGGCCGGCTCGCGCTCGTCGATCTCATAGTCGATCTCGACCCCCGACTCCGAGGCGAGTAGGCGCGTGCGGTCGACCGCGCCGACCAGCTCCTCGACCAGCTCGGCGAAGGGAGCTGTCGGCCGGACGGTGCGGCTCTCGATGCGCGAGATGTCGAGCAGGGCGGAGGCGAGCCGCACGAGGCGGTCGACGCTCTTCTGCGCATCGAGGATGACCCGGTCCACCGCGGCGGGGTCCTCGACGCGGTGGTGGGCGATCTCGAGCTGCGCCGAGAGCGCGGCGAGCGGCGTACGCAATTCGTGACTCGCATCCGACACCATCTGCTTCTCGCGAGCGAGCGAGGCGGTCTGCTTGGTCAGGAACGCGTTCAGCGTTACCGCGAGCTCGTCGATCTCGTCGCGCGAGCCCACGACGGGGAGCTGATCGCCGTGGCCGGGCTCGGCGGCGATCTGATCCGCGCGCGCCCGCATGCGACGCACCGGCGCGAGCGCGGCTCCGGTCAGGATCCACGAGGCGAGACCGAAGGTGACCACGAGGAAGATCGCCGCGTAGACGAGGACGTGCGCGAAATCGTCGAGTACCAGCTGCGAGGCCGCCTGGTCGCGCGCGGTGACAACCTGCCAGACGCCCTTATCGGTGGTGATCGCAGTGAACCGGACCAGGTAATTGCCACTCGCAGTGGTCACCTGGGAGTACCGGGGCGAGGTGTCCGCCGGTTCGGCCGCGAGGGCGGTCAGGACGTCGCCGCTGAGGCGCGAGGGCATGGTGGACGTACTGACGATCCCGTCCGGCGCGAGGGCCAGGAACAGCTGCCCGATCGAGGAGCCCTGGGTGCGAGGCACGGTGCCCGCCGAGATGTCGCGACGCACCTCGTCCTCGATCGACATCAGGATCGTCCGCTCGCTGCGCTCGACGATGCCGGTGACCACCTGGTAGAAGAGCATCGCCGAGAGCGCGAACAGGGCGGTTGCGACAGCGACGGTCCCGATGGTGATCCTCGCGCGGATCGAGAGCGCGCCGGCCCGGCGGCGTGCAGTGCCCATCCGCGGCACGGACTACTCGACCGGGCGGAGGAAGTAGCCCTTGCCGCGGACGGTCACGATGGCGACGCCGGTGTCCTCGGTCGGCAGTTTCTTGCGCAGGTAGCTGACGTACTGGTCGACGATGTTGTTGTCGACGATCTCGCCGCCGCCCCAGATCTCCGAGAGGATCCGCTGGCGGGTCACGACGGAGCCGACGGGGGTGATCAGCAGCTTGAGGAGCTCCAACTCCTTGGGGCTGACATGGATGCGCGAGCCGTCAGCCGTGCGCCGGATGCTCGAGCCGTCCACCGTGATCCGGCCGACGTCGATCGACGTCGACATCAGCGAGGGACTACGGCGCAACAGGGCGCGGAGGCGGGCGTTGAGTTCGGTGAAGGCGAACGGCTTGGTGAGGTAGTCGTCGGCACCGGCGTCGAGCCCGAACACGCGGTCCTCGATCGCGTCGCGCGCCGTCAGGAGCATGATCGGCGTCGGACGTCCGAGCTCGCGGATCCGCCGACAGATCTCGAAGCCGGACATCGCCGGCAGCATGACGTCCACGATCGCGGCTGAGAACTCGGCGTTGCTGAACGCGACGAGCGCGTCGATGCCGTTCGTGGTCAGCACGGATTCGTAGCCGGCGTCTTCGAGGCCGCCCACGAGAGCCTCACCCATAGCCGGATCATCTTCGACGAGAAGGATATTCACGTGCTTACCCTACGGCCCGGCTCTTGGGAAGATCCGCTACGCCGGCCGTGTATCCAACCAGGTGAGAGCGGACCCCTCTGATGGGCGCCAGGCGGCGAAAAACGGCATGTCCGGCCCGGGATAGCGGCGGAGGTGGCGCGATTCGGTGGCGCGATTTTACTCTTCTGCCCAGGTGAGGCCGATGATACTGTTCGCCGAGTTCACCCCCACCGTCACCCGAAGGCGGCACAAAAATGCTCACCACCCTCTCCATCTGGGCGCGTCTTGCGCTGTCGATTCTTCTCTGGATCGTCTTCCTGCCCGTCATGCTGATCCTGCTCCCGTTCCGTACCGGCCGAAGCGCCTCGCGCTCCACTCGCCCGCCCGTGACGGCACCGACGGTGGCGGTTGACTCGCGGGGCGCCTACTGACCCCCTTTTCGAAGGCGGGCGCCTCCCGTCTCCTGCTGACGAGCGCGCCTGGGTTGTCAGTCGGCGACGCGTCCGGAGTTCCCACTCCGACAGGCGTCACTCTCGGGTACTACCGACCACGATCTCCGTCAAGCCCTTCGTGGGTTCTCAGAAAGCCGCAATACGGTGCTTCCACACGGTTCACCGATCAGAAGGAACACGGATGCCCCGCGCCGCGCCCGACACCGCTGGGATCCCGCTCGACCCGACCGCGGACGCTCCCGTGCGCTCGGATCCGCCGGTCTCGGTCGTCGCGTCGGGACCCCGGAGCCTGCTGTCGCGGATGCTCGGACGCCGCCGCTGCGAGGCGTGCGGCGCCGCCCTGGCCCGCCGCCGCGACGGATTCTGTTCGGACGCCTGCGCAGGCACCTTCCACCTCTACGAGTGAGGCCGGTCGGCCGAGCTGCGGCGAGGGTCCTCCCGAAGGTCCGTGATCAGCGATCGCGGGCCTTTGCGCTGTGCGCGCGGGGCGGTACGGCCGTGCACGGCTGCCCCGGAGCAGCTGGAGGAGACGAGTCGACGGGCCGCTCGACCGAGGGGTGCTCCGTCGGAACGGGGAAGGAGTGGGGCGCCGCGGTCGTGTGCGCAGAGGGAGTGCCCGCTCAACCGTGCCTCAGAAGACAGTCGTGCCTCAGAAGACGTGCCCCCAGTAGGATTCGAACCTACGCCCCTGCCTCCGGAGGGCAGTGCTCTATCCCCTGAGCTATGGGGGCCAGGAGTGCCTGACAACATTAGCACCCGGGCGGAGCGGGCCCCGACGCGGGGAGCGCGCCTGCTGCGTGCCACGATGGAGTCATGCTGCGCACCGTCTCCGCCTCGCTGGATCTGCGTCTGAACGGTCCGACCGACCTGATCTTCCTCGTGGCTGCGACGCCCACGGGCGACTCCTTCGAGGACTCCTTCACCGTCCACCTCGACGGCGAGCCGGTCCCGGTACGGGAGTTCCCGGGCCGGCACGGGGCGCGGGTGCACCGCGTTGCCGGCATCCGGGGTGAGCTGCGGGTCGAGTACCGGGCGCGGGTCCTCGGACACGGTGCCCCGGACGAGCCGAGCGAACTCGAGCTGGTCGAATACTTGCGGCCGAGCCGGTATGCGGAGGCGGACGTGCTCGGCGGTATCGCCCGCCGCGAGTTCGGCCGGGCTCGCGGCTTCGAGGCGCTGACGGCGGTCGAGGAGTGGGTGCACGGGCACCTCTCCTACGTCTACGGCTCGACGATCGGCACCGGGGGAGCGGCGCAGGTGGTCGAGAGCGGGCAGGGCGTCTGCCGCGACTTCGCGCATACCGTCGCCGGCTTCCTCCGCGCCCTCGACATCCCCGCCCGGGTCACGGCGGTCTATGCACCGGGCCTGGCACCGCGTGACTTCCATGCGGTGACGGAGGCCTGGGTGGGCGGCGCCTGGCACGCGGTGGACGCGACGCGGTTGGCTCCGCGCGGGTCGATGCTCCGCATCTCGTCGGGTCGGGACACGGCCGACACGGCGTTCCTCAGCAGTTACCTGACCGATCTGAGCTTGACGGGCATGGACGTTGACGCCGACTGCGACGCCGCGCTCGTCGACGACCACGTGTCGCCGGTGCGGCTGGGCTGACGGGCGGGCTCAGTATCGACTCGCCGGCTGGGCCCACTGCCGCCTCACCCTGTGCTCAGGCGGCGAGCGCTCCGAGCGCCGACCGAATGATCGGCTCGGGGTCGCCGGGCTCGATGAAGGAGGCGCTGGAGGACTCGATCCAGTACTCGCCGACGAAAGCGTCCGCGACTCCGCGCCCCTCCGTCACCTGGTAGTAACCCTCGACCTGCGACGGCTCGCCGTAGGTGGGGACGGCCTTGCTCGTGGTGAAGAACTCGTTCTTGAGCGCCTCGATCACGTCGGGGTCGAGGTGCGCGACGGCGAGCTGCAGCTGGGCCCCCGAGTCGTCGGACCAGCCGCAGACCAGGCCGTTGTACTGCGCGATCTCCTGCGAGACGGCGGTCCGCTCGACGTCGTCGGTCGGCAAGAAACCACTCCACAGCCCGCTCAGCGCCGAGGCGGGCACCAGCTGCTCGCAGGAGAGGGGGATCGGAGTTCCGCTGACAGCGCCGCTCGCGCTCGGCTCCGGGTCGGCGGCGGGGGAGCAGCCGGCGAGGGTCGTCGCGGTGAGCGCGACGAGGAGGAGGGTGAGGGGACGGCGCATGCGTGGCACCCTAGCAACGCCTCCCGGCCGAGCGGCCGCGCGGTGTCGGGAGGCGGAGGGCGCGGGCGCGACGGCCGGTAGAATCGGGCCCCGTGACTCCTGAACAACTCGCATCCTCCCTGCACGCTCTCGTCCTCGACGCCGTGCAGCGACGAGGGAGCGACGCGGGCGTGGAGCTCCCTGACGTGGTGCTGGAGCGGCCGAAGAACCGCGATCACGGTGACTGGTCCTCGAACATCGCGATGAAGCTTGCGAAGCGGGTCGGCGCTAACCCGCGCGAGCTCGCGGCAGAGCTGGCCGAGGGCCTGGGCGCTGTCGACGGCGTGGCCACGGTCGAGGTCGCCGGGCCCGGCTTCCTCAATGTGCGGGTCGAGGCCGCGGCGGCGGGGGCCCTCGCGGGCGTGATCGTCGAGGCGGGCGAGGCGTACGGCACCGGGTCCGCCTACTCCGGGGTGCGGATGAACCTCGAGTTCGTCTCGGCCAACCCCACCGGACCGATACACATCGGCGGTACCCGATGGGCGGCGGTCGGCGACAGCCTGGCCCGGATGCTGCTCGCCCAGGGCGCCGACGTGACCCGGGAGTACTACTTCAACGACCACGGCGCGCAGATCGACCGCTTCACCCGGAGCCTCCTCGCGGCGCACCGGGGCGAGCCGACTCCCGAGGACGGCTACGGCGGCGCGTACATCGGGGACATCGCCGAGCGGGTGGTCGCCGCCTACCCGGGCGACCTCTCGGTTGTGCCCGAGGAGGAGCTGGCCGAGACCTTCCGCTCGATCGGCGTCGAGCTGATGTTCGGTGAGATCAAGCAGAGCCTGCACGAGTTCGGCGTCGACTTCGACGTCTACTTCCACGAGAACTCGCTGCACGAGTCGCGTGCTGTCGACCGCGCGATCCAGCGCCTGCGCGAGCTTGGCCACCTCTTCGAGGCGGACGGAGCGACGTGGCTGCGCACCACGTCCTTCGGCGACGACCGCGACCGCGTCGTGATCAAGAGCGACGGCGAGGCGGCCTACATCGCGGGCGACCTCGCCTACTACCTCGACAAGCGCGAGCGCGGCTTCGACCGGGCCATCATCATGCTCGGTGCCGACCACCACGGCTACCTCGGCCGGATGATGGCGATGTGCGCCGCGTTCGGCGACACTCCGGGCGTGAACCTCGAGATCCTGATCGGCCAGCTGGTCAACCTGATCCGCGACGGCCAGGCAGTCCGGATGTCCAAGCGCGCCGGGACCGTCGTGACGATGGAGGACCTCACGGAGGCCGTCGGCGTCGACGCCGCGCGCTACTCGCTGGTGCGCTCCTCCGCCGACTCGACCCTCGACATCGACCTCGACCTGCTGACCAAGCGCAGCAACGACAACCCCGTCTACTACGTGCAGTACGCGCATGCGCGCACCCGTCAGGTCGCCGCGAAGGCCGCGGGATCGGGCGTGCCCGTCGAACCGTTCGCGCCCGAGACGCTGGTGCACCCGACCGAGTCGGCGTTGCTGGGCGGTCTGCAGGAGTTCCCGCGGATCGTGGCGCACGCGGCCGAGCTGCGCGAGCCGCACCGCGTCGCGCGCTACCTGGAGGAGATCGCCGGTCTTTACCACCGCTGGTACGACACCTGCCGCGTCGTGCCGCAGGGCGAGGACCCGGTCGAAGCGGTGCACTCGACCCGGCTCCGCCTGAACGAGGCGACTGGGCAGGTGCTCCGCAACGGACTCTCGCTCCTGGGCGTCGGCGCCCCGGACCGGATGTGAGCGCGGTGGCGCCCCGGCGCGGGCGAGGGCGGCGCGCGGCGCTGGTGGTCGTCGTCACGCTGGTGCTGCTCGTGATCGCGGCGGTGGTCGGCGACTCGGTCGCCCGCCGGGCCGTCGCCGATCGCGCCGCCGCGAGCCTGCGCGAGGCGCTGGCGCTACCCGCTGACCGGACCGTGGACGTCGACGTGGCCGGATGGGCCGTGCTCCCGCAGCTGATCGCGGGGCGGCTGGACCGGCTGGACCTGCGCAGCTCCGACGTCGTGTTCGGCGAGCTCGACGGCGATGTCGCCGCGACCCTGATCGGCGTGCCGGTCAGCGCAGCGGGTGCCATCGACTCCGGCAGCACGACGGTCGCGATCGAGGCGGCGTCCGTCGCGCGGCTGGTCACCGAGCGCAGCACCGTGCCGGTCGACGACGTGACCCTCGATCCTCCGCTCGTGCGCGTGAGCGCTTCGGTGGACGTGCTCGGAGTGACGCTCGGCGCGGGTGTCGGCATGCAGCTGGCCGCTGTGGCCGGCGCGATCCAGCTGACTCCGGCCGAGATCTCGGCGGCGGGTGCGACCTTCTCGGCGACCGACTTTCGCGACCGCTTCGGTGCCGTCTCGGGCGACCTGCTCGCCCCGACCTCGCTCTGCATCGCGGATTCCGTACCGCGCGGGCTGACTCTCACCGGGGTCGAGGTCGCGGAAGAATCGCTGAACGCGACCTTCGCGCTCTCCCCGATGGTCCTCAGCGACCCGGAGCAGCAGGAGCCGGGCAGCTGCTCGTGAGCTGTAGCGAACCGCGAGAGCAGGGGCAGCGCACCCCCTGAGCCCGTGCGGGGCTCCCGGCGGCGACCGGTAGGATCGGAGCCCTGTGCCGGCGTTTCCCGCGGGCCGAACACTGACATCGCTGGCTTCAGGGGTCAATCCGGACCCGCTCGCCACGCAGTGACGCTCCCACTCTCTCTTGTGAGGTCTCACCCGTGGACACTGTCGACTCCCGCGCCCCGCGGCATCCGCTCGCTCCGGACTGGCTGCACACTCCCGAGGACGCCGACGCGCTCGTGGAGGGTGTCTGGTCGGACAACACCGTGCGCGATTCCACCGGCGCCGTCCGCATCGCCGGAGTGCCGGTCGCCGAGCTGGTGCGCGAATACGGCACTCCTCTCTATGTGATCGATGAGGCCGACGCCCGGCGACGAGCGGTCGAGATGCGCGAGGTCTTCTCGCGGGAGTTCGCCCGCGTCGGCACCGGCGTCACCGTCTATTACGCGAGCAAGGCCTTCCTCTCGGCGGACGTCGCCCGTTGGATGCGCGACGAGGGGCTGAATCTCGACCTCTCCAGCGGCGGCGAGCTGGCCGTGGCGCTGGCCGCGGGCATCGAGCCGGAGCGCTTCGGCCTGCACGGCAACAACAAGTCGCTCGCCGAGATCGACCGGGCCGTCGGGGTGGGCGTGGGGACGATCGTGCTGGACAGCCTGATCGAGATCGAGCGCGTCGCGGCGGCGGCGGAGCGGCACGGCCGGGTGCAGGCGGTGCGCCTGCGCGTGAACAGTGGAGTGCACGCGCACACCCACGAGTTCCTCGCCACCGCCCACGAGGACCAGAAGTTCGGTCTCGCGCTCGCCGACTGCCCGGCCGCCGTCGCGCGCATCCGCTCCCTCCCGTCGCTGCGCTTCCTCGGCCTGCACTGCCACATCGGCTCCCAGATTTTCGGCTCGGATGGCTTCGCCGAGTCGGCGTCGCGCCTGCTCGACGTGCACGCGTCCCTGCTCACCGACGGACCGGTTCCCGAGCTCAACCTCGGCGGCGGGTTCGGCATCGCCTACACCAGCGCGGACGATCCCACTCCGATCACCGCGATCGCGGCCGCCGTCGCGGACGCCGTCGCCGAGCAGTGCGCGGCGCGCGGGATCCCGGTGCCGCACATCGCGATCGAGCCGGGCAGGGCGCTGATCGGGCCCGCCGGGCTCACGCTCTACGAGGTCGGTACGGTCAAGGACGTGGTGGTCGGCACCGAAGGAGCGACCGCTGTCCGCCGCTACGTCAGCGTCGACGGCGGGATGAGCGACAACGCGCGTCCGGCCCTGTACGGGGCGGACTACACGGCGCGGATCGCCGGCCGCTCCTCCGCCGCGGAGCCCGCCCTCGTGCGTGTGGCCGGGAAGCACTGCGAGTCGGGCGACATCGTCGTCCACGACGACTTCCTGCCCGCGGACGTGCAGCCCGGCGACCTGCTCGCCGTCGCCGCGACCGGCGCCTATTGCTGGTCGCTCGCCAGCAACTACAACTATCTCGGGCGACCCCCGGTGGTCGCCGTGCGAGACGGGCGCTCGCGCGTCCTCGTGCGCGGCGAGACCGAGGAGGACCTCCTCCGCCGCGACGTCGGCATCGAACGAAAGGCCACCTCCCGATGATCGAGTACCGCAGCCTCCGCGTCGCCCTGCTGGGCGCCGGGTCCGTCGGTGCCCAGGTGGCGCGCCTCCTGCTCGACCACGGCGACGAGCTCGCCCAGCGCGTCGGGGCGCCGCTGGAGCTCGTGGGCGTGGCCGTCAGGGACGTCGATGCGCCCCGCACGGCAGATATCCCGCAGCACCTGCTCACCACCGACGCCGAGTCGCTGATCCTCGGCGCGGACATCGTCGTCGAGCTGATCGGCGGTCTGGAGCCTGCGCGCAGCCACATCCTTGCCGCGATCTCCTCCGGCGCAGACGTGATCACGGCGAACAAGGCACTGCTCGCCGCGCACGGCAACGAGCTGTTCGAGGCGGCCGACCAGGTGGGCGCACAGCTGAACTACGAAGCGGCCGTCGCCGGGGCGATCCCGATCATCCGGCCGCTGCGCGACAGCCTCGCCGGCGACCGGGTGCACCGAATCCTCGGCATCGTCAACGGCACGACCAACTACATCCTCGACCGGATGGACACCGAGCACTCCAGCCTTGAGGACGCGCTGGCCCGCGCGACGCAGCTCGGCTACGCGGAGGCGGATCCGACCGCAGACATCGAGGGCTACGACGCGGCCCAGAAGGCCGCGATCCTCGCTCGCCTGGCGTTCCACACCGACGTCCCGGTGACCCTGGTGCACCGCGAGGGCATTACCGGCATCACCACGGCGCAGGTCGACCGGGCCCGCGACTCCGGCTACGTGATCAAGTTGCTCGCGATCTGCGAGCGCCTGACCGATGCGAAGACGGGGGAGGAGGGTGTGTCGGCCCGCGTCTATCCCGCGCTGGTGCACCGCTCCCACCCGCTCGCCGCCGTCCACGGCGCCAACAACGCGGTGTTCGTCGAGGCGGAGGCGGCGGGCGACCTGATGTTCTACGGCGCCGGCGCCGGTGGGATCGAGACGGCCTCCGCCGTGCTCGGGGACGTCGTCTCAGCCGCCCGCCGTCACATCGTCGGTGGTCCCGGCCTCGTGACCAGTGCGAGCTCCGGCCTCGCTGTGCTGCCGATCGGCCACGTCACGACGCGCTACCAAGTGACCCTCGAGGTGCTTGACCGCCCCGGCGTGCTCGCGCAGATCGCCGGCGTCTTCGCCGACCACGGCGTCTCGGTCGAGACGCTGGTGCAGACCCCGCCAGGAGTCGACCCGTCGGTGGCGCAGGGCGGTGCGGAGCGGCGCGACCCGACCGCTACCCTGGTCATCGGCACGCACGCCGCGGCGGAATCCGATCTGGCAGCCACCGTCACCGCTCTCCATTCGCATGGTTTCGTCGGCGCCGTGACGTCCGTTCTACGAGTTGAAGGAGCCTGAGATGGCCAAGCAGTGGCGCGGAGTCCTGCACGAGTACGCGGACCGCCTCGATGTCACCGAGGCGACCCCGGTCATCACTCTCGGCGAGGGCGGCACGCCGCTCATCCCCGCCGCGGCCCTCTCGGCACGCACGGGCGCGAAGGTGTGGGTCAAGTACGAGGGCATGAACCCGACGGGATCCTTCAAGGACCGCGGCATGACGATGGCGATCTCGAAGGCCGTCGAGCACGGCGCTAAGGCCGTCATCTGCGCCTCGACCGGCAATACCTCGGCCTCGGCCGCGGCCTACGCCACGCACGCCGGCATCACCGCGGCCGTGCTTGTGCCGGAGGGCAAGATCGCCCTCGGTAAGCTCAGCCAGGCCATCGCGCATAACGCGCAGCTGCTGCAGGTGCAGGGCAACTTCGACGACTGCCTCGACATCGCCCGCGATCTTGCTAAGAACTACCCGGTGCACCTGGTGAACTCGGTCAACCCCGACCGCATCGCCGGCCAGAAGACCGCGGCCTTCGAGGTCGTCGAGGTCCTGGGCGACGCGCCGGACTTCCACATCGTGCCGGTGGGTAACGCGGGCAACTACACCGCGTACTTCCGCGGGTACTCGGAGGAGCTGGAGCGCGGAGAATCGACGCGCCTCCCGCGCATGTTCGGCTTCCAGGCCGAGGGCTCCGCTCCGATCGTGCACGGTGCCCCGGTCCGCCACCCCGAGACGATCGCCAGTGCGATCCGGATCGGCAACCCGGCCTCGTGGGAGCTCGCTCTGAACGCGCGCAGCGTCAGCGACGGCTACTTCGGGGCGATCAGTGACGAGAAGATTCTGGAGGCGTACCGCATCCTCGCGGGCGAGGTAGGCGTCTTCGTCGAGCCGGCGTCGGCGATCAGCGTCGCGGGGCTGCTCGAGCGCGCCGAGGCCGGAGCGATCCCGAAGGACGCGACCGTCGTTCTGACGGTCACCGGTCACGGCCTCAAGGACCCGCAGTGGGCATTGCGCACAGCCGATGGCGCGGACATCACGCCCACCGTCGTCCCGGTCGACACCGCCGCGATCGCGGAGGTGCTGGGGTTGGCCGGCGCATGACCTCGGCCGTTCCCGTCGGCCGCACCGTCCATGTGAAGGTCCCCGCCACCTCGGCGAATCTGGGCCCCGGGTTCGACACGCTCGGCCTCGCCCTCTCGTTCTACGACGAGCTCGATGTGACGGCCGTCGCAGCGACGGGCGCACGGGTCACTGTGCACGGCGTCGGCGAGGGCGAGGTAGCGACCGATGAGACGAACCTCGTCGTGCAGGCGATCGCGTACACCTTCGCCGACCAGCGGCAGGAGATGCCCGGCATCGAGGTCATCGCGCGCAACATCATCCCGCATGGCCGCGGGATGGGGTCTTCCGGGGCCGCGATCGTGTCGGGGATCATGGCGGCGAAGGGGCTGCTCGAGGGCATCGTCGAGCTCGACTCGGACGACCTGCTCCGTATCGCCACCGAGATGGAGGGGCACCCCGACAACGTCGCACCCGCGCTCTTCGGTGGGCTGACCATCGCCTGGGTGGAACCGCACGCCTCCGGTACCGACAATTCGCCGCTCCGCCCGCGCTCGAAGAAGCTGATGGTGCACCGGGGAGTGTCCCCGGTCGTCTTCGTGCCCGAGCACACCATGTCGACGCGGCTCGCCCGCTCGCTCCAGCCGCAGAGCGTCCCGCACGAGGACGCGGTGTTCAACGTCTCGCGCTCCTCGCTCCTGATCGCGGCCCTCATTCAGAGCCCCGAGCTGCTGTTCGCGGCGACCGAGGACAAGCTGCACCAGAATTACCGCGCGGCGGCGATGCCGGAGACCTCCGCCCTGATCGCGCTCCTGCGCTCGCACGGCTACGCGGCCGTCGTCTCGGGCGCCGGACCGAGCGTCCTGGTGCTGTGCAGCGACCCCGCGCAGCGCCTCGCTGCCGCGGATCTGGTGGAGAAGCAGGCCCCCACGCCGTGGCGCGCGCACATGCTGGCCGTCGACTTCAAGGGTGCTACAGTGGGGACCGCATCCCGAGGAACCGCGTAACGAGCGGAATCTGTCCGACGGATCGTCCCGACAACCACGGCCATCACATCGTGTGAAGGGCGCCCCTGCTCCTCTTGCAGACCGGCGCCTGGTCTCCGGGCCCTTTCTGCGCTTTCTTCGGCAGTCGGCCTCGGCGGCCGAGAGCATCGCGTGGATCAGAACACGCGATGGCACCGCACGGTCGATGAGCTCTCCCGGTGAGCACTCGTTCCCGGGGGGAAGGAACCCTCTCCAGTGACAGACGTCAACACCCACGGCTCGACCGTGGATCTCACCGCCGACCTCTCGGCCCTGCGGGTCGCCGAGCTCCAGGCTCTTGCGACGCGCCTCGGCCTCGGCGGTGCCTCCAAGCTCCGCAAGGGCGAGCTCGTCCAGGCGATCTCGGACCTCCGCGCCGCCACCGCGGAGGACACGCCGGCCGCCGATGTGGTCGCTCCGGACGATGCCGCGCTCACCCTCGATGTCGCAGCGGTCGCGCTGGACGTCGAGGCAACCGGCGTCGCTCCCGATGTCGACGCCACCGGCATCGAGGCGGAGCCGGCCGACGTGGCCGAGCAGTCCGCTCCCGAGCCCGAGGCGCCGGCGGAGCTGCCGACGGCCGTCGAGAGCACCGAGGCCGACACAGCCGATGTGCTCGAGCAGGTCGCGCCCACTGTGGAGGAGCCGGCCGTGACCGTCGCCGAATCTGCCCCGCTCGAACTCCAGCTTCCCGCCGCCGCCGAGCAGGTCGCGGAGCCCGCCGAGCGCACCCCGCGCCGCCGCAGCTCGCGACGCGCCTCCAGCGGCACGGTCGCCGCCGGCGAGCACGTCAACATTCCCGGCGGGAGCGGCGTCGAGTCGCTGATCCCCGATCTGCCCGTCATCGAGCAGGATCGCGACGCCGACCAGGCCGCGAAGTCCGTGATCGACATCGAGCTGCCCAACGGGCCGGAGCCGGAGGACTCCTCCCGAGAGGGCGGCCAGCGCGAGCGTCGTGGACGCCGTCGCAGCCGCGGCGGCAGCGCTGAGCAGAACGACCAGGCCGAGCAGGCGCCCGCCGAGAACGACGCCGACTCCTCCGACTCCGGCGACCAGCAGGAGCAGCAGAACGGCGACCAGCAGCAGAACGGCGACCAGCAGGGCACGGGCCGCGGTCGCAATCGCCGTAACCGCAACCGCAACCGCGGGGAGGACCGTCAGAACGACGCTCAGCAGAGCCCCGCCGCGCAGTCCCAGCCGCAGAACGGCCAGGGCTCGCGCGCCGCACAGGCCGAGGGTCAGCAGGCTCCGCAGCAGCAGAACGGCTCCGGCCAGCAGCAGAACGGCCAGCAAGCCGAGGGCGAGGACGGGCGCCGAAGCCGCTACCGCGACCGCAAGCGCCGTGGCGGAGCGGTCGGCGACGACATCGAGCCCGAGATCGGTGAGGACGACGTCCTGATCCCGGTCGCCGGCATCCTGGACGTCCTCGACAACTACGCCTTCGTGCGCACCACCGGCTACCTGCCCGGCGTCAGCGATGTCTACGTCTCGCTCGGCCAGGTCAAGAAGTACAACCTGCGCAAGGGCGACGCGGTCGTCGGCGCCATCCGCCAACCCCGCGAGGGCGAGGGCGGCGGACGCCAGAAGTACAACGCAATCGTCAAGGTCGATTCGATCAACGGCCAGAGCGTCGAGGAGGCCGCGGCGCGGGTGGAGTTCCAGAAGCTCACCCCGCTCTACCCGACCGAGCGCCTGCGCCTCGAGACGGAGCCGGGCAAGCTGACCCAGCGGATCATCGACCTGGTCGCCCCGATCGGCAAGGGCCAGCGCGGCCTGATCGTCGCACCGCCCAAGGCCGGGAAGACCATCGTCCTGCAGCAGATCGCCAACGCGATCGTGCAGAACAACCCCGAGGTCCACCTCATGGTCGTCCTGGTCGATGAGCGTCCGGAGGAGGTCACCGACATGCAGCGCACCGTCCGCGGCGAGGTGGTCGCCTCCACCTTCGACCGCCCGGCCGAGGACCACACGACCGTCGCCGAGCTCGCGATCGAGCGCGCCAAGCGCCTGGTCGAGCTGGGCCACGACGTCGTCGTGCTGCTCGACTCCATCACCCGCCTCGGCCGTGCCTACAACGTGACCGCGCCGGCCTCGGGTCGCGTGCTCTCGGGCGGCGTGGACGCCTCGGCGCTGTACCCGCCGAAGAAGTTCTTCGGAGCGGCGCGCAACATCGAGAACGGCGGCTCGCTGACCATCCTCGCAACGGCGCTCATCGAGACCGGATCGAAGATGGACGAGGTGATCTTCGAGGAGTTCAAGGGCACGGGCAATATGGAGCTGCGGCTCTCGCGCCACCTCGCCGACAAGCGGATCTTCCCCGCCGTCGACGTGAACGCGTCCGGCACCCGCCGCGAGGAGATGCTGCTCAGCGCCGACGAGGTCAAGATCACCTGGAAGCTGCGCCGCGCCCTCGCCGGGCTCGACCAGCAGCAGGCGCTGGAGATCATCCTGTCGCGCTTGAAGGAGACGACGTCGAACGTCGAGTTCCTGATGCAGGTCTCGAAGTCGGCGGTCGGCCCGGCCACCGCCGGCCACGGCAACGGCCACCACTAGCGCCCCGACGTCCGCGGTCGCCCCTGTCATCGGGGGCGGCCGCGGACGTTTTCGCGTCCCCGGGGCGAGCAGCCCCACCCCCGAACCACACCCGGAAGCCAGGACCCCATGTTCGAATCCGTCAGCGTCCTCCTCGCCGAGCACGAGGATCTCCAGACGCAGCTTTCCGATCCGGCTCTGCACGCCGATGCCGCGCGCGCCAAGAAGGTCAACCGGCGTTACGCGGAGCTGAGTCGGATCGCGGCGGCGCACTCCGCGTGGATTCAGGCGGGCGAGGACCTGGAGGCGGCGCGCGAGCTCGCCCGCGAGGACGAGGCGTTCGCCGAGGAGATCCCCGAGCTCGAGGAGTCGCTGCGAGTGGCCCAGGAGAAGCTGCGGCGCCTCCTCATCCCGCGCGATCCGGACGACGGCCGCGACGTGATCATGGAGATCAAGGGCGGCGAGGGTGGGGCCGAGAGCGCGCTGTTCGCGGCCGACCTGCTCCGGATGTACCTGCACTACGCCGAGGCGAAGGGCTGGAAGACCGAGATGCTCGACCGCGACGAGTCCGACCTCGGCGGCTACAAGAACGTGCAGGTCGCGATCAAGAGCACCGCCACCGACCCCTCGCAGGGCGTCTGGGCCCATCTGAAGTACGAGGGCGGCGTGCACCGCGTGCAGCGCGTCCCCGTGACGGAGTCGCAGGGCCGCATCCACACCTCGACCACCGGCGTGCTGGTGTTTCCCGAGGTGGACGCGCCCGAGGAGGTCGCGATCAACCAGAACGATCTGAAAATCGATGTGTATCGCTCGTCCGGCCCCGGCGGGCAGTCGGTCAACACCACCGACTCCGCGGTGCGGATCACCCACCTTCCGACCGGCATCGTGGTTTCGATGCAGAACGAGAAGAGCCAACTGCAGAACCGGGAGGCCGGTATGCGCGTGCTGCGGGCCCGCATCCTGGCGCGCCAGCAGGAGGAGATCGCCGCGGCCGCCTCCGACGCGCGCAAGACGCAGATCCGCACGATGGACCGCTCCGAGCGGATTCGCACCTACAACTTCCCCGAGAATCGCATCGCCGATCACCGCACCGGCTACAAGGCCTACAACCTCGACGGCGTGATGAACGGGGCGCTCGACCCGGTGGTCGAGAGCGCCATTCAGGCCGACGAGGAGGCCCGCCTGGCCGACATCGGCTCCGAGGAGGCATGAGCCTCGAGACCGCCGGCGTCGATGCGCGCGCCCTGCTCGCGGACGCGGTCGGCCGCCTCACCGCCGCGCGCGTCCCCACTCCGGACGTCGATGCCGAACTGCTCCTCGGGCACCTGCTCGGGCTCGGCCGCGGCCAGCTGCAGGCGCGCCTCATCACGGGGCTGACCGTCGACGAGGAGCACGGCCGGGCCTTCTCGAGCGCGATCGAGCGCCGAGCGGCACGCGAGCCGCTCCAGCACATCACCGGAGTCGCGCCGTTCCGATCGCTCGAGCTAGCGGTGGGTCCCGGAGTGTTCGTTCCGCGCCCCGAGACCGAGGGCGTCGCGCAGATCGCGATCGATGCCCTGCGCGCCGTCGTGGATCCGGAGCCGGTCGCCGTCGACCTCGGCACGGGCAGCGGAGCGCTGGCGCTCGCGCTCGCGCATGAGGTGCCGCACGCCCGCGTGATCGGCGTGGAGAACGCCCCCGAGGCGTTCATCTGGGCCCGGGGCAACCGCGAGCGGCTCGGGCTCGAGAACGCCCGGATCGTCTTCGACGACCTCGCCCGGGCCCTGCCCGAGCTCGACGGCACCGTCTCGGTGGTCGTCTCGAACCCGCCCTACATCCCGGCCGCCGCACTCCCGCGCGACCCGGAGGTGCGTGTGTACGATCCGCCCGCGGCCCTCTACGGCGGTGAGGACGGGCTCGACGTGATCCGCTCGCTCTCGCGGACCGCGCTGCGCCTGCTTCGTCCCGGGGGAGTGCTCGTGATCGAGCACGGCGAGCTGCAGGGCGCCGAGATCCGGGCGCTTCTCACCGCCGACGGCTGGCGCGGGGCAACGACGCAGCGTGATCTGACGGGACGCGACCGCGCGACGCTGGCGGTGCGCTGAAGCATCGTCAGGCTCTGCTAATGTCATCGGCGGTCCGGCGGCAGTGCCGGGTTGACACGCTCAGGAGGCTCGCATCGTCGCTGCACGCGAACCGCGCGATCGTCCACGCCGTCGGCTGCGCTCGGCCCTGCTGATCGGCGTGGCCGTCCTGCTGGTGCCGGCGCTGGTGATCGTCGCCGGGCGGCTCCTCGAGCCCGGCACACGCAGTGCCCCCGTCGCCTGCGGGCCGTCGTCCGCGACGACCGTTGATTCGGAATCCGTCGTCGCCTCCCCTGTCGTCACTCCCTCCGGCGACGACTACCTGGGCAAGCACGCCTTCCTCCGCGGTGTGAACGTGTTCGACCTGCAGGCGCGCGTTGACGTCGGCGTCGACTGCACCGCCGCCAACCCGGTCGAGAGCTACGACTATCTCGCCGGCCGCGGGCTCTCACTGGTGCGGCTCGCGGTGCCGTGGTCGCTCCTCCAGCCGCAGGCCGACGGCGAGAGCACCGACGACGCGCTGGCGAAGGAACTCGATCCGGACGCCGTCGCCCTGCTCCGCTCCGAGATCGAGGCGATCGGCGCCGCCGGCATGCGGGTGGTGCTTGATCTGCACAACAACGGCACGTATCCGGCGAGCCAGGGCGAGCTGCCCGAGGGGACAGTCTGGTTCGGCTCGGGGATCTCGGTGGCGCAGGCGCAACGGGTCTGGACCCTGCTCGCGACGCAGTTCTTGGCCGACGGACGGATCGCCGCGTACGACCTCTTCAACGAGGTCAAGCGGGCGCTGGTCCCCGTCGCGACGTACAAGGCTTACATGCAGGCCGTGGTGACGGCGATCCGTGACACCGGCGACCGGCACACGATCTGGGTCGAGGGGATGCGCGAGGGGGCGACCGGAACGCTCGCCGCGATCGCGCCCGACGGTCCGTGGATCCAGGATCCGCTGAAGAGGATCGTCTACTCGCAGCACTTCTACCCCGGCGGCACCGGCACGACGCTCCGCTCGGTCAAGCAGGGTGGGGTGGAGGAGGACCTGTTCGTCGGCTCGTTGACCATCTTCGGGCGGTGGTGTCAGCGGTACACAGTGCACTGCTCCGTCGGCGAGGTCGGCTGGCCGAGCGACGAGAGCCTCGTGCTCGCCACGGGCGGCGTCGGTTCCTGGACAGACCTCGGCGAAGCTTTCTACGCGGTCGCTGACGTCTACGGCCTCGACGTCACCTACTTCGGCTCCACTCGTAAGCCGGACTGCGGCTGGCTGATGGCGTACTGCGGGGACGACCATGAGATCAACGACGCACGCTCGCAGAGCGCGGTGATCGAAGAGCATCTCTCGCGCTGAGCGCCCATGTCCCCCTCGCGGGAGGGGGTACCCCCGAATAAGGCTCAGTCGCGCGTCCCGCCCGCGGGCCTTCCTGAGAATGGGGAGGCGTGGGGCTCTCCCACGACCCACGTCCGGGAGGCGCACCGATGATCGGCGACCCATATACACGCGAGACCGCGGGACACCCCGCTTCAGCGCTGCGACGCGGGATACTCGCCGCCGGGGCGATCGGAGCAGTCGGCGCCTGGAGTGCGGCCGCCGCACCGGCGGCCGAAGCGGCCGTCACCATCTCTCAGGGCGAGCTCGACCGAATCGCGGTTGTCGCCTCCGTCACCCGCTTCACGGGCATCGACGCGACCGGCGCGGCGGACTCGAGCGCCGGGCTGCAGAAGGCGATCAACGCCGTCCCCGAGGGGGGCCTGCTGGTGATCCCGGCCGGTACCTACCTCGTCGGCACCTCGCTCTACCCGCGGCTGGCCAAATCGATACGCGTCAGCGCGCACGGGGCGACGCTGGTCGCAACCTCATCGAAGCCGATCTTCTCGGTGTCCGGGGCGTACGGCACTGTCCTCGCGGTCTCCGCTCTCGTCGTCGCCGCGCCCGCTGGGGCGACGGCCGTCTCGCAGCTGAGCGTCGCGGGCACTCCGGACTGGGCGCCGGGCACGATCGTCAAGATCGTTTCGGACGACCCGATCCCGGAGCGCCGCCCGGGCGACGGGGTTATGGAGTCCCGGCTGGGCGAGTTCGCGGTGGTGCGCTCCTCATCAGGATCGACGGTGGTGCTCGGCGGCGTGCTGCGCGAGACCTACAGCACGAACATCCGCGTCGCGCCAATCTCGAACCAGACGTTCTCGATCGAGGGCGGCACGCTGATGGTGGCGGCCGCGCGGGCGAGCGCCTCGAATGAGCCGCTGGTGTACTTCTCGCGCCTGCGCTACCCGCAGCTTCGCTCGGTGACGGTGACTCGCGCCTCGGGGCCGGTGTTCCGCTTCACCTCCTGCTACGGCTATCTGGTCGAGGACGCGATCGTGGGCTTCGCGACTGACGACGCCGGCTCGTCGATCCTCGGCTACGGCGTCTCGGACGTCAGCAGCAGCTTCGGGCAGGTCGACCGCGGTGTGTACTCGCACGTGCGGCACTCCTACTCCGACGACACCAATCGCGTCGCGGAGAACAGCGACCTCTCCGGCTACGGCCGCACCTACGGCACAGTCGTCTCGGGCGTGAATGCGCTGATGACCACCTCCAGTGCCTTCGACACGCACCACTGCTCGGAGGGAGTGACCTTCATCGGCTGCACGGCGACCTCCGGCATCGGTCAGGGCAGCCAGGGGCAGTCCGGCTACCAGCTGCGCGGGATCGGGCACCGGGTGGTGGACTGCTCGGCCCGCTTCGTCGAGAACGGGGTGATCGTGCAGGACGAGGCCAAAGGTGGCGACTCGCGCTCGCATCAGATCAACGGCTTCCGGGTCTTCGACGCCCGCGGAGCAGCGGTGCGGGTGGTCCGCAGACCCAGCGGGCACCCGAGGGCCGGTGTCTTCGACTCCTCGCCCACCGTGACCGCCTCCGACGTCTACGCGGAGCGCGCCGGCGCGCTCGTGGTCAGCTACAACGCCTCGGTCGTGCTCGTCGGCGGCGTGTTCCGGGCCGGTGCGAGCAACCCCGGCACCGGGGATTACCACGGCATCTACTCCGAGAACAGCCTGCTGCGGATCCGGGACACGATTCTGGACTTCGAGGCCAACACGTCCGGCATTCCCCGGCCCGTCGGCTCCGGCAGTACCGCCGGCGCCGTACCGGGGCAGCAGCGGACCGAGATCGACGGGCTGGAGGTGCGCAGCACGCCCGACGTGGTCGCGCGCACCTGGGGCGTCTTCAGCGGCACCGACCACCTGGTGCGCGCCCGCAACGTGCGCTTCAGCTACCCATTCCGCTACATGCCCGGCGAGAACCTGTCACCGCAGTCGTCGATCGAGTGGCGCTGCGACGTGCCCATCGACGGAGCGACCGAGGTCGCCACGTCTAGTGCCTTCGTCTGGGGCAACAACGAGGTCACCGCGGTGCAGAAGCGACTGCCGCTCTCGCCGGATCCGGTGATCATGGTCCGGATCGTGTCGACGAACACGCTGACGATGGCCGCTCTGCCGGCGAGCAGCGTCTTCGGTCAGCGGCTGCACCTTCTGCACGCGGGGGCGCGACCGGTCACCGTGCGGCACGGAGCCGCGGGGGGCACCGCGCTCACCGGGGGCCAGGACGTCGCGATCGACCCGGGTGGGCAGCTGATGCTGTTCTGGGACGGCGGGGTCTGGCGCCAGTCGGTGTAGCGGGCCGACCAGCGGTGCTCCGGCCGCTCAGGGGTGGACACAGTGCCGCCCCCGCGTCGGATCCTCGGCCGGCGGCTGCGTCTTCATCCGCTGGGCGGCGACGGCGACGGCGAACACCAGCGGCCAGAGCGCGAGCGGGACGCCGGGGTTGGAGAAGTGGCTGTGGATGGTGGAGATCACCACGAGCACCACCAGCAGAATGCTCACCGGGAAGACGACCGCTGCTCCGAGCGCTCGGCGAGAGCGCAGCACGACGGCGAACGCGACCAGCAGCAGCAGGATCTCGGCGAGGAGGCCGACCACTCCGCCCGCGATCACCGTGCGTAGCCACTCCGACTCGGGCGAGCCCCACACCAGCGACAGCGGTCGCACCGGCCAGTCCTTCTCGGCGGCCGCATAGACCTGCGCTCCCCAGCCGGTGAAGGGACGCTCGGCGATGGCGGGGAGCGTCTCGGTGACCCAGATATTGACGCGGTAGCCGATCGTCTGCGGCAGCCAGGAGTACTGGGCGATCACGTACTGCGACTGCCCGGACTGCTGCTCCAGCCGCGCGGCGATGCTCTGCCCGAACGCGAGCCAGCCGCCCACCAGCACGGCGACCCCCGAGAGCACGAGCACAGGCCGGGCCTTCAGCCGTAGTGCCGTCAGCGCGAGGATGACCGCCGCAGCGCCGATGGTCGCGAAGGTCAGCGTCGTGACGGCTCCCGCGAAGAGCACGGTGAGGGTGATGATCGGCCAGGCGGCGAGCTTCGTGCCGGCCGAGCTGACGACCAGGTCGACGCAGGACGCGGCGATGATGCAGGCGAAGTAGCCGCCGAGCGCGGTCCAGTGGCCGATGGTCGAGGTTCCGCGGATGTCCCAGCCGCTCGAGAGCCGCTCGGTGAGTCCGTCGGAGCTCGTGACCTGCACCAGGACCTCGTTGACGCCCGGCACGCGGAGCAGCTGGGCGATCGCGATCCCCGCGACGAGGACACCCGGGGCACTGAAGCCGCGGAGGAATGGAGCGAGATCCGAGGGTGCGCGCACGACCATGCGGACAGGGAAGGTGGCCGCATAAGCAACACCGACAGTGAGCAGGACGCCGATGAAAGGAGAGTGTCGCATCTCGTTCGCATTCAGCAGCTCGATCAGTCCCCAGGCGAGGAGGAGAAGGAGGAAGGAATAGTCGAGAGGAGTCAGTCTGACTCGGGCGAGAGGAGCCTTGTCCTTCCAGAGGAGTGCGAGCAGGAAAGAGAGTACGACGAGCAGGATGGTGACTCCCTGGAAAGGACCGAGAGCGTTGATCTGCACTCCCACGAGTCCCGCGGCAGAACCCAGAAAGAGGCCGACCGCGAGGGGTCTTCTCGCCCGACGAGGATCGCTCGGAGGCATTCCACGATGCGCTGCTTTGTGTGGCCCGTTCGGGGGGTCAAGCACTGATCGATTGTTCGAGATGAGATCGTCTTCCGTCGAAAGCGTGGTCCTCGCTGTGGAGCGGGGATATCACGCGGTGAGAAGGGGGTGTCAGGGGCCATTAGTCTAGGTCCGCGTCGTGATTCTTGCATGCCGCAGGACGAGGAGAGCATACTTCCGTGCCGAAGATCGACGTAGTCCACTGGAACCCCGCACAGCCACTCAGTCGCGCCCCCTGGGCACGACTCGTTCCACTCCGTAGGAGAGTCGACAACTTCGGTGATCTGCTCGGACCGATGATCGTGGAGCGGATGCTGCAGCGCGAGGGGATCTCGGCCGACGACGCTCGGGAACCGCGCCGCCTGCTCGCCGTGGGGTCGATTCTCAAACTCGCCCGGGAGGGGGACACGCTCTGGGGGATCGGCGCGAACGGCAAGTCCCTCGATGCACGGTTCGACTTCACCGACCTCGACGTCCGCGCCGTCCGAGGCCCCCTGACCCGCGAGTTCCTCCGGGCTCGGGGCATCGCCGTCCCCGAGGTCTACGGCGACCCCGGGTTGCTCGTCGGCACCCTCTGGAGTCGCGAGGAGCTGCGCCGCGGCACCCCTGACCGCGGGCTGAGCGTGCTGCCCAACCTCAACGATCTCCGCCGGATGCGCGAGGACGGCACCGCCCCGCGCGCCGAGGACGGCCTGATCGAGCCGACCCGGCCCGTGCGCGAGGTGCTGGGCGCGATTGCCGCCAGCGAGTTCGTCGTCGGCTCGTCGCTGCACGCGATCGTGGTGGCGGAGTCGCTGGGGATCCCGGCCCGGCTAGTCGCCTCGGCGAGCGAGCCCGACTTCAAGTACCGCGACTACTACGAGGGCTCCGGCCGCTCCGGCTTCACGCCGGCCGCCACCGTGGACGAGGCAATCGCTGCGGGTGGCGAGCCGCCCCTGCAGTGGCGTCCGGACGCGCTGCTCGAGGCCTTCCCGCGCGATCTCTGGACCGTGCCGCGCGATCTCCGGGGAAGCGGCGTCGGGGCCTCACGGTGACCATCGCCGGCGACGCCGCGCGCGGCGCCGCGGCCACGCTCGGGGGGCAGTGGATCCGCTTCGTCCTGCAGCTCGGAGCGCTCGCGGTCCTCGCGCGCATCCTGAACCCGGACGACTATGGAGTGGTCTCGATGGTCCTCGCCATCGCCGGAGTCGCGACGCTCCTCGGCGACTTCGGGCTCTCGATGGCCTCGATCCAGTCGAGCGAGGTCACCGAAGCGCAGCGCACCAACCTGCTCTGGATCAATGTCGTGCTCGGCCTGGTGCTCGGCGGGATCGTCTTCCTGCTCGCGGTGCCGATTGCGGCGTTCTACGGGCGCGCCGAGCTCATCCCGGTCTGCCAGGTGCTCTCGCTGGTGTTCGTGGTCACCTCCGTCACCGCGCAGTTCAAGGCGGAGGTCTCGCGCCGCTTCCGCTTCCGCTGGCTCGCCGGCTCGGACGTGCTCGCGCAGCTGGTGGCCTCGACGGGCGCGGTCCTGCTCGCCCTCGCCGGGGCCGGATACTGGGCCTTGGTCGCGCAGCAGCTGCTGGTGGCGGTCACGACGCTGGTCGTTGTGGTGATCGGCGCCGGTTGGCTCCCCGGCCTTCCCTCGCGGACCGGGGGCATCCGCTCCTTCCTGGGTTTCGGCGCGAACACCGTCGGCGTGCAGCTGGTCAACTACATCAGCGGCAACGCGGACAGCGTCCTGATCGGCCGGGTCTGGGGTGCGGGGGCCCTGGGTGTCTACGACCGGGCCTATCAGATCTTCCGGATGCCGCTGCAGCAGATCGCCGCGCCGATGACCCGGGTGGCGTTTCCGGTGCTCTCGCGGATGAAGGACAGTCCCGAGTTCGAGCGCTACGTGCAGCGGGCCCAGCTCGTGCTCGCGTACGTGATGGGCGGGGTCTTTTTCGCCGCCGCCGCGCTGGCCGACCCGATCATCGAGATCGCCCTCGGCCCCGGCTGGGACGACTCGAAGACGATCTTTCGGATTCTCGCGATCGGTGGCGTGTTCCAGGCGCTGGGTTTCGTCTACTACTGGGTGTTCCTGGCCAAGGCGCTCACCGGCCTGCAGCTGCGCTTCAGCATCGTCTCGCGCTCGCTGATGGTCGTCTTCATGGCGGTCGGAGTGGTGTGGGGACCGGTCGGAGTCGCCGTCGGCAGCACGGTCGGCCTCGTCCTGAACTGGGTGGTGCTCTCCTTCTTCGCCGTGCCGCGCGCCGGGATCGAGGTGCGGGCGCTGCTGGTCCAGGCCGCCCGTCCGCTCGCGCTCGGTGTCGTGATCGTGATCCTCTCGCTGCCGGCACTGGGGCTGTCGGCGGGGCTCGGCGCCGTCGGGCAGCTGCTGATTGTGGGCGCGATCGACCTCGTGATCGCCGCGCTGGCGGTCCTGCTGATCCGCGCGTACCGCGAGGACGCCCGCCTGCTGCAGCACACGATCCTCGCGATTCGCCGTCGCTGAGGGTCGGCGGAGCGATCGTTCTCCGAGCGTCCGGCCGCGTCAGAGCGCGAGGGAGGCACGCAGCCCGGCCAGGCGCTCGCGGCCGGTGGCGAGGTCGGCCAGCAGGTGCTCGCGCTGCCCGAGCAGGGCCTGGGCCCGCCGCAGCGCGTCCGCCTGGTCGGCGACGTCCTTCTCGGCGAAGGCGACGGGGAGGGGCGTCAGCGCGGCGAACGTGCGGCGCACCTTCTCGGGGTCGCCCGTGGTGAAGCCGAGGGGGACGGCACCCTCGGTCATCCCCAGAATGAGGGCGTGGATCCGGTCGCTGACGACGGCGGCGCAGTCGCGGTAGAGCGCTCGGACCCGCTCCTCGTGGTCGGCGTGCGACACGGAGGCGTCCCAGTCGAGGATGGTGCCGTCGAGGTCCCGGGCGAGCTCGGCGCAGCGCTGCTCGTCCTCCTGCATCTGGTTGACGACGACGACGGTGGCGTCGAGCGAGCGGGCGAGGGCGCGGACAGTTCCGAGCCAGATCGGCCCGGGAGCGGGCCGGTCGCCGCGCAGGGTGACGGCGATGGTGCGCCGCCGGTCCGCGGGCAGGAACCGCTCGGCCGCGCTGCCCAGAGCGAAGGCCCAGTCCGGAGCGAGCGTCCCGACGCCCAGGTCGTCGCGGCTGTCCGGGTCGCGCCAGCTGGTCGTCCCGGTCAGGGCGAGCATGCGGCGGAACCAGCGCCGGGCGAGAGCGCCCTGGTCCCGCCGCAGGGCGATCCCGAGGGCGACCGGTCGGCCACCGCCCAGGCGCGAGCGGGTCAGCAATGCCGTCTGCCAGGTGGAGTTGATCAGGAAGCGGCGGTCGAGCACCCACTCGCCGGCGTTCAGCGCGAACCCCATCCGGGAGCCGCGCGGGCCGGCCGCGAGGGCGGCGCGCAGCCAGCTCGAGCGGGAGTGGTAGACGATGTCCTCCGCTACGAGGCCCAGGCCGGAGATGTACGCGGAGTGCGTGCCCGCGTAGACGTGCAGTTGCCCGCGATCGCGCAGGGCGTCGAGGTAGGCGCGGCGGAGCACCGAGTCGCCCAGGTTCTCCTTCTGGCCGCTCGGGTTGACGAAAATGCGGGTGCTCATGAAGTCTCTCCGGGTCGACGTGCACGAGCGACGGGGGCGTCGAGTGCGAGGTGGTAGGCGCGGGCGTACGACGCGCCGACGGCGCTCCACTCGCGCCCGGCGAGGGCGGGCCCGGAGGCGGGCAGGTCGGCGGTCGCGCGGGCGGCGGCGCGCAGGTCGTCTTGGCCGATCTCTCCGTCGAACATCCGCACCCACTCCTGGCCGACCTCCTGGGCGAGGAGGACGTTCGCGGGCGTGCGCGGGACGAGGACGGGACGGCCCAGCGAGAGCGCGACCAGGAGGATCCCCGAGTTGTGCATCTCGGTGTAGGGGAGGACGACCAGCTGCGCCGCCGTCATCTCGGCGACCATCTCCTCGTCCGGGACGAAGCCGAAGCGCGTCGTGACCCGGGGATCGAGAGCGGCGGCTGCTGCGATCCGCTCGGCGAGCTCCTGCGGCGCCTTGCCGACGACCCCGAGCGTGAGGTCCGGATCGTCGAGGCCGCGGAAAACCTCGACCAGTCGCTCGATGTTCTTGTACGGCTCGATCCGGCCGAAGGAGAGCAGGCGGCCGGGCTGGACCGGACGGCGGTGCTCGAGCGGGAGCACGTCGCGGTAGTGGCCGTGCGGGATGAGCATGGAGGGGGCGTTCCGCGGCACAGGCGTCACCCCCGTCAGGGTCACGAACAGGGTCGTCCTCCGCTCCAGCGCGGCCAGCAGCGCCGTCTCCAGGCGACCCCCGGGGGAGTGCGGCTCGAGGTTGTGCAGGGTGCGCACCACCTTTCCCCTGGTGATCGATAAGCGCACGAGAAAAAGGAGGAAAAGGAAGGTCCGCACCGCGGCGATCGGCGCCGATCGACCCCTCAGGAGGAATTCTGGCCAGTGTACGTGGAACGCATCCCACCGTCCCGCGATCGCCTTTCTCCAGGAGAAGAAGCAGAAGTCGATATCGCGCGGGGCGAAGCGCGTCACCTGGTCGACGAAGCGGGTCGTCCCATCCGGCGCAGCGACGGAGAGGAGAACGCGAATCGTGTTCCTCTTCTGAGCGGTACTTATCACGGTGGGGGAGTGCCTCTCGACGTGGCTGAAATATGACGTTTCTTCTTGGCGACCAGCGATCGGGGGTCGGGCGAACGGGTGTCGTGCGATTATCGCGCACTGTCTGGAATGCTCGACAAGCACAGGGTAGAGCTGATCGAACAGGGTGGCGAGGTGAACGTTTCTCCCCTCGTTGTCCCCCCAACGGGTAGCACGATCGGGTTCGGCCGTGAATACCTCGGTGTTAGCGTCAAGTGATCAGTCTGGAGAGCGTTGCCCTGTGAAAGCACTGCCCGTGAAAGCACTCTACTTATCCGGCGCTCCACGCCTGTCGACCAAACCCTCGACGGAGAGTCTGGGTCCGCGGTCGCACATTCTCGGCGTGATCAACGGGCTCGAGCACAGCGGCGTCGACGTCGAGCGCTTCATCGTCGGCGACGCGATGCCCGAGGCCGTGCACGGTCAGGGCTCCGAGAGCCGGATGTCCGGGTCGCGGCTGTCCATCGTCGCGACCGACCTGTTCCGCCTGGTCTCCCGGGTCCGCTCGCGGTTCCAGCTCCAGCGCCGAGTCGCCGGCTCCCGCGCCGACTTCGCCTACGAGCGCTACGCACTGTTCCAGGAGCTGGGTTCCCTCGCCCGCCGCGTCACCGGAGCCGTCTGGGTGCTCGAGGTCAACGCACTCCTCGCCGTCGAGGCCACCAGCGAGCGTCGGGCGACCACCAGCCGTGCGCTCGCGGAGTGGATGGAGGGGCGCACCCTCCGCCGGGCAGACCTGATCGTCGCCGTCACCGACGCGCTCGCCGAGCAGCTCATCGCCCGCTACGGCATCCCGCGCGAGCGGATCCTCGTCGTCGCCAACGGCGTCGACCACACCGTGCACCGGCCGGCCGAGGTCGTGGCGGGGAGTGGCACCCCGCGGATCGGCTTCCTCGGCACGCTCTACCCGTGGCAGAACGTGTCCGCCCTGATCGAGCTCCTCGCGTCCGAGGAGCTGGGGGAGGTCCACCTCGACATCGCCGGGGACGGACCGGTGCGCGCGGACCTCGAGCGGCAGGTCCGCGAACTCGGCCTCGCCGACCGCGTCACGTTCCGCGGAAGGGTGCACCCCGACGACGTCCCCGCGTTCCTCGCCGACGTCGACCTCTGCTTTGCCGGTCACTCCAGCGCCAACGGCAGCTACTTCTCCCCCCTGAAGCTCTGGGAGTACCTCGCCGCAGGCAAGCCCGTCGTGGCGAGCCGCCATGACGTGACGGCCGACCTCCAGCGCGGGGGCTACCCCGTGGTCTGCTACGACTCCTCGGGCGAGGAGGACCTGCGCAGCGTCCTCACCCACAGCGTCCGCTCACTCCCCGAGCTCTCCCGGCTCGCCGCAGACCGCCAGC
Organism: Rathayibacter tritici; assembly: GCF_002932875.1. Lineage (GTDB taxonomy): Bacteria > Actinomycetota > Actinomycetes > Actinomycetales > Microbacteriaceae > Rathayibacter > Rathayibacter tritici. Next base: position 86,571 of record NZ_PSWS01000053.1, read on the forward strand.
GCGATGTCTGGGCCGAGCACTCCTGGGCCCGGCGCGTCGAGACGATCGTCACCTCCGTGAAGGAGACCGTATGACAACCGCCGCGCGCACCGCGCTCCCCTTCGACCTCGGTCACGTGGACGCTCGGACGGCACCGGAGGTGATCGCCGAGATCCTCGCCGGAGAGCACCGCGGCCGGATCATCGGGAACCTCAACCTGCACGGCCTCTACATGGCGCAGACCGACGAGCACTTCCACCGGTTCTGCGAGCAGGCCGACACCGTGCTGATCGACGGTTGGCCGATCCTGGCGCTCGCCCGCGGCACGTCGACCACGTCGCCGCTGACCCCGGAGCACCGCATCGGCAGCACCGACTGGCTGTTCCCGCTGATCGAGAACGACGAGCCGCTCGTCGTCGTCGCCGTCGGCGGCACGGCGGAGTCGTCGGCCGCGGCCGCGGAGGACGTCGGCGCCCGCACCACGCGGATGACGTGGCTGGCCTACGACGGCTTCGACCAGCGGTGGCGCGGCTGCGGCGAGGAGCAGCCGCTCACCGAATCGCTCGCGCGCGCCGACCTCGTCCTCGTCGGAATGGGGATGCCTCGACAGGAGCGCTGGATCCTCGAGCACCGCGCGCTGGCTCCACGAGCCGCCTTCGCGAACGTCGGCGGCTGCCTGGATTACCTCGCCGGCACCCAGACCCTCGCTCCGCGCTGGATGGGAGCGCTCGGTGTGGAGTGGCTCTTCCGTCTCGCGCGCGATCCGCGCCGCCTCGCCGCGCGGTACCTCCTCGAGCCGCTGCAGCTCCTCCGGATCGTCCTGAGCGGGCGGAAGCGCTCGAAGCGGGCGCCCGACCCCTGTGACACGGCTCGGTCCACGGGCCGGCTCTCGACCGGGGCGACCCCCCGCTGAGCCGCCTCAGCCCTGGGCTGAGTACTTCGCCTCCGTGGCCGCCTTCGCCGGTCGCCACCACGCCTCGTTCGCCCGATACCAGTGGATCGTGGCCTCGAGTCCCGCCTCGACGTCGGTGTAGTGGGGACGCCAGCCGAGCTCGGTGCGCAGGCGAGTGGAGTCGATCGCGTAGCGCAGGTCGTGCCCAGCGCGGTCGGCGACGTGGTCGAAGGCGTCCTCCGGTGCTCCGAAGGCGGTGAGGATGCTCCTGACGATGTCGAGATTGCTCCTCTCGCCGTCGGCACCGATGAGGTAGGTCTCGCCGATCTCACCGCGGTCGATGATCGCCCACACCCCGGCGTTGTGGTCGTCGACGTGGATCCAGTCACGGACGTTCGCGCCGGCCCCGTAGAGCTGGGGGCGGACGCCGTCGATGATGTTGGTGATCTGGCGGGGGATGAACTTCTCGACGTGCTGGTAGGGACCGTAGTTGTTCGAGCAGTTCGAGATCGTGGCGCGAACGCCGAACGAGCGCACCCAGGCGCGCACGAGCAGGTCGCTGGCCGCCTTCGTCGAGGAGTACGGGCTCGACGGGTTGTAGGGGGTGCGCTCGGTGAAGCGGGCGGGATCGGTGAGCTCCAGGTCGCCGTACACCTCGTCGGTGGAGATGTGGTGGTAGCGGACGTCGTGCGCGCGGACCGCCTGGAGCAACGTGAAAGTGCCGAGCACGTTCGTCTCGAGGAACGGCGTCGGGTCGTGCAGAGAGTTGTCGTTGTGCGACTCGGCCGCGAAGTGCACCACGAGGTCGGAGTCGGCGACCAGCCGGTCCACCAGCTCGGCGTCGGCGACGTCGCCCTCGACCAGCCGCACACGGTCGGCCACGGGGGAGAGGGAGGCGCGGCTGCCCGCGTAGGTGAGCTTGTCGAGCACGGTGATCCGCGCGTCGGGCCGCTCGCGCAGGGTCAGCTGGACGAAATTGCTGCCGATGAAGCCGGCGCCGCCGGTGACGAGGATCCGCACGGGTTCTCCTGGGGTTCGGGGAGGTCGGGGTAGCCGGGCTCAGCGGCCGGCGTTCGCGCCTTCGAGGCGCAGCAGGTGGTGCAGGTAGGCGCCGTAGCCGCTCTTGATCAGTGGCGCGGCGAGCTCCGCGAGCCGGGTGTCGTCGATCCAGGAGTTGCGCCAGGCGATCTCCTCGATGCAGCCGATCTTGAAGCCCTGCCGCTGCTCGATCACGCGGACGAACTCCGTCGCCTCGATCATCGAGTCGAAGGTCCCGGTGTCGAGCCAGGCCGTACCGCGATCAAGCACCTGCACGTGCAGGCGCCCCGCCTCGAGGTAGCGCTCGTTGATCGTCGAGATCTCCAACTCACCGCGAGCGGAGGGGGTGATCGTCTTCGCGATCGCCACCACGTCGTTGTCGTAGAAGTAGAGCCCCGGCACCGCGTAGTTGCTGCGCGGCTGCGCCGGCTTCTCCTGGATCGAGACGGCCCGGAACTGCTCGTCGAACTCGACGACTCCGTAGGCGCGGGGATCGGCGACCTGGTACGCGAAGATCACCGCGCCCTCGATCGTGGTGTTCGCCGCGAGGGCGGTGCCGAGCGCGGTGCCGTGAAAGATGTTGTCGCCCAGGACGAGGGCCACGGACTCGTCGCCGATGAACTCCTCGCCGATCAGGAACGCCTGCGCGAGGCCGTCGGGGGAGGCCTGAACGGCGTACTCGATCCGCATACCCAGGCTCGACCCGTCACCCAGCAGCGCGCGGAACTGCTCGTTGTACTCCGGGGTCGTGATCACCAGGACCTCGTCGATGCCCGCCATCATCAGGGTCGACAGCGGGTAGTAGATCATCGGCTTGTCGTAGATCGGCATCAGCTGCTTCGAGATGCCCTTGGTGATCGGCCACAGGCGCGATCCGGTGCCGCCCGCGAGGACGATGCCCCTCATCCGAGCCACCCGGCGCAGGAGGCCGGGGCCCGGCGGGCCGCCTGGGGGAGCGTGAAGGTCTGCGAGGCGAGGGTCACGGAGCCGACTCTATCGGCCGTGCCGCGGTGCTTGCGCAGGTCGCGGCGGCGGTCCCGACGCTTGTGGCGGGGACTGACGCACGCCGCGCCGCTCGCGTCGGGAGGCGGCGAGGGGGCCGCTGCGCACGACGCCGCCGGCTCTGTTTCGCGCCGCTGTCTCGGGCGTGGCCGAGCCTCGGGATACCTTCTCGGACGTCCGTGGCTCCGCCTGCCGGGACGGAGAGAGGTACCGCCCTGTGTACGAGGTCATCGACCGTCGAGACGCTGCGCTCCTGCCGACCCCTCCCGGCTCGGGCCTGGACCCCCTGACGGAGAGGAACCGCTCGTGCTGACCATCGGGATCGTCGCCCTCGACGCCTGGCACGCGGCTGCGCTCGAGCGCGCCTGGCGCCGCGAGGGCCACCGCGTGATCGTCGTGACCGCCGACCCCGAAGGATTCAGCGGGGCCGAGCTGCGCGCCAGCCTCCTCGGCCGCCTGGTCGAGCCGGCCGGGCGGATCGGCATGGGGCCCGTCGGGCTCGCGGTCTTCACGCGCCGCGCCCGGCAGCTGCTCGCGCCCGAGCGACCAGACCTCGTCGTCGCGCTCCCCGGGACGACGCTGGAGCTGCTCGGGCTCGCTCCTACGACGGTGCTCCTGGCCGATTGCGCTCCCGAGCCCGGTGTGCCGCTGCGCCCCGCTGGACGCTCCGACCTTTCTGCTCGCTACGACGAGGAGCGCCGCCGCGCGGTCGTCATCGCTCCGACCGACCTGCTCGCGTCGCGGCTGTCGGGCGCTCCGGTCGTGCTGCAACTCGGCCTGCCGAGCGCGTCCTTCCCGACGCCGCCCGCGCCGGACGGACCGGTCCGCTTCACCGCGGTCGGGGGCGCCTGCCGCGATCACGGTGCCGACCGGCTCGATCTGCTCGCCCGGCTCGCTGACACGGAGTACGTGAGTGTCGTCGACGACGGGTCCGGGATCGCCGACGACCTGGCTCCCGGAGTGCGCTGCGTCGGAGAGCAGGACCGCGCCGGTGTCGCGGAGGTGCTGCGGGGTTCGCACGCGTTCGCACTCCTGGCCCGCTCGACGAGCGGTGCGGCCGCAGGGCTCGACGCGCTGGCCAGCGGCCTGCCCGTGCTCACGACGGAGTCGAGCGTCCTCGCCGGCCTGTGCGCGGCGGGTGCGGGCGTCGTCGTTCCCGACGACGGGCGGCGCCGCGACTACGAGGACGCTGTGCTGCGCCTGCGACGCGACTGGTCCGCGCTCTCACAGGGTGCCCTCGAGCTCGCTCGGGAGCGGCCGTGGTCGGTCGCGGCCGAGGAACTCCTCGACCTGGCGGAGGGACGCGCCCGTGTCGCCTGATTCGACCCCGACTCCCGAGACCTCCGTCGTCGCCGCGCTCCCCAGCGCTGTGGCCCTGCGCCTGGCGGCCGTGCTCGTGCAGTACACCCTGCGCGATCACGACATCCGCAGCCTGATCGTCAAGGGCGAGGGGTTGCACCGACAGGGCATCCGGGCGCCCATGACGTCGGCCGACGTCGACCTGTGGGTCGACCCCGATCGCTTCGACGACGCGATCTCCCTGCTCGCCGAGATGGGCTGGCACCGGCGTGCCGAGGCCCTGAGCTGGACGCTCTTCGTCGACCACTCGATCACACTTGTGCATCCTTCCTGGCCGTGCGACGTCGACGTGCACCGCTCCTTCCCCGGTGCCTTCGAGGCGGACCGGGTCGTCTTCGACCGGCTCTGGGCCTCCAAGGAGGAGCTGCCGCTCAGCGACGAGGTCCTGCTCATCCCGGACTCCGCCCACCACCTGGTCCTGCACGCGTTGCACCAGTTGCGGAGCGCGCGCTCGGCGTCCTCGGCGACGATCCTCGCCGCCCTGGAGGTTCACGGCGCAAGCCTGCCGCAGAAGGGCAGGGAAGCGATCCGCGCCGCCGCCGTAGAACTCGGAGCGCAGACGCCGATGGCCGCGCTGCTCACTGCCTGGGGCGTGCCCGCTCCGGCCGAGGAGCGCTACCGCCGTGCACAGGCGCTCTGGGACGTCCGCCGCCGCTCCGACCGGCACACCTTCAACTGGCTGCACGCTATCGCCTCTGCGCCCTGGCACCTCAAGGGGACGCTCCTGCTGCGCGCCGCCTTCCCCACCCGGGCCGATCTGGAGGCCAGCCACCCCGGTACGACCACGACACGTCGCCGCATGCGCCTGCGGTGGGAGCGGACCGTCCGCGCCGTCCGCGGCCTGCCCTCCGCCCTGTCCGGCTTCATCCGGGTGGCGCGGTCCGGAGCCGACGTCGAGCCGGAGCCGACCGCTCCCGCCCCGGAGATCGCCGAGGTCGCGGCGCCGATGGACGAGACTCCCGCCGTCGTCGAGGCGAGTGCGGGCACAGCCGCGGCGGTTCCTTCACCGGTTGACGACGCCGCTCCTCAACCGCGTCCGCGCGAACGCTTCGCCGTGGAGCACACCGAGGAGCAGGCCTACGTACTCGACCTCTCCCGCCCGGCGTCGCCCCCCGTCGTCCTCTCGCTCAGCGCGGACACCGTCTTCGAGGCCGTGATTCGGCAGCGACGAGCGCGCGACGAGGTCGTCGCCCTGCTCTCCGAGCGCTACAGCGTCGATCCGGAGACGATGGGCCGCGACGTCGACGCCGTCCTCGCAGTACTCGACGACTTCTTCCCCGACGCCGCCTCGGCCGGGGCGAGCACATGAGGGCTTGGGGCTCGTCATCGCTCCGGGTCCTCCACATCCTGGACTCGTTCGAGGACGGTGGAGCTCAGCGCGTCGCCCTCTCGCTCGGCTCGTGGAGCAGGGAACACGGTTGCGCCACCGCCTACTGGGGCCGGCCCGGACCGCTCAGCGGCCGTGCGGCCCGGGACTCGGCGGTCTTCGTCGTCCGCGCCGCCGAGCAGAGCTTCGCCGCTGACCTGCGCGATCTCGCGCTGGCCGTCCGGCGCTTCCGACCGCACGTCCTCCACGCCCATCAGCGCCGCGAAGCGCTGCTGGCGCTCCTCGTCGGCTCCGCACTGCGCGTGCCCGTCGTCGAGCATGCGCATACGGAGCTACCCGCCATCGACCGGCGCGCGCTCTCGTTCCGCTCGCGACAGGTGTTCGCCGTCTCCGCCTCCGTGGGACGGATGGTCGTCGACGGCTACGGCCGCCCCTCGGCGCGCGTGGTGGTCACCGGCAATGCGCCGGCGAACGTGACCGCCGAGCCCGCGCAGGAGTCTGCGCTCGCCGAGCCGGTCGTGCGGGTCCTCGGCATCGGACGGCTCGCGGAGCAGAAGGATCCGGCGCGCTTCCTCGCGGCGATCGAGGCGCTGGCCCGGATCCGCCCCGTCGCGGCCACCTGGCTCGGTGATGGGCCGATGCTGCCGGTGCTGCGCGAGCGCGCGCGGGCGGCCGGAGTGGTCGATTTCGCCGGGCCGTCGAGCGACGTGACCGGCGCACTCGACGCGGCGCACCTGCTCCTGTCGACGTCGCGCTGGGAGGGGACGCCCCTCGTCATGCTTGAGTCGATGGCCCGGCGCCGCCCCGTGGTGGCGACCGAGGTGGGCGGGGTGGGCGAGCTCCTCGCCGACGGCAGAGGCCTGCTCCTGCCCGCCGACGCGGGAGCCGACGCGATCGCTGCGGCGCTGGCCGCGGCGCTGGAACGTCCGGACGAGCTGCTGCGGCATGCCGATCGGGCGAAGGCCTGGGTCGACGCGGTCGCGTCGCCGGACGCCGTCTTCGGACCCGTCCTCGCTGCCTATCGCCGACTCGGAGCCCGGCGGTGACCGCGCCGGCGCAGTCGGTGACCGTCATTGCACCCTGCTACAACGCGATCTCCCGGCTCGACGGCTTCCTCGCCGCGCTCGGTACGACCCTCGGGCCCGGCATGCGCGTCCTGCTCGTCGACGACGCCTCCTCCGACGGTTCAGCGGAGGTGCTCGAGCGCTGGGCCGCGGGGCGCGATGATGCGCAGGTCCTTCGCATCGACCAGAACGGTGGAGTCGCGGCGGCCCGCAATCGGGCGCTCGTGGAGGCCGACTCGGAGTTCGTCTGGTTCGTGGACGTCGACGACGAGTGGGATCCGGCGATCCTGCGCACCCTGACCGCCGAGGCCGAGCGGACGGCCGCCGACATCGTCGTCTGCCGTGCGCTGTACCGGACTCGGCAATCCGCCTCCGGCCGCGTGATCGACGGCCTCGACCGGCGCGAGCTGGTGTCGTCCGAGCACGCCCTCGAGCGGATGGCGTCCGGGCAGCTGCACGGCTTCCTGTGGAACAAGCTCTTCCGCCGGAGCGTTCTGCAGCAGGACCTCTTCCCGCGGCTGAGCTCCCAGTCCGACTTCATCGGCGTCCTCCGGGCGGTTCAGGCGTCGGAGCGGGTGCTCTTCGTCCCGGAGATCCTCTACTCCTACGTCTACACCGCCGCCTCGATCACCCGCCGTCGGGACCCGGATCTCGGTAACCTCCTCGTCTGTGCGGAGGAGATGCGCGCGGCACTCGCCCGGACGTTCGGGGAGGTGCCGAGGCCGCTGTCCGACTGGTTCACAACCTGGTTCTACGCGGTCCCCGTCGCCCTCACTCCGATCCGGCAGAACGCCGACCGCGCGCTGGTGAACTCGGGAGTCCGGCTCGGCTCCGCCGCGCTCCAGACCGTCGACCTGTTCCGTTCCGCCAGGAGACCGCGGATGCTCGCCCTGGGCCTGGTGCTCAAGCACCTACCCGCCGCTTTCACCGTCGTCAGCCGGATCCTCTACGCCGTGCACGACACCCACCGCCGACTCGCCAACCGCAGGAGCACCCGATGAACGGCCTGACCGTCTGCATCACCGCCCGGAACGCCGAGGGGACCATCGGTGCCTCGGTCCGCAGCGCCCTGGCCGCCCTGCCGCCCTCCGGCCGCGTCCTCGTCCGCGACGACGGGAGCGAGGACGGGACCGCGGCGGTCGTCGGCCGGATCGCCGATCGCCGACTGCGCGTCCTCGACGACGCCTCGCCGCAGGGGATCCCCGCCTCGCGCAACGCCCTCCTCGAGCAGGTCGAGACGCCCTACCTGGCGATCCTGGACGGCGACGACCGCGCTCTGCCGTGGCGCTTCCGCCGTCAGGGCCGGCTCCTGGCGCGCGGCGCCGACCTCGTCTTCTCGACCGTCATCATCCGCAAGCCGCCGATCCCGCTGCTCAAACCCCAGCTGCTCCCGCGCCTGTCGAGCCGCGCGATCGCCCTCGCCCTGCTCCTCGAGAACCCGCTGATGCATCCGACCATGACGGGCCGCACGAGCGTGGTCAGGGCGCTCGGGGGCTACCGCTCGGTCGCCGCGGAGGACTTCGACCTCTACCTCCGCGCAGTCACCGCCGGGCACCGCCTGCTGCGCGACACGGTGCCCACCGTCCTCTACCTCCGGCATGCGGGTCAGACGACGATCGATCCCGCGTGGATCCGTTCGAAGAGCGACAGCACTCTGGTGGCCGAGGCGTTCGCCGACCTGGGGCGCCGCGAACTCGGCTTCGCACCCGGCTGGTTCGCCTGGCGCCGCGAGGGCTTCCCGCCGGGGCGGGCGCCCGCCGACCTCCAGGTACAGCTCGGTGCCCTCCTGGACGCCGCCGAGTCGCTTCGGCCGTCGGAGCGCCGTCACCTGGCCGGCCTCGTCGCCTCCTTCCGCGCGCACGCCGCGCGGTGACCTCCCCCGCCCGCCCCCACTCCCGAGGAGTCCCGGCATGACGTCCTACATCACCGGCCGCATCGAGCGTATGCCCGCCAGCATCACCACGCTCGACGAGGCGGCGGATGCGGTGCTCGAGCTGTCCCGGAGCGGCCGCGACGAACTCGTCGTCACTCCGAACACCGACCACTTCGTTCGGTGGAAGCACTCGGGGGCGTTCCGCCGGTACTACGGCCGCGCGTCGCTCGTCGTGCTCGATGGAACGCCCCTGGTCTGGCTCGCGCGCTGGTACGGGCACCGCTCCGCAAGCCGCGTCACGGGGATCGACCTTTTCACCGAGGTCTGTCGGCGTGCGGCGCTCGAGGGTGCGCCGGTGGCACTGATCGGCGGACGCCCGGGCGTCGGCGATCGCGCGGCGGCCGAGTTGCAGCACCGCTTCCCCGGCCTCCAGCTGCCGGTTGTCGTCGCTCCCGAACCCGACGAGCTCGCCGACGATGCCTACCTGGCGCGACTCTCCGCGACCCTGCGCGCGGCCGAGGTCCGCATCGTCGCGCTCTGCCTCGGCTCCCCGAAGCAGGAGGAGGTGCGCGAGCGCCTGCTCGAGGTCGGCGGCACCGGAGCGGTGTGCCTGGGCGTCGGCGCCGCCATCGACTTCCTCGCCGGTGAGATCCCGCGGGCGCCGCTGCTGGTGCAGCGGCTCGGCCTCGAGTGGGCGCACCGGCTCAGCCGCGAGCCCGGCCGCCTCTGGCGCCGTTACCTCGGCGACGCCCTGCGGGTGCTGCCGAGCGTGGTCGCGGCGCTGCGCTACCGGTTGCGTCATGCCTCCCGCTGAGCCCGAGCGCGACGGGACGTCGGAGCTCCCCCTGGTCCTCGTCTGGAAGCGCGCCTGGCTGCAGGACTCGGAGACCTTCGTCCGCAATCAGATGCGGGGTCTTCAGCGCTGGCGCGCCCTCGGTGTCGGCCTCGAACTCACCGGTTCCGGCGTCCTGCGCGACAGCACGGACCTCGTCCTGCACGACCCGATCACCTCGCTGCGGCGCCGGGCTATCCTGCTCCGCTGGTTCGGAGTGTCGCGGCGGCTCGACGCGATCGTCGCGGAGCACCGGCCCGCGCTGATCCACGCCCACTTCCTCGTCGACGCCGCGTACATCGCGCGCTATGCGCGACGCAGGGGTCTCCCGTTGGTCGTGACCGGCCACGGCTATGACGTGACCAGTTGGCCCCTCGTGAGCGGAGCGCCTCGCCTTCTCCGGCCGCTCGCCCGCCGTCAGCGTGCGCGCGCGGCTCGCGCCGTGTTCCGCACGGCGCACACCGTGATCGGCGTCTCCCGGTTCATCGCCGACGGGCTGATCCGCTTGGGCGCCGATCCCGCGCGCACCGTCGTCAGCCACATCGGGATTCCGACCTCGGTCGACGGGGCCGCCCCGGACGCAGCCCGCGAGGGGATCGTCTTCGTCGGCCGACTCTCCGATAAGAAGGGCGTCGCCGACCTGCTCACGGCGGTGGCGGCCCTGCCCGCCCCGCTGCGCGAGGTCCCTCTCACCGTCGTCGGTGACGGCCATCTGCGCGCCACCCTCGTCGAGCAGGCGGCACGCCTCGGCCTGCGGGTGACGTTCGCTGGTTCCCTGCCGCCGTCCGAGGTCGCCCGGGTCCTCTCCGGCGCGGCCGTTTTCTGCGCCCCGTCGCTCACCGCGGCGAACGGTGACGCTGAGGGCTTCGGCATGGTCTTCCTCGAGGCCGCGCTCGCCGGAGCACCCGTGGTGTCGTACCGCCACGGTGGCGTTCCGGAGGCGGTGCAGGACGGCGTCACCGGGCTTCTCGTCCCGGAGGGCGACGTGCCCGCCCTCACGCGGGCACTCGCGGCCCTGCTCGGAGATCCGGAGCGTGCCGTACGGATGGGCCGGGCGGGCCGCGAGCGTGTGCTCGCCTCCTTCGACCTCGCCGAGCGCGTTCGCGACCTCGAAGACCTTTACGACCGGGCGGCCCGCCGGCTCCCGGTGACGACGAACGGAGACCGAGAATGAGCTTCGCCAAGCACGCCGTGGCTGAACACCGCCGCCGCCAGGGGGCCGCTGTCCCCGTCTACAGCCGTTCGACGGCTCCACTCCCGAGCACACGCACGGGCCGGCCGACCTTCTCCGAGGAGACGGCCGCGTCGGAGCGGGACGCCCACGACACCCGCCGGCGCCGCCTCCACTTCGCCGTCGTCCTCCTGCTCACCTTCACCATGACCTCGGGCGGCAAGATCGTCGACCTGTTCGTCGCGGGACGCGCGGCCTCCGACGGCTACTCGACCGGAGCGGTGAACCCGAGCTCCCTCGGCGCCGCCGTCGATGAGTGGGCGCCGACGCTCTTCCTCCTTGGCGTCGCTGTCATCGTCTTCCTCAACCTCAGGCGCAAACGGGCCAACCTGATCGGCCTGGTGGGCGCGGGCGTATACCTCGTCACGGCACAGCTGACCAACACGATCGCCGTCGGCGCTGTCAATCCGACGCCGAAGTACTGGGTGATCCTCGCGCTCGTCATCGCGCTCTGGTCGATCGCGCCGCGCTGGGACGACCTGCGGGTGATCGGTGTCGCCGTCGTCCTCATCGGTCTCGCCAGCCTGCTCACCGGACTCACCGACCAGGGTTGGATGCGCGAGGACGCCCTCCTCGCCGGTGAGACCAAGGCCCTGATCGGCACGCGCCTGCTCGCCGGCATCTTCCCGCAGATGAACGTGCTGGGCATGACGATGGCGCTGGGGCTGCCCTTCGTCCTGCTGCTGCGCACACGCAGGGCGCGCTACTCGGGGCTCGCGATCGTCCTGGCGAACCTGGTGCTCAGCGCGTCGCGGACCTCGTTGATCGCCGCGGGCATCACGATCCTCGTGGCGGTCGTTCTGCGCCTGGTGCGTCACCCCGGTACCCGTCGCGTTCTCGCGGTCGGTGCCGTCGTGACGGCCGCCACCGCCGTCGTGCTGCTCCCGATGCTGGTGCACGACCGTTCGGCCCTCACCAGCCGCGGCGCGATCTGGATGTCGTCGATGAGCGTGATCCCCGACCACCTGGTCTTCGGGCTCTCCACGAACGCCTTCACCAAGGAGGGGATCCTGCCCCGCCTGATCGGCCACACGCCGTGGCACGGACACAACCTCTTCGCCTCGACGATGGTCTGGGGCGGGCTCGTCCTGCTCGCCGCCCTCGTCGTGTTCCTCGTCAGCGTCCTGGTGCGCTCGCTCACCTACTTCGACCGCTCGATGGTCAGCTACCTCTTCGTCCTGATGCTGCTCGCGTGCTCGCTGGCCGAGATGCCCCTGCGAATCGACGACTTCGACGGCGTCTCGTGGCTGACCTGGATCGCGGTCCTCGCGGTGCTGATGGTGCCGGGCCCGCCCGCCTCCTCCGGGCAGGTCTGGCGGAGGCGACGCCCCTCGACGGTGGAGGAGGAAGCTCCGATCGTCCCGCGGTCCTCCGGCACCGGGCGGGTCCGGTGAGCCTGCGACGGACGACCGTCGATGCCACCACCTGGACCGCGATCTCGTTCGCCGTCGCCCTCGTCGTGCAGCTGGGGCAGTTCGCGCTGCTCGCGCGCCTCCTGGACGCCTCCGAGATGGGCATCATCGCGATCGTCGGCTTGCTGAACGCCTTCGTCGACATCTTCCTCGGCATGGGGGTCGCCCAGGCGATCATCCAGCGCCGTCGCGCGACCAGCTTCGAGCTCTCCTCGGTGTTCTGGCTCAACCTGTCGGTGGGCCTGGCGGTCACCGGGGTCGTGTTCCTGACAGCCGGGCCGATCGCCGCACTGCTCGGGTCCGCCGTGGCAGCACCGGTCCTCTCCGTCGCCTCGCTCGTCTTCGTCGGCAGCGCCGCCGGACAGGTCCCGCGGGCGGTGCTCGAGAAGGGCATCCGGTTCAAAGCGGTCGCCGTGTCCGAGACGGTCTCACTCATGGGCGGCTTCGCCGTCACGATCCTCCTCGCGTTCTCGGGCTCCGGCGCCCTCTCGTACGCCTGGGGCCTCGTCGCGACGGCGGCACTGCGCTCGGCGCTCGCCCTGCTGCAGGCGCGGCGCTGGTTCCGCCTGCGCCTACGGTTCCGGATCCGCGAGACCACGCGCTTTCTCTCCTTCGGCGTCTTTCAGACCCTTGACGGCATCGTGAACTATCTCGGCTCGAACGCCAGCTCGCTCGCGATCGGCCGCCTGCTGGGTCCGGCGCAGCTGGGTGGATACACGCTCGGCTACAACCTCGCGGTGAACCTGCCCGCGCGCGTCAACCCGATCGTGACGCGCGTGATGTTCCCGGTCTTCTCCTCCATCCAGCACGACCGCGACCGCGTCGCACGGAACTACCTCAGCGTCACCGCCGTGCTCAGCATGGCCAGCATCCCGCCCCTGACCCTGGTGGCGCTGCGTTCCGAGGACATCGTGCGCCTGTTCTACGGTCCGGACTGGGGCTGGATTGCCGGCATGACCAGCGCCCTCACCGTGGTGGGAGCGGTGCGGGCGATCGGTAACCCCGTCGGCTTCATCCTGATGGCGATGGACCGGGTGCGCTTTGGTCTGGTCGTGAACATCGCGAAGACGGCGATCACGATTCCCTTGATCGTCGGCGGGGGAGTGCTGTTCGGACTCGATGGGCTGATCGGCGGTCTTCTGGTCTCGAGCGCCATCGGCTTCCTCGTCACCTACGGCGTGCTGCGGGTCGTCCTCGGAGTGCGCCCCGGCGCTTTCCTGCGCGCCTGCGTGGCGGGCCCGCTGCTCGCGGCGCCGATGGCCGCCGTCCTGGTCCTGCTCCGGCTGCTCCCCGAGGGATCCCTCCTCCGCCTGTTCCCGGTGGAGCTGGCGCTCGCCGGACTGGTCCTGGCGGCGACCGTGCTGCTGGCTCCTGGCCGGGATCTCGCCGACGCGCGCTCCCTCGTCCTCTCGCGCCTGCCCGCCCGGTTCCGTCCCCGCTCCACCGACCCGGTCGACGTCGCCGTGGTGCTGGCGGCGGAGGAGCGCTTCGACGGTAGCGGCGGAGCCGTAGCGACGTGGGTCCGCGAGACGGTCTCACGGTCGCAGCTGCGGATCGTCGTGCACGCGCCGTGGTCGACGCCGACGCCGGGCATCGATGTCGCTCAGCACCGTCTCTACCGCCGGGTCTACTCCGCCCAGCGGCGCGCGGCCCTGCTCCTGGCCCGTCGACGCGACAGTGATCCCGCCGCGCAGCTGCGCCGACTGTCCCTCGGTGGGCGCCCCTGGTTGCTCCACCTCGCCCCGGCGCTGCGCCGCGTCCCGACTGTCTGGATCCACAACCGTCCCCGGTACGCCGTGCGGCTGCGCCGACTCGGTTACCGCGGGCGGATCGTGGCGCACCAGCACAACGACCTGCTCGACCACCTCCCGCCGGATCCGATCGCCGCCCGTCCCTACCTCGACGCCGTGGACGAGTGGATCTTCTGCAGCGAGTTCCTCCGGGAGCGCGCGGTCGAGCGCTACGGACTGCTGGCGACGGCCGTGCTGCACAACGGCGTCGTACCGGCGGTCGATTCCGCGCCGCGTCCGTTCGGCCCCGTGCTGGAGGCGGTCTTCGCCGGGCGGCTGGTCCCCGAGAAGGGGGCGCGCGAGGCGGTCGAGATCGTGCAGAAACTGAATGCGTGCGGTCGGGACGAGCTTCGCCTCGTGATCGCGGGCGCCTCGGGCCTCGGCGACGACGCGACACCGACCGCCTACGTCCGAGCGCTCGACGAGGCGGTCTCCGCCCTGCCCGAGACGGTGCGCCGCCTGCCCTTCCTCCGCCACGAGGACCTGCTGGAGCTCTTCGCCTCCTCGGCGCTGCTGCTCTACCCCTGCCGGTGGGACGAGCCGTTCGGGATGGTCGTGGTGGAGGCGCTCTCCCGGGGGATCCCGGTCCTGACGGTCGAGCGCGGAGGCATCCCCGAGATTCTCCGCACTCCCGCGGGAGTGATCGACGGGTCGGTGCTCGTCGCGGCCGGCACCGAGGAGGAGGTCGCGGCCGCGATGATCCAGGCCCTTCCGCGCCTGCTCGCAGACCTCCGCGATCCGATCCGCCGCGAGGAGATTGCGGCGGCGTCACGCCGGCGCGCGGCCGTATTCGGCTGGCCGGACATCGCGCGTCGGGCCGATGAGCTGCTGAGCTCTCCGAGGGTCTGACCACTCCGACCGACGGGGCCGGATCGGTCATCCGGCCAATCCGGTCGTCGGGGCGCCCCGGCCGTCTGGGCGCCCCGGTCCTCTGAGCGCCCCGGTCCTCTGAGCGCTCCGGCCGTCTGAGGCGGGCTGATTGCTTGGGCGCCCCGGTCGTCTGAGCCGGTTCGATCCGGCCGTCCGATGGCGCGAACCTTTATTCCGCGCCATACGGTGAGGATATGTCCGCCGCAGGTAATGTCGGCGCGCTATGGCATCCCGACCCTTCCTCATCTCCGAGTCCGTCCACCGTGACGGCTCGTGCTCCCGCCTCTCCCGCCTCTCCCGCGCGCTCGCGAACGGTCCCCGACCCGTTCCCCAGCACGTCTACGCCCTCCGATCCCTCTCCCTGAGCGGGCAGCGTCCCCAGGGGTGCTCGAGCGCCCCGAAGTCCCCCGTCCAGGCGCCGGGCTCCCCGGCGTCGACGCAGGCCGCAACGACTCCGAGAATCGGGGTCAACCTGCATCTCGCGCCAATCATGACGATCCTTCGCGGAATGCCCGCCGGTTCGTCACGGCGGGCCCCGGCCGCGAGCGCCCGCTCGTCCGCGACGGCGTCGGGGAGGGCCTGATATGGGCCGCCACGCCGATTCCATCACCGACACCGCGGTCCACGCCGCCGGCCGTCCGTCCACCGTCTCACCCTCTCGGCGAACCGGAACACCGGCCCCGCGCAGCGGTTCCTCGGCGCGGGCGAGACCGTCTCGCCCACTCGTCGATCCCGCTCAGCAGCGCCACGAGAAGGCGCTCTTGGTGTTCCTGGCCGTACTCGTGGCCCTGAGCGTCCTCCAGCTGTACACGCTCGGCCCGTTCACCGCTCCGGTCTCGTGGAGTCTGCTCTTCCTCCCGTACCTTCTGACCCGGCTCCGGGGCGCTCACGTCGACCGCGTCGTCGTCCTCGTCGCCTTCCTCCTCGTCGCGACGCTCTTCGCCCTGACCTACTCCCGGACCGCTGCGGTGGGCCTGCGCGAGTCCGTGTCCGTCCTCTCGTTCTTGAGCCCCTACCTCGCCGTCCGACAGCTCGGACAGAGCGCCTGGCGGATCGTCGGGCGCGCGCTCGCCTGGGCGACGCCCGTTTTCCTCGTCCAGGTCGCTCTCACCGTCCTCTTCCAGATCGACCCGGTCCAGGAGGCGGCGTACCTGCACTGGCCCAGCGCCGTGCTCTTCTCCGACGTGTACGTGCGCGACATCTACACGACCGCCTTCAATAACGTGCTCCAGGACAAGTCCGGTGGCTTCTTCCTCAACGGCAACATCGCTTCGATGTACATGGCCACCACCGCGATGCTCGCCTTCGCCGCCCGGCGCAAGGGCGGTCCGCGCGTGCTCGGGCTGACCGCCGTCGCGGGACTGGCCGGCGCCCTCTTCACCCTCTCGAAAACGGCGATCGTGCTCGCGATCGTCCTGCCGCTCGCCGTCGCCGCGGTTCGCGGCCTGAAGGGCAGGAGCCTGGGTCCGGTGGCGTGGATGATCGCCCTGCCCGCTAGTGCGGCCGCCGTCTACAGCGTCGCCGAGTTCTTCCCGCAGCTCGCGGAAGCAGGTCTGCTCACCCTCGGCGCACGAGGCGACTTCCTCCGGCTCGCGGCGAGCGCCTTCCCGGAGCACTGGCTCCTGGGGCTCGGCTACGGCGGCTGGGAAGATCTGTGGCACCTGCGAGCTTCCCAGTTCACGGCCCACAGCGAGGTGCGGCCCCCGCACAACCTGCTGATCGGGGCCTGGGCAAACGGTGGACTCCTCATCGCCGTGCCCGTCCTGATACTGCTCGTGACGGCGACGTGGCGGGCTCTGCGCCTGGTGCTCCGCGTCGAGAAGGGGCAGGCGTGGGCAGCAGGAGCCCTGGCGGTGGGGATCCTGTGGACCTTCCTGCACGGGATGGCCGACAACACCACGTGGTTCGGCGACCAGCATTCCCTCGCGACGCTCGCGATCGCTCTCGCGCTCCTCTCCGCGACCGAAGCGGAGACGGGGGAGCCGACCGCGGCGCGGATCCCCGCATCCAGCGCCGCACCGAGGGTGCCTGGCCGTGTTCCCACGAGGGTTCCGGGCCGTATCCCCACGCGGGTTCCGGGCCGTGCTCTGGCCCGATCCGGGACGATGCGCGGGCGGCCGGAGGCGCGATTGCGCGGCCACTGAGCGCGCCGCCGCGCCGCAACCGGTCGGGACACGGAGCGCGCCGGTATCATCGACGCGTTATGGCACGCATCTACGACTGCTCCGTCGACACGGACCTCCTGACCGGCACCCGTCTCGCGCGGACGGCCATCGGCCGTGGCGAGCTCGTGGTGATCCCCACCGACACCGTCTACGGCGTCGCGGCGAACGCCTTCGACGCCGCCGCGGTCCAGCGCCTGCTCGACGCGAAGGGACGGACGCGGCAGTCGCCGCCGCCGGTGTTGATCGGGGACGTGGCCGCGCTCGACGCCCTCGCCGAGAACGTGCCGGAGGCTGTGCGCGATCTCGCGCGCGAGTTCTGGCCCGGCGGGCTCACCATCGTCCTGCACGCGCAGCCCTCCCTGGTCTGGGATCTGGGGGAGACTCGCGGCACCGTGGCGCTGCGGATGCCCGACAATCCCGTCACCATCGAACTCCTCGCCGAGACCGGACCGCTCGCGGTCTCCTCCGCGAACCGGACCGGTCAGCCCTCGGCCACGACAGCACAGGAGGCGTTCGATCAACTGGGCGACTCCGTCGACGTCTACCTCGACGCCGGTGCCGCGGGGTCGCAATACAGCGGCCGCCCGGCGGGAGCCAGCGAGTCCTCGACCATTGTCGACGCGACGGCCCTGAGCTTCGAGGGCGGCACACTGCGCATCCTGCGCCAGGGAGTCGTGTCGGCCGAGCGGATCCGAGAGGTCGTGGGCGATCTCCTCCCGGATCCGCAGGCGCAGCAGTCCGCGCCCGAGCCGATCACCACCGAGCCGGGGGCCGAGGCCGCCGGCACCGACGGAGCCGCGCCGGGGACCGACCCCTACGCGTTCGATCGCGGTCCCTCCGCCCGACCCGCCTGGGCTTCCGGCGCGCGACTCCAGGACGAAGCGGTAGCGGAGGAGGCGGCGCCCGACGCTGCGGCACCGGGCGAGGCGACGTCGGACGAGGCGACGTCGGGCGAGGGAGCTTCCTCCGGGAGTCCCGGCGCCGGTCCCACACGCAACGACCCCGCCGCGGGTGAGTAGCCGGTGATCACCTTCGCCCTCGTCTCGCTCGCGGTCGCGCTCGTGACCGGAGCGCTGTCGTGGGTCATCTGGCGGCTGAGCCTGAAGTATCGGCTGTACCCGAAGATCCGCGTCCGCGATATGCACACCCGGCCGACGCCGCGCCTGGGCGGCATCGCGATGTTCCTCGGGATCCTGGTCGGCTTCGGCGTCGCCTCGCAGCTGCCCTACTTCCGGCTGGTGTTCGCCAATCCCGAGCCGATCCTCGCCATCCTCGGCGCGAGCCTGCTCATCGTCCTGATCGGCGTGGCCGATGACATCTGGGACCTGGACTGGACGACGAAGCTCGCCGGCCAGCTGATCGCGGCAGGCCTGATCGCCTGGAAGGGCGTACAGATCGTCTCGCTGCCGATCGGCGGGCTGACGGTCGGTTCGCCGTGGATGTCGCTGATCATCACGGTGCTCGCGATCGTCCTCGTCACCAACGCCCTCAACTTCATCGACGGTCTGGACGGGCTCGTCGCCGGCGTCGCTCTGATCGCCAACGGCGTCTTCTTCCTCTACAGCTATCTGCTGGTCCAGCAGACCTCGCCGACCGACTACTTCAACCTCGCCTCGCTGATCGCCGTGGTGCTGGTCGGCGCGTGCGCGGGATTCCTCCCGATCAACTGGCGGCCCGCCCGGATGTTCATGGGCGACAGCGGGGCGCTCCTGGTCGGGATGCTGATGGCCACCTCCGCCATCGCGGTCACCGGGCAGATCGACCCCGCGCAGCTCGCGGCGAAGGAGCTGTTGCCTGCGTTCATCCCGATCATCCTGCCGTTCGCCATCCTCGTGGTGCCGCTGATGGACTTCGGCCTCGCCGTGATCCGCCGCCTGCGCGCCGGCAAGTCCCCGTTCAGCGCCGACAGGAAGCACCTCCACCACCGCTTGCTCGATATGGGGCACTCGCACCTGCATGCCGTCCTGATCTTCTACGGCTGGACCGCCGTCGTCGCCGTCAGCTGCCTCTTGATGTTCGTCGTCGATGTGCTCTGGGTCCCGCTCGTCTTCCTCAGCATCGGACTGCTGGCGTGCACGGTCGTCACGCTCGCGCCGCTCAGCCGCCGCAAGCGCTTGGAGGCGGCTGCGCAGTCGGCTGAAGCCTCGCCCGTCCTCGATCCCCTCGACCGCGCGTCCTCGACGGAGCAGCTCCGTCCGCCGGCCGGACTCCCGATCGATCGGGACACGACAGCGCCGATCGTGGCGCAGAAGGAAGCATCATGACCGGAGCCTCGCCGGCCACCCCCCGCCCCCAGCCCGCCTCTGTCCACGTCCTGCGCCGAGCGCTCGTCGTCGGTGGCCTCTTCGTGCTCGCCCTCGCGGTGCTCGGTACCATCGTCGGCGGGATCGCCGCCGGGGGAGAGGGCGCGATCGGCGCCCTGCTGGGCGCGATCGTCGGCGGAGTGATGGTCCTGCTCACGGCCGCGAGCATCCTCGTCGCCAACCGGCTCGACATCGGCGGCTTCTTCGCCGTCGTGCTGGGCACGTGGCTCGCCAAGTTCGTCCTGTTCGTGATCGCGGCCCTGGTGCTGCGCGGCCAGCCCTGGCTGGACAGCACAGCGATGTTCGTCACGATCATCGTCGCCGTGCTCGGCTCGCTGGTGATCGACGTGCTCGTCGTCTCGCGCTCGCGCATGCCGAATGTGAGCGACATCGCCCGATGAGGATGCGCCGGACGCTTCCTGAGAGGACCACGATTCGGCTCTCGCTGCGTTCTGTTGCTACAGTAGGGACGAATCCCGCAGGCGAACGTGTCCTCAGATCGTCTCATCGTTGATGGCGGTCGTCGAGTACGCGCGCCGTCCGAGCGGAAAACCCCACCTTTCGTCGTCGCGAGAGCGTTGCGTCCGAATGATTCGATTCGGTCGGCTGCAACGTGCCACGCCCCGAATTCCAGGAGCTAGCGCTGTTTGCTAACGCTGTGACCCTGTTGGTCTCGTCCTCGACCGGTGAGAGTGACTTCCACACCCCGTCGATCTCCGAGTTCTTCCCGCCCGGTTTCCTCTTCGAGGGAACCCCTTTCGAGATCAACCGCGTCATGCTGGTCCGCTTCATCGCGGTCATCGCCCTGATGCTGTTCTTCTGGCTCGGGACGCGCAAGCTGCGCCTCGTCCCTGGCCGTTTCCAGAACGTCGTCGAGCTCGCGTTCGACTTCGTCCGCGTCACCATCGCGAAGGACATCCTCGGCGAGAAGGACGCCCGCCGCTTCCTCCCGATCCTCGTGACGATCTTCTTCGCGATCATCTCGATGAACCTGACCGGCATCGTCCCGTTCCTCAACATCGCGGGAACCTCCGTGGTGGGCATGCCGCTCTTCCTCGGCCTGGTCGCCTACGTGACCTTCATCTACGCGGGCATCAAGGACCGGGGGATGGGCTTCTTCAAGAACGCGCTGTTCCCGCCCGGAGCGCCGTTCCTGATCTACTTCATCCTCACGCCGATCGAGCTGCTGCAGACGTTCATCATCCGTCCGCTCTCGCTCGCGCTGCGGCTCGTGATGAACATGATCGTCGGCCACCTCCTGCTGGTCCTCTGCTTCTCCGCCACGCAGTTCTTCCTCTTCAGCTCCCAGATCGACCCGGGCTTCAAGCTCTTCGGCGTCGTGACCTTCGCCTTCGGCGGGGCGTTCACACTCTTCGAGCTTCTCGTCGCCGTGCTCCAGGCCTACATTTTCACCCTCCTCGCTGCGGTCTACATCCAGTTGGCCGTCGCCGAGGAGCACTGACCCCACTACGGCGGGCTCCCGCTCGCGCACACGATCACCACCTCCGTGTTCCTATGACCACCCCCGTGTTCCTATGACCACCCCCGTGTTCCTATGACCACCCACTGAAAGGACCCACTCGTGGACTCAGTCACCGTTCTCGCCGAACTCACCGGCAACATCGCGACGGTCGGTTACGGCCTCGCAGCGATCGGCCCCGGCATCGGTGTCGGCATCGTCGCGGGCAAGACCGTCGAGGCGATGGCACGCCAGCCCGAGATGGCCGGCCGCCTCCAGACCACGATGTTCCTCGGCATCGCGTTCACCGAGGTGCTCGCGCTCATCGGCCTCGCCACCTACTTCATCTTCGCGGCGTAGTCGTGGTCGGCACCGCTGTGAACATCGCTGCGGAAGAAGGTGACGTCCCCGCGGTCATTCTGATCCCGGAGTTCTACGACTTCTTCTGGTCGGGGGTGATCTTCCTCATCCTGCTGTTCTTCTTCTGGAGGCTGGTCCTGCCGCGCCTGCAGAAGATGCTGGATGCGCGCTCCGCCGCCATCGAGGGCACTATCGCGAGGGCCGACGAGGCTCAGCGACAGGCCGAGGCCGCCCTCGAGAAGTACACCGCTCAGCTGGCCGAGGCACGCGCCGAGGCCGGAGCGATCCGCGAGAAGGCGAACGTCGACGGCACCGCGATCGTGGCGGCGAAGAAGGAGCAGGCGCAGGTCGAGGCCGAGCGCATCCTCCACAACGCGCACGCCCAGATCGAGGCGGACCGTCAGGCCGCTGTGGTCTCGCTCCGCTCCGAAGTCGGAACCCTCGCCATCGACCTCGCCTCCGGCGTGATCGGCGAGAGCCTCAACGATGACGCGAAGGCGTCCGCAATCGTGGACCGCTTCCTCGCCGACCTCGAGGCCTCGGAGAAGGCGAACAACTGATGGGCAGCGCGTCACGACAGGCTCTGGCCGCCGCGAAGGCGGAGCTGTCCGCCTTCAGCGGCCACGTGTCGCTCGGGGCGGCTCAGCAGCTCTTCGAAGCGGCCCGTGTCATCGACTCGCAGGCTCAATTGCGCTCGGCCCTCTCGGACCCGAGCGTCGAAGCAGCGAGCAAGCGCGCCCTCGTGGCCCGCGTGTTCGCTCCCTTCGACGCCAACGCGAAGCGTCTGCTCACCGTCATCGCCGGTCACCGCTGGTCGAGCCCGAGCGACCTGGTCGCCGGCATCGAGGAGGTCGGAGTCCGCGCGATCGCCTCCTCCGCCCCCGCGGGGGTGTCGATCGAGCGCGAACTCCAGATGTTCGGTGCGGTCGTCTCGTCCGATGCCGGCCTGGAGCTGGCCCTGGGCAGCAAGCTCGCCGCGGCCGACTCCAAGGTGTCACTCGTGCAGCGCCTCCTCGAGGGCAAGGCCTCGGCCGAGACGCTCGCGATCCTCCGGCAGCTGGTCGCGCACCCGCGCGGTCGCCGCATCCCGGAGCTCGTCCGCTTCGCCGCAGGCGTAGTAGCCGACCAGGGTGGTTTCACCATCGCCACGATCTCTGTTGCTTCGCCGCTCGCGCCGCATCAGCTCGACCGGCTCCGGTCGGCACTGTCGCGCCAGTACGACCGCCCCGTCTCCGTCAACATGCTGGTCGACCCCTCCCTTCTGGGCGGGATGCGCCTGCAGGTAGGCGACGAGGTCATCGACGGCACCGTTTCCGCACGGTTGTCCGACCTGAAGCTCCAGCTCGCGTCCTGACGGGCGCACGTATCCTGAGAGGGCACCGCCCTCGACCCCCGCACCATCCAGGTCAGGCCCCGACGACCTCTTCGGCTCGCACGGACCCAACGAATAGGAATTCCCATGGCAGATATCACCATCAGCCCGGATGAGATCCGCGACGCGCTGAAGGACTTCGTCTCGTCGTACGAGCCGGGCAAGGCCTCCACCACCGAGGTCGGCTACGTCATCGACGCCGCCGACGGCATCGCCCACGTCGAGGGCCTCCCCGGCGTCATGGCCAATGAACTCATCCGCTTCTCCAACGGCGTCCTGGGCCTGGCTCAGAACCTCGACGAGAACGAGATCGGCGTCGTCGTGCTCGGCGAGTTCTCCGGCATCGAGGAGGGCATGGAGGTCACCCGCACCGGCGAGGTCCTCTCCGTCCCGGTCGGCGACGGCTACCTCGGCCGCGTCGTCGACCCGCTCGGCAACCCGATCGACGGCCTCGGCGACATCGCCTCCGAGGGTCGTCGTGCGCTTGAACTCCAGGCCCCCGGCGTGATGTCGCGCAAGTCGGTCCACGAGCCGCTGCAGACCGGCATCAAGGCGATCGACGCGATGATCCCGGTCGGCCGTGGGCAGCGCCAGCTCATCATCGGCGACCGCCAGACCGGTAAGACGGCGATCGCGATCGACACGATCATCAATCAGAAGGCCAACTGGGAGTCGGGCGACGCGAACAAGCAGGTTCGCTGCATCTACGTCGCTATCGGCCAGAAGGGCTCGACCATCGCCTCGGTGAAGGGCGCGCTCGAGGACGCCGGAGCGATGGAGTACACGACGATCGTCGCGTCCCCCGCATCCGACCCCGCCGGTTTCAAGTACCTCGCCCCGTACACCGGCTCGGCCATCGGCCAGCACTGGATGTACGGCGGCAAGCACGTCCTGATCATCTTCGATGACCTGTCGAAGCAGGCCGAGGCCTACCGCGCCGTGTCGCTCCTGCTGCGCCGTCCGCCGGGACGCGAGGCGTACCCGGGTGACGTCTTCTACCTGCACTCCCGCCTGTTGGAGCGTTGCGCGAAGCTGTCGGACGAGCTCGGTGCCGGATCGATGACGGGCCTGCCGATCATCGAGACCAAGGCGAACGACGTTTCCGCGTATATCCCGACCAACGTGATCTCGATCACCGACGGCCAGATCTTCCTCCAGTCCGATCTCTTCAACGCCAACCAGCGTCCGGCGGTCGACGTGGGCATTTCGGTCTCGCGGGTCGGCGGCGATGCACAGGTCAAGTCGATCAAGAAGGTCTCCGGCACGCTCAAGCTCGAGCTGGCGCAGTACCGCTCGCTCGAGGCGTTCGCAATGTTCGCCTCCGACCTCGATGCAGCCTCGCGTCGTCAGCTCGCCCGCGGTGCCCGCCTCACTGAGTTGCTCAAGCAGCCGCAGTACTCGCCGTACCCGGTCGAGGAGCAGGTCGTCTCGATCTGGGCCGGCACGAACGGCAAGCTCGACGAGGTGCCGGTGCCGGACGTGCTGCGGTTCGAGCGCGAGCTCCTGGATTACCTGGGCCGCAATACTCAGGTCCTCAGTACCCTGCGCGACACGAACGTGCTCTCCGACGACACCGTCGCCGAGCTGAACCGTGCCGTCGATGGCTTCAAGCTCGAGTTCCAGACCGGTGAGGGCAAGCCGCTCGCCTCGGTCGGACGCGAAGAGCATCAGGCGATCGCGGCCGACGAGGTCGGCCAGGAAAAGATCGTCAAGGGCCGTCGCTGACCAGCGGCACCCCGACGATTCGCCACTTTTAGGACAACAGGAGACACATGGGAGCGCAACTCCGGGTCTACCGGTCGAAGATCCGCTCGGCCCAGACGACCAAAAAGATCACTCGGGCCATGGAGCTGATCTCGGCCTCGCGCATCCAGAAGGCGCAGAACCGCGTCGCTGCCGCGGCGCCGTACTCGAACGCGATTACCCGTGCGGTGTCCGCTGTCGCGACCTACTCGAACGTCGAGCACCCGCTGACGACTGAGCGCGAGAAGTTGGACACGGCCGCGATCGTGATCTTCACCTCCGACCGCGGCCTCGCCGGCGCCTTCTCCTCGAGCGTGCTCAAAGAGGCCGAGGAGCTGGCCGCTCTGCTGCGCAGCGAGGGCAAAGAGGTCGTCTTCTACCTGGTCGGGCGCAAGGCGAACGCGTACTTCTCGTTCCGGAAGCGGGCGAGTGTCCGCGTCTGGACGGGTGGCACCGACCAGCCCGTGTTCGAGACGGCGAAGGAGATCGCGGACGCGGTCGTCGAGTCGTACAACCTCGATGACGAGGAGGGCGGTGTGGACGAGATCCACCTCGTCTACAACCGTTTCGTCAGCATGGTCACCCAGCAGCCGACCGTCGTCCGGCTTCTGCCGCTCGAGGTCGTCGAGGGCGTCGAGGAGCAGAACAGCGAGCTCTACCCGCTGTACGAGTTCGAGCCCGATCCCGAGACGGTGCTCGACCGCCTCCTGCCTGTGTACGTCGAGAGCCGCATCTTCAACGCGATGTTGCAGTCGGCGGCCTCGGAGCACGCGGCGCGCCAGAAGGCGATGAAGTCGGCGAGCGACAACGCGGACACGCTGATCAAGACGTACACCCGCCTCGCCAATAACGCCCGCCAGACCGAGATCACGCAGCAGATCGCCGAGATCGTCGGCGGCGCCGACGCCCTGTCCTCCTCCAAGTAGGACGACTCCCCGCAGTTTCGACTCCGCCCTCCGGGTGCGGTGAGACCACAGAAGGAAGAAGCAATGACACTGACCGCACCTGAGGCGGCGACCGGGACGTCGGGCGGGGCCATCGGCCGCATCGCTCGCGTCACCGGCCCCGTCGTTGACATCGAGTTCCCCCACGACGCGATCCCCGAGGTCTACAACGCGCTCTACACGCACGTCGAGGTCGAGGGCGTCTCGAGCAAGCTGACCTTCGAGGTCGCGCAGCACCTGGGCGACGACCTCGTCCGCGCCATTTCACTCAACCCCACCGACGGACTCGTCCGCGGCCAGGAGGTCCACGACACCGGCCTGCCGATCTCGGTTCCGGTCGGCGATGTGACCAAGGGCAAGGTCTTCAACGTGATCGGCGAGGTGCTCAACGCCGACGCCGACGGGAAGATCAACGGCGAGTCGTTCGAGATCACCGAGCGCTGGCCCATCCACCGCAAGCCGCCGGCGTTCGACCAGCTCGAGTCCAAGACCGAGCTGTTCGAGACCGGCATCAAGGTCATCGACCTGCTCACCCCGTACGTCCAGGGCGGCAAGATCGGTCTGTTCGGTGGGGCGGGCGTGGGCAAGACCGTCCTCATCCAGGAGATGATTCAGCGCGTCGCGCAGGATCACGGCGGAGTGTCGGTGTTCGCCGGAGTCGGCGAGCGCACCCGTGAGGGCAACGACCTCATCGCCGAGATGGAGGAGGCGGGCGTCTTCGACAAGACCGCCCTCGTCTTCGGCCAGATGGACGAGCCGCCGGGAACGCGTCTGCGGGTCGCCCTGTCCGCCCTGACCATGGCGGAATACTTCCGCGATGTGCAGAAGCAGGACGTGCTGCTCTTCATCGACAACATCTTCCGCTTCACGCAGGCCGGTTCGGAGGTGTCGACCCTCCTTGGCCGCATGCCCTCCGCGGTGGGCTACCAGCCGAACCTCGCCGACGAGATGGGCGTGCTCCAGGAGCGCATCACCTCGACGCGCGGACACTCGATCACCTCCCTGCAGGCGATCTACGTCCCCGCCGACGACTACACCGACCCGGCGCCGGCGACCACCTTCGCCCACCTCGATGCCACCACCGAGCTCTCGCGCGAGATCGCGTCGAAGGGCCTCTACCCGGCCGTCGACCCGCTGACGTCCACCTCGCGCATCCTGGACCCCCGTTACCTGGGTGCCGACCACTACCGCGTGGCGACGAACGTGAAGCAGATCCTGCAGAAGAACAAGGAGCTGCAGGAGATCATCGCGATCCTCGGTGTTGACGAGCTCTCGGAGGAGGACAAGATCACGGTGTCGCGTGCGCGCCGGATCCAGCAGTTCCTCTCGCAGAACACCTACATGGCCAAGAAGTTCACCGGCGTCGAGGGGTCGACGGTTCCGCTGAAGGACACGATCGAGTCGTTCGACGCGATCACCAAGGGCGACTTCGACCACGTGGCCGAGCAGGCGTTCTTCAACGTCGGCTCGATCTCGGACGTCGAGGAGAAGTGGACGCAGATCCAGAAGGAGAACGGCTGATCATGGCCGGGACCCTGAAGGTCAGCGTCGTCTCCGCGAACGCCGAGGTGTGGTCCGGGGAGGCGAAGCAGCTCACGGCTCGCACGGTCGAGGGCGAGATCGGCATCCTCGCCGGCCATGAGCCGATGCTCGCGATCCTCGCTACGGGCGAGGTGCGGGTCACGGCCGTGGACGGCACGCGTCTCATCGCGCAGGCCGACGACGGCTTCCTGTCCGTCGAGAACGACGTAGTGACCGTGGTCGCGCGTCAGGCGTCGCTGGTCTGACACACCGCCGCGTGTCGCGGCACCGAAGGGGCTGGACGATCATCGCGATCGCTCGGCCCTTTCGTCGTGCGATCCCTGTCCCCGAGTGCTCGAAGGAGTTCCGTGCACGTCCTACTCCCACCGTCCGAGACCAAGCGGGACGGTGGCACCGAGGCATTCGCGCTCGAGTCGCTCGCTTTCCCGGAGCTTCAGGCGAAGCGGCGCGCACTCGCGGATGCGGTGATCGCTCTGGCTTCGGACCGCGAGCTCTCGGCCAGGGCTTTGAAGCTCGGACCGCGTCAGCTCGGCGAGATCGACCGTAATGCCGCGCTCGCCAGGGCCCCCGGGCTCCCTGCGGTAGACCGGTTCGACGGTGTGCTCTTCGACGCTCTCGACGCGCGCAGCCTCGAGAGGGGAGCTCGGGAGGCGCTGGGACGGACCGTCATCGTGCAGTCCGCCCTCTGGGGGCCTGTCCGCGCGCTCGACGCGATCCCTGCTTATCGCCTGTCGCACGACTCTCGCGTCCCCGGGTTCCCGCTCAAGCGCTGGTGGGCGGCGGAGGCGGGACGGGTGCTCTCCACTCTCGACGGTCTTGTGCTGGACCTGCGCAGCGAGGCCTATGCTGCGCTCGGGCCGGTTCCGCCGGGCGAGGGGCGCTTCTTCGTGCGGGTGCGCTCGCGCGGCGCGCAGGGGGAGCTGCGCTCGCTGAACCACTTCAACAAGCAGGGCAAGGGCCGCTTCGTGCGCGCGCTGGCGGAGGACGGGCTGGCGACGGACTCGCTGGATGTGCTCGCGACGTGGGCGGAGGGTCGAGGCTTCTCTCTCTCCGAGAACCGCGAGACCGGCGAGCTCGACCTGGTGGTGCCGGAGGCGTAGTGCTCACGGTCGACGCCAACAGCCCGTGAGGTGGTCGTCGACGACTCCTGCCGACTGCATCAGCGCGTAGGCCGTGGTCGGCCCGACGAAGCGGAGCCCGATGCCCTTGAGCGCGCGCGCCAGGGCCACCGACTCGGGCGTCGAGGCCGGCACGTCTTTCACCTCGAGGACGCGGTGCGCCTGTGCCGGGTCGTGGAACGACCAGACCAGCCGGTCGAGCGCTCCCTCGCCCTCCTGATCGATGAACGCGAGGACGGAGCGGGCGTTGTCCCGCGTAGCGGTGATCTTCGCCCGGTTACGAATGATGCCGGTGTCCTCCATCAAGCGCTCGACATCGTCGTCATCGAATCGGGCGACGAGCGCCGGATCGAAGCCGGCGAACGCCTCGCGGAACTGCGGGCGCTTGCGGAGGATCGTGATCCACGAGAGCCCGGACTGGAATGCCTCGAGCGAGATCTTCTCGAAGAGCAAGCGGTCGCCGTGCAGCGGAGTACCCCACTCCTCGTCGTGGTAACGGCGGTACTGCGCGTCCGCCCCACTCCATGCGCAGCGGAGGAGGCCGTCGTCGCCTCGGGTCAGCCCGTCGCCGACGCTCATCGGTGCGGGATCCCCTCGTGCTCCAGCAACCACGCCTTGGTGGTGATGCCCTCGCCCGCGCTGAAACCGGTGATGCGGCCGTCGCTGGCAAGCACCCGGTGGCAGCCGATGATGATCGGTACCGGATTCGCTCCGACTGCGCTGCCGATCGGTCGTCCCGCACGCGGACGACCGGTGGCTGCACCTAAAGCCCCGTAGGACGTGATCTCGCCGAAGGAGAGCGCCTGGAGGCGCCCCCAGACCTCGAGCTGGAACGGTGTGCCGTGAAGAGCGACGGGCAGGTCGAAGCAGCGGCGTGCTCCGCCGAAGTACTCGTTGAGCTGCTCGACCGCCCGCTCGAGCACCGGCAGCTCCGACTCCGGGAGGTGCTCGTGCGGGAGCCGGCCGGCCTTCTCGATGGCCAGCGAGACGATCGAGGCGCCGTCGGTGCCGACCTCGATGCGGCCGAGTGGGCTGGTGGTGCGTCGCACCTGGAGGGGAGTCGTTCTCATGGGTCGAGAGTATCCGCGCGGCCGGGGCCCGACCGGCGGGAATCGGACACCGGTGCAGAGCTCGCGGTATTCGTGGCTGTGGAGGGACGTTCTCCCGGATCGGACGCGGAGGAGGGGTGCTTGGCGACGCCGACGTCGATTCCTCCCTCCACAGGCGCCGATCAGGCGATTCGTCCGACGTCCGCGGAGGATTCAGCCCACGGCGGTGCAACGGGTCGGCAGGATCGCCGCATGACCTCCTCAGCCCTCACCTCGACACCTGTTCCCGCCGCCCTTCCCTTCGTTCAGTGGGCCGATGCCGCACCGCTCCCCACGGCGTTCGCGGTCAGCCGTCCGCGGCCGAGCCCCGGCCCGGGGAGCCTCGTGCTCGTTGCGCTGCGCGCGGGTTTGCCGGTCGGCTCGCTCCGCTTCGCGTTGACGGGCGCCGGTCCCGAGCTCGTCGCGGGGGCCTGCCTCGGAGCGCTCGGCCGCTTCGGCCGCATCCAGCGCGCGATCGCACTGGTGCGACCTGACGAGCCCGATCCGGAGGCGAGCGCCCGCCTCGTCGTGGCGCTTCGTGAACGGGCGCGGAGCCTCCCCGCGCTGTCGCTGCGAATCGCCGTTCTCCCTCGTCCGGGCCGGGAGCAGGGCTTCGGTGAGACCGGGCGCGAGGACACGCGAGCGGTCGTGGCCGCCGTCGACCGGCTTCTCGACCGGCACCCGGATGCAGCACTGCCGCGGGTCCTGCTCCTCGCCGTGGACGATCTCGTCCGCCGGGCGCTCCGCGACCAGGACGCTCGGGCGAGGCCCGCGGCGCTGGCCGCGCTCATCGTCGCGGTGCAGAGCACTCGCGGCGCGGACCGCCTACTCCTGCTGGCCCGTGGGGGAGCGGAGGTATCCGCGGGATCGCTTGTCACCCTGCTCCGACGCGCCGCAGCCGCCGCCCCGGTGAGCGAGCGAGCCGGTGTCCTCGTCGTGCTCGCCCGGCTCCTGGCGGGCGACGGGCAGGCTGCGCAGGCCCGAGATCTCGCGAGTCAAGCTGTCGCACTCGACCCGCACCACCTCGGCGCGCGTCGTCTCGCGTCCGCCCTCGCCGCCGAGCGGCAGGAGCGCGCGGCATGAGGACTCTAGAGACGCGACCAGGCCTCGGTCAGCACGGCCCGCAGGATCTGCTCGATCTCATCGAACTCCTTCGGACCGATTGTCAGCGGAGGAGCCAGCTGCACGACGGGATCCCCGCGGTCGTCCGCACGGCAGTACAGACCAGCATCGAAGAGCCCCTTCGAGAGGAATCCGCGCAGCAGCCGCTCCGACTCGTCCTCGTCGAACGTCTCCTTCGTCGCCTTGTCCTTCACCAGCTCGATGCCGAAGAAGTAGCCGTCGCCGCGCACGTCTCCGACAATCGGCAGGTCGAGGAGCTTCTCGAGTGTCGAGCGGAAGACGGGCGAGTTCTCGCGGACGCGTTCGTTCAGACCCTCCTCCTCGAAGATGTCGAGGTTCTCGAGCGCGACTGCTGCCGAGACGGGGTGCCCACCGAAGGTATAACCGTGCGGGAACACGACCTGGCCGTGTCGGAAGGGCTCGTAGATCCGATCGCTCACGATGGTCGCGCCGATGGGGGAGTAGCCGCTCGTCATCCCCTTGGCGCAGGTGATCATGTCCGGAACGTAGCCGTACTCGTCGCAGGCGAACATGCGGCCGATGCGACCGAACGCGCAAATGACTTCGTCCGAGACCAGCAGCACGTCGTGCTTGTCGCAGATCTCACGCACCCGCTGGAAGTAGCCGGGAGGCGGCGGGAAACAGCCGCCCGAGTTCTGCACGGGTTCCAGGAACACGGCGGCGACCGTGTCCGGCCCCTCGAACTCGATCATCTCCTCGATGCGATTGGCGGCCCAGAGACCGAATGCCTCCAGATCGTCGCCGTGCTCGGGCGCCCGGTAGAAGTTCGTGTTGGGCACGCGGAAGCCGCCCGGGACCAGCGGCTCGAACATCGACTTCATACCGGGAATGCCGGTGATGGCAAGGGCTCCCTGCGGAGTGCCGTGGTAAGCGACCGAGCGCGAGATCACCTTGTGCTTGCCGGGCTTGCCCTGCAACTTCCAGTAGTGCTTGGCGAGCTTGAAGGCGGTCTCGACGGCCTCGCCTCCGCCGGTCGAGAAGAAGACGCGGTTGAGGTCGCCCGGCGCGTAGTCGGCGAGGCGGTCGGCCAGCTCGATCGCCGAAGGGGTGGCGTACGACCACAGCGGGAAGAACGAGAGTTCCGAGGCCTGCTTCGCCGCCGCCTGCGCCAACCGGCGGCGGCCGTGGCCCGCATTGACGACGAAGAGGCCGGAGAGGCCGTCGAAGTACTTGCGTCCAGTGCTGTCCCAGATGTGGTGGCCCTCGCCGCGCGTCACGATCGGGACGCCCGCTCCGGAGTCCATCGTGGACTGGCGGGTGAAGTGCATCCAGAGGTGGTCCTTCGCCTTCTTCTGCAGCGAGGCGTCATCGATCCCCCCTGGTGCGTCGGTTCCGCGGACGGGATCGCCCGACTCGAGGCCGGAGGTCGAAAAAGCTGTCTCGGTGGTCATCGGTTACCGCGTTCCCCAGTTGTAGAACTGCTTGTGAAGCTTGAGATAGACGAAAGTCTCGGTCGAGAGGACGCCGGGCAGTGCACGAATCTCCTGATTGAGCAGGGCGATCAGGTCGTCGTCGTTCTCGCAGACGACCTCGGCGAGGATGTCGAAGGATCCGGCCGTCAGGACGACGTAGTCGACAGCGGGGATCGAGGCGAGCCGATCGGCCACGTCCCGGGTGTCGCCCGTGACGCGAACGCCGATCATCGCCTGGCGGTAGAAGCCGAGCTGCATGGGATCCGTCACCGCGACGATCTGCATGACTCCCGATTCGGTGAGTTTCTGCACCCGCTGCCGCACGGCCGCCTCGCTCAGGCCGACCGCCTTGCCGATCTCGGCGTACGAGCGCCGCCCGTCGGCCTGCAGCTGCTCGATGATCGCCTTCGAGACCTCGTCGAGCTGAATGGGACGCTGAGACGGAGGGCGGGAAGGGCTCATGCGGTGATTCTGGCAGTCGAGGAGGGGGTGGGCAAGTGAATCCGCATCCGCCGAGGTGCCGCAGCGGTGGAATCGGTGGTTCGAGGGGCGGTCGGGCGATCGGTCGGGCGGGCGATCGAGAGTGCCATCTCGCGCGCGTGACGAACCGTGGCGCGACGGCCGTCACCCCCTTGGTCGAGAGCCGGCAGCGACTAGCATCGGGAGGCGGCTGCGTGCCGGAAGGCACGAGCGATCCGGACAGCCCGACGGCTCGTGACCGGACCGGGCGGGAGCGAGGAGACGCGATGACGCAGATCGGCCGCAGCCGTGCATCCGTCACTGTTCCCGTCTCGGCCTGGACCTCGGACACCCCGTCCGCCGAGGTGACCCTCGGCTGGGCTGCTCGCACCGAGACCGGCCTCGTCCGCAGTGCGAATGAGGACAGCTACCTCGCCAAGAGTCCCGTCTTCGCGGTGGCCGACGGCATGGGCGGGCACGCGGCCGGAGAGGTCGCCAGCGACGCTGTCGTCTCGCGCCTCTCGACTGCAGCCCTGGGCGCAACCGTCGGGGCGGAGGAGATCGACAGGGCGCTGCGCGAAGCCGTCGGGGACATCGCCCGGCAGTCGCACACGGCCGACAGCGGCACCGGCACCACGGTAACCGGTATCGCGCTGACCGCGATCGGCGGCGAGCCCTACTGGTCCGTCTTCAATATCGGCGACTCTCGCGTCTACCTCAGGGTCGCCGGCAGCCTCGTGCAGCTCACCGTCGACCACTCGATCGTCCAAGAGTTGGTCGACGCGGGCCTGATCACGCGAGACGAAGCGGACGTGCATCCGCACAGCAATATGATCACCCGCGCGGTCGGCTTCCACGAGGCGCCCATTCCCGACTACCGCCTGGTCCCCGTCCTCGCGGGATCGCGCCTGCTGATCTGCTCCGACGGACTCACGAAGGAGCTCACCGACGCAGGCGTCGGCCACCTGCTCGCCGGGACGTACTCCGCACGGGAGGCGGCCGATGCGCTGGTAGACGCGGCACTGAGCAACGGCGGGCGCGA
Organism: Rathayibacter tritici; assembly: GCF_002932875.1. Classification (GTDB taxonomy): domain Bacteria; phylum Actinomycetota; class Actinomycetes; order Actinomycetales; family Microbacteriaceae; genus Rathayibacter; species Rathayibacter tritici. The sequence continues at coordinate 119,390 of NZ_PSWS01000053.1, forward strand.
CAACGTCACCGTGATCGTCGTCGACGTCCTCGCCGTCACCGGCGACGAGGAGACGGGCATCCCCATCTGAGACGAGATGGCGTGCACCGCCGCCGGCCGGTTCGCGTCGGGATCGGGCGGCTCAGGGGTCCCGGCGCTCGGGCTGGGTACGATGGGGAGAGGAAGGGCGTTCTCGGTGATCTGCAGCACGTGTGGCTCCACTCTCGCTCCCGGGGCGATTCTCTGCGGCGAGTGCGGTTCGTCGGTGGCGGCGCATGCCACGACGGGTGGCTTCCGGCCCTCCTCCTCCGGCGACACGACGGTCCTGGACCCGTCCCGTCGTGCCTGGCTGCCGGGCCTGGCCCCCAGCAGGCATCGGCGCCCCGCCCCCGGCGCTCCGATGGCGCCGCCCTCGCAGGGCCTCGTGCGCCTCGATTTCGCCACCGGGCAGCACGCGATCGTCACCGGCAACGGCCTGATCGGACGCCAGCCGCTGCCCGACCCCAACGAGACCTTCCGGCACATCCTCGCGATTCCCGATCCGTCTCGCTCGCTCTCGAAGACCCACCTCGAGTTCGGCTTCGACGAGGGCGGGCTCTGGGTCCGCGACCGCTGGTCGGCGAACGGCTCGATCCTGGTCGCGCCGACTCAGGCGCCGCTCCCGCTCGAAGCCGGCCGGCGGTACCGGGCGAAGCTCGGCAGCCGGATCCTGCTCTCCTCCGTCGAGATGGCCGTCGAGCGCGTCGACGGCTCCGCTGGCGGGTCGGGGCGCCCGAGCGTCACCCGCTGACCGTATCGGCGCTCGGGAACCGAATCAGTGGTGTCCACGTCGTCCGGGTGCGGATGTCGTGACGATCATGTTTCCGGATGAGTGTTCTCCTCCGTTCGCCGTGACAGGCGGACGAGCGCTGTGCCAGTATTTCCCCACATTCGGCCCTCGAGGTCCGAGCCTCGACGCAGTCAGGAGCCCCCGCTATGACCCGTCCCCTCCCGAGGGATCCTGTCCTCCGCCGGGCCATCGCGGTGGCTCGCTCGCACGAGCGCGAGCGCCGGGCGGTCCTCTCCCGTCGAGCGGTCCTCGGCGGTATTGGCCTCGGAGCGAGCACGCTCGCTCTGGCCGCCTGCGCTGCGCAGACCCGCGCCGCTCCGACCGCCGCCGCCGACGGCTCTGCGGGCGACCCGCAACTGGTCTGGGATAACTGGCCCGCCTACATGGACGAGGACGACGACGGGAACTACCCCTCGCTCCAGGGCTTCGAGGAGCAGAGCGGCATCTCGGTCACCTACAACGTCGCCGTCGATGACAACAACACGTACTACGGCAAGGTCAAGGACCAGCTCGCCCTCGGGCAGTACATCGGCGCCGACACCGTCTGCCTCACCGAATGGATGGTGTCGCGGCTGGTCCGTCGCGGCTACGTGCAGGAACTCGACCACGCCAACATCCCGAACATCGCCAATCTCACCCCCTCCCTGGCGAACCCCGACTTCGATCCTGGCCGCAAGCTCTCCCTCCCGTACCAGGCCGGATTCTCGGGGATCTGTTGGAACAAGGAGAAGCTGCCCGACGGCCTGTCCAGCATCGACGAGCTCTGGGACCCCTCGCTCCGAGGCCGGGTAGGCGTACTGAGCGAGATGCGCGACACGATCGGGCTGATCATGCTCGCGCAGGGGACCGATATCGCCGGCTCCTGGGGCGACGACGAGTACATGAACGCGATCGATGTCTTCCGCGAGCAGGTCGATGCCGGTCAGATCCGCAACATCAAGGGGAACGCGTACCTCAACGACCTGCAGAACGAGGACACCCTCGCGGCGATCTGCTGGTCCGGCGACGTCACTCTGATCAATGCCGAGGCCGGCGACAAGTGGGAGTTCGCCTTCCCCGATTCGGGCGGCGCGCTCTGGAACGACACCTTCGTCGTGCCCATGGGCTCCCAGCGCAAGGCGAACGCCGAAGCCCTGATGAACTACTACTACGAGCCCGAGGTCGCCGCCGAGGTGGCTGCCTGGGTCAACTACATCACCCCCGTGGATGGAGCGAAGGACGTCATGGAGAGTATCGACGCGGAGCTGGCCGAGAACCAGTTGATCTTCCCCGACGAGGACACGCTCGCACAGGCGCACGTGTTCCGCACCCTGACCGCCGCGGAGGAGAAGGAGTACCAGGCCGAGTTCCAGAAGGTACTCCTGGGCATCTGATGGCGATCGGGACCTTCGCCGAGAGCGGCGCCGACCTCCAGCTGGTCGGGATCAGCAAGCAGTACCCGGGTTTCGCCGCCGTCGACTCGCTCGACCTCACCATCCCGGCGGGCTCTTTCTTCGCGCTGCTCGGACCCTCCGGATGCGGCAAGACGACGACGCTGCGCTTGATCGCGGGACTCGAGGAACCGTCGGCCGGGCAGATCCTCATCGGCGGTCGCGACGTCACCGAGACCAAGACCTACCAACGGCCGGTCAACACGGTGTTCCAGTCGTACGCGCTGTTCCCGCACCTGTCGATCCTCGAGAACGTCGCCTTCGGGCTGAAGCGGCGGAAGATCGCCGACCCGGTCGGCAAGGCGCACGAGGCGCTCCGGCTGGTCGAGCTCGACCACCTCGCCCAGCGGCGCCCCGCGCAGCTCTCGGGCGGCCAGCAGCAGCGGGTCGCCCTGGCCCGAGCCCTGGTCAACCGGCCGGCGCTGCTCCTGCTCGACGAACCGCTGGGCGCTCTCGACCTCAAGCTCCGCCGCCAGATGCAGCGTGAGCTCACGTCGATTCAGCGGGAGGTGGGCCTCACCTTCCTGCACGTCACGCACGACCAGGAGGAGGCCATGACGATGGCCGACACGGTGGCGGTGATGAACAAGGGCCGCATCGAGCAGATGGGGGCGCCGGAGGAGCTCTACGAGTTGCCCCGCACCGCCTTCGTCGCGAACTTCCTCGGTCAGTCCAACCTCTTCACCGGCGAGGTGGTCGGCAGCACCGATCGGGCGATCACGGTGGACGCGGGTGGACACCGCATCGTGGTCCCCACGGCGCGCTGCGCCCGAACGACCGGCGAGATCACCGTGGGCGTTCGTCCCGAGAAGCTGCTGCTGCTGCTGACGCAGGAGCCGCCGACGAGTTCGGATCGCACCGTGCTCGGGCCCGGGCGCGTGACCGACGTCTCCTTCAGCGGAGTCAGCACCCAGTACACGATCCAGATGCCGGGCGTGGGGCCGGTGGTGGTCTTCGCGCAAAACATGGTCTTCGGGCCTGTCGTTGGCGAGGGTACGCAGGTGTGGGTCGGCTTCAGCACCGAGCACGGTTTCGGCCTGGCGGACGAGCCGGGCGCGATCCCGCGCTTCGCGGCGGACGACTCGACCAGCGCCATTGCCGTGCGGCGACGGGGGCTGTTCGCCGGCCGCAGCGGAGCGGCGTAGGCATGGCCTTCGCCGCTTTCGCGACCGGGTCGGCGACCCCGAAGGCCGCACCGGTCCGTCGGCGCTCGAGCGTCGCGCTGATCCTGCTGCTGCCGGGCATTGCCTACATGCTGCTGTTCTTCCTCGCACCGCTCATCTCGCTCGTGCTCACCTCGTTCCAGGCCGAGGTGCCGGACGGCGACATCGGTGAGTACGCGCCGGGATTCGCCTGGCAGAACTACCTCGCGGTGATGGCGGACTACTGGCCGCACGTGCTCCGCTCCTTCGGCTACGCACTGATCGCGACGGTGCTGGCACTGGTGATCAGCTATCCGCTCGCCTACTTCATCGGCGTCACGGCGCGGCCGTGGCCGCTGGTGCAGAATCTCCTCCTGACGCTCGTGATCGCGCCGTTCTTCATCAGCTTCCTGCTGCGGACCCTGGCGTGGAAGCAGATCCTGGCCGACGAGAGCCCGCTGGTGCAGGCGCTCAAGACCGTCGCGATCCTCCCGAGCGACGGCCACCTCACCGGCACGCCGATCGCGGTGATCTTCGGGATCACCTACAACTTCATCCCGTTCATGACGCTGCCGCTGTACACGACGCTCGAGCGGCTCGACGTGCGGTTCCTCGAGGCCGGCTCCGACCTCTACGCGCACCCCGCCTCGGTGTTCTGGACGGTGACCGTCCCGCTGTCGATGCCGGGCATCGTGTCGGGCACGCTGCTGACCTTCATCCCGGCGGCGGGCGACTACATCAACGCGAGCCGCGACTTCCTCGGCTCATCGCAGACCTCGATGGTGGGCAACGCGATCGAGGCGAACTTTCTCACCCTCGAGAACTACCCGGCGGCGGCCGCGCTCTCGATCGTGTTGATGGCCGTGATCCTGGTCATCGTCGGCTTCTACGTGAAGCGCAGTGGAACGGAGGACCTCCTGTGACCGCGACGGCCGATCGTCCGATCGCCAGCGCCCAGGAGGCGCTCGGTGCACCGGCTCCCAGTCCGATTCGTGGCCGGAGGCGCTTCGGGGGCCTCGGGCTCGGCGTCTACACAGCGCTCGCCCTGATCTTCCTGCTGATCCCGATCGGCTACACCTTCGTCTTCTCGTTCAACGACTCGGGCAAGAGCAATCTCGCCTGGCGCGGCTTCACCCTCGATAAGTGGGTATCGGCGTGGAGCAGCGAGGACGTGATGACCGCCTTCGGCAACAGCCTGCTCGTGGGCGTGATCGCGACTGTGCTGGCGACCGCGCTGGGCACAATGATCGCGATCGCCCTCGTGCGCTTCCGCTTCCGGTTCCGTTCGGCGATCAGCCTGCTGCTGTTTCTTCCGATGGCGACCCCGGAGGTCGTGCTCGGCGCCGGCCTGGCCGCGCAGTTCCTCAGCGTCGGCGCCGAGAAGGGGCTCGTCACGGTCGTTCTGGCGCACACGATGTTCTGTATCAGCTTCGTGGTGGTCACGGTGAAGGCGCGGGTCGCGAGCCTTGACCCGACGCTGGAGGAGGCGGGACGCGACCTGTACGCGTCGCCCCACCAGGTCTTCTGGCGGATCACCTTCCCGCTGCTGCTGCCCGGGATCCTCGCCGCGGCACTGCTCTCGTTCGCCCTCAGCTTTGACGACTTCATCATCACGAACTTCAACTCCGGATCGGTGACCACCTTCCCGAAGTACATCTATATCGCGGCGGCCCGCGGGATCCCGGCGGAGGCGAACGTCATCGCGTCGGCGGTGTTCGTGCTGGCGATCGTCGTCGTGGTGGTCACGCAGGTGTCCTCAGCGGCGCGGGCGAAACGCCTCGCGCGGGAGCAGTAGCACGGGGAGGCGCGAGGGCGCTCAGACGTAGGAGGCGCGGATCGCTCCGACTGGGCGCCCGCCGCCGGAGACGACCGGGTTGAGCCGCACCAGCACCTCGTTCGCCGCGGTGCGGTCCACCGCCTCCGCCTCGACGAGGAGCTTCAGCGCGACCACGGTCGCCGCGCGCAGGCTCCCGTCGAGGATCTTCAGTGCGACGGTGGTGCCGTCCGGTGAGGCCATCACGAGCACGCCCTCGGCACCGAGCTTGGCGACCAGACCCAGGCGCTCGATGACCACCGTGTTGTCGCGGCCCGGTCCATCGATCGCCCAGGCGTTCTCGAGGATCGCGGCGGTGAGCACGCCGGCTTGCCGGTAGAGGCCGAAGGGCGAGGCGGGGGAGGAGGAGACGATCCGCGAGATCCCCTTGGCCAGGGCGGTCAGGGGCAGGGCGTGCACCGGAGCACCGCAGCCGTCGATCCCGGTAGCGACGACGCGCTCGCCCGTCAGGCGCTCGATCGTGTCCACGATGTGCTGCTGCAGCGGATGGCTCCGCTCAAGGTAGTCCTCGGTGCTCCAGTCGTTCTGCACGCAGGCCAGCAGCATCGCCGCGTGCTTACCCGAGCAGTTCATGAAGAGCGCGTCCGGAGTCGCCCCCGCGCGCAGCAGCTGGGCACGGGTCGCGGAGTCGCCGGGCCAGTCGGCCGGGCACTGCAGCGCGGTGTGGTCCAGGCCGGCGCGGAAGAGCAGGTTCTGCACCAGGGCGACGTGCTGGGGAATGCCCGCGTGGCTCGCGGTGGCGATGACCGCCTCCGCGCCGGTCAGCTCGACTCCGGCGGTCATCACCGCGAGGGCCTGGAACGGCTTCAGGCAGGAGCGGGGGAAGACCGGGGCAGTCGGAGCGCCGAGGCTGCGGACGACGCGGCCCTCGGAGTCCAGGAGCACGGCGGAGCCGGCATGGCGGGACTCGACGAACCCGGAGCGCTCGACGACCGCCAGCTCGACGGACTCGGCGACAGTGAAGGTTCCTGCAGGCATCCCCCCATCCTGCCCGATGCGGCGACCGGTCCCGTGCCCGGAAACGCTGAGGGCCACCGGCGAGCGAAGTGTCGCTCCCCGGTGGCTCTCGGTGGATCGCGTCTAGAGAGTGGCGAAGGCGTCGGCGATGACGGACATCGCGTCGTCGAGCAGCTCGTCGGTGAGGGCGAGGCTGGGCAGGAAGCGGACGACGTTGCCGTAGGTGCCGGCGCTCAGCACGAGGACTCCGTGCTGCGCGGCGTAGTCGATGATCGCCTGCACGGCCGCGGTGTTCGGCTCCTTGGTGGTGGCGGCGGTGCCGGGCTGGACGAGCTCGATCGCCATCATCGCGCCGATGCCGCGCACCTCGCCGATGATGTCGTAGCGCTCCTGCAGGCCGCGCAGCGCGGTGCCGAGGCGGGCGCCGATCCGGTCGGCCTCGGCGAGCAGGCCCTCGCGCTCAATGCGCTCGAAGACCGCGACCGCGGCCGCCGCAGCGACGGGGTTGCCGCCGAAGGTGCCGCCGAGCCCACCGGCCTGCGCCGAGTCCATGATCTCGGCGCGGCCGGTCACACCGGCGAGCGGGAGGCCACCGGCGATGCCCTTGGCCGAGAGGACGAGGTCGGGGACGAGGCCCAGGTGCTCGCTGGCGAACCAGGCGCCGGTGCGGGCCATGCCCGACTGGATCTCGTCGGCGACGAAGACGATCCCGTTGGCCGTGCACCACTCCTGCAGCGCGGGCAGGAAGCCCTCGGCGGGGACCATGAAGCCGCCCTCGCCCTGGATCGGCTCGGCGACGAGACAGGCGAGGGCCGAGGCGCCGACCGTCTTGTCGAGGTAGGAGATGGCACGCTGAGCGGCCTCTGCTCCTGACAGGCCGTCGTGGTAGGGGTACGAGCTCGGCGCGCGGTGCACGTCGCTCGCGAACGGTCCGAAGCCCAGGCCGTACGGCAGGGCCTTGAAGTTCATCGCCATCGTGAGGTTGGTGCGGCCGTGGTAGGCGTGATCGAGCACCGCGACGCCGGGGCGCCCGGTGTGCTTGCGAGCGATTTTGACGGCGTTCTCGACCGCCTCCGCACCGGAGTTGACCAGGACGGTCTTTTTGGCGAAGTCACCGGGGGTGTGCTCGGCGAGCAGCTCCGCCACGCGGATGTACGGCTCGTAGGGAGTGACGGTGAAGAGCGTGTGCGTGAGGCGGGCGAGCTGCTGGGCGGCGGCTGCGACGACGGAGTCGTCGGTGTGCCCGATCGTCGTCACGCCGATGCCGGCGCCGAGGTCGATGAAGCTGTTGCCGTCGACGTCGACCAGGATCGCGCCGTGCGCGCGGTCGATGTAGACGGGGAGCGCGGTGCCGACTCCGGTGGGGACGACGGCGAGGCGGCGCTCGTGCAGGGCCCGGGATCGCGGCCCGGGGATCTCGGTCGCGACGCGCCGCTCCTGGGGGACTGCGGACGTGGGAACCTGGGGGGCGAGCGTGTCTGTCATGGTCCTCGAAGTCTACCCGCGGTGCTCCGACACCCAGAGGTCCAGATGGGCGCGAGCGGCCTGATCCACCGCCAGTGAAGGGGAGCCCTGATGACGTCCGAGCACAAGTACGCGGTGTCCGTCGTCTGGGAGGGCGATCGGGGAACCGGCACGAGCGGATACCGCGAGTACGGGCGCCAGCTCACCGTGACGGCACAGGGCCCAGCGCCCATCCTGGCCTCGGCCGACACGCCCTTCCGGGGGGAGGCCGACCGCTGGAACCCGGAGCAACTGCTGCTCGCCGCGCTCGCGCAGTGCCACCTCCTCTCCTACCTGCACGTGGCCGTGAAGAACGGAGTCGTCGTCACCGGCTACTCGGACGACGCGATCGGCGCGATGGTTCACGAGGGGGAGAGCGGCCACTTCACCTCGGTGACCCTCCGGCCGCGCGTGACGGTCGCCGAAGAGTCGATGGTCGAGCTTGCCCAGACGCTGCACGCCGAGGCGTCCCGGCTGTGCTTCATCGCGAACTCGGTGAACTTCCCCGTCGGGCACGAGCCGGAGGCATTCGCGCGCTGACGCTCAGCGGCGCTCGTGCGGGAGCGCACGGCGGATCCGCTCGACCGTGGTCGTCGGCGGTGACTCGTTGTATGCGCCGGCGAGCTCCTGCTCGGAGAGCGCGTGGATGGCGGCCATCACCTCGTCGGTTGCATGCCGGCGGGCCCGGCCGGAGTCAGCCGAGCCGTGCCGCGAGAGGTCCAGCGGTGCGCCGAAGCGGACCGTGATCCGGTGCAGGCGCGGGACCCGCGTGCCGACCGGTTGCAACTCCTGCGTGCCGATCAGGCCCACGGGGACAACCGGCGCACCCGTCGTGAGGGCGAGCCACGCCACTCCGGTGCGGCCCTTGTAGAGACGCCCGTCGCGGGAGCGGGTGCCCTCCGGGTAGACGGCGAACGCCTCATCCCGCTCCAGGATCGCCCGGCCGAGATCGAGCGCCTCCTGAGCTGCCTGGCCCGCGCCGCGCTCGACTGCGACGGCGCCGACGGTCGTGAAGAAGGCCCGCGAGAGGGCGCCGCGCACGCCGGTGCCCGTGAAGTAGTCCGCCTTCGCCAGGAACTGCACGGGCCTTGGCGCGAGCAGGGTCAGGACCGGGGAGTCGATGAAGGAGAGGTGGTTGCTGGCGAGGATCACGCGGCCCTCGGCCGGCACGTTGTCGCGGCCCTGCACGATCGGGCGGTAGACCAGCCGACCGATGCCGCCGAGGGACAGGCGCGCCACGCGCGCGGAGAGGCCGATCCCCGGGGGAGTCGGCCTCTCGTGGTCGTCGTCGATCCGCATTCCGACGAAGATACCGGCGCCTTCATGCCGCACCGGCTATGGCTCAGCCGAACTGGGCGAGCGCCTCCTCGATCACGCTCGCCGCGTCGTCGATGAGCTCTTCGCTGATCACGACGCTCGGCATGATCCGCAGCACGCTGTCCCAGCTGCCCGCGTCGAGCACGATCACGCCGTTCGTAGTGGCGTGCTTCAGGATCGCGGTGAGCGCCTCCGGGTACTGCTTCTTCGTGCCCGGGTGCACGAGCTCGACGCCCCACATGGCGCCCTTGCCGCGCACCTCGCCGACGACGGCGAAGCGCTCGGCCCAGTCGCCGATCCGCGCCTGAAGCAGGCGCTCGACGCGCTGCGCCTCCTCGAGCAGGCCCTCGGACTCGATGGCCTCGAAGGTCGCGAGCGCGGCCGCGGTCGAGACCGGGTTGCCGCCGAAGGTGCCGCCGATACCGCCGGGCTGCACCGCGTCCATGATCTCGGCGCGGCCGGTGACGGCGGCGAGGGGGAAGCCACCCGCGATGCCCTTGGCGGTCGTGATCAGGTCGGGGACCACTCCGTGGTGCTCGATCGAGTACCACGTGCCGGTGCGGGCGATGCCGGCCTGGATCTCGTCGGCGACGAACACGATGCCGTTCTCGGTGCAGAACTCGGACAGTCGGCGGAAGTAGCCCGGCGCCGGGATGATGATGCCGCCGTCGCCCTGGATCGGCTCGACGAAGAGCGCGGCCAACTCCTGCGCGCCGATGTGCGTGGTGATGGAGTCGATCGTGCGCTCGGCCGCCTCCTCGCCCGTCATGCCCTCGGGGTCGCGGAACGGGTAGCTGATCGGGAGGCTGTAGATCTCGCCAGGGAAGGGGCCCATGCCGGCGCGCTCCGGCCAGGGGCGGTAGGTCATCGCCATCGTGAGGTTGGTGCGGCCGTGGAAGGCGTGATCGAGCGTCGCGATTGCGCGCCGGCCGGTGAACTTGCGGGCGATCTTGACGGCGTTCTCGACCGCTTCTGCTCCGGAGTTGACCAGGATCGAGTGCTTCTCGAAGTCGCCGGGAGTGATCTGGGCGAGCTTCTCGGCGACGCGGACGTAGTTCTCGTACGGAGTGACGGTGAAGAGGGTGTGCGTCAGCTTCTCGGCCTGCGCGGCCGCGGCGGCGGCGACTGCGGGGTGCGCGTGACCGATGGTCGTGACTCCGATTCCGCAGCCGAGGTCGATCAGACGGTTGCCGTCGACGTCGACCAGGACGGCGCCCGAGGCGTGGTCCATATAGATGTTCGCGAGCGTCCCAGCCCCGCGGGAGACACTGGCGACGCGGCGCTCCTGCAGGGCGACGGAGCGCGGGCCGGGGAGCTCGGTGACGAGCTCTCGGGACTGGGGGACCGAGAATTCACGCATGCCCCGATGGTAGGCCTCGGACCCCGGCGGGCCTGCACCCAGCGCGTTGCGAGGCGCGCCGTGCAGGATGGGTGCTGATCCCCGAACGTTGCCGGCCGCCGCCGGTCAGAAAGGTGCTCCTGTGCGCAGAACCCTCGCGATCCTCGCCGTCCTCGGCGCCTCTCTGAGCCTAGCGGCCTGCACCCCCGGAGCGCCGGACGCGGCGCCGACCGCCTCCGCGACTCCGCTGGGCTGCGCGAGCGAGGGGGAGGCGACCGCGGCGGTACAGACCAGCGGCGACTTCGGCACCAAGCCGGTCACCGTGTTCCCGAGCCCGATCAGCGTGGACGCCACCGAGCGCTCCGTCGCGATCGAGGGCACCGGTGCCGAGGTCGCCGAGGGCGACACCGTTCTGGTCGATTACACCCTCTACAACGGCAGCAGTGGCGCCGAGTTCTCGGCCAGCAGCTACGCCTCGGGCGGCCGGGCCGCCTTCGAGGTCGACACCGACCAGTACCTCGCCGGGCTCGTGAAGGCCGTGAACTGCGCGAGCGTCGGCTCGCGCGTCATCGCCGTCGTGCCCCCGGCCGATGCGTTCGGCGACGCCGGGCAGAGCGAGTTCGGCATCGCGGCGACCGACTCGATCGTCATGGTTATCGACGTCGAGCAGATCGTGCCGAGCGCCGCTGACGGCGAGCCGCAGCCTCCGGTCGACGGGCTGCCGACGGTGGCGCTCGCCGAGGACGGGGCGCCGACCGTCACGATTCCCTCCACCGACCCGCCCGCCGACCTGCAGCTCGCCGTGCTCAAGAAGGGGAGCGGAGCGACCGTGGCCGACGGCGACCAGCTGATCGTGCAGTACCAGGGTGTCGTCTGGGGCACCGGCACGGTGTTCGACCAGAGCTGGGGCAAGCCGACTCCTGCCGCTTTTGGCACGGGCGGCGTGATCGAGGGCTTCAAGGAGGCGGTGGTCGGCCAGACCGTCGGCTCGCAGGTCCTCGTCACCATCCCGCCGGCGAAGGGCTACGGCGACCAGGGCAACCAGAACGCGGGGATCAGCGGGACCGACACCCTCGTCTTCGTGGTGGACATCCTCGCCGTCAGCTGACCGGGAAGCGCCCTGCGCTCCGTGCCAGGATGGGCGGATGCGCAGGGTCATCATCCTCGGCTCGACCGGGTCCATCGGCACGCAGGCCCTCGACGTCATCGGCGCGAACCGCGAGCGGTTCGAGGTCGTCGGCCTCGCGGCCGGCTCCAACCGCTCCGTGGTCGCCGAGCAGGCGAGAGCGTTCGGTGTCGAGCACACGGCGTTCGGCGCCGAGGAGGCCGAGCAGTTGATCCGCACGGTCGACGCGGACGTGGTGCTCAACGGCATCACCGGCTCGGTCGGCCTCGGGCCGACCCTTGCCGCGCTCGAGGAGGGGCGGACGCTCGCCCTCGCCAACAAGGAGTCGCTGATCGTCGGTGGCGAGCTGGTCACCTCCGTCGCGGCCCCCGGTCAGATCGTCCCCGTCGACTCCGAGCACTCCGCGATCGCTCAGGCGCTCCTCGCGGGCGAGCACCGCGAGGTGCGGCGGCTCGTGCTGACCGCGTCGGGCGGGCCGTTCCGAGGCCGCGACCGCGCCTCCCTCCGCGATGCCACCCCCGCTCAGGCACTCGCGCACCCGACCTGGGACATGGGCCTGGTCGTCACCACCAACTCCTCGACCCTGGTCAACAAGGGCCTCGAGGTGATCGAGGCGCATCTACTCTTCGACGTGCCCTACGACCGGATCGACGTCACTGTGCACCCGCAGTCGGTGATCCACTCGATGGTCGAGTACGTGGACGGCTCGACGATCGCCCAGGCGTCGCCGCCGGACATGCGCCTGCCGATCTCGCTCGGCCTCGATTGGCCGCACCGCGTCGCCGGAGTCGGTGTGCCGCTGGACTGGACCCGCTCGCACAGCTGGACCTTCGAGCCGCTGGACGAGGAGGCGTTCCCCTCCGTGCGCCTCGCCAAGCGCGTCGGCGAGGCCGGCGCCTCCTACCCCGCCGTCTTCAACGCCGCGAACGAGCAGGCCGTGCAGGCTTTCCACGCCGGCCGGATCGGCTACCTCGACATCCTCGAGACGGTGGAGGCCGTGGTCGACGCGCACAGCGTCGACGGCGCGCTGACCCGGGAATCGCTGGCCGCAGCGGAGCAGTGGGCGCGCCGCACAGCGGACGAGCGGATCGCTCGGGGCTGACGCGACGCCGTAACGTCAGCTGAGAGTGCTCCTCATCCACCATCGCGGCTGAGGTGCGCTCTCAGCTGACGTTGTGCGTTCGACCCGCGGGTACACACGGCTCAGTGCATCCGTGCAGGCGCACCCCAGCGCGGGCGACCGGCTCCGGCCTACAGTGAGTCGGTGGAATCCGTGCTGCTCTTCGTCCTCGGCGTCGTCATCATCGCCGTCGGCGTCGCCCTCTCGATCGCGCTGCACGAGGTCGGGCATCTGCTCCCGGCCAAGCTGTTCGGCGTCAAGGTCACTCAGTACATGATCGGCTTCGGTCCGACGCTCTTCTCCCGGCGCCGCGACGAGACCGAGTACGGCGTCAAGGCGATCCCGCTCGGCGGCTACATCGCGATGATCGGGATGTACCCGCCGAAGCATCCGGGGGATCCCGTCACGGAGTCACCGGTCGGCATGTTCCAGGGCATCGGGTACGAATCGTCGGACAAGCGCGCGTCGAAGCGGCCGTCCATGATCGACGAAGCCCGTGCAGCGAGCGCCGAGACGATCGGCGAGGGCGAGGACCACCGTGCCTTCTACCGCCTCCCCGTGTGGAAACGCGTGATCGTGATGGCAGGCGGGCCCTTCATGAATCTCGTGATCGCCTCGGTCCTCTTCACCGTCCTGCTCTGCGGCATCGGCATCCCGCAGAGCACCAGCACCCTCGCCGCGGTGTCGCAGTGCGTGGTCCCGGAGTCGCAGCGCGCAACCGCGACCTGCACCGCCGACGACCCGCTCGCCCCCGGAGCTGCCGCGGGACTCCTGCCCGGTGACACGATCACGGCGATCGACGGCACTCCGGTGAGCACCTGGAACGATCTGACTCCGATCATTCAGCGTTCGGCAGGAGTACCGCTGAGCGTCTCGGTCGTCCGCGACGGCAGCTCGCTGACCCTCACCATCACCCCCGCCGAGAACGAGGTGGCGGTCACCGACCCGAACGGCGCGGCCGTCACCGACAGCTCCGGCGCACTTCGGACGCAGACGGTCGGCTTCATCGGCATCTCGCCCACCTCGGGACTCGCTCAGCAGCCGGTCACGGCGGTGCCCGAGACGGTCTGGTCGAACATCACGAGCGTCGCCCACGTCATCCTGAATCTGCCGCAGCGCCTCATCGACGTCGCTCAGGCGGCGTTCGGCTCGGAGGCGCGCGACGCCAACGGCCCGATCAGCGTCGTTGGAGTGGGCCGCATCGCAGGCGAGATCGCCGCCTCCGATCAGCTGCCGATCGTCTCGAAGGTGCAGACCATGGTCGGCGTCCTCGCTTCCCTCAACGTCGCCCTGCTCGTGTTCAACCTGGTGCCCCTCCTGCCGATGGACGGCGGACATATCGCGGGTGCCCTCTGGGAGGGCCTGCGCCGCCGGATCGCCAAGCTCTTCGGACGCCGCGACCCCGGCCCCGTCGACATCGCGCGCCTCCTTCCGCTGACGTACGTCGTCGTGCTCGTGCTCGGAGGGATGAGCGTCCTTCTGATGTATGCCGACATCGTGAAACCGATCACGCTGTTCTGACCTGCCACGCCGATCCTTCGCCGGAAGCGATTCGTCCTGTCACCCTGGGGGGACTCCAGCCGGTTTCGCTCGCTTCACGGGGTCGCTCCCTGCTCGGGCGTGATGGGCTGGGGTGGCGAGGTGCGATGTGCAGGGGATTCGGCTTCCCGGATTCCAGCGACGCGACTGGGAGCGCTCTCAGCCGTCGGGGTCCTGCAGATCGGACGGGGTCCTGCAGATCGAACGGGGTCCTGCACATCGAACGTTCTCCTGCAGATCCGTTCGCCCGAGCGAGGCGCGACGGGACTCGATCGCCCCTCGGTCTCCCCTCCGGGTCGGGTGCCGCCTGGGAAGACGCGGCGAGCGGACGGGGGGTCCCGCGGCGCGCGTACGATGGGGCGCGTGCCAGCAGTGAATCTGGGTCTTCCCAAGGTCCCCATGACCCTCGCCCCCCGCCGCAAGTCCCGCCAGATCAAGGTCGGGAAGGTGCTCGTGGGCGGTGACGCGCAGGTCAGCGTCCAGTCGATGTGCACCACTCCGACCACGAACATCAACGCGACCCTTCAGCAGATCGCCGAGCTGACCGCCTCCGGCTGCGACATCGTCCGAGTGGCCGTCCCCAGCCGCGACGACGCGGAGGCGCTGCCGATCATTGCGAAGAAGAGCCAGATCCCGGTCATCGCCGACATCCACTTCCAGCCGAACTACGTGTACGCCGCCATCGACGCCGGCTGCGCCGCGGTCCGGGTGAACCCCGGCAACATCCGCAAGTTCGACGACCAGGTCGGGAAGATCGCTGCCGCCGCAAAGGCCGCGGGCGTCTCGATCCGCATCGGCGTCAACGCCGGCTCGCTCGAGCCGAGCATCCTGCAGAAGTACGGTAAGCCCACCCCCGAGGCCCTCGTCGAGAGTGCCGTGTGGGAGGCGAGCCTGTTCGAGGAGCACGACTTCCACGACTTCAAGATCTCGGTCAAGCACAACGACCCGGTCGTTATGGTGAAGGCCTACCGCCAGCTCGCCGAGCGCGGCGACTGGCCGTTGCACCTCGGCGTCACCGAGGCGGGCCCGGAGTTCCAGGGCACTATCAAGTCGGCCACCGCCTTCGGCATCCTGCTCGGCGAGGGCATCGGCGACACCATCCGCGTGTCCCTCTCGGCCCCGCCGGCGCAGGAGGTCAAAGTCGGACTGCAGATCCTGCAGTCCCTGAACCTCCGCGAGCGCAAGCTCGAGATCGTCTCCTGCCCGAGTTGCGGCCGCGCGCAGGTCGACGTGTACACCCTCGCCAATGACGTCACCGCCGGCCTCGAGGGCATGAGCGTCCCGCTGCGCGTCGCCGTCATGGGCTGCGTCGTCAATGGTCCGGGTGAGGCGCGCGAGGCCGACCTGGGCGTCGCCTCCGGCAACGGCAAGGGCCAGATCTTCGTCAAGGGCGAGGTCATCAAGACCGTGCCCGAGGCCGAGATCGTGCAGACCCTGATCGAGGAGGCCAACCGCCTGGCCGCCGAGATGCCCGCGGACGATACGTCGACCGGAGCCCCGGTCGTCTCCGTCGGCGCGAACTAAGTCGGCGCGGGGCGGATCGACGTGGTCCGTCCCGCTCTGCGTCTCGCTCTCGGCGTCGTCGCCGTGGCGCTCCTCGCCTCCGGAGTCGCCGCGCTCCGCAGCGGTCCGTCGTCCGAGGCCGGGGAGTGCATCGACAGCCGGACTCCGCAGGATCCGTTCGGCTGCGACCGCTGGGTGCTGACCGCGGCCGAAGGGGAGACCCCGTACACGGCCTGGGTCGAGGACGCCCGCGTTCGCCTCCGCTCCGAGCGCATCGGCGGGGCGCCCACCCTGGTCGTCGGTACTGGCTGCCTGGTGGTCAGCGCGACGTACCGGATCGACGGCGGCGTGCTGGTTCCGGGCGGCGAGGTAACCGGATCGGACGCCTGCTCCGACGCGCCGAGCCCCGAGGCGATCCGACTCCGAGCGCTCCTCTCGGGTCCGATGGCGATCGGAGGGACTCCCGACGACGTCCTGCTGGACGGCACGGGCGGCGCCGTCGTCTTCTCGCGCATCCCGGGCTGAGGCGCTCCGGCGCATCGCGAGCCGCGGGAGTGCAGCGGATAGGATCGTCCCTCGTGGTCACCCGTCTCTCGCATCTGTTCGTCCGCACGCTCCGGGAGGACCCCGCCGACGCCGAGGTCGCGGGCCACCGCCTCCTTGTCCGCGCGGGCTACATCCGCCGCCAGGCGCCCGGCGTCTTCGCCTGGCTGCCGCTGGGCCTGCGGGTGAAGCGTCGCATCGAGCGGATCATCCACGAGGAGATGGAGGCGGCCGGCGCCCAGGAGGTGCACTTCCCTGCTCTGCTGCCCCGCGAGCCCTACGAGCTCTCGGGACGCTGGACGGAGTACGGCGACGGCGTGTTCCGGCTGAAGGACCGCAAGGACGCCGACTACATGCTGGCCCCGACGCACGAGGAGTTCTTCACGCTGCTCGTCAAGGACCTCTACTCCTCCTACAAGGACCTGCCCTTGTCGATCTACCAGATTCAGGACAAGTACCGTGACGAGGCGCGTCCGCGCGCTGGCCTCCTGCGCGGCCGCGAGTTCACGATGAAGGACGCCTACTCCTTCGACTACACCGACGCCGGGCTCGATGCGAGCTACCAGCGCCAGCGCGACGCCTACGAGCGGATCTTCGCGCGCCTAGGGCTGGAGTACGTGATCGTTCAGGCCGACGCCGGCGCGATGGGCGGCTCGCGCAGCGAGGAGTTCCTGCACCCCACCCCCGTCGGCGAGGACACCTTCGTCCGCTCGGCCGGTGGCTACGCCGCGAACGTCGAGGCGTACCGAACCCCCGTCCCTGCGGCGCTGCCCGTCGAGGGTCAGCCGGAGGCGCGCGTCTTCGACTCACCCGACACCCCGACCATCCAGACTCTGGTCGACCTGGCGAACTCGACCCAGCCCCGCCCCGACGGCCGCGCCTGGACCGCGGCGGACACGCTCAAGAACGTGGTCTTGGCGCTCACCGCGCTCGATGGCACCCGCGAGCTCGTGATCGTCGGCCTGCCCGGCGACCGCGACGTCGACCTCAAGCGGGCCGAGGTGGCCTTCGCGCCGGCCGAGGTCGAGGCCGCGACGGCCGAGGACTTCGCGAAGCACCCCGGATTAGTCAAGGGCTACATCGGCCCGTGGTCGTCGGAGGGCGCGGTTCTGGGCGAGGAGTCCACGACTGGCGTGCGCTTCCTGCTCGACCCGCGGGTGGTCGACGGCACCGCCTGGATCACCGGGGCCAACGTGTCCGGGCAGCACGTGCTCGACCTGGTCGCGGGTCGCGACTTCCACGGCGACGGCACCATCGAGGTCGCGGATGTGCGCACCGGCGACGAGGCGCCCGACGGCTCCGGCCCGATCGAGACCGCCCGGGGCATGGAGATCGGCCACGTCTTCCAGCTCGGCCGCAAGTACGCCGACGTCCTGGGCCTGAAGGTGCTCGATGAGAACGGCAAGCTCATCACCGTCACGATGGGCTCCTACGGGATCGGCGTGACCCGTATCCTCGCGATCATCGCCGAGGCCACGCACGACGACCGCGGCCTGCTCTGGCCCGCGAACGTCGCCCCCTTCGACGTGCACGTGATCGCGACTGGCAAGGACGCGGCGGCACTGCAGCTCGCGGAGTCGGTCGGCGCCTCGCTGGAGGCGGCCGGCCGCGACGTGCTGATCGATGACCGACCGAAGGTCTCGCCGGGCGTCAAGTTCGGCGACGCCGAGCTGATCGGTGTGCCCGTGATCGTCATCGCCGGGCGGAGTGCAGCCGACGGGATCGTCGAGCTCTGGGACCGCCGGTCCGGCGAGCGCGAGCAGCTCCCCGTCGCCGAGGCTCTCGTCCGACTGGGCGCCTGACACCCCTGCGAGAGCCCTCGCCGCCGTCCTCCCGGGCGCGCGGCGAGAGCTTTCGTGCCCGTCCCACTCCGCCCGACGCAGCGAGATGATCGCGCTGGCCACCACGGTGATGAAACCGGCGCCCCGGCAGGACCCGAACATCCGAGTCAGCTCCACCACTGCTCTCGCCGCCGCAGCATCTGCTGCACAGCCGCCTACCCCGGACGAAGTGGCTGCTCTCGCGTCTGCATCCCCCGACGCGCTGGCCAACACAGCCACGCCCACTCCGTCTCCGCGGGGGTCAAAACAGAAGAGCGTTGTCAGCAACGCGCCTCTGCTTGCGTTCGGAACGGACAGCACCGCGCCTGTCACGGTCAGCGCACCGTTCGCCGACACCGCCACCGCAGCCCCGACACAACAGGCGGGCGTGACTGTCTACGACAACCGCAACAGCACGTCCACGGTCGCCGTCACGCACACCGACGGCTCCGTTGCTGTCAACACCGTCATAGGGAGCAGTTCCGCCCCTCACGCCCACAGTGACAACCTCGATCTTCCTGTCGGATCGAGCTTGCACGCCAATGACAGCGGCACAGTCAGCGTGCTCGACGCGGTCGGGTTCTGGAGCGGAGGCGTGAAGGCCGCTTGGGCCCGCGACGCGAACGGAACGAGTATTCCTACCCATTACGACATCGCTGGCACGACACTCACTCAGATCGTCGACCTCTCTCAACCCGGTATCGCCTTCCCTCTGGTCGCGGACTCGTGGTTCGGTCAAGACCTCATCGATCACGTCACGTGGGTACAGGGCGACCCGCAGCGGGGACCCACCGCGCAGGTCTACCCCACGGACTACGGACGCGACCAGCTCGCCGTAGGCCCCGACGCCAACGAGGCCGCCTGGGGAGAAGCCCTGGAGAAGGGCGACCGGTCTTGACTCGATCACAACAACCTCCACGACCAGTTCAGCTGTCACTTCCTCGGCCGCACCTCCATCGCAGGCAAGGAGAGCTGGAACCTCGACAGCAACCGACCCGACGTCGGACTCGCTGCCACGATCGCCGCCTCCTGCACTCCACAAGGTGGAGAAGGCTAGCTCAACGGGCAGGAACGGTCGGTTCCTGATCGTTGTGTTCTCTCGGACGCCGCACCGGGCGCGTCCTGTCGGATCTTTCACGACGCCCTCTGCCACTCCTCCCGTTCCTCCCACCGCTTCCGGGTGTGCGGGTGGACCGTGCGGCCGCGTCGGGTACCCTGGATCGCTGATCCGGGTGTGAGCCCGGGGCGAACGTCCGCGGTCACCACCGCTGGATCCAAGTGAATAGAGAGAAAGGCCCGCCCGTGGACATCGACTTGAGCGTTCTGCGACTGATGGAGCGCGAGCGCGAGATCCCGTTCGAGGAACTCGTGCAGATCATCGAGCAGGCGATCCTGACCGCCTACCTCAAGCACATCGGCCAGGCCGACGACGCCGACAAGGCCACCGCCGTCGCCGCCCGTGTGCACCTGGACCGTAAGACCGGCCACGTCTCGGTCTTCGTGCCCGAGTACGACGACGAGGGCGCCGTCGTGGGCGAGGCCGAGGACTCGCCGCGCGACTTCGGCCGCATCGCCGCCTTCGCCGCCAAGCAGGTCATCAATCAGCGCCTGCGCGACATCGCCGATGAGCACGTGCTCGGCGAGTTCAAGGGCCGCGAGGGCGATATCGTCGCCGGAGTCATTCAGCAGGGCCCGAACCCGCGGATGATCCACGTCGACCTCGGCTCGATCGAGGCGATCCTCTCGCCGGAGGAGCAGGTGCCCGGCGAGGACTACAGCCACGGGCGCCGGATCCGCGTCTACGTCACGAGCGTTGGCCGCGGGCCCAAGGGCCCCTCGGTCCACGTGTCCCGCACCCACCCGTCGCTCGTGCGCAAGCTGTTCGCGCTCGAGGTCCCCGAGATCGCATCCGGCGTGGTCGAAATCGTCTCGCTCGCCCGCGAAGCCGGTCATCGGACCAAGATCGCCGTTCGCGCGACCGAGCCCGGTGTGAACGCCAAGGGCGCCTGCATCGGCGAGCTCGGCCAGCGCGTGCGCGCGGTGACCGCTGAACTCAATAACGAGAAGATCGACATCGTCGACTACTCCTCCGACCTGCCGACCTTCGTCGCCAGCGCTCTCTCACCGGCCAAGGTGACCAGCGCGTTCGTGATCGATCAGAGCCTCAAGGCCGTCCGGGCGCTCGTCCCCGACTATCAGCTCTCGCTCGCCATCGGCAAAGAGGGCCAGAACGCCCGGCTCGCCGCCAAGCTCACCGGCGCGAAGATCGACATCCAGCCCGATTCGGTGATGGACGGGGAGTGATCCGCGCGCATCGGCTCGACGGGGGAGCGGTCTCGGAGGGGAGGGAGTAGGGTGGAACCCGTCAGAACGTGCGTCGGCTGCCGTTTGCGCGCTCCCCGGGCCTCTCTTCTGAGGCTGGTCCTCCACTCGAACGTCCTCGCGGTAGATCCGCGTGCCGTTCGTCCCGGACGGGGAGCGTGGCTCCACAACGCGGTCGACTGCTACGAACTCGCGGTCAAGCGCCGCGCGTTCGGCAGGGCGTTTCGGACGCGCGAGAGCGTGGACGCGAGCGAACTGGAGCAGTACCTCGCACGATCCGACCGGCTCGGTCCCTCATCCGGAGGGCCCGGAGCAGCGCACGATCACACCATAGAGAACAGGCAGAACGGCCCGTGAACTGATCATGAGCGAAGACTGATGAGCGGCTCGATATGAGACCCGTCCGTTCGTAACGCCTGCCCCCGTCTTGGGTGCAGGCCCAAGACAGGAGAGAAGTGGCAAAACCACGCGTACACGAGATCGCATCCGAACTCGGTGTCGATAGCAAGGTCGCACTTGCGAAGTTGAAAGAGCTCGGCGAGTTCGTCAAGGGACCGTCCTCGAGCATCGAACCCCCGGTCGCCCGCAAGCTCCGCCAGGCCCTTCAGGGCCAGGGCGGATCCGCAGCGGGCGCGTCGTCGACCCCGGCGACCCCTACCGCCAGCGCCCGGCCCGGGGCTCCCCGCCCCGCCGGCGCACGCCCCTCCGCGCCGACGCCCGGCCCGGTGAAGCCGCCCGCTCCGGCGCCGGCTCCGCCGATGTCGGTCGCCGAACGCCAGGCTCAGGCTCAGGCCGCCCAGGAGGCCGCGGCCGCTCAGCGCGCTCAGGCCGCGAAGGACGCCCCGGCCGAGGCCGCCGCTCCGGCTCCGACCGAGGCGGCCGAGGCCCCGGCCGCGACCGACAAGCCGACGTCCGGCCCCACCCCGGGCGGACCCAAGCCTGTGACTCCGCGTCCGGCTCCCGCCGCGAACACTCCGCGCCCCAGTGGTGCCTCGGGCGGCTCCAACCGCCCCGGCGGCACCCCGCGTCCGGGCAACAACCCGTTCGCCAGCAACCAGGGCATGGGACAGCGTCCGGCCGCCCCGCGCCCCGGCAACAACCCCTTCGCCAGCTCGCAGGGCATGGGATCGCGTCCGACCCCGGGCAACATTCCCCGCCCCGCAGCTCCGCGCCCCGGCACGCCCCGACCCGGCGGACCCGGTATGGGCCAGCGCCCCGCCGGCTTCGGCCAGCGTCCCGGCGGGCCCGGCGGCGGCGCGGGACGTCCCGGCGGTGCCGGTCGTCCCGGCGGCGGCGGATTCCAGCGCCCCGGCGGTGCTCCCGGTGCCGGTGGCGGCTTCGCCCCCCGTCCCGGTGGCGGCGGCGGTCGCGGTCGCGGCCCCGGCGGTGGGACCGCGGGCGCCTTCGGCCGCGGTGGCGGCAAGAGCAAGGCCCGCAAGTCCAAGCGCACGAAGCGTCAGGAGTTCGAGCTCAGGGAGGCCCCGTCGCTCGGCGGTGTCAGCGTTCCCCGCGGGGACGGCAAGACGGTCATCCGTCTTCGCCGCGGCGCGTCGATCTCGGACTTCGCCGACAAGATCGAGGCCATGACCGGCGTGCCGGTACCCCCCGGCAACCTGGTCACCGTCCTCTTCGCCCTCGGCGAGATGGCGACGGCGACCGAGTCGCTCGACGAGGCCACCTTCGAGGTGCTCGGCTCCGAGCTCGGCTTCACGATCCAGGTCGTCTCGCCCGAGGATGAGGACAAGGAGCTCCTCGAGGGCTTCGGTCTCGACCTCGAGCAGGAGCTGGACGACGAGACGGACGAGGACCTCGAGATCCGTCCCCCCGTCGTCACCGTCATGGGTCACGTCGACCACGGAAAGACGCGCCTGCTCGACGCGATCCGCAACGCCAACGTCGTCGCCGGCGAGGCGGGCGGCATCACGCAGCACATCGGTGCGTACCAGGTCGTCGCGGAGCACGAGGGCATCGAGCGTCCGATCACCTTCATCGACACCCCGGGTCACGAGGCGTTCACCGCCATGCGAGCCCGCGGTGCCCAGGTCACGGACATCGCGATCCTGGTGGTCGCGGCGGATGACGGCATCATGCCGCAGACCATCGAAGCGCTGAACCACGCCCAGGCGGCCAACGTGCCGATCGTGGTCGCGGTGAACAAGGTGGACAAGCCCGACGCGAACCCGGCCAAGGTGCGCCAGCAGCTCACCGAGTTCGGGCTCGTCGCGGAGGAGTACGGCGGAGACGTCATGTTCGTCGACGTGTCGGCCCGTGCCGGCACCGGTATCCAGGACCTCCTGGACGCCGTGCTGCTCACCGCGGACGCCGGTCTCGACCTGCGCGCCAACCCCGACAAGGAGGCGCGCGGAGTCGCGATCGAGGCGAAGCTCGACAAGGGACGCGGTGCGGTCGCGACCGTCCTCATCCAGTCGGGAACGTTGCGGGTCGGCGACGCGATCGTCGCCGGAACGGCGTACGGCCGCGTGCGTGCGATGGCGGACGAGAACGGCAACGCCGTCCTCGAGGCCGTACCGTCGCGTCCGGTTCAGGTGCAGGGACTCTCGTCCGTGCCCCGCGCCGGCGACACCTTCCTCGTCACCGAGGAGGATCGCACCGCTCGCCAGATCGCCGAGAAGCGCGAAGCCGCTCAGCGCAACGCCCTGCTGGCCAAGGCCCGCAAGCGCATCTCGCTCGAGGACTTCACCCGTGCTCTCGAGGAGGGGAAGGTCGAGTCGCTCAACCTCATCATCAAGGGCGACGTGTCCGGTGCCGTCGAGGCGCTGGAGGAGTCGCTCGTCAAGATCGAGGTCGACGACTCCGTGCAGCTGCGGATCATCCATCGCGGTGTCGGTGCGATCACGGAGTCGGATGTCAACCTCGCGACGATCGACAACGCGATCATCGTGGGCTTCAACGTCCGCCCCGACCCGAAGGCCCGCGAGCGCGCTGCCCGAGAAGGAGTGGACATCCGCTTCTACTCGGTCATCTACAACGCGATCGAAGAGGTCGAGAACTCGCTCACGGGCATGCTCAAGCCCGAGTTCGAGGAGGTTCAGTCCGGTGTCGCCGAGATTCGCGAGGTGTTCCGCTCCTCGAAGGTCGGCAACATCGCGGGTGTCATCGTCCGCTCCGGCACGATCACCCGCAACTCGAAGGCGCGTGTCATTCGTGACGGCGTGGTCGTCGGTGACAACCTCGCCATCGAGTCGCTGCGTCGCTTCAAGGACGACGTCACGGAGGTCCGTACGGACTACGAGGCCGGTATCGGTCTCGGTAAGTACAACGACATCCAGATCGGCGACGAGATCGAGACGATCGAGATGAAGGAGAAGCCGCGAGGCTGATTCGTTCCACTGGAAGGCCCGGGTCCGCCCGGGCCTTCCGGCGTTTCTCCTGGTGCGCAGTGGGATCGGGAGGGGACTCTCGTCCTCTCCCTCCTCCGGAGGAATGGGAAACGCCCTCGTCTCGGAGGCGCGGACCCTCCGACGGGCGCTGCCGCGGGTTGAGACCGAGGCGGCCGCGGCCGTCGCAGACTCGGGAAGACGTCGGACGACGCAAGGCCCCCCGGACGGGAACAGTCGGACGGGCGGGGAGTGGTTGAATGGCGAGCTGAACGGTTCGCCGAGAGAGATGTGAGGACCAGTCATGGCAGATCCGGCCCGGGCGAGGAAGCTTGCCGAACGTATCCAGGTGATCGTCGCGAAGCGGCTCGAACGCGGTCTCCGTGACCCGCGCCTCGGCTTCGTCACGATCACCGATGTGCAGGTGACCGGCGACCTGCAGCACGCTTCCGTGTTCTACACGGTGTACGGCACCGACGAGGAGCGTGCCGATTCGGCCGCCGCCCTCAAGGCCGCCACTGGCATGCTGCGGACCGAGGTGGGGAAGAACATCACCGCGCGGCTCACTCCGTCGCTCGAGTTCATCCTCGACGCGCTTCCCGAGAACGCGAAGCACATCGAGGATCTTCTCGCCACCGCGCGCAGCCAGGACTCGCAGGTGCAGTCGCTCGCCGCTCAGGCGGACTACGCAGGCGAGGCCGACCCCTACGTGAAGCCCCGCGAGGACGACACCGAGGATTAGACGCCGAGGTTGAACGCAGCGGAGCCCGTGGCGACGTCGAGCGAGTCCAGGACGACGACAGCGGTGCAGCCGGCGCCGCGGAATAGCGTCGCCGCTGCGTACACGATCGCGAGCTGGGCGGGATCGTCGGTGTCGAGCCGGCGGACGTAGGCGCCGTCGACGGCGACGACCTTCTCCTCGGGGAGGGTGCGGGTCGCCCCCGTCGACGCTGTGCTGCACGCCGTGGTAGTCGAGGCGGGCGACGCCCGTGCGGTCGATGTCGGGGCGGGAGAGGCGGAGGCGGCGACCGGTCGCGGCGCCGACCCTACCCGCCCCCTCCGACGCCGGACGATGAACCGGCCTCAGGAGCCGGGGAGGAGATAGCCGTTGTCGGCGTCCCCGGTCGCCAGGCCGTCGGCCAGAAGCCCGGCCAGAGCCCGACCGCGTTGCTCAGCGTCGGGCCAGAGCGACTCCACCTCGGCCGCCGTGACCGGGCCGTGGGCGGCGCGCAGCTCGGCGAGGATGAGCCCGCGGACCTGACGATCGGAGCCTTCGAACCGCTTCTGCTTCGACTTCACCGCTCCGGTGTGCTCCGGGTAGCCCTCAGCCCGCCAGCGGCAGAGGTCGCGGATCGGGCACTCGCCGCAGCGCGGGGCTCGGGCGGTGCAGACGATCGCCCCCAGCTCCATCGCTCCGGCGTTGAAGGCCGCGGCGTCGGGTAGCGACTCGGGCAGCAGCGCCGACATCGCGTCGAGGTCGGCCTTCGCGCGCGGAGGACCGGGCTCGGCCGCACCGCCGACTGCGCGTGCGATCACCCGCCGGACGTTGGTGTCGACCACCGGATGGCGCCGTCCGTAGGCGAAGACGGCGACGGCGCGCGCGGTGTAGTCGCCGATGCCGGGCAGCGCGAGGAGGGTGTCGACATCGTCCGGGACCACGTCGCCGTGCTCCTCGGCGATCGCCACGGCGCAGGCGTGCAGGCGGAGTGCCCGTCGCGGGTAGCCGAGGGACTGCCAGGCGCGCACCGCCTCGCCGGGCGGGACAGCAGCGAGGGCGGAGGGGGTCGGCCAGCGTTCCAGCCAGGCGGCCAATCGGGGCACGACGCGCAGGACAGGGGTTTGCTGCAGCATGACCTCGCTGACCAGAGTGCCCCAAGCGGGGAATCCCTCGCGGCGCCACGGCAGGTCGCGTGCGTTCGTGCGGTACCAGGCGACGATCGCAGTGGCGAGGGCGGCGGAGGGCATCAGCCCACACTAGGCGCTGGCGCGTATCGTGGGCGGATGACCAGGTGGGCTCCGCAGAAGGCCGATGTGCTCGACGCTCTCGCGGCGGAGGTGCTGCACAACTACGCGCGCGGACGGGTCACGGTCGGTATCGACGGCGACGACCCGGAGGTGAGCGGCGCATTCGCTCTCGAGCTGGCGGAGGCGCTGCGCCGGGCCGGTCGGGACGCGATCATCGCGCACCTTGCGGACTTCCGCCGTCCCCGGGCCGAGCGGGAGGATCCCGCCGTGCCCGAGCAGCAGCGCTCCTACGCGGGCGGCTACAACTACGAACTCCTGCGGCGGGTGCTCCTGGATCCGTTCACGCTCGGCGGAAGCACGGGATTCGTGCTCGCGGGCTTCGACTCGCTGCGGGACCAGGCGAGGCAGGCGCGCTGGCGGACCGCCGGCCGCGATGCGGTGCTGCTCGTGGACGGCGAGTTCGCGCTGCGGCCGGAGTTGCGCGGGGCGTGGAGCACCAGCATCCGGCTCGATACGCAGGAGCCGCCGGTTGATCGGGCCTACCGCGCCACGACGGATCCGCGCCGGCTCGCGGGCATCCTCGTCGACATCCGCGATCCGGAGCAGCCCCGCCGCATCTTCGCCGACTCCTGCTGAACGCGCCGCCTGCACAGCGAACGCAGAGAAGAGCCGGGACGGAGTCTCAGACCGCGGCGGCCCGGCGAACGACCTCGGCGGGGGGCAGGAAGGTGCCCGCCCGCTCGACCTCATGCACCAGGTCGACCAGCAGCTGGTTGACCGGGGCCTCGCGTCCACCGCGATGAGCGGTGCGGACCACGGCTCCGGCCAGGTGGTCGATCTCGCTGGGCACCCCGCGTCGGATGCTCTGCAGCGTCGATCCGGGGTTGGGCACCTCGCCCATGCCGGCGGCCATCCGGCGGGGGAGCAGCTCGACCACGGGCAGCGGAGCGGCGGCGAGTGCGCGGACGGAGGCGTTCGAGAGGCCCTGGAGCGAGCCGAAGCGGATGCCCGCAGCGATGCCGGTCCGGGCGGCCTCGCGCATCGCCCGAGCCAGGACTCGGCGCAGGCCCTGGTCGGCGATCGTCTCCTGCACCGAGAGCCCGGTGATCGCCGGGAGGGCGTTCATCTCGTTGATCAGCAGCTTCGTCCACTGCGCGCCGAGGAAGTCGTCCGTGACCGCGGTGGGGACTGCCTCGCCGAGAAGAGCGGCGGCGCGGCGCACGTCGTCGTCGGCCGGACGGCCGGGGACGCCGAGCGTGGTCGTCGCAGCGGCGGTGACGGTGACGCGACCGGGCTCGAGGTGGCTCGCGGCGAACAGGGCCAGGGCGCCGACGAGGCGAGCGTCGCGCACCTGGCGGGCGGCGGCGGTGAGGCCGTCGAGTCCGTTCTGGACGACGACGACCAGAGTGCCGTCGACGGTGCGACGGTTGCTGCGCAGCGCGTCCTCGGCGTCCTGCGCCTTCGTGCAGACGATGGCGAGATCCGGGACGAGGTCGAGGGTCTCACCGCAGCGGACCCACGCGGTGTGCTCGCCCCACGCCCCATCCAGACGGAGCCCCGAGCGGCGGACCGCGGTGAGGTGGTCGCCGCGAGCGGTGACCTCGACGTCGTGCCCCGCCTTGTCGAGAAGGGCGGCGACGGTGCCGCCGACGGCGCCTGCTCCGAGTACTGCGATCCTCATCCGGACAGCCTAGGGCGGGGAGGAGCGGGGTCCGACGCCACCCCCAGAGAGGACTCCCGATCCGTCCGTGTATCCTCACATCCGTGCTCGAGACCCCCGCCCCGGCTCCGAACGGCATCCTCCTGCTCGACAAGCCCGGCGGCATCACCAGCCACGACCTCGTCTCGCGGACTCGTCGCCGCGCGGGGACCCGGAAGGTCGGCCACGCGGGCACACTCGATCCGATGGCCACCGGGCTGATGATCCTCGGGCTCGGCCCCTCGACGCGGCTGCTCACCTACCTGGTGGGCCTCGACAAGCAGTACGAGGCGACCATTCGGCTCGGCGCCTCGACCAGTACAGACGACCGCGAGGGCGAGGTCCTCGCCTCCGCCGACTCCGACCTCGTGGCAGCTCTCACCCCGGAGGCGGTGGCCGACGGCATCGCGGCCCTCACTGGAGCGATCGAGCAGGTTCCGAGCACAGTCAGCGCGATCAAGGTGGACGGCCGGCGTGCCTACGCTCGCGCCCGCGACGGCGAGGAGGTCGTTCTCGCCTCCCGTCCGGTGACCGTCTCGGCCTTCGACCTGCTGGAGAGTCGCCGGATCGACACCCCCGACGAGGGTGCACGCCTTGACCTCGACGTGCGCGTCACCTGCTCCTCCGGCACCTACATCCGTGCGCTGGCTCGTGACCTCGGCGCGGCGCTCGGAGTCGGCGGGCACCTCACGACCCTCCGCCGCACCGCCGTCGGACCGTTCTCGGTGGCGCAGGCCGGCGAGATCGACGAGCTCGACGTCCCCGCCGCGCTCCTGTCGCCGACGCGCGTGGCAGGCGAGCTGTTCCCGCTGCTCCACCTCGATGCGCAGGAGGCGGGTGACCTCGCCAATGGCAAACGCATCCCGGCCCCGGAGGCGGTCGCGGGTTCGACGGGGCTCCTCGCCGCCGTCGGCCCGGGGGAGCGGCTGATCGGCCTCGCCGAGCGCCGCGGCACCCAGCTCAAGAGCGTGGTCAACTTCCCGACCGAGGACCTGCGGACGGTCGCGTCGTGATCGAGTGGTTCACGACCCTCCAGGTGGGGATCGCCGTCGTGGCGGGCCTGCTCTGCCTGGTGCTCGGGCTGCTCGCCCGCCGCCCCTCTGATGTCTCGGTGGGAGCGACGGCGATCGTCGAGTTGCTCCTGATCGTGCAGCTGGCGGTCGCGCTCGTCTCTCCCCTGGTCGGCAACCGCCCGTCGGGGAGCCTGCCGGAGTACTACATCTACCTGATCTCGGCGCTGCTCCTGCCGCTCGCCGCGGGCTTCTGGGCGCTGATCGAGCGGAGCCGCTGGAGCACCGTGATCCTGGGCGTCGCCTGCCTCTCGATCGCGGTGATGGTCTACCGGATGCACCAGATCTGGTTCTTCCAGAGCGCCTGATCCGGCCTACCGCCGGACCCGGCCCGGCGAGCGCCTAGCATGGACCTGCGATGTCGAAACCAGCCAGCGATGCGTCCGGACGGGCCGCCCACAACCCTCGAAACCCCTCGGCCTCCGGAAGCGGCGACTCGACCCGCTCGGCCCGTTCGCGCGGTATCGGCAGCCTGCTCGTCGTGGTGTACGGGATTCTGGCGCTTGCCGCGACGGGTCGCTCCGTCTTTCAGATCATCGACCGCTTCGACGAGGCGCCGCTGGCGTTCTCGCTCTCGGCGCTCTCAGCCGTGGTGTACATCGTGGCGACCGTCGCGCTGGTCCAGCCGGGGCGCGCCTGGCAGCGAGTGGCCTGGGTGACCATCACGTTCGAGCTGGTGGGCGTGCTCGTGGTCGGCGCGCTCAGCCTGCTCGCACCGCAGCTGCTCGGGCTCACCAGCGCCGATCCGTTCGGCCGTCAGTCGACAGTCTGGGCGGCGTTCGGCGCGGGGTACCTGCTCATCCCGCTCGTCCTGCCGATGCTCGGCCTCTGGTGGCTCCGCGTGCAGGGGCGGCGCTCATCAAGGGCGGGGGTCTGATGCGCGTCGAGACTCGCCCCGGCGATCTAGCCGGGATCGGCCCCTCCGCGGTCACGATCGGCAAGTTCGACGGCGTCCACTCCGGGCATCGGGCCGTGATCGGCACGCTGCATGAGCGGGCGCGCGAGCGGGCTCTGGCCGCCGTGGTCGTCACCTTCGACCGCAATCCCCTCAGCGTGATCGCGCCGGAGAAGTGTCCGCCCGTCCTGGCCGGCAACGAGCAGAAACTGGAGTTGCTCGCGGGAACCGGCGTCGACGCGACGCTGTTGCTCACCTTCGACGAGGAGTTCCGCGCGCTCTCGCCGGAGGAGTTCGTTCAGCAGATCCTGGTCGACGCTCTCGAGGCCCGCGTGGTGCTCGTCGGCTCCGACTTCCGCTTCGGCGCCCGGGGCGCGGGCGACGTCGACCTGCTCCGCGTGCTCGGGCGGCAGTACGGCTTCGAGGTCGAGCTGATCGACGACGTGCGGCCCGAGGATGGCCGCCGCGTCTCCTCCACCTGGATCCGCCAGCTGCTCGCAGAAGGCGATGTGGAGCACGCGACGCGCCTGCTCGGGCACGAGCCCGTGGTCCGCGGAGTGGTCGTGCACGGCGCGAAGCGCGGGCGCGAGCTCGGCTTCCCGACCGCGAATCTCTCTCCCCAGTCGCAGGGCCTGATCCCGGCCGACGGCGTCTACGCGGGGCGGCTCAGCACCGACGGCGTCACGCATCCCGCCGCGATCTCGGTCGGCAGCAACCCCACCTTCGTCGGAGTGCCGCCGAAGCAGGTCGAGGCGTACGTGCTCGACCAGACGCTCGACACCCTCGACCTCTACGATCGCGTGGTCGACGTGGCGTTCGTCGGCCGGATTCGCGGCCAGGTCGCCTACGAGGGCGTCGAGCCGCTCATCCGCCAGATGAACCAGGACGTTCTGCGCGTCCGCGAGGTCCTCGGTATATCGCCTGAGCGCGAGTCAAGGCCCGCCTAGCAGGGCCCGCGAGCCCGCACCAGCGGGGGAGGTCGCGGCGCCACCGGCGTAGCGTGGCGACATGAGCGATACCCCCACTGACTCGGCGCGACCCCTCGCGCTCGTCACCGGCGCCACCGGCTACATCGGTGGTCGGCTGACACCCCGCCTTCTCGAGGCGGGCTTCCGGGTGCGCGTTCTCGTGCGTGATCCGCGCAAGCTCTCCGACGTGCCGTGGGCGGGTGAGGTCGAGGTCGCCCAGGGCGATCTCGGCGATCCGGAGTCGCTGACCGCGGCCGTGGAGGGCGTCGACGTCCTCTACTACCTCGTCCACTCGATGGGCTCTGGAAACGACCACGCCCACTTCGAGGAGGTCGAGAGCCGGGCCGCGCAGAATGTGGCCACGGCGGCGAAGGCGGGCGGCGTCGGTCGCATCGTCTACCTCGGCGGCCTGCACCCCGAGGGCCAGGAGCTCTCGAAGCACCTCCGCTCGCGGGCGGAGGTGGGCCGGATCCTGATGGAGTCGGGCGTGCCGACCATCGCGCTGCAGGCCGGCGTGATCATCGGCTCCGGATCGACCTCCTTCGAGATGGTTCGTCACCTCACCGACGTGCTGCCGTACATGCCCGCGCCGCAGTGGGTGCGCAACTTCATCCAGCCGATCGCGGTGCGCGACGTGCTGCATTACCTCATCGGTGCCGCTTCGCTCCAGGACGCCTCGCTGAACCGGACCTTCGACATCGGCGGGCCGGACGTGTTGCGCTACGGCCAGATGATGAACGGCTACGCAGTGGAGGCTGGTCTGCCGCAGCGGCCGATCGCGTCTCTGCCGGTGTTCACGCCGTGGCTGGCCTCGCAGTGGGTCAACTTGGTCACGCCGATCCCGCGCTCGCTCGCGGTGCCGATCATCGCCTCCCTCCAGTACGACTGCGTGGTGCACGAGCAGGACATCCGCTGGCTCATCCCCGACCCGGAGGGCGGATTGACCTCGTACCGCCGGGCGGTCCGGCTTGCGCTGGGAAAGATGCAGGCGGGCGAGATCGAGACGAGCTGGCAGAACGCGGAGGTCGTCGGCGCCCCCAGCGATCCGCTGCCGAGCGACCCGGAGTGGGCCGGCCACACGGTCTACGTCGACCTCAAGGAGCGGCGCACCCCCGCCGACCCGGCCAAGCTCTGGCGCGTGATCGAGGGCATTGGCGGCACCAACGGCTGGTACTCCTTCCCGCTCGCGTGGGTGATCCGCGGCTGGATGGACCGCCTGGTCGGGGGAGTAGGGCTCCAGCGCGGGCGCCGCGACTCCGCCCGCCTCCACGCGGGTGACGCGCTGGACTTCTGGAGGGTCGAGGCGATCGAGCGGCCCACGCTCCTGCGCCTGCGCGCCGAGATGAAGGTGCCCGGAGGCGCCTGGCTCGAGATGCGTGCCGAGCCCTCCGGAGACGGCGGATCGGTCTACACACAGCGCGCGGTCTTCTTCCCGCAGGGCCTCGCCGGCCGACTCTACTGGTTCGCGATCCTGCCCTTCCACGGCATCATCTTCAACGGTATGGCCAACCGCATCACGGCCACTGCGGCCGACCTGCCGGACTCCGGCGACGAGCGCTCCCCTGGCGGGCGCAGGGTGCAGCGGTGACAATGGAGGGGTCCGACGGCGGCGAGACCGCCCGGGACGCCGACGAGAGGAGCACGATGAGCGAACGGTCGATGGCGGACGCGGGGCGCGATCTCCAGCTGGGGAAGGTCCTTTTCATCGGGGACAGCATCATTCAGGCCGGTGCCTGGGGCGACTGGCTGACGGAGTCGACAGTCGTCGACGAGGGAGTCGGTGGGGCCACTACGGCGGACGTCGTCGCGCGGCTGCCCGAGCTCGTCGCGCAGGAGCCGGACACGGTGGTGCTGTTGATCGGCACCAACGACCTGGCCTGGCACCGCACCACCGAGCACGTCGTGCGCAACATCGAGACCGTGGTCGCAACGTTCCGCCGCGACCTGCCCGATGTGCGCATCCTGGTCACCTCGGTTCTGCCGCGCGGGCACGAGTTCGCCCCGCAGATCCGCGAGATCAACCGCCACCTCTGGCAGTTCGCGCCCACCGCGCACGCGGGCTACCTCGACCTGTGGCCGGTGCTCGCGGGGGAGGACGGCGGACTCCTC
This sequence comes from Rathayibacter tritici, assembly GCF_002932875.1. Classification (GTDB taxonomy): domain Bacteria; phylum Actinomycetota; class Actinomycetes; order Actinomycetales; family Microbacteriaceae; genus Rathayibacter; species Rathayibacter tritici. The sequence continues at coordinate 151,737 of NZ_PSWS01000053.1, forward strand.
GAGCAGTACTCGCCGGACGGTCTGCACTTGAACGAGGACGGCTACCACGCTTGGCGGGAGGCGTTGGGCCCGGCGCTCGAGGCTGTGGTGCGGATGCCCCCGCGGACCCGTCCGCTCACGCTGCCGTACGACGAGTTCGCGCGGCCGAAGACGGCGTAAACACGAGCGAGGGGGAGCCGACTGGCTGGTCGGCTCCCCTCCCCGTCACTCTGCGGCGAGGGCGGCCTCGAACGCGGCGAGGGCGGCCTCCGAGAAAAGCACGAAGCGAACCTCGTCGAGGGCGCCGTCGACGGTCGCCGACCGCACCGACTCCACCGCGATGCGCGCCGCGTCGTCCATCGGCCAGCCGTACACGCCCGCCGAGACAGCCGGGAAGGCGACCGTGTGTGCGCCGAGGCCGACCGCGATACGAACCGATTCGCGATAAGCGGAGGCGAGAACGGCACTGCGGTCCTCCGAGCGGGAGTGGACGGGGCCGACGGTGTGCACGACCCAGCGGGCCGGGAGGCGGCCTGCGGTGGTGGCGACGGCCGAGCCGGCGGGCAGGCCGCCGGGCAACTCGGTCTCGCGGAGCCGGTGGCAGGCGGCGAGGATCTCCGGACCGCCCGCGCGGTGAACTGCTCCATCGACGCCGCCCCCGCCGAGGAGGGACGAGTTCGCGGCGTTCACGATCGCGTCGACGTGCTCGCGGGTGAGGTCGCCGAGGACGGCTCGCAGAGAAGTCATGCGTCCTCTTCCAGGCTGCGGCCGAGAGCGGCGATCGCCGCCGGACCGACTCGGCAGCACCCGCCGATCAGGTCAGCGCCCGCCGCGCGCCAGGAGGCGACGAGTGCCGGATCGAAGGCCGCGTCGCCCGTCCAGCGGCGACCGACGGCGTCCCACTCCTCACCGCTATTGGGGTAGACGACGACCAGCTTGCGGGTGACCGAGCGGGCGATGCGCGTAGCCTCGGCGACGTCACCGGGGGGCCAGCAGTTCACTCCGACGCCGATCACCTCCACGGAGGCGGCGGCGACGGTGAACGCTTCGGCCAGGGGTTCCCCGGCCGCGGTTCGGCCTGAGCGTCCGCTCACGCAGATCCAGGCGGGGATGGAGGAGCCCGCGAGGGCGGCCACGACGGCGCGCACCTCCCGGACGGAGGGGATCGTCTCGACCGCGAGCAGGTCCGGGCCGGCCGCGGCCAGCGCCTCGAGGCGGGGGCGGTGCCAGGCGACGAGCTCGTCCACGGTGAGATCGTCGTCGCCGCGGTACTCGGAGCCGTCGCCGAGGCTCGCACCGTAGGGGCCGACGGAGGCGGCGACCCACCCGCTCTGCGCCCGCCTGGCCAGCGCGACGCTCTCGCGGAGCGCGTGCTCGGTGAGCCCGGGAGCAAGGCCCGCGGCCGCGAATCCGCTCGCCGACACCTGGTAGCTCGCGGTCACCGCCACCCGTGCGCCCGCCTCGGCGAACGCGCGGTGGGCGGCGACGATCCGCTCAGGTTCTTCGAGCAGGACCCGAGCGCTCCAGAGGGCGGAGTCGACAGCGGCCCCCTGCGCCTCTAGCTCGGTGCCCAGGCCGCCGTCGAGCAGCAGCGGACGGTTCCTGGCGGCGGCGATGAGTGCGGCGCTCACGAGCGGTTGTGGGAGAGCTCGAAGATGGTCACGAGTTCGGCGATCGCGGCCTCGCGGGCGTCGCCGCCCTCCTCGAACATCGCGGTGATGTGCGTGCGGAGGTGGTTCTCGACGATGAGCTTGTTCAGCGAGCCGAGCGACTTTTGAATGGCGAGGGACTGCGTGACGATGTCGACGCAGTAGTCCTCGTTCTCGATCATCCGCTCGAGGCCGCGCATCTGGCCGCCGAGGATGCGGGCACGGTGCAGCGAACGCTTTTTGAGGTCCTCGATCACTCCGCCAGCCTACGCTCCGCCGTCCGTACCCGGGTGGGGTATCGGCCCCCGTACGATCGAGAGGTGAGCACCCGCAAGCCGACCAGGACGACCGCCGCCCGCTACCCCTCGCGGGACCGGGCGCGGATGGCGCTCGCGCCCGGGATCCTGGCAGCGATCGTGCTGTTGGCCGGGCTCGCCCTCGTCGGCTCCGATGCCTATGACGTGATCCGGTACCCGGTAGCGATCCTCGCGGCGGTGATCGGCTGGTTCGCGATCCAGGCGCGCGCTTTCCTGTGGCTGATCGGGCTCGTCCCGGTGCTCGTGCTGTGGAACCCGGTGCTGCCGTTCGCTTTTCCGGACGCGGTCTGGTCGTCACTGAGCCTCGCCGCGGTCGGCGTCTTCGTCGCCGCCGGGCTGATCATCCGCGTCCCGACCCCGGAGTGACGTCGGGCGCGCCTCCCCGCGCGGCGCAGGACCGCCGAGAGCCCGCCGAGGAGTAGACTTCTTCTGCATCCGCACGCCGGGGACGCTGCGACCGGGTTTCAGACCCGTTGCTCGGAGCTCCTGACAGCCACCGGATGCACCGACGCCCGTCGTCTCCCCGGAGGCGATCCGGCGGATGCACGGCGACGGCAGCGCGCGGGAATCCCTCCTCCGCCCCCGTCACACATCGAGGAGGAGCATGGCTCGCAGCGGCCAGCGTCAGTCCGGACAGACGCGTCGAGCGTCGAACGCCGCCGGGAGCCGACCCCGATCGCGTTCGCGCGGTGTGGACAACGCGGGGATCATTCCGATCCTCGCCCGCCGCGTCCGCGAGGTGGAGGCGAAGGCCCAGACCGGCAAGGTCGGGCCGACCAACCGGACGAAATTCTTGGTGATCGCCCTGCTGATGCGCGAGGAGCGCAAGCGGGTCAAGGTCGACACCTCGCTCAGCGAGGCCCAGCGCGCCGAGGAGATGAAGCGCCTCGACGGCATCGCCACGATCCTCGCCAAGACGGCCGCGCGCGACACCAGCCTGATCGCGCTGCTCGAATCGGAGGCGGGCGTCACGCCGGCCGCGCAGAAGCTGCGCCGCGACTGGCTGTTGGAGGCGGGTGCCGAGCTGAGCCCCGACGAGCTTGTGATCGTGACCGAACCGGAGCCCAAGGCCGAGGTGGCGGTGAACCAGGTCGTGCCCCCGTCGGTGCGTGCGCGCCAGCTGGCGAACCCCTTCCTCCCGCCGGACTTCTCGATCGCGGAGGCCGTAGCCCCGGCGCCGCGCCGCCGGCTGGACGACTGGGAGCTGCTCGGTCCGCTCTTCAAGGCCTTCGAGTACGGCGCGGGCGGACGGGCCGCGAGCATGGAGCTCCCGGAGCCGCCGAAACTCGACCGCGTCTCCCCGCGTGGGCGCGAGCTGATGCCGCACCAGGCGCGCTTCATCGAGAGCGCCCGCGAGGGCCACCGCAGCTTCCTACTCGCCGACGAGCCGGGCCTGGGCAAGACCGCGCAGAGCCTGCTCGCCGCCTCCGTCGTGGGTGCGTACCCGTTGCTCGCGGTGGTGCCGAACGTCGTCAAGATGAACTGGGCGCGCGAGGTCGAGCACTGGACCCCGCAGCGCCGCGCCACGGTGATCCACGGTGACGGCGGCACGCTCGACGCGTTCGCCGACGTGGTCATCGTCAACTACGACATCCTCGACCGGCACATCGGCTGGCTCGGGAGCCTGGGCTTTCGCGGCATGGTGGTCGACGAGGCGCACTTCATCAAGAACCTCCGCTCGCAGCGCTCGCAGAGCGTGCTCGCGCTGGCCTCGAGGATCCGCGAGACCACTCCGGGACACGACCCGCTGATGATCGCGCTCACCGGTACTCCGCTGATCAACGACGTCGACGACTTCCGCGCCATCTGGCGCTTCCTCGGCTGGATCGACGAGACCAAGCCGGGGCCGGATCTCCTGGGCCGCCTGGAGGAGACGGGCCTGACTCCCGCCGACACCGGCTTCTACCCGGAGGCGCGCGAGGCGGTCATCGACCTCGGCATCGTCCGACGCAAGAAGATCGACGTCGCCGCTGATCTGCCCTCGAAGCGGATCGTCGACCTGCCCGTCGAACTCGACGACGACCTCGGTCGCTCCATTCAGAAGGCCGAGCGTGAGCTCGGAGCGCGGATGCTCCAGCGTTTCCGGGCCGTCACCGCCTCGATCACGCACGAGCTCGACGACGACGAGCGCGAGCGGTTCATCCGCATCGTGGCGCAGAGCGAGCTGGAGGAGTCGAAGTCGGCCAAGACCGGCGAGAACGTCTTCACGATGGTCCGCCGGATCGGCCAGGCGAAGGCGGCACTGGCCGCCGATTACGCCTCGCAGCTGGCCCGCTCGGTAGGCAAGGTGGTCTTCTTCGCCAAACACATCGACGTGATGGATCAGGCCGAGGAGACTTTCGAGAAGCGCGAGCTCGCCTCGGTGTCCATCCGCGGCGACCAGACCGCGGCGTTCCGGCAGACCCAGATCGACGCCTTCAACGAGGACCCCGACGTCTCGGTCGCTGTCTGCTCACTCACCGCGGCGGGCGTCGGCGTGAACCTGCAAGCCTCCTCGAACGTGGTGCTTGCCGAGCTGTCCTGGACCTCGGCCGAGCAGACACAGGCCATCGATCGTGTGCACCGCATCGGTCAGGAGGAGCCGGTCACGGCCTGGCGGATCATCGCGGCGCATACGATCGACGCGAAGATCGCCGAACTCATCGATGCCAAGGCGGGCCTCGCCGCCCGCGCGCTCGACGGTGCGGACGCCGAGACCGCCTCGGCTGACACGGTGCAGCTGGACGCGCTCATGCACGTCCTGCGCGAGGCGATCGGCTGAGCGGCGCGTGGACCGGACGCGATCAGCGGATCAGCGCCCGGTCCAGCGGAGCCGCGAAGAAGTCCCGCTCGAAGACGCTCGAGCGCAGGAACGCTTCTCGCATCGCAGCGCGCTCCCGCGGCGTGGCGTCTGCGGCTGCCTGCTCAGTGATCACGATCGCCCTCTCGGTGGCGGCTTCGAACACCGGATCGGCGTAGCTGAGCAGCCAGTCCGCGTAGGGGTGTTCCGCGTGGCCCGCGGCAGCCAGGCGGGAGCCGACGTCGGCGTAGAGCCAGAAGCAGGGGAGCAGGGCGGCGACGATCTCGCCGTAGCCGCCGCGGGCACCGACCGCGAGCAGATGATCGACGTAGCTGCGAGTGACCGGGGCGTGCTGCGCCTCCCTGCTGCCGAGCCGGTCGCGGTGCAGCTGCGCCTCCGTCGCGAGAGCGGATGCCGAGCCCTCGGCCCAGAAGACCTGCTCGGCGGTGGTCGGCGCCCGCTGTGCCGCCACGGCCAGCACCCGCGCGTACTCGGTGAGGTAGAGCGCGTCCTGCTCCAGGTACCACTCGAAGTCCTCCCGGCGCAGCGAGCCGTCGCCGAGCGCCCGGACGAACGGCAGCGTGTCGATCTCATCGCGGAGCTCCCTCGTCTCCTCCCAGACACCCGTGCAGAACGTCGGCGGGCGGAGGCGGTGGAAGTGGTCGACGGGGCCGAGACCGGAGCCGACCTCGAGCGCGTCGGCGGCGCGCAGGGCGCCGGTCAGCCATTCCTTCGCCTCGATCAGCGCCTCGACCAGCGCGTCGGAACCGGCGCCGCGGCCGGCCAGGAGCGTCGCCATCGCAGAGGAGAGCGAGCAGCCGGTGCCGTGGGTGTTCGCGGTGGCGACGCGCACTCCGGGTACTTCGCGCACCCGGCCGTCGGGGGTGAGGATCGCGTCCGGAGTGGCGGGGCCGTCGAGGTGGCCGCCCTTCACCAAAACGGCCGCGTCGAGAGTGCGCGCGAGGGCGGCGCCCTGCGCGAGCGCGGTCGGCCAGTCGGAGGCGGTGGCGGCTCCGGCGAGCACGCCCAGCTCGGGGAGGTTCGGCGTCACCAGGTCGGCCCGACGGAGCAGGCCGTGCACGGCCTCCTCGGCCTCGGGGGCGAGCAGCCGGTGCCCGCTGCTGGCCACCATCACCGGATCGACGACCACGACGGGCGGGCGCACGTCATCGAGCCACTGCGCGACGACTCCGGCGTACTCGGCCGTGGCGAGCATCCCGATCTTCACGGCATCGATCGTCACATCGTCGCTCACCGCGTCGAGCTGCTCGCGGAGGAACGCGGCGGGCGGCAGGTGCACGGAGCGGACACCGTGCGTGTTCTGCGCGACGAGGGCGGTGACAACGGCCATGCCGTAGCCGCCGAGCGCACCGATGGTCTTCAGGTCGGCCTGGATGCCCGCGCCGCCGGTCGGGTCGGTGCCGGCGATGCTGAGGACGCGGGGGATGCGCGGGGGGAGCGGGATGCGCGAGGCGAGTGGGCTGCGCGGGGCGAGTGGGCTGGCAGGGGTGGCGGGGGTTTCTGGGGTGCCGACGGAGGCTGCGGTGGTGCGGGACGGGGCGCTGCCGGCGGTCATCGGTCCCACTCCGCCCGGATGCTGCGGGCGGCCTCCGCGGGGTCCGCGGCGGTGCAGACCGCCGAGACCACGGCGAGTCCCGCTGCACCGGCACACCGGAGCGGAGCCGCGTCCTGCGCTCCGACTCCGCCGATCGCGACACAGGGCAGTGGCGTCGCGGTGGCGAGGGCCGCGAATCCGTCGATGCCGAGGGGCGCGGGGTGGTCAGGTTTGGTCGAGGTCGGCCGGATCACGCCGACGCCGAGGTAGTCGACCGTGCCCGCTGGCAGGGCGCGGACGGCTGCGAGGTGCGCGGGAGTGTTCGCGGTGAGGCCGATCACGGCGTCGGCTCCGAGGAGTGAGCGCGCGGCGACGACGGGGAGGTCGGACTGCCCGAGGTGGACACCGTGCACGCGGGCACCAGCGAAGCGGGCGGCGAGGACCACGTCGACACGGTCGTCGACCAGCAGCGTGGTGCGCTCGGTGAGAACAGCGGCGACCGCGAGGGTCAGGGCGACGAGCTCGGCGGCCGAGGCATCGTGATCGCGGATCTGGACGGTCGTGACTCCGCCCGCGACCGCCGCCGCGACCACGGCGGGCACGCCGCGCGCGCCGCACTGGGCGGTGTCGGTGACGAGGTGGAGCGAGAGGTCGACGCTCATGCGATCCGCGCGCCCGACTCGGCCTCGGCCGGCCCGAGGGCCGCGAGGGCGTCGAGGAGGCCGACGGCGAAGGACCCGGGGCCACTGCTCGTTGCGGCGGCACGCTCGGCGGCGAGGCCCCACACGGCCGAGGCGCTGACGGCGGCGTCGAGCGGGCGGACCCCTGCGCCGAGGAATGCGGCCATCACCGCGCCCAGCGCGCAGCCGCCGCCGGTCACCCGGGTCAGCAGCGGGTGGCCGCCGGTGACCCGGACGACGCGCTCGCCGTCGGTGACGAGATCGATCGCTCCCGAGACGGCGAGAACGCCGCCCGTGCGGCGGGCCAGGTCTCGGGCGGAGTCGAGGGCCTGCTCGGCGGTGTCGACCGCGTCCACTCCACGCCCGCCCGCACCGGCTCCCGCCAGGGCGAGGATCTCGGAGGCGTTGCCGCGGATGATCGCGGGCCGCGCCTCCAGCAGCTCGACGGCGAGAACGGTGCGCACGGGCAGCGGGCCGACGGCGACGGGATCGAGCACCCACGGGGTACCGGCGCGGGTGGCCGCGGCGACCGCCTCCCGCGCGCCCTCGCGCTGCTCCGCTCCGGGCGTGCCGAGGTTGACGAGGACGGCGGAGGCGATACCCGCGAAGACGCCCGCCTCGCCGGGCAGATCGCACATCGCTGCGCTGGCGCCGAGGGCGAGCAGGCTGTTCGCGGTGAAGCCGGTCACAACCGCGTTCGTGATGCACTGCACGAGCGGCTCGGCGGCGCGGAGGGCGACGAGATCGCGACCGACGGACGCCGGGCCGGGCACCGCACGGGGCGCCGGGTCGGCGGCCGTGTCGGCGGGGAGGGGCGGGTGGACAGGCGTGCGAATACTCATTCGCGACATCCCTTCGCTAGTACGAACTAGATCAGGTTCAACGGGTCTTCTCTCAGCCCAGGCGGGCACCCCGTGTCACTGCGGATGACCCTAGCAGCGGGCGCGGCGACGCCCGCCCGCGTCGTCGGGCCGCGTCGCCGGCCTCGGCCTCTCTGGCCGTATCGGCCTCTGCGGCCGCACCGACCGAGGCTCCCGCCCCACCGCGTCGGCGCCGCCTCAGCCGGTGAGGATCGTGCTGTCGCCGCGGGGTCCGACGACGACGCGCAGGCCGATCGGCAGCCGCTCGCGCATCGCATCGACGTGGCTGATCAGGCCGATCGTGCGGCCGCCGGAGCGCAGCGCGTCGAGCGTGCCGAGCGCCGTCTCCAGCGTCTCGGCATCGAGCGAGCCGAAGCCCTCGTCGATGAACATGGTCTCGAGCGAGATCCCGCCGGACTGCGCCGTCACCACGTCGGCCAGGCCGAGTGCGAGGGCCAGCGAGGCGAGGAAGGTCTCGCCGCCGGACAGCGAGGCGGGGTGCCGCCGGACGCCGGTGAAGGCGTCGAGCACGTCGATCCCGAGGCCGGAGGCAGCGCCGCGGTAGGCGAGCGAGTCGTCGTGAGCGAGGGCGTAGCGGCCACTGGTCATCGCGTCGAGGCGGAGGTTCGCGGCGGCGACGATCTCCTCCAGCCTGCCGGCGAGCGCGAAGGCCTCCAGATCCATCCTGCGGGTGTTCTGCCCGCGGCCCGAGACGGTCTCGGCCAGGGCGCGCAACTCCTCGTGGCGGCGGAGGCGTTCGTCGAGCGCGCCGAGGCGGCCCGCGGCCACTGCAGCGAGCTCGGCCAGGCGCGAGGAGCGGTGCTCTAGCACGGAGAGTCGAGCTCGCGCCTCGTCGCGGCGAGCGGAGGCGTCGCGCGAGTGCTCCTCCGCGGCGAAGACGTCGGCGGGCGTGCTGGGCAGTGCGCGGAGCTCGGGCTCGGCGAGTGTCGCCTCGGTGGTGTTGCGGCGCCGCTCGTGTTCGGCGACGGCCGCCTCAGCGCGGGCGCGGTCGCCGCTCGCCAGTGCGGCGGACTCGGCCTCCTCAGGCGTGGCGAAACCGCGCTCGGCCAGAACCTGGGCGAGCTCGGCTCGGGCAACGGCGGCGGCCTCGGCGCGGGCGCCCGCCGCCTCCTCGGCCTCGACCAGGGCGACGGCTCGGCGGCGCTGGGCACTGAGGTCGGCGACGCGCGCCGTGACGCTCTCCGCTCCGTCCCGCGAGATCTCGACCCGCTCCCGTAGCAGCCTCAGCGCCTCGGCGGCGAGGGCGGCCTCGCCGACACGGGCCTGATGCTCGATGCTGGCGGCGTCCCTGTCGCTCGTGATGGCGTCGATCCTGGAGCGCAGCCGGGTGCGCTCGTGCCGGAGCTCCGCCACGCGGGCGGCGGCAGCCCGGGCCGAGGCCAGACGCTCCTCGTCGGCCGAGCGGAGCGAGTCCAGGTCGGCATCGTCGCCGACTCGCTCGTCGAGCGCTGCCAGGGCGAGGGCGGCGATGCCCTCGCGCTCCCGGGCGGAGTCGAGGGCGGCGGAAGCGCGCTGGACCGCGGTGTGCGCGCGGTCCAGGTCGGCGGTACCGACCGTCGTCGGTCCGTCGTGATCGGCCGGGCGGGGGTGCTCCGGCGAGCCGCAGACCGGGCATGGCGCTCCCGGCTCCAGGCGCTCGGCCAGCTCGCCGGCGAATCCGGCGAACCGGCGCGCGATGAGGGCGGCCTGTTCGGCGGCGCGCTCGCCGTGCGCACGAGCGGCGTCGGCGTAGGCGGTCCGCAACCGGTGCAACTCCGCGGCGGCGAGGTCGCGCTCGTGGACCGCGGCGATCCTCCGTTCGACGGCGGCGAGCTCCTCGGCGCGGGCGGCAACGGCGGCGGCCTCGTCGGCGAGGGACTCCTCCTCTTCGGCGAGCGCATCCACTCGAGCGGGCAGCTCGCGCAGCTCCTCCTCCACACCGGCCAGGGTGTTCGCGGCCGTCTGCTCGGCGCGGGCGGTGCGCTCAGCGGCACGCTCCGCTTCGGGGAGCCTGCGTTCCTCGGCCAGCGCCTCGGTCAGCGCGCCCAGCACGGCGGCGAGGTGCTCGGCCGTCTCGGCGGCCGGCCCTGCGGCGGAGTCGCCGTAGGCCTCTGCCGCGAGGTCGCGCTGTTGCAGCGCCGCCCGCTCCTTCTCGTCGGCGGCGCGGGCCGAACGGAGCAGCGGCAGCACTCCGTCGGCGCGGCGGGCGCGCTCGATCGCCGCCCGCTGGCGCTCGACGTGCGCCTCGGCGACCGCCAGCTCCTCCGCCTCGATCAGCGCGAGTCGGCGCCGCTCCTGCCCGCGGGCGATGCGACGGGCCTCGTCGAGAGCGGTGCTCGCCGCTGCCTGCACTGCGTCGGCGGTCGCGGCGTCGGACCGGGCCTCGTCGAGCGGGGCGGCGAGACGGGCCGGCAGCCCGGCGAACCAGGCCGCATCGGGAGTGGGCGGTTCTGCACCGTCGTCGATGAGCCGGGAGGCCTCGTCGGCGAGTGCGGTCACGGCCGCTCGCTCCTCCTCCAGCCCCACGGCGCTCGCATCGCGCTGCTCCAGCAGGCGCCGGCGGAGCAGATCGAAGCGTTCGGTCGCGAAGAGGGTGCGCAGGAGCCGCTGCCGGTCGTCGTTCTTCGCGAGCAGGAACTCGTGGAAGCGGTTTTGCGCCAGCAGGATCACCTGGAGGAACTGGTCCTTCGTCAGCCCGACGATGCGGCCGATGTCAGTGGCCACCTCCTTGGCGCTGGATGAGAGGCCGACCCACGAGGCGTCGATCTGCTCCAGCAGCTCGACCTTCGCGGGTTGAGTGGTCGTCCCCGGACCGCGACGCTTGGGCCGCGCATACTCGGGCGAGCGGCGCACCCGGTAGACGCGCCCCGCCGCCTCGAACTCCAGCTCGGCGAAGGTCTCGTCCTCGGGCCCGCTGTGGTCGCTCCGCAGGCGCGAGGCCGTGCCGTCGAAACGCGGGACCGAGCCGTAGAGCGCGAAAGCGATCGCGTCGAGGATCGTCGACTTTCCGGCGCCCGTGCGGCCGGCGATGAGGTAGACGCCCACGTCTTCGAGCCGGTCGAAGTCGATGCACTGCTCGGCGCGGAACGGACCGAGGCCGGCGAACGCGAGGCGGCGGATCCTCACCGCAGCGCCTCGGCGTCGACCGCTGCGAGAGCGTCGAGGGTGAGGGCGCGCTCGGCGGCGGTGGCGCCGTGGCCGTCGCGGACGTGGGCGAGGAAGTCGTCGACGACCTCGACGTCGCTCCGCCCGCGGGCCCGCTCGGCGTAGGCGGGCGGCTCGGCGGCGGCGTGCGGGGGCCGGTGCTCGAGCGTCGCGCAGCCCGGGAACCGCGACTGCAGGCGCGCCATCGCGTCGAGCGGGCGTACAGAATCCGTCAGTACCGCCGACACCCAGTCGCCCTCCACGTCGGCTAGGGAAGGATCGCGCAGCAGCTGCTCGAGCTCGCCCTCGATCACGCTCAGCCGCCGCGGCACCGGGAGCGGCGACCACTCAACGCCCGCCAGCCCCTCGGCTCCGATCGTCACCAGCCAGGCGCCGCGCGGCTTCGCGGCCTCGCCGAACGAGTAGTGCAGCGGCGCCCCGGAGTACCGCACGCTCGGCGTGAGTTCGGCCCGCCCGTGGATGTGCCCGAGCGCCGCGTAGTCGGCGGCGGCGAAGTGCTCGACCGAGACATAGTCGAGCCCGCCCGCCGTGATGTCGCGCTCGAGCACCGCGGGCGGGGCTCCGACGGCGAAGCAGTGCGCGAGCACGACCCAGGGCCGACCGGCGGCCTCAGCGGCGGCACGGACCCGGCGCATCGCGAAGGCGAGCACGTCCTCGTGGCGCCGCAGCGGCTCCTCCGGGTGCCGGTGGCGGTAGAGCGCCGGTTCGAGGAACGGGATGCCGTGCACGCCCACCTCGAGACCGGACCCATCGCGGAGCACAACCGGCTCGGCGTACGCCTCCGGATCGGTGAGCACGTGCACGCCCGCGGTGCGCAGCAGCCCAGCCTGGAAGCCGAGCCGGGCGGGGGAGTCGTGGTTGCCGCTGGTCAGCACGACGTCCGCCCCGGCCGCGCGGATCGCCTCGAGGGTGCGGGTGAGCAGCGTGTAGTGCTCGGCGGCGGGAACGGCGGAGTCGAAGACGTCTCCGGCGATCAGCACCGCGTCGACCTGCTCGGCGCTCACCGTCTCGACGAGGGCCTCAAGCACCGTCGCGAGCGCCGCCACGGTGGAGTGCCCGTGAAAGGTGCGGCCGATGTGCCAGTCGGAGGTGTGCAGCAGCTTCACGGTCGTCCTTTCTCTGCGTCGTCCGGGGAGCGACTCCAGGCTAGTGAGAGCCTCCGACACCGGTGGCGCACCGGACACCTGCCGTTCACCCCGGGGTGCACAATAGGGCGTCGGTCGAGCAAGAGGAGAAGGTCGTGAAGCTACCCCGCGTCCCCGCGACGATCCTCGGGCTGGGCTCGCGCACCCGCGCGGCCGCCGAGGACACCGCACCGATCCAGCGACTCCGCCCGGACGATGAGCCGACGCGCACCAGCACCGTCGACAACGCGATCTACCAGGACGGCCGCCGGGTGGTCTCGCCGGGCAGCATCCCGGAGGCGCTCGCCGCCCTGCAGAAGCTGCCCGACGCGATGGCATGGATCGGCCTGTACCGGCCGAACGCGGCCGAGCTGGCGGCGCTCGAGGACGAGTTCTCCATGCACCCGCTCGCCCTCGAGGACGCGATCAGTGCGCACCAGCGGCCCAAGCTCGAGCGCTACGGCAGCGACATGTTCGTGGTGCTGCGCGCCGCCAGCTACGCCGACCAGCGCGAGGAGGTCGACTTCGGCGAGCTGCACCTGTTCGTCGGCGCGAACTTCGTCGTCACGGTCCGCCACTCCGAGAAGCCCGACCTCTCGCTGGTGCGGCGGCGGATGGAGGCCGACCCGGAGCTGCTGCGCGTCGGCCCGGTCGCCGTGCTCTACGCGATCCTCGACGCCGTGGTGGATCAGTACTCGCCCGTCGTCGCGGGTCTTGAGAACGACATCGACGAGATCGAGGCGCAGGTCTTCGAGGGCGACCCCGCGGTGTCCCGCCGCATCTACGAGCTCAGCCAGGAAGTGCTCGACTTCCAGCGCGCGGTCGCTCCGCTGACCGGCATGCTCACCCGGCTCGTCACCGACTTCGAGGTGTTCCAGTCGGATGTGGAGCTGCGCCGCTACATCCGCGACGTCGCTGACCATGTCGCGCTGGTCACCGAGCGGGTCGACGGTTTCCGCACGACGCTCCGCGAGATCCTGGCCGTGAACGCGACCCTCGTCGCCCAGCGCCAGAACGAGGACATGAAGAAGCTGGCGGAGGTCGGCAACCAGCAGAACGACGAAGTCAAGCGGATCTCGGCGTGGGCGGCCATCTTCTTCGCGCCGACCATGATCTCGAGCATCTACGGCATGAACTTCGACGTGATGCCCGAGCTGCATGTCGCCTGGGGCTATCCGGCGTCGCTCGCGGCGATGGTCGTCTCCAGCGTGGTGCTGCACCGGCTCTTCAGGCGCTGGGGTTGGCTCTGAGCGCCCGGGCCGCCTGTTCGCCGTGCTGAAGGAGCACGCCACCGCTCGCCGCTTCGGCCTCGCGACCCGCCTCGTCGGCGAGCCCGACGTCCCGTTCCCCAGCACGGCCGCGGTCGCGCTCGACGACCAGGCCCAGTTCGACCCGATGGACGTCCTCCAAGCCGTCGCGTTCAAGCCGTCTAGCTCCGGGCCTCCACCGGACAGCCCGAACGACCTGACATTGCAGTTCCTCCGCTCGCCCCACTACACGGACTGGAAGTGGGAAAGTCTTGCCGGCACCGTCGACAAAGAATTCATCTCGTTCGTTCAGGCCAAGAGCCGCGAGCGTGTCTATCACACGGTCGGCCCCGATCTGTCCACGATGATGTCCGTCGATCACATGATTGCCGCGATGACCGGCGCTCGCTACTACGGCGTACCCACCGACACATCGGCCTCCAGTGCGGGTGACTTCCTCGGATGGTCGGGTGACGTGACCCAGACTTTCGTCGACTACGCGAACTCACGTAACTCGGGCGAAGAACGTGATCCATACTCATTCTACCGGGCATGGATCGGCCGCCGAGGAAAATTTGATGCCGATGATCACCAGGCGGATATCGACGGCTACGTTCTCGGCCTCCTCGCAAAGGGGAAGACGACATCGGTATCAGCGGCGATGCGGACGTACTGCACAGCGACTTCGGGCGGCTACCGGACGAAATACAAGCAGTTCTTCGACGGGCGGTTCGGTGGTAGCTATACCAATGCCTACAACGCCGCTGTGCACTGGTTGACGACCTAAAATTCAGGATTACTGGAAAATGACCCCTTCCAACGATCAGGCGACCGAAGCCGAGCACAATCTCGGTGATTTCGCGGTGCTCATCCTCGCCATCGTGGCGCTCCTCTGCGCGATCGGGCTGACAGCAACCGATTCTCCCCTTGTCGGCATAGCATTCGTCGTCCAGGTGCTGGTCCTGGTTATGGTCGGATGGCGTACGTTGCACGTTCAGACAAGGCAACGACGCATCATGTGGAGTCTCGCCACGCTGGTGATGATCGGAATACCAATCTGGACCGCGGCTGTACCCCTTGGCGTGCTGAACCTGATGCGGTCTGACAACCAGCAGCAGATCGTCGCATGCGGCCGAGCCGCGTCAGCCGACCGTCTCCACCAAAGGATTGGTGATGTTACCGACCAATTGCTGCCGCCCGCGTCCATGTGTCGAACAGTCGAAGGGAATGTCTATTTCCTCACGCCGGTTTCGCAAACCGTTATTCTGACTGTCGCATATGTGGTGTTGCACCTCGTGGTCGTCGGGCTTCTCTGGATTTCCTTTTTTGGGATACAAATACGCAAGCATGAGGCGCATGCAAAAGACCATTGATCGAGATGGATTCGCACGTGTCGATCACGAACTACTCGGCTGAGCCAGGGCGCCTCCCGGGCCGTCAGTCCTCGTCGGCTCCCGGCTCCGCGACGTCGTCACCGTCGGCGCCCGACGCGTCGCCGGTCGTGTGCAGGTCGGTGTCGCCCGGGATGCTGAAGTCGCTCAGCGGGTCGAGGGGCTTCGTCTTATCGGTGCTGTCGGTGCCGTCGGGTCCGTCGGTGTGCTCGCTCATGCCTGCCACCCTACGAGCGTCCGGCGAGGCGCTGCACCGCGGCGACCGGGATCGACAGCCACTCGGGCCGGTTGCGCGCCTCGTAGATCGCCTCGTAGACGGCCTTGTCGAGCTCGAAAGCGTCGAGTACCGCCCGGTGCGCGGTTACCGCATCGCCGGCTCGCTCGGTGTACCCATCGAGGAAGGCGGCACGACTCCGAGCCGAC
This sequence comes from Rathayibacter tritici, assembly GCF_002932875.1. GTDB lineage: Bacteria > Actinomycetota > Actinomycetes > Actinomycetales > Microbacteriaceae > Rathayibacter > Rathayibacter tritici. The sequence continues at coordinate 166,906 of NZ_PSWS01000053.1, forward strand.
CAGGCCGCCCGGGAGGTGCCAGGCGCGGCCTGCTCCTGCGCCCCGGCCGCGTAGTCGAAGGAACGCAGCATCCCGGCGACGTCGCGCAGTGCCACATCCGGCAGTCGACGCTCGTGCATCGGCCGCAGCGGCTCGCCCTCGAAGTCCAGCAGCACCCAGCCGCGGCTGGGCACCGAGAGTACCTGGCCGAGGTGGTAGTCGCCGTGGATGCGCTGGAGCCGCGGCCACGGCGCGCCCTCGGCGGCCCGGAACACGGCCTCGATCGCCTCCGAGTCCTCGGCAATGACGGGGACCTCGGCCGACGCGATACGCAGCCGCCGGCGCATGGTCGCGACCATCCGCTCGACGACCTCGGACGTGGTGTCTTCGGTCGGCATGACCTCGGCGAGCGTCGCGTGCACCTCGGCGGTGGCCCGGCCCAGCTCGCGGGCGGGGCCGGTGAAGTCGGAGTCGGCGGCGACCGCTTCGAGAGCGACGCGCCAGGCGTCCTGCACGCCGGGGAGGAACTCCTGCGCGAAGGCGAGGTGGCCGAAGGCTCGACCCGTCTCCTCGCCCTCGTCGTCCCACTCGCCGGTCACATTGCCGATCACGGGTGGGACGAGGGCGCTGCCGGCGGCGTTGAGGGCCGACTGAACGGTCACGTCCGGGTTGTCGCCGTGGTGCAGGGCGCGGAAGACCTTCACGATCACCGGAGTCGCGGCGGATCCGTCGTCTGCGGTAGTGCGGATGATCACCGACGTGTTCGACTGCTCGCCGCTGAGCACCGCCGATGACGCGAACGCTCCGATCACGGCTCCCGGCTGCCGGTGGCCCTCGGCACCGGCACCACCCTGGGCGCCATCCGTGTCGGAGCGGCCGCCGTCGGCGATCATGCCGAGCAGGGCGCGCGCGAACGCCGGGTCGCGCGGCGCGTCGTACACCCAGCGCGCGTCGTCGGAGTAGACGAGGGCGTCCTCGAGTCCGGCCACGGGGGCCGGGTGCACCGTCACCGGCACCTGGTAGAGGACCGGGCTGGTTCCGGCCCGGTCGAGGAAGAAATGGTCCACCACCTCCGCGTCGCCGAGGTGCAGCGACCACGCGCCGCGGACCTCCAGCTCGGGTCGCCGCCCCTTACTCGCGTACCATCTCTGATCCGCCACCCATGCGGCGATCCGGTCGATCGACAAGCCTGCGCTCATGCTCTTCCCTCCGTCGGCACCCCGACCCTACTGGCCGCTGACAACGGGTGGAGGGGCTTGCGGCGAGCAGGTCGAGCCCACCAGATCACGCCGACCAGATCACGCCAGGCCGAGCACGTCCAGCGTCCAGGCGTATTCGAAGGCGATCTCGCGCCAGCGCTCGTAGCGCCCGCTGACTCCGCCGTGCCCCGCCGTCATCTCGGTGCGCAGCAGCACGGGAGCACCGACCTCGCGCAGTCGCGCCACCCACTTCGCCGGCTCCACGTAGAGCACCCGGGTGTCGTTCAGGCTCGTCGTGGCGAGGATCCGCGGATACTGCACACCCTCCCGCACGTTCTCGTAGGGCGAGTACGACTTCATGTAGGCGTACACCTCGGCGTCGTGCAGCGGGTCGCCCCACTCGTCCCACTCGATCACCGTCAGCGGCAGCGACGGATCGAGGATCGACGTGAGCGCGTCGACGAACGGCACCTGTGCGAGGATCCCGGCGAACGCCTCCGGAGCGAGGTTGGCGACCGCGCCCATCAGCAGGCCGCCGGCGGATCCGCCCTGTGCGACCAGCCGCTCCGGAGTCGTGAACCCCGCGTCGACCAGGTGCCGGGCCGCCGAGACGAAGTCGGTGAAGGTCGTCCGCTTGGTCAGCGTCTTCCCGTTCTCGTACCAGGAGCGGCCCATCTCCCCGCCGCCGCGCACGTGGGCGATGGCGAAGACGACGCCGCGGTCCAGCAGCGAGAGGCGCGCGATCGAGAAGCCCGGGTCGATGCTCGCCTCGTAGGAGCCGTAGCCGTAGAGCAGGAGAGGCGCGGGCGCCGAGTCCGGGTCGGCGGCGTCGCGGCGCCAGACGAGCGAGAGCGGCACGCGCATACCGTCCTCGGCGACCGCCCACTCCCGCCGCTGCACGTAGAGCGCGGGATCGTACTCGCCGAGCACCGGCTGCTGCTTGAGGACCGTCCGCTCGCCGGTCGCGACGTCGAGCGCGAGCACGGTCGAAGGGGTGATGAAGGAGGTGTACGCGAGGCGGAGCGAGGTCTGCTCCCACTCCGGATTACCGGCGAGGCCCGCGTCGTAGAGCGGCTCGTCGAAGACGATCTCCTCGAGCCGTGCGTCGCCGCCGTCCTCGCGGAGCAGCCCGAGCCGGGTGGCTCCCTCGGAGCGGTAGGAGACGACGACGTGCCGGGCGAAGGCGTCGACGCCCTCGATCCGGCGACCCTCCTGGTGCGGCACGACGACGCGGCGCTCACGGGCGCGGGCATCGGCGTCGAGCGACAGGTCAGCCGGCTCCTCGACGATCTCGAAGTCGAGCGCACCGTCGTTGTGCACGATCAGGAGGCGGTCGCGCCCATCGACGACGGCGTGCTCCACCTCGTACTCCACGCCCTCGCGGCGCGGCCAGACCGAGCGGAAGGAGCCGGTCGGGTCCGACGCGTCCAGCAGCAGGCACTCGCTGGTGATCTTGCTGCCGATCTCGATGACGAGGAAGCGGCGGCTGCGGGTGAGCCCCACTCCGATCCAGTACCGCTCGTCGGGTTCGGCGAAGACGACCTCGTCGGGAGCCCCACTGCCGACCGCGTGGCGCCAGATGGTGTCGGGGCGCCACGACGCATCGACGGTCGGGTAGAAGACGAACCGCGCGTCGGCACCGAAGGTCGCACCGCCTCCCGTGCCCTCGATCACGTCGGGCAGGTCCTCGCCGGTCTGGAGGTCGCGGATGCGCAGGGTGTACCGCTCGTCGCCCTCGACGTCGGTGCCGAAGAGGAGGTAGCGGCCGTCGGCGGAGACGTCGAAACTGCCGAGCGAGAAGAAGTCGTGCCCCTCCGCCTGCGCGTTGCCGTCCAGAACGACCTGCTCGCCCACCAGCGGGCCGCCCTCGGCGATCGACGGCGGCGTCCAGTCGTCCGGCCCGGTGATCGGCGCGCGGCAGTGCACGGCGTACTGGCGGCCCTCGTAGGAGCGCGAGAAGTACCACCACGAGCCCTCACGCACGGGGACCGAGAGGTCGGTCTCCTTCGTACGGGAACGGATCTCCTCGAACAGGCGCTCGCGCAGCGGCGCCAGGGGAGCCAGCGTCGCCTCGGTATAGGCGTTCTCGGCCTCGAGGTGCGCGATCACCTCGGGGTTCTCCTTCTCGCGCAGCCACTCGTAGGGGTCGAGCACCACGTCGCCGTGATGACGGCGCTCGAGGGGGACACGGCGGGCGACGGGCGGAACGGGCACGGTCATCGCTCCAGCCTAGGGCGAGGGCGCGCCAGGCCGCCCCGGGTGCCCGTCGGGCCCCGCGCGTGACCACAATGGAGCCATGGCCAGCGGTGCGGAGAACAAGTCGGCGACATCCCCGGCGGGCGGCGCGCGGAGGGTGCAGACCGAGGTCGAGCGCACGTACGACGTGGACGCCGGCACTCGCCTCCCCGACCTCGTCGGCGCCGGGAGCGTGGCGACAGCGCGCGCGGAGCAGCCGGTGACGCTGCGCGCCGAGTACTTCGACACCGTCGACCGCGCGCTCTCCCGGGCGCGCATCACCCTGCGCCGTCGCGAGGGCGGAGCCGACCAGGGCTGGCACGTCAAACTGCCCGGCTCCTCCGGCCGCACCGAGATCCACACGGACCTCACGCCCTCGCGGACCGTGCCGTCCGCCGTCCGCGAGCCCGTACTCGGCCACGTCGGGCGGGCACCGCTCGAACCGCTGGCGCTGCTCGAGACCGTCCGCTCGATCACCCGCGCCGTCGACTCCCGGGGCAGGCAGCTCGCCGAGATTGCCGACGACCTCGTGTCCGCCCGCGACCAGCGCACCGGACGCGAGCGGCGCTGGCGCGAGTGGGAGGTCGAGCTGGTCGACGTTTCGGGGGAGGAGGGGGAGCGGATCCTCGACGCGATCGAGCAGCGCCTCCTCGCCGCGGGCGCCCGCCCGGCCGAGAGCGCCTCCAAGCTCGCGCGCGCGACGGGCGGCCCGATCGACGAGCCAGTCGCGGATCCGCGTGACGGCGGGGAGGCGGCGCTCGCCGCGGTCCGCACACTCCTGCGGGAGCTGCGCGCCGTCGACCCACGCGTGCGCCTCGAGGCCGATGACGCCCTGCACCGGATGCGCGTCCTCACCCGCCGACTCCGCTCCGTTCTCGCCGCCTCCCGCTCCGTGCTCGATCGCGCGGCCACCGACCCCGTGCGCGACGAGCTGCGCTGGCTCGGCGGCGTCCTGGGCGCCGCCCGCGATCAGGAGGTCCTCACCGCCCGGTTCCGCGCGTCCCTCGCCGCGGTCCAGGGCGCCCCGAGCGCCCCCTCCGCTCTGCTGGAGGAGATCGAGCGGAGGCACGCGGCAGCGCTGCGCCGCGTCGCCCGCACCCTGCGCGGCGGCCGCTACCTCGCGCTCCTCGCCTCGCTCGACGTCGTGCTCGCCGATCCGCCCCGCACCGCCAAGGCAAACTCGAGCGCGACGACGCTGGTGCGTCGCTCGGTCGCGAAGGAGCTCTCGCGGATCGCGGACGCCCGCGCGGCGATGTCGGGCGGCTCGCTCAAGGCCCGGCACGACCTGCGGAAGGCGGCGAAGCGACTCCGCTACACCGTTGAGGCCTGGCGTGCGGTCGTCCCCGAGGCCGTCGGTGCCCGCCGTCGCTCGTTCGCCGAGACGGCTGAGGAGCTCGCGGACGCCCTGGGGGAGGAGCGCGACGCGCTCGCTGCTCGCACGCTGATCCTCGACGAGACCGACCGCAGCGGCGAGGGCGCCTTCGCGCTCGGTGTCGTCGCGGCCGAGGAGCGGCATCGCGCCCGCCGGGCCGCGAAGGCCGCCGAGAAGGCGATGAGCCGTCTGGAGTCGCTGTCAAGCTGACGGCCCGGTCACACGCACGAAATCCACGGCGGATAATGTGAATCATGCCTTCCGTCCGTGCTCTTCCGTCACCACTCCTGCGCCCGCGCCACTTCGACCGCGACGATGTCGTGGTCCACGCCGGCCTGTTCTCGCTGGTGAACTCGAGTACGACGCCGCGCGCGGCCTGGACCGAGGACCTGATCGCGATCGGCGAGGTCCTCGACGCCGCCGAATTCCCCTACCGCCTCATCCGCGGCACCGACGGCTCGCCGTTCCTCGCGGTCGACCGCGTGCTCGGCGCCGAGCTGGCGACCCTGCTGGCTCGCGCGTTCGCCACCGAGCCCTTTTACGCGAAGACCGTCGACAAACGCGGAACCCCGCCGCAGCTGCTGGCCGAGGGAGTTCTCGCTCCGTACCCGCGCGCCGCCGTCTTCAAGCTGTTCCGTCCGCGCGTCTCCTCCACCGGATCGCTGCGCTACGGCGCCAGGAGCGGCGTCCGCCTGGAGCTGTGGAAGGTCGGCGAGGAGGAAATCATCACTCCCGCCGAGAACGCGCTGATGCGCAACAGCCTCCCCGTCGCCGAGGCAATCGACGCGCACGTTGAAGCGTACGGCCGCACCTGGCCGACCTTCGAGGGCATGTTCGAGCCGCTGGTGAGCGACATCCGCTTCGAGGTCGACATCGTCTTCTCGTGGGTGGACGGCACCGATCTCGAGTTCCAGCGCGCCCGCGCGGCCCGGATGTCCAGTTACGTGGTGGGCGAGGGCGACGACGCCCCCGCGCGCTTCCGCCAGATCGATGAGCTGAAGTACGCCCTGCGCAGCGTCTACATGTACGCGCCGTGGATCCGGCACATCTACATCGTCACCGACTCCCCGCGTCCGCGCTGGCTCGACGAGCACCCCGACGTGACGCTCGTGCGCAGCGAGGACCACTTCCGCGACCTCTCGGTGCTGCCCACCCACAACTCCCACGCGGTCGAAAGCCAGCTGCACCGCATCCCGGGCCTGGCCGAACACTTTCTCTACTCCAACGACGACATGTTCTTCGGGCGCCCGGTCGATCCGTCGATCTTCTTTTCGCCCGGAGGCATCACCAAGTTCATCGAGGCGACCACGCGCATCGGCATGGGCGATTCCAACGCCTCGCGCAGCGGCTTCGAGAACGCGGCCCGCGTCAACCGGCGCCTGCTGCGCGAGCGCTTCGGGGCAATGACGACGCGCCACCTCGAGCACGCCGCCACTCCGCTCCGCAAGAGCGTGATGGCCGAGCTGGAGACAGAGTTCGAGCCGGAGTTCACCGCAACCGCCGCCAGCCGCTTCCGCTCGGCGAGCGACGTCTCCGTCACGAACTCGCTCTACCACTACTACGCGCTGATGACCGGGCGGGCGGTCGTGCAGGAGAACGCCGCAGTGAAGTACGTCGACACGACGATGCACCAGGGCCTGAAAGACATGCGCAAGCTCCTGAAGAACCGCGGAGTCGACTTCTTCTGCCTCAACGACGGCAGCTTCCCCGAGATCTCGGCGGAGGCGCGCACCAAGGCCGTGATCGGCTTCCTCGAGGAGTACTACCCGATCCCGGCCCCCTGGGAGCGCGAGGACTGAGCGCGAGCCGCGCCGCGCGATGTGCAGGCTCTCGTCCGGTGTGCAGGCCTTCGTTCGATGTGCAGGCCCTCGTCCGATGTGCAGGGGATCTGGACCGCCGTGCCCTCTTCATGCGGACGAGAGCGCTCTCCGAGAGGGATCCCCTGCTCATGGCACGGTCCCCTGCTCATCGCACGCTTCCCCGCGGGACAGCACGGTGTGCAGGCAGCCGTGCGATGTGCAGGAGATCTCGACGGCCGAGCTGCTCCAGAGCGGACGAGAGCGCTCTCTAGGATGTATCCCCTGCTTATCGGACGGGGCCCTGCGAATCGGACGGGGCCCTGCGAATCGGACGGGGCCCTGCGAATCGGACGGGGCCCTGCAGACCGGACCGGCCCCTGCAAATCGCACGACGGGCCCCCTATGCGCTGACGCCCACAGGCTCCGCGAGCGGCGGGTACAGCGCGACGTCGCGCGTCACCGGAGCCGTCGCCGCCGCCGCGATCTCGACGCCGTGGTCCGCGAGGATCCGCTGCGTCTCGACCGCCGAGACGTAGGACACCTCGGTCGAGGCCCCGATCGGCACCACCGAGTGCAGCACCGTGCCGTCGTAGACGTGGACCAGGTTGAAGGCCTGCGCCCCGTTGCGGGCGCGCGTCGCTCCGACCGGCACATTCAAGTCCTGCGTGTAGCAGGTGGCCGAGGCGACCGAGACGGGGATGCCGGCGAACATCGCGGTCGAGGAGTAGTGCAGGTGTCCCGCGATGATGCTGCGGACGTCGGAGCCCTCGAGCACCTCCGCGAGCGCGGACTGGTCGCGCAGCTCCACGAGCACCGACAGGTCCAGAACGCTCGGCACCGGCGGGTGGTGCAGCGCCAGGATCGTGCCGTGCGGGGCCGGGCTGGAGAGCTCCTCCGCGAGCCAGTCGAGTTGCGCGCCGGAGATGGCGCCGTAGTGGGCACCGGGAACGGTCGAGTCGAGTGCGATGATCCGCAGGCCGTTCACGTCGTGCACCCGGTCGACCGGCTGCGTGGTCGGGAGCTGGTCGAGCAGCCCCGAGCGGAATGCGCCGCGGTCGTCGTGGTTGCCCATTACCCAGATCACCTCGGCGCCGAGGCGAGCGGCCGCGGGCTCGACGACCGCGCGCAGCTTCGCGTACGCCGCCGACTCGCCCTTGTCGGCCAGGTCGCCCGTGATGACGATCGCCTCGGGGCGTCCGCCGGAGTTCTCCAGCTCATCGAACAGGAGCCGCAGTTGGGCCTCGCTGTCGACGTCGGAGCCGTACAGGCCGCCGTCTCCGGCAATGAAGTGGGTGTCGCTCAGGTGAAGGATGAAGTGGTGGGGCCGGGGGTACTCGGCCTGGCGGAGGGACATGATCCTCGGGTTCCACGATCGGCGGGAGCCGGATCACGCGACCCGGCGTCGGCACTTGCGCACTGTCTCAGCGGAGGCGGCCCCGCTGGAACCAGTCCATCATCGCGGGGTGAACACGCGGCCAACACCGATTGGCGCGTCATCGAACGCTTCTCCCAGGTTCCTCGCCTCCGTCGGGACCCGGGACGCCGCCCGCACCTCGGACGCCGCCGGCACCCTCAGAGTCGCGCGAGCAGCCGCGCATAGAAACCGATCGCGCGCTCGAACTGGTCGACCTCGACCGACTCGTCGGCCCCGTGGATCCCGAGCTGCTGTCGCGGGCTGATCTCGAACGGGATGAAGCGGTACACGTGGTCGCTGATCGCGTGGAAGTGCCGCGCGTCGCTGCCGCCGGTCTGTACGTAGGGCGCGACGACCGCCTCCGGGAACGACTCCTGCACGACGGCACGGAGCAGGTCGTACGGTCCGCCGTCGCCGGGCTCGCCGGTGGGGGAGACGGGGGAGGGCTCGTGCGCGACCTTGACCTCGATCTCGACTGCGGGGTCGTCTATGACGGCGCGGATGCGGTCGACCACGCCCGCGACGGTGCCGCCCGGGTTGATCCGGACGTTCGCGGTGGCGCTGGCGGTGGAGGCGAGGACGTTCGCGCCGGTGCTGCCGCGCAGCTCGGTGATCGCCACGGTCGTCCGCAGCATCGCGGCCGCGCGGTTGGAGTGGGCGGCGAGCGCACCGATGACGGCCTCCGGATGCTCATGCGGGCGCGCGTACCAGACAGCGTGGGCCGCGTCCGCGTGGTCGGCGGCGGCGCGCACCAGCTCGGCGATCGGTTCGGGGAGGGTGGAGGGGAACGGGTTCTCGGTCAGGCGGTGGATCGCGCGGGCGAGCCGCTGGGTCGCGAGCAGGCCGGGCGGGGGCGGCGGAGCGGAGGCGTGGCCGCCGACGTCGCGGCAGGTCAGCTCGAGGTTCATGATCCCGCGCTCGGTGACGCCGATGACGGCGATCGGAGTGGTCACGCCGGGCAGGATGCCGCGCCGCACCGTGCCGCCCTCGTCGAGCACCAGGCGGGGCCGGATGCCGCGCGCGCCCAGCAGGGTCACGACCGAGGGGGCGCCGTCGCCGGCGGTCTCCTCGTTGTGGGTGGAGAGGAGGTACACGTCGTTCCGGGGTCGCTCGCCGCGCAGGACGGAGGCCTCCACCGCCTCGAGGAGGGCGACGAGGGAGCCCTTGTCGTCGAGGGCGCCGCGGCCCACCACGGAGGTGCGCCCGTCGGTGCCGACGACGGTCTCGGCGGCGAACGGGTCGTGCGACCACTCCGACGCCGTGACACTGACCACGTCGTAGTGCGCCATCAGCACGGCCGGCTCGCCCGACTCCTCGCCGCGCCAGTGCCAGAGGAGGGAGTGCCCGGCGACGGTCTCGAACTCCAGCGCCGCGTGCAGCGCCGGGTAGAGCTCGGCGACGAGCTCGCGGAACGCGTCGAAGCGGCTCCAGTCCGTGGCCGTCTCGTCCGCGTGGGACACGGTGTCGACGCGCAGTAGGGCCTGGAAGCGCTCGAGCGCGGTCGTCGTCACCGGGCCAGCCTACTTCGGCGCCGCAGGTCCGCTCGTGCTACCGTCAGCCGCTGGGGGAGGTTTCCTCAGATTATTGTCCCGCTCTCCCTGCGGGGCGCGACCGGGACGAGCAGGAGCACCGCCTATGACGGCACAGATCATCGACGCGAGCGACCTCGACGAGCTTCGGCGAGTCGGGCAGGAGCTCCGGGAAGGCGCGACGGTCATCGCGCAGACGGACACCAACTACGGGGTGTTCGCCAGCCCGTTCTCACGCAGCGCCTGCACCCGCCTCTACGACATGAAGAAGCGCGACGGCGCGAAACCGCTCACGCTCTTCGTCTCCACCCCCCGCGACTGGGCAACGTGGGCTTTCGCTCCGGAGACAGCCGACATGGACGCCGTCGTCGCAGCCTTCTGGCCCGGTCCCCTCAACGTGATCCTGCGCCGCAAGCCCGTCGTCCCGGACTGGGTGACCTCGGGTCACGACACGGTGTCGGTCGTGCACAACCTCAGCGCCCCGATCAACCTTCTCTCGATCTTCGCGGGGCTACCGCTCGCGGCGACGTCGGCCAACATCAGCGGCACGGTGTCCTCCGGCCTTGTCGACGTCGACCTCGCTGCGGAGCATCTCGGCGGCGACAGCGACTACCTCATCCGGAGTGACACCGCGCCAGACTCCACAATGAGCAGCACGATCATCTCCCTCGTGGGCGGCGCGTCCATCGTGCGGCAGGGTGATCTCGGCGCCGAGGCTCTGCGCGTCGTCGTGCCCGCCCTTGCCTGAGGGTCAACGCACGGACCTCGTGCGCGGGCGCAGCGCCGCCGCGCTGATCACCGTGTACCGGATCGTCTCGCGCGCCTACTTCCACCTGCCTGTGGTCGCGGTCTTCCTGTTCGCGCGGGGCTATTCGATCCCGGCGGTGGCGCTGCTCCTCGCGCTCTACGGAGTGGTGGCGGCACTCGCCGACGGCCCGCTTTCGCCACTCACGCGCCGGTTGTCCTCGTCGGGTGCGCTCGTCGTCGGGGAGGGCGTGAAGGCGCTGGGCCTCGTGGTGATCGTGCTGGACGCCGACCCGGTCGCCGTCGTGGTCAGTCAGCTGCTCGCCGGCTGCGGCTTCGCGCTGACGGCGGGGCGCGACGCCGCACTGGCGTCCTCCCTCCGGGCTGGTGCCGACGCGCGCCGACAGGAGACGGCGGTGCAGAGCGGGATGTTCCTCGCCTCCTGTGGTGCGGGAGTGATCGGAGCCGCCTCACTCGCGCTCTGGGACCGGCTGCCGTTCCTGCTCAGTGCGCTGGTCTCGTGCGGTGCGCTGGCCGTGGTGCTCCTCGCGCGCTTGCCGCTCGGCGCGCAGGTTTCTGCAGCAGGGAGAAGGCACACCGCACGACCGGCCGTGCTGCCCGCGGCAGTGCGCTTCTGGTCCCTCTATTACTCCGTGAACCGCGCCGTCCTGCTCGCCGCCTACACCTTCGTCGTGCCGCTGCTGCTCTTCCAGGAGCTGCGCCTGACGCTCCCCGCGTTCGGCGTGGTGCTGGGCCTGTACACCCTGGCCGGCCTCGCCGCCGCCCGACTCTCCCCGCTCGTCGCAGGCACGCCCCTGGTGTTCCTTCTCACCGCGCTCACTCAGGTGATCGGGCTCGCCCTGACCGCACTCGGCGTCCTGGGAGCCGCGATCGCAGGACTTGCCCTTCTCGGGATCGCGGGCGGCTTCGTTCGGCCCGCGACGATGATCGCCCTCGCTCCCGCGATGAACGGGGTCGACGATGGCGCTCGGGTCACGGTGATGCGTGGACTGGAGCGGAACCAGGGAATTCTCCAGGCGGTCCTGCTTATCGTCGCCGGGGTCCTCGTTCCTCTCACGGGAGGCACGGCGCCCACTCTCGTCGTCCTCATCGTCCTCGCGGTCGTCGCGCAGACACTCGGGGCCCTCTCGATGCGGAGGAAGGGGACGAAGGCCGCTCCCGAGGACGCGGAGTGACCATGCCCTCCGAGAGGAGTCCTCCTGCACCCTCCCCGGTGCACGCCCGTCGGCGCAGGGCGTCGCGGCTCCAGCCGACCGGAGGCCATCCGCTAGGCTTCCGCTCGGCCGGGCCTCGCCCATCTTGGACACCACGAAAGGGACAGAATGACGAGCACGACGGTGATCGAATGGCGTGAGCAGGTTCCTGCGGAAGCGGTCGACGCGCTCTCCGCTCCCGGTGGACTGGTCGTCTGCGCGACCAAGGTCGGCTACATCCTGATGACGACCGACGGAGCGGGCCTGGAGCGCAAGTTCTCGGCCAAGCAGCGCAATCGCAACAAGCCGGGCGTCGTGCTCTGCGCGAGCATCGAGCAGCTCACCGAGCTCGCCGAGCTCAACGACGAGGTCCTCGCGTTCTACCGCAAGCACTGGGACCAGGACGTCCTGCTCGGCTGCATCCTGCCCTGGAAGGCCGAGGCGGTCGACCTGATCGACGAGGACGCCCGTGAGCTGGTCCGTGACGGACGCGGCACCAGCTGCTTCGTCATCCGCTTCGGCCGCCCCGCCGAGCAGCTGGTCTCCACCCTGTGGGAGCGCGAGCGCACCCTGACCTTCGCCAGCTCCGCCAACCCCTCCGGTGTCGGCAACCGCGGCCGCGTCGCGAACATCGGCGAGCGGATCGAGAACGAGGCCGACATTATCGTCTCGGCCGACTCCTACGTCGCCTCGATCCAGCCGGACAAGGACGAGGACTCGCGCCACGAGCAGGGCGTCATGGTCTCAATGGTCGACGCCTCGGGCGCCCTCATTCCCGTGCAGGGCGGCGAGAGATCGATCACCCCGGGTCCCGTGCTCATCCGCCGCGGCCTGGACTACGAGCGCATCATGCTGAACCTCGCCGAGCAGTTCAACTCCTGGGACTACCGCCAGGGCGAGTACTACTGACCCGCTCGCTGCGTCTCCCCGGGGCGTCGATGGCAGTGTGACGACGTGCTGGAGACGCCGGAGCGGGGCGAGGGCCTTCCCGATTGAGAGAGGAGCTGCACGCGCTCCTCATGTCGACCAGGAGGTCCTCGTGCCCCACGCGCTGCGCGTTCTCGAATGGGCGGCCGCCGTCTCCCTTGTTCCCGTCGGCGTGACGTCGGCGCTGGCGGGACTTGCTGCGCTCGTAGCCCCCGGTTTCGCCTCGCTCTTCCTCTTCTTCGCCGCGATCGGGCTCATTCCTGGGGCGCTCGTCTTCGTCCTTCCGTGTGCGGCGCTGGGGCTTCGACGATCGACGTCGACCCGGCCGCTGACCTCGGCTCTCGTCCTGCTTCCGGCCTGGCTGGCGACTCTCCTCGTGGTGTCGCCGTCGATAGCGCTCGTGGTCGGGGTGTCCAACGGGCGGCTGAGCGCGAGCAGCGTCCTGCAGGCGGTCGCGCTGGGCCCAGCGCTCCTCGTCGCTGTTCCGCCGGCCGTCCTCGCTCTAGGCCTGTCCCTGCTCTTTCTGGTGCTCGGGCGGCGACGGCTCCACCGGTCAGGTGAATCCCGGTGCGAGGAGCGGGCGCCCGGCTGGGGCGAGTGATCCTGGTCGTGTTCCGCCGTCAGAGGTCCAGCACGTCGCCCGGCTCGAGGGCGTGGTACTCGCCGCCGCCCTCGTGGACGGCCCAGCCGAGCCGGTCGTGGCCGAGCGCACGCCCCGCCTCCGAGAGCACCTGCTCGTGGGTCGCGAACGCGTGCCGAGGAGCGATGGCGAGCACGTAGTCCATTGCCTCGGCGATCTTCATCCACGGAGCGCCCGAGGGAGCCGCGAGGACTTCCACGTTCACGCCCTGGGGCACTGTGAACGAGTCGCCGGCGTAGTAGAAGCGTCCGTTCACCAGGACGCCCACGTTGTCGATGACGGGAATGCTGCGGTGGATCACCGCGTGCCGGGAGCCGCAGAAGCGCAGCTCGAAGGGGCCGACTGTCACGACATCGCCGTCAGCGACCGTCTCGACATCGAAGCCCTCGGCCGCGGCGGCGACCCCGGCGGGCCCGAAGATCCGCAGTGACGGGGCCGCGTCGCGCAGGCGCCGCAGCTGCTCCGGGGTCCAGTGGTCGGCGTGCTCGTGCGTGAGCACCACGGCGACGGTGTTGGCGGTCCCCTCGATGGGGCGCGTGAAGGATCCGGGGTCGATCACGAGCCGGGCGCCGTCCTGCTCGATCAGGACGCTCGCGTGCTCGAGCTTCGTCAGTCTCATGCTCCGAGCCAACCGCTTCGGCGGGCGGCGGGCAAGGCCCTGCGCGGCCGCCGACCGGAGGCACGGGCCGCCCGATTTGCACCGGCGCAGATCCATGTGCGACACTCTTCGAGTTGCAAAAACGCGGCCCCATCGTTTAGCGGCCTAGGACGTCGCCCTCTCACGGCGGTAACGCGGGTTCAAATCCCGCTGGGGTCACCACGGCAGCACGACAAGAACCTCCGGTTTGACCGGGGGTTCTTCTCGTTTAACTCCCCCTCCGACTGCACCTTTCGTGACAGCGGCCGAGCCGATCGGCGCTAGGATCGCATCCGCGGAGGGGAGTATCCCGACCATCCCGCTCCCGTCAGTACGCACCGCCCCAGCGCGGCGCCGGGGGTGGGACGGGTGACGCGGACCGGCACGGCCGTCCGCTCCCCGGGGAGAGACTTCCGGACACTCACCCACTCGGAAGGCCTTCATGCTCGATCTGCCCGTTTGGTTCGTGATCGGCTCGTTCGTCGTTCTCAGCCTGATCCTCGCTGCCGACCTGCTGCTGGTGTACAAGCGCCCACACGTACCGAGCCTGAAGGAGTCGGGCCTGTGGGTCGGCTTCTACGTCACGCTGGCGCTCGTGTTCGCGCTGCTCATGCTCATCCTCGGCGGCGGTGAGCTCGCCGGTCAGTTCGTCGCGGGCTGGCTGACGGAATACAGCCTCTCGGTGGACAACCTGTTCGTCTTCGTGATCATCATGGGCCGCTTCGCGGTGCCGGCGAAGCTGCAGCAGGAGGTGCTGATGGTGGGCATCATCATCGCGCTGATCTTCCGGGGGGTCTTCATCCTGCTCGGCGCGCAGCTCATCGAGAGCTTCAGCTGGATCTTCTACCTCTTCGGCGCGTTCCTGGTGTACACCGCCTGGAATCAGGCGTTCGGCAAGGAGGACGAGAACGAGGGCACGGACAATGTGCTCATCCGGCTCCTGCGCCGCCGCGTGAAGATCTCGGACTCGTTCGACGACTCGAAGATCCGCACCACCATCGACGGCACGCGCTTCTTCACGCCGATGCTGATTGTCTTCCTGGCGATCGGTTCCACCGACCTGCTCTTCGCGCTCGATTCGATCCCGGCGATCTTCGGCATCACCGAGAGCCCCTTCATCGTCTTCACCGCGAATGTCTTCGCGCTGATGGGACTCCGCCAGCTCTACTTCCTGCTCGGCGGGCTGATCGACAAGCTCGAGTACCTCAAGTACGGCATCGCGTTCATCCTCGCCTTCATCGGCGTGAAGCTCGTGCTGCACGCCCTGCACGAGAATGATCTGCCCTTCATCAACGGCGGCGAGCCCGTGCCGGTGTGGGACATCGACACGATCACGTCGCTCGTGGTCATCGTGCTGAGCATGACCGTTGCGACGCTGGCGAGCCTGGCCTCGATGCGCCGCGAGCACCGCCACATCCAGATGCACAATGGGCACCCGGAGATCGTCTCGGACGACGCCCGGTCCAGCGCAGAGGAGAAGTGATCCCGCGATGACGACGACCACGGTCGACCTGCCCCAGGGGGCGCTGCGGCTCACCGTCAGCAGTAGTACCGATGTCGGAGCTGTCCGCCGAGTCAACGAGGACGCCGTCCTCGCGGACGATCTCCTCCTGGCGGTCGCGGACGGGATGGGTGGGCACGCGCGTGGCGACCTGGCCAGCGCCGCCGCGGTCGAGGCGCTGCGCGAGAATCGGCCAGCGGGCCTCGGGTCGGTGGACGCGGTCTTCGACCTGGTGGAAGGCGCCAATGGGGCCGTGCGGTCGCTCGATGTGGGCGGCGCGCTCTGCGGCACGACGCTGACCGGGCTGATGCTCGTGCTGCCCGAGCCCGCCGGCCCCGCGCGCTGGGCGCTGTTCAACGTGGGCGACTCGCGGGTCTACCGCTGGGACGGCGCGGAGCTCCAGCAGCTGACGGTGGACCACTCGGCCGTGCAGGAGCTCGTCTCGGCCGGTCTCCTCACCCGCGAATCGGCGGAGTCGCATCCTGACCGCAACATCGTCACCCGCGCCCTCGGTGCCGACGACGAGGTCGAGACGGACGTCTGGACACTTCCGGTGGTATCCCGCGCCAGCTACCTGCTCTGTTCGGACGGGCTCACGAAGGAGCTCTCGGACGAGCAGATCGCGGCCTTGTTCGCGCGCCGCGACTCCGGTGACTCCGCCGACCTCGCGCAGACGCTCGTGCGTGCCGCGGTGGACGCCGGGGGTCGCGACAACGTGACGGTCCTCGTCGTCGATGCAGTGCTCGATCCCCGCGCCTGAGCCCCGTTACCACGCGCCGCGGGCGCCCCGAAAGCGGGGGAGTCCGGTGCTAGTGTCTCTGCATGCTGAGCGGCCCGCACCTCCTTCCGTGCCGCGGCGAGGCCTCGATCTGAGCGGCCTCCCTCGTCTCGGTGCCTCGACCGGCCGAGTAGCGACTCCAGGAGGAGAAGGAACCGTCATGATCGAGAGCACCTCCGGCGCTGCCGCGCCCGTATCGAGCGCCGCCGACGCCCGCGCGGAGAAGCCCCGCACCCTCGCCGAGAAAGTCTGGGACGACCACGTCGTCGTCAAGGGCGAGAACGGCGCACCGGATCTGGTCTACATCGACCTGCACCTGCTGCACGAGGTGACCAGCCCCCAGCCGTTCGACGGACTCCGCGCGGCTGGTCGCCCGCTGCGCCGCCCGGATCTCACCATCGCCACCGAGGACCACAACACCCCGACCCTCGAGATCGGGCGCCCGATCGAGGACCCGATCAGCCGCACCCAGATCGATGCGCTGCGCCGCAACGCCGACGAGTTCGGCGTCCGCCTGCACTCCCTCGGCGACGTCGAGCAGGGCATCGTGCACGTCGTCGGCCCCCAGCTCGGGCTGACGATGCCCGGTGTCACGGTCGTCTGCGGCGATTCGCACACCTCGACGCACGGCGCGTTCGGCGCGATCGCGTTCGGCATCGGCACCAGCGAGGTCGAGCACGTGATGGCCACGCAGACCCTGCCGCTGCAGCGCTTCAAGACGATGGCGATCACCGTCGAGGGAACGCTGAAGGAGGGGGTGACGGCGAAGGACATCATCCTCGCGGTCATCGCCCGTATCGGCACCGGTGGCGGGCAGGGCTACATCCTGGAGTACCGCGGCTCCGCGATCCGTGCGCTCTCGATGGAGGGTCGGATGACGATCTGCAACATGTCGATCGAGGCCGGTGCCCGCGCCGGCATGGTCGCTCCGGATGAGACGACGTTCGCTTATCTGCGCGGCCGCCCGCACGCCCCCGCGGGGGAGGACTGGGATGCGGCGGTCGCCTATTGGCGCACGCTCCCGAGCGACGAGGGCGCCGTGTTCGACGCCGAGGTCGTGATCGACGCCGATGCGCTCGAGCCGTTCGTCACCTGGGGGACCAACCCCGGCCAGGGCGTCTCGCTCTCGCAAACGGTGCCCGACCCGGAGGCCATCGACGACCCGAACGAGCGCACCAGCGCTGTGCGGGCGCTGGAGTACATGGCGCTGGCGCCCGGCACGCCGATGAAGGAGATCCCGGTCGACGTGGTCTTCATGGGCTCCTGCACCAACTCCCGTATCGAGGATTTGCGCGCCTTCGCCGCGATTGTCCAGGGCCGCACGAAGGCTCCCGGCGTCCGCGTGATGGTCGTTCCCGGCTCCGCCCGAGTGCGCCTGGAGGCCGAGGCGGAGGGGATCGACCGGATCGTCACCGCGTTCGGTGCGGAGTGGCGCTTCGCCGGCTGCTCGATGTGCCTCGGGATGAACACCGACCAGCTCGTCCAGGGGGAGCGCGTCGCGTCCACCTCCAACCGCAACTTCGAGGGGCGCCAGGGCAAGGGCGCCAAGACGCACCTCGTCTCGCCCCTGGTCGCCGCGGCGACCGCCGTACGCGGAACCCTCTCCAGCCCAGCGGACCTGGGCCCGGTCCGCGAGAGCGCAGGAGTGTGAGCATGCAGAAGTTCGAGACCGTGACCGCGATCGCAGCGCCGCTGAAGCGCGCGAACGTCGACACCGACCAGATCCTCCCCGGCGTGTACCTGCGCCGCATCACGAAGACCGGTTTCGAGGACGCCCTCTTCCACGGCTGGCGGCAGGAGGAGGATTTCGTGCTCAATCAGGAGCGCTATCGCGGCGCGGGCATCCTCGTCGCGGGCCCCGACTTCGGCACCGGTTCCAGCCGCGAGCACGCGGTCTGGGCGCTACGCGACTTCGGCTTCCGAGTCGTGATCTCGCCCCGGTTCGGCGACATCTTCCGCGGCAACGCCGGCAAGCAGGGGCTGCTCGCCGCGGTGGTGTCCGAGCCCGACGTCGAGCGCCTCTGGGAGATCATTGAAGCCACCCCGGGAATAGAACCGACGGTGGATCTGGTTGCGCGTACGGTCACCGCCGGTGGCGAGACCTTCGACTTCGAGATCGACGACTACACTCGATGGCGCCTGATCGAGGGCCTGGACGACATCGGCCTGACCCTGCGCGACGAAGCGCTCATTTCCGAATTCGAGACCCGCCGCGAGAGCTGGCGGCCCAAGACATTGCCGGTGAAATAGCGTGAATACACTTCTTCAGGACGCCAAGGCGGCGGGAGCCCGAGTGGGAATGACGACCGAGCGGCTCACCATCAACGGCGGTCGTCCCCTGGTGGGACGCATCGAACTCAAGGGTGCGAAGAACCTCGTCACGAAGGCGATGGTCGCGGCGCTGCTCGGTGAGACCGCGTCCACACTTCGGGACGTACCCGACATCAGCGACGTCCGCGTCGTGAAGGGTCTCCTCGAGGTGCACGGTGTGAAGGTGAAGCAGGGCGCCGAGGTCGGCGAGCTGATCCTCGACCCCTCCAACGTCGAGTCCGCGCACTTCGCTGACATCGATGCGCACGCTGGCTCCAGTCGCATCCCGATCCTCTTCTGCGGCCCGCTGTTGCACCGCCTGGGCGAGGCGTTCATTCCCGATCTCGGCGGCTGCCGCATCGGTGACCGCCCGATCGACTACCACCTCGAGGTGCTGCGCAACTTCGGCGCGGTCGTCGAGAAACTGCCCTCGGGTATCCGGATGTCGGCTCCTGAGGGCCTGCACGGAGCGAAGGTGTCGCTGCCCTACCCGAGCGTCGGAGCGACCGAGCAGGTGCTGCTCACCGCGGTCCGCGCCTCCGGGATCACCGAGCTCTCGGGCGCGGCGATCGAGCCCGAGATCATGGATCTGATCAACATCCTGCAGAAGATGGGCGCCATCATCTCGGTCGACACCGACCGCGTGATCCGCATCGAGGGCGTGGACCGGCTCACCGGCTACTCTCACCGCGCGCTCTTCGACCGCAACGAGGCCGCCTCCTGGGCCGCTGCGGCACTCGCGACCGACGGCGACATCTTCGTCGGCGGCGCCCGCCAGCAGGAGATGACGACGTTCCTCAACGTCTTCCGCAAGGTCGGCGGAGCATTCGAGATCGCCGAGGACGGCATCCGTTTCTACCACCCGGGCGGCGAGCTCAAGCCGGTCATCATCGAGACCGATGTGCACCCGGGCTTCATGACCGACTGGCAGCAGCCGCTGGTCGTGGCGCTGACGAAGGCCAAGGGCGTGTCGATCGTGCACGAGACCGTCTACGAGCAGCGCTTCGGCTTCGTCGACGCGTTGGTCGAGATGGGCGCGACGATCCAGATCCACCGCGAGTGCCTCGGTGGGCAGGCGTGTCGCTTCGGCCAGCGCAACTTCATGCACTCCGCCGTGATCTCGGGCCCGTCGAAGCTGCACGGCGCCGACATCGTCGTGCCGGACCTGCGCGGCGGCTTCTCGCACCTGATCGCCGCGCTCTCCGCCGAGGGCACGTCGACGGTCTCGAACGTCGGCATCATCAGCCGCGGCTACGAGAACTTCCTCACCAAGCTCGAGCTGCTGGGCGCCGACTTCTCGCTCGACGCCTGACCGAGGGAACCCCGACCCGTCGAGGGAGCCTGCACTATCAGGCTCCCTCGACGGTCCGAGGTTCCCTCGTCGGCGCCAGGGGTGGGGGCCGGGGGTGG
>NZ_PSWS01000007.1 GCF_002932875.1 Rathayibacter tritici
CTCACCCCTCCCCGCGACAATCTGCCATATCCGACAGATCAGCTCCGTCAATTGCTCCGCATCCAGGCCTGTAGTAGAGTCGTACCGCATCGGCTTCCCGTTCCGAAAATAGCGAGCTTTGGAACTTCTATTCTCCCGAATGGGAAGCCGATGCCTCGGAACGACACGCCCGAGTCAGACCTTATGAATAACGCTCTAAGACGACCCACGAGAGCATCGGCATCCAGGGCGAAAGACGTGCGATCAGTTGATGACCCTGGCGGCGAAGCGACAGTTGAACCAGCACGAGCAGAATTCCTGCGATGAGGACATAGAAAACATATCCGAAAGCGAGCACGCCTCCAATAAAAGGCGCAAGGACGAAGACGACAACGACAGTCACGGCACCGAGTCCGCAAAAGCGAAGATAGACCTTCACCACTGCCCCTCCTGCCGATTCAACTCATTATGCTAATGTCGGTCATATTATGTTGGAAGATTGCCCATTGAGCGGTCGCCCCTACAAGGTAGGGACGCTTCCCCAAACCAGCGGGCTTGTCGTTGACGATGTACCCATGCACACTGAGAGTATACGTCCCCTCGCCCGGCTTCTTGAAGAAGGCGAGTCGATGAGCTTTCCGGCTGTGACAGCAACCCCCAGCGTCCCTTCGGCCAGCGCGGTTGCGTAGCCCGGCAGATCGGTGAGGCGAGTCAACTGAGAGGGATGTAGTCCATTCTCCAACTCTTCGAGGACAATGAGAACCCCGCCGATCGAACCTTCGTCACTCTGGTCCGGACGCGCGCCTACCGCGTTGTCCACATCGAGACCATGTTGAGACGAGAGTAAAGCAGTTGCAATGCCAATGAATCGCAACAACCCGTCACTCATCTGTCGCGCAGGCGTCCGCTCAGCCATCCCACCCGAGGACCCACGGACCTCCTCCAAAGCCAACATCACGTCGCCAAGATCCGACGAGACAAAAGAAATACCTTGAACTCGATCGTCGGCAATCCTGCTGACTAAATCGGTGATCTCCTCAAAGGCCCCCCGATCAGTTCTTTCGAGATTCTGAAGAGCGGCCGACAAGTTCTCGCCGGTTCGCCGGAGGTCGACATCGCGCCCAGAAACGAAGTCCCGCATGAGATGAGGAACTGGGTCGAAGTGGAAGCCCCCCCCCCCCCCCCCGAAGGGCGACTAATACAGCGTCTGAACCCTTCAACACCGACTGCTCTGCAACGTCACTTCCACTCAACGCCAACGGGATCTGACTGATGATGAGACGGCTATCGCGAAACTTGTGTGGAGGATTCTTGCCTCGCTTACCGTTGTGAAGCTCCGCTTCGATGCCAGTACCGGCGCTGAGTGCACTCTTCGTTTCGACGAGGGGACCGAACGAGATCTTTCCGCTACTGACCGCCACGCGGGGTCCCTGCAGGCGCTCCGAAATGATGCGCAAGTCGGGCCTTACTTCGATCTCCAGGTCGTAATCGTAGCGATCGGAGCCCAACTCGACCGAACAGCCCAGCTCAAAGCTGTTGGTCCCGTGAGGCGCACAACCGACAGACCCACCGCGGACCGCCCCACCCTCGCGCCTGCGACCGTCAAGGGCATCGACGAGGTCCTCGCCCTCGGCCAGACGAGCAAGAACCTCGAGCCCGTCGAGGGCATTAGATTTCCCGGAGCTGTTTCGGCCAGTGAGGAGTGTCGTGCCACCCAAAGGAAGCACGCTCCCCCGGAACGACTTGAACGCGCCCAAGCGGAGTTGAACTATCCGAGAGGTCACCATTCCCTCAAGGTAGGGGAGTAACTGGTGCCGACGACAGCTTCGAGGGCGGACCCCGCAGTGGGACGTTCCCACTACTGCTGACCTACAAAGTGATCGTCGCATGACCCTTGGTCATCGGTCCGATCTCTTCGCTCTCGTTACAGCACTTGCTGCCCTCGACGGCACCACCTCAGCCCACGTGCACGCCCGGGCGGCGTTCGCGGCGCGCCTCGGCGCGGCGCAGGACCTCGCGGGTGACGGGGGCGACCTCGCCGGTGCCCGTGATGAGGAAGCGGAACATGTTCGAGAGGGGGCCGCCCTCGGTCCACTCGAAGTAGACGTCGGGGATGACGCCGGTCAGGTCGCGGATCTCGAGCAGCACGGTGGCAATGGTGTTCGGGATGTTGCCACTGGTCACCGTGAGCACGCGAAAGCCGTGGCAGACGCGCCCCTGCACGATCAGGTCCTCCTCGAAGTCGGAGGAGTCCGTCGTGTGCACCTCCAGGAACAGCACCGGGCCGCGCATCGGCAGGTTGCTGTCGCGCTGCTCCTCCGCCAGCTTGTCGCGGTACTCCGCCTCGGATCCGTCGTCGGGTTCGTTGGCGAGGATGCGGATCACGCCGTAGTCGTCGGCGTCCGTGCTGAGGAAGTCGATCGCGGCGGCGTCGAACACCACGGAGGTGGCGCGCAGCTGGAAGGAGCGGTGCACGCGCGAGACGAGCGAGACCGCCAGGATGCCGACGATGAACACCGCCGCGATCCGCACGCCGTCGGGCCGCTCCACCACGTTGACCACCGTCGTATAGACGAAGACGAGAGCGATCACCGCGAAGCCCACCGCTCGCTTGCGCTGGTTCTTGCGCTTGGCCGAGAGGAACACGGCGACGGACGCGGAGGTGATCAGCACGAGCACGCCGGTCGCGTAGGCCCCGCCCTGGGCGTCGACGTCGGCGCGGAAGAGGATCGTGATGACGAGGACGAGCGGACGCACGGCCCCGGCCCACTGCGGTGCCATGCCGTAGCGGGGCAGGTAGCGCGGCACGATGTTGAGCAGGCCGGCCAGAGCGGAGGCGCCCGCGAACCACAGGATGCAGATCGTCGCAATGTCGTAGACGGTGCCGAAGCCCTCGCCCAGGTACTCGTGCGCGAGGTAGGCCAGGGCGCGGCCGTTGGCCTCGCCGCCGGGTTGGAACTGCGCCTGCGGGATGAGCAGCGTGGTCACGAAGCTCGAGGTGATGAGGAACGCCGACATGGTGACGGCGGCGGTGATCAGCAGCCGTTTCGCTCCGCGGATACGGCCGACCGGAGCGTCCTCGGTGTCGCCCGCGTCGCCGCGGATCTGCGGCATGACCGCGACTCCGGTCTCGAAGCCCGAGAGCCCGAGTGCGAGTTTGGGGAACACGATCAGGGCGATGCCGACCATGATCAGCGGATTCCCGTGCTGCGTCGTGAGCGCCGACCACCAGTCGCCGATGACGACGGGGTTCTCGGCCACGTGCCCGATCGCCACGGCGATCACGATCGCGTTGAGCAGGAGGAACACGGCCACGAGCACGACCGCGATCGAGATCGCCTCGCGGAAGCCGCGGAGGAACACGATCCCCAGCAGAGCGATCAGGCCCAGCGTGAGCGGCACCTCCGCCCCGTGGAACCACGCCGGGGCGAACGGGTTCTCGACCGCGTGCGCCGTCGCGTCGGCTGCCGAGAGGGTGATCGTGATCATGAAGTCGGTGGCCGCGAAGCCCAGCAGCACGAGCACGAAGAGCTTGCCGCCCCACCAGGGCAGCAGGCGCTCCAGCATCGCGATGGACCCCTCGCCGCGGAAGCTCTCGCGGGCGACGCGGCGGTACACGGGGAGCGCGCCCAGGAGCGTCAGCACCACCAGGACGATCGTCGCGAGCGGCGAGACCAGGCCCGCGGCGAGCGCCGCGATCGCCGGCTGGTAGCCGAGAGTGGAGAAGTAGTCGACGCCCGTGAGGCACATCACGCGCCACCAGGAGTGCGTCTTGGCCGTCGCCGCGTGCGGGCCGGGGTGGGCTCCGGAGTCGTCGCGCAGACCCTCGAGCAGCCACGCCTTCACCCCGCCCGCGCGCGCGGAGGAGAGAGGGGAGGGTTCGAGGGCGTCGGAGTCGCCCCGGACAACGGAAGAGGTCACTGGACGTTTCTACTCGCCGTGAGCCGCTCCAGAGCCCGGAACGGGCGGATCCTCACACTTTCCTCACGGGTAATCGGCTGTGGAGGGAGGTCGGCGCGCATCACACCTCGATGGTGGTGCCCGACGCGTCGATCAGGCTCACCCACACTTCGAGTCCGACGTCCTCGAACAGGTCGTTCCAGTCGCTCACCACCCGGTCGCAGAGGGCCGGGAAGAGGGGCCGGAGGTGGTGATCGCTGGTTGCGAAGGTGAGGACGACGTCGGGCGCGACGGCCGCCTGCACGGCCGACCGGTTGAACGAGATCGTGGTGCTCCGGTTCAACTCCACGATGATGTCGTTGTCGGGGATCTGCAGGATCTCCTTCGCCGCGGCGAACAGCAGGTCCATGACGGCGTCGCGGGCCTCGGTCATCCGCGCCTGGGATGTCTCGTTCTTGGGCAGGATGCGGATGTACGTCATGCGACGGACCGGCCCTCGTGGCGCGCCGCGAGATCCTGCGGCGGCCACGTCCCCGGGCAGTCACCCGCGACCAGGTGGGCGCCCTCGACCCGGGCGAGAGAGCTCAGCCGGAGCGCGGTCCCCTCCGCCACCTCGTCGGATCTCGGGTCTTCGGACACTCGTGTCGACATCGGAGGCCTCTCGTCACGTCGTCGTGCCGGCGCGGGCCGGAGCAGGCGAGGGGCGGGGCGATGCCGTCCCGGAGCTTCCCCGCATGCGGTGGAGAGTGAAACACATCCGCTCCCGCTTCGACAACCGGCGGCGCGGTCCATGCGGCTGTCACCCGGTGGGGCATCCGAGCTGCGCGGCGACCGCGGTCATCGCCCGCAGTGCCTCCTCGTGCGTGGTGACGCGGTCGGCGACGATGTGGATCCCGTAACCGTCTTCGAGGGCGACGAAGGTCTGGGCGACGAGTTCCGATCCGAGGGCGGGAGTGAACGCGCCGTCCTCGATGCCGGTCGTCACGATGCTCAGGTACGTCGCGACCTGCCGGCGGTTGAGCTCCTGCATCAGTTCCTCGTGCAGGTCGGAGCTGCCGGCGAGGATGTCGAGTTCGAGGAGCAGTCGCATCAGCGCGTCGTCAGGGCCGGACGGCAGGCCGGAGCGGAACGCGACGTCGAGCTTGGCCCGCGGATCCGACTCGGCTGCGACGCGCGCATCGCGCTCGTCGCAGAAGCGGGTGACTCCGGCAGCGTGGGCCTCGACCAGGAGCGAGTCGAGATCCTCGTAGTAGTACAGGACGGCGCCACGGGTCAGGCCCGCCTGCTTGGCGACGTCGGTCAGCGAGAGCGAGCGCAGACCGCGTTCGAGTCCAGCGGCGTAGGTCGCCTCGATGAGGGAGTTCCGCCGCGCCGCCTGATCACGTTGACGAGCCACCTGTTGACAGTACCGGCGCGCCGTGCCACTGTCTCTCCTAATTCTTTGACGCTGATGTCAAAGAATTATCGCGCCCCGTCGAGAAGAAAGCCGCACATGTCCCAGACCCCTGTCACCCCCGCCCTGGGCGAGGCCCCGATCGGCCTCTTCGACTCCGCTCAGTGGGCCAGCCTCGGTGTCGCGGCGGGAATCGTCGTCGCCGGCTACGTCTACGACGCCCTGTACCTCCGGCCTCGGAAGGGTACGCAGTTCCTCATGCTGGAGGCGCGCGACGACGCTTCGACCGAGTCCACCGGCTGACGACCGCCCGCGCACCTCGCAGCCCCGCCCCCACGTGAAGAGAGAGAACCCATGACTGACTCAAGCGACATCGCCATCGTGACCGGAGCGGGAAGCGCCGAGGGGATCGGCGCCGCGACGGCACTCCTGCTCGGACGCGCCGGCATGCGCGTGGTCGTCACCTCGACGACCGAGCGCATCCAGGAGCGCGTCGCCGACCTGAGGAGGGCCGGCGTCGACGCCCACGGGGTGGCGGCCGACCTGACGGGGCAGCTCGGGGTGGATGCGGTGCTCGACGCCGCGCGCCGCGCGTTCGGCGAGCCGACCGTCCTCGTCAACAACGCCGGCATGACCTCGGTGTCCACGGCCGACTCCCCCGCCGCGATCGACGACATCACCATCAACCAGTGGGCCATGTCCCTGGAGCGCAACCTCACCACCGCGCTGCGGATGACGCGGGCCGTGGTGCCCGCCATGAGAGCTGCCGGATACGGCCGCGTCGTGAACGTGTCGTCCCTCTCCGGAGCGGTCATGGCGTACTCCGGTGACGTCGCCTACCACGCCGCCAAGGCCGGGATGCTCGGGCTGACCAGGGGGGCCGCGGTCGATGTCGCCGCCGCCGGGATCACCGTCAACGCCGTCGCGCCCGGATGGATCGCCACGTCGTCCTCCAGCGAGCACGAGATCGCGATGGGGGCGGCGACCCCCGTGGGGCGTTCGGGGACGCCGGTGGAGGTCGCGGCCGCCGTGGCGTTCCTCGCCGGTCGCAGCGCGTCCTACATCACGGGACAGCTGCTCATCGTCGACGGAGCCAACTCCATCAACGAGGAACGCGGGGCTGCTGCTGAGTGATGCAGTGGATCCCGCCCCCGCGGTCGAAGATCGGGCGGGCGTCGATCGTCACGACGCGGCGACCGGGGTAGGCGTCGGCGATCATCTCCCGGGCACGTGCGTCAGCGGCCTCATCACCGAAGCCGCACAGCACGACGCCGTCGTTGGTGACGAGGTGGTTGATGTAGCTCCAGTCCAGCCAGCCTCCGTCGTCGCGGAGCGCCGTGGGAGCGGGGATGCCGGTGATGGTCACCTTCCGGCCGCGGGCGGCGAAAGCGGACTCGAGCTCGGCGCGGATAAGCCGCGACACCTCGTAGTCGGGGTGGCCGGGGTCGGTCTGCTCGTGCAGGAGGACGTGCTCCGGCGTGGCGAAGGTGGCGACCATGTCGACGTGGCCCTTGGTGCCGAGGTCTTCGTAATCGCGGGTCAGGCCCCGCGAGAGCCAGATCGCGTCGGTTGCCCCGATGGTGCGGGCCATCTCCGTGTCGACGCGGCGACGGTCGGCGAAGGGGTTGCGGCGCGGGTCGAGCTGCACCGTCTCGGTGAGCAGAACGGTCCCGGTGCCGTCGACGTGGAGACCACCGCCTTCGGCCACGAGGAGGGAGTCGATGCGCTCGATGCCCCTGTGCTCAGCGACCAGGCGGGCGATGTCGGCCGACTTCTGCCACTCGGCCCAGTGGGGCGCTCCCCAACCATTGAAGATCCAGTCGACCGCGCCGAGGACTCCAGGCCGTTCGGAATCGACCACGAAAGTGGGGCCCATGTCGCGCATCCAGAACTCGTCGATGGGGGCCTCGATGATCTCGACCGTCGAGGCGAGCATGCGCCGGGCGCGGGTCATCTCGGTGGGGTCGACCATCATGGTCACCGGCTCGAACTCCTCGACCGCGTGAGCGACGTCGGTCCACGCGCGGTAGCCCTCCTCGCGGCCCTCGGCATCGTCGCCGAGGGTGATCCCTTCGCGAGGGAACGCCATCCAGGTGCGTTCGTGCGGGGCGGTTTCTGCGGGCATGCGCCACATGGCGTGCTCCTTTTCCGGGTCGGGGTGGGTCAGTAGCCGGTGGTGAGGGTGCGGTCGAGGGCGTCGACGAAGACGTCGGCCGAGGCGCGCGTGATCACGAGAGGCGGCTTGATTTTGAGGACGTTCTGGTAGTCGCCGGTGGGTTGCATGATCACGCCGAGCTCGAGGAGACGGTCGCAGATCGCGGCTGTCTCCGTGGTCGCGGGCTGGAGTGTCTCGCGGTCGCGAACGAATTCGACGCCGAGGTACAGGCCCGCACCGTGCACGGTGCCGATGATGTCGTGCTTGCCGCGGAGCTCTTCGAGGCGCCCCTTGAGGTGGCGGCCGACGACGCGCGCGTTCTCCTGCAGCTCGTCCTGCTCGATGACGTCGAGCACGGCCATGCCGATGACGGCCGAGACCGGGGACCCGCCGGTGGAGGAGAAGAAGTACCCGCCGGTGCGGTAGCGGTCGGCGATCTCGCGGCTCGTGATGACGGCACCGAGTGGGTGCCCACCGCCGATGGATTTGGCGACGGCGACGATGTCAGGCACGGCGCTCTGCTGCTGGAAGCCCCAGAACCACTCGCCGAGCCGGCCGTAGCCGACCTGCACCTCGTCGGCGATCGCGAGTCCGCCGTGGCGGCGGATCGCGGCGTACACCTCGGTGAGATACCCGTCGGGCAGGGCTACCCCGCCGGCGTTGCCGAAGAAGGTCTCCGCGATCATCCCCGCAAGAGGTCGACCGGCCGCCGCGAGTCCGTCGATGACCGCGACGGCTTCGGGCGCGTACTTCACGGCATCCGCCCCACGGTGCACCCCGCGGTAGGAGTTCGCAGCGTCGACGGTGTGCACCCAGTCGGGACGCGACGCAAGCGCGTTCGGGTTGTCGGCGATGGAGGTGGACACCGCGTCGCTGGCGTAGGTCCACCCGTGGTAGGCCTCGCGCATCGCGACGATGTCGGAGCGTCCGGTTGCCGCCAGGGCCAGGCGGATCGCGAGGTCGGTGGCCTCCGACCCGGAGTTCACGAAGAACACGGTGTCGAAGCCGTCGGGCAGAGTCGCCGTGATCCGGTCGGCGTAGTCTGCGATCGCGCGGTAGTGGAAACGCGAGTTCGTGTTCAGCAGGTGCATCTGCCGCGAGCCGGCTTCGACCACGTGGGGATGAGCGTGACCCACCGAAGCGACGTTGTTGACCATGTCGAGGTAGACACGCCCGTCGACGTCGATCAGATGCTCGCGCCAGCCGCGCTCCATGCGCGGGGGCGCGGCGTAGTAGTGCTCCTGCACGTCTGCGAGCACGGCGTGCCGCCTCGCGAGCACGTCATCGGCCACGGGGGCGGCGGCCGGGATGCCGACGGCGGCACCCGGGTCTCCGGCGACCTCTCGCCACGCCGCGGCGAAAGCGGGAGTGACGCGCTCCGGCGGGGTCATCCCGTCGACGCCGCGACGCAGAACCAGGCGCGTGCGAGCGGGCAGGACGACGGAGGCCGGGTCGATGTCCCCGGTGATCGTCACCCTCTCCCCGCCGGAGGACCAGACCACGCTGTCGCCGTCGCGATGTGTGTCAGCGGAGGAGAGGGAGACGCTCTCCGCGAGCCAGACGGTCACACCGGTCGGCACCGAGTCGGAGGTCGAGGGCAGCGGGTTGGTCGTTCCGGTGAGCTGGGCTCGCCACGC
This sequence comes from Rathayibacter tritici, assembly GCF_002932875.1. Classification (GTDB taxonomy): domain Bacteria; phylum Actinomycetota; class Actinomycetes; order Actinomycetales; family Microbacteriaceae; genus Rathayibacter; species Rathayibacter tritici. The sequence continues at coordinate 9,065 of NZ_PSWS01000007.1, forward strand.
GGGAACCGTCACCGTGGCCGCTCCCCGGTCGAGTGCGGCGAGGGCCGCCCCGTCGAGCGTCGAGGCGTCGAGCCACGCGCCCGCGTCGTTCAGCGGTGACTCGGTGGTCGCATCGAGCTCGACGTGCGGGGAGGCTCCTGCCAGGACACCCGCACCCGCCCACGTCGGCTCGTCTGCGGGCGGGCGGCCCAGAGCGGCTCGGGTGGCGGCGGTGATGACGGCGATCGGGACGGAGACCGCTTGCACCAGGATGCGGAACTCGCGATCGAGTGCGACGGCGGCGTAGTCGTTCTCGTCGTCGAGGCGTACCTGGGCGCGACCGCTGAGGACAAGCACAGCGCCCCGAAGGATGACGAGGGGCCAGAGCGCTGTGATCTCGTCATCGCCGAGCTCGCGCAGACGATCGAAGGCTCGGATGGCGGGCAGAGCGGTCTCGGGTGACGCACCGTCGTGGTGGAGCACGGAGGAGACGGTTGTCGCGATCTCGGCGACGCGCCACGAGGAGCACACATCGCCGAAGTCGATGACGGCGTCGGGCACGCGCGACCCGTCGGCACAGAGGACGTTGTCGTCGGTGACGTCGAAGTGCCCGGCCTGGAGGGGAAGCGCGTCCTGCACCGGCGCGAGGGCCGCGCGGGCAGCGTCGGCCGCACGCTGCACGATCGCGCGCACGTCGGTGTCGGGCTCGGCCGGGAGGAGGGTATCGATGACCCGACCTGAGTGTCGGAGGTCCCACTGCAGCACCCGACCGCTCGCCGGGTGAGTGAAGTCGGCCAGTGACATGCTCACCGCGCCGGAGAGCGCACCCATCCCCTCGACCGCGGCCGGCGAGAGGTAGCCGGACCCCATGAGGGTCCGACCTGCGATGTTCTCGATCACGCGGGCGTGGATGCGCCCCTGCGTCGAGTCCCACCACGTCGACATCGCTCCGCGCGGCCCCTCGACCAGCTTCGGGATGCGAAGACCGGCGCTGTGCGCGGCCACGGTGGCGGCCGCGGCATCCTGCAGGTCGATCTCTGCCTCGCTGAACACCGGGTTGCTGAGCTTCAGGACGCCCAGGGGCTCCGTCGAGCCGCGGGGGAAGACGCGGAAGTTCTGATCCTGCTGGCTGCCGAGCGAGCGCAGGTCGACCGCGACGCCGAACGTCTCGGCGAAGAGTCGCTGTACCTCGTCGTCACCGAGGGTAGGAGTGGGCAGGTCGACCTGCGTGAAGTAGTCGAAGACCTCGGTCATGGCGGTTCCTCGGGTGTCAGAGGGGTGAAGCGGAGGGGGTGGCGAGGGTACCGGCGACAGCGCCGGCATCGTCCCGGACGACCACAACGACGAGCGGGCCGTAGGGGGCGACCCATGCGCTTGCCGCGGTCGAGTGGTCCGCGGTCGCGGTGTGGGCAGTGCCCCGCACGCGGTCGCCGTCGAGGTGCGTCTCCACACGCACGCCGTCGACGTACGCGGCATGATCCAGCGCCGACCCGCCGCTGACGCTCGCAGCGAAGCGCACGACGGTCTCGTCCTCGCCGACCTCGACGTCCAGGTCGGTGACGGCCACGCGGAGCTCGCCGTCACCGACCACCCGCGCAGACGCGAAGACGGTCTCATCGGGTAGTGCCGGGGTGCGCGGGGGCGTCGTGCGGCGGTCGCCGAGAGCGGCCACGGCTGAACCCAGCTGCACGAGCCGGGCGTCGCTGTACGCGGGGCCGGCGATGGTCAGACCCACCGGGATCCCGGTGTCGTCCATCGTGCCCATCGGGACGGTGACCGTCGGAATGCCGAGGTGGCGGGGCACGAGGTTGCCGTTAGACACCCAGACGCCGTTTCGCCAGGCGATGGCGGCCGAGTCGGGATTCACATCCGCATCGGCGGGGCCCACATCGGAGTGGGCGGGGAAGATCACCGCGTCGAAGCCCTGGGCCGTCAGCCACTCCTCGAAGTCGACGCGGCGCGTGTGCTCGAGACCGCGCAGACCTGCTTCCAGGCTCGGCACCTCGCGCCAGTCGGGTTCCCAGTCCTGCGCCCGGGCCACATAGTCGCCGATGTCGTAGGCGATGTCGTAGTGCCAGATGCCGTAGCGATCCGGGAGGGCGCCAGGAGGGTAGGGGAAGATGCGCGCGGCATCGGCGTCGGCGAGGCGGTTGAGCGCCGGGTCGCCGTTCTGGCGAAGGAAGGTGTCCATCGCCCACACCGCCAGGTCGCCCACCTCGTCATCGAGGAAGTCGCGGGTGACGAAGCCGCGGTCGAGGAAGTCCTCGTCCCCGGGATGCAGCTTCTCGTAGCGGTCGACGACAGGGAAGTCGGTCTCGATGACGTCGGCTCCCGCGGCCTCGAGGTCGGCGCGCAGGTCCGCCCACAAGCGCATGACGCTGTCGCGCGTGAGGATGGGCGAGGCATTGTCGGGGTCTGCGTTGATGTAGATGCGCGGGATCGCCATCCGAAGACCCGCGAGCGGGAGCGGCTCGAGCGCGGCGAAGGAGTCGGGGCGCACCGTCGACGGGCGCGGAAGGTCGATCCACGGCTGCGTGCGCCACAGGTCGCCTTCGGTCACCGGGTCGTCGACCACGACGGCGTCCAGCACGAAGCAGAGGTCAGCTACCGACCGGGTGTGCGGCACGACGACATCCATCGTCGGGACAAGCGGCCAGTTGCCTCGGACCGAGATGATCCCGCGCGAGGGGGTGTAGGCCACGAGGGCGTTGTGCGAGGCGGGAGCGCGACCGGATGACCACGTCTCCTCACCGAGCCCGAACGCTGCGAAGCTGGCGGCCGTGGCAGTGCCCGAGCCGTTCGACGAGCCCGAGCCGAACGCCGAGGTGAGGTAGTCACCGTTGTAGGGCGACTCTGCGCGTCCGTAGACGCCCCGTTGCATGCCGCCCGCGGCCATCGGGGGCATGTTCGTCAGACCCAGGAGCACCGCGCCGGCCGCGCGCAGCCGCTCGATTGCGAAGGCGTCGTCACCGGCCACCAGCTCGGCGAACGCGGGAGAGCCCGAGGCGACCGTCAACCCGGTGACGCGGTAGCTGTCCTTCGCGGTGAAGGGGATGCCGTCGAGCGGGCCGAGCACCTCGCCGCGGGCGCGGCGCTGATCTGCGGCGCGCGCCTCTGAGAAAGCCCGAGGGTTCAGGACCGATACGGCAGCCAGGCGGATGCCCGCCCGGTCATAGGCCGCGATGCGGTTGAGGTATCGCGCCACGAGCTCGACGCTGGTCGCTGTGCCGGAGTCGAGCGCGGCGCCCAGGCTGGAGATGTCGGCATCGACAACGGTGAAGGCCCTAGAGGTCATGGCCGTAAACATACACCGTTTGTTTAGCATCGTGGCACGGGATCCCGGGGCTCCCGTCTAGGCTCGTACCGACCCTTGGAGGCTCCCATCGCTCGACCGCGCACACCGCTGCTCAGCCGCGATCTCATCGCGCGGACGGCTCTCGCGCTGGTCGACCGACAGGGCCCGGATGGAGCCAGCATCCGCCGCGTCGCCGCACGCCTTGGCGTCACTCCCGCATCCCTCTACAACCACGTCCCCAACCGGGCAGCGATGGTCGAGGATGTCCGCGCGCTCGTCTCCGAACACATCGACTCGAAACCGCTGCGAGAGTTGCCGTGGGAAGAGGCGCTCCGCGCGTGGGCGCGCTCGTACCGGCGCGCCTTCGCCCGGCACGCACGGGCCGTACCGCTGTTGATGACCGAGCGGGTCTCAGCCCCCGTCCTCCTCGCGCAGTACGAGGACTTCGCGGCCGCCGCGGACGTGGCCGGATGGGCGCCGCGCGATGTGATCCCGCTCTTGACGGCCTTCGAGTCGTTCATTCTGGGCAGTGTCCTTGACATGTCGGGGCCCGCAGTCGTGTTCGATCCCACCGGCCAGGAGGGCGAATTCCCTCGCTTTTCCGCGGCGTTCGAGACGCTCGCCGGCGAAGATCCCGCCGACCCGGTGGCCACACGCTCCTTCGAGCTGGGGCTCGACCTGCTCATCGCCTCGGCGCGGCCTCGCTGATTCGACGTTTCTCGTCGTCGAGCACGTCGGCGCGGATATCTGTAGCCGCCGGTAAACAAACGCTGTATGGTTTGCCCACCCAGTGATCTTCTCGGGCAGACATGGACGACCGATCCGTGGTGCTGATCCGATTGTCGAGACCGGGCTTCTGAACGGCCCATCCTCCACCCCCGTCAGGGCTTGGACCTGCGCGCCGGCGCTGATGCCGGAGAAACGAACGATGATGACCGTCACTGACTCCATCCGTTTACCCCTGACACCGAGACGAGCGGTCTCCACGTTCGCGATGTCGATGCTGGGGTTACTGACAGCGAACCTGCTGCCGTTGATGTTGATCGCGCTCGAGCAGTCTCTGGGTATGACCATCACGCAGGCGGGTGGCGTGTTGACCGGCTCGCTGCTGGCCACAGCCATCGCCTGCACGGCAGCTACGCGGTTGGCGGAAGGCGCAGGTCGCGTCCGTGTCGCTCAGGTCGGTCTCGTCATCTCTGCCGTCGCCTTCAGCATCGCGGCCATCAGCCCCGGCGTCGTTGCCACTGTCACCGCGGTGATCGTCGGTGGCGCGGGTGTTGGCGGAGCTCTGGCGGCCAGCGGGGCAGCATTGGCGGCACTGAAGAACCCCAACCGCACGTCTGCAGTGAACGGGTTGGTGAACCGCGCCGTGGTGACCGCGGTACTGGCGTTGATCCCCCTCATCGGAATTACGACAGGGAGCGCATTCGGGTGCGTCGCGGCCATCTCGGTCATTCTGCTGTTCACCGCACAGTGGCTTCCCCGCGCACCCCTTGCCACTACCCCTACCCTGGCGAGCGCGACCGTCGCGGAACCACAGAGCCGCGCAGTGACCATCGCCGGGATCGCGCTGCTGGCCATGTTCGCCCTCTGGGCGATCAGCGAAGACTCCGTCTGGGCGTTGGCGGGCACTATGGGCGCTGACCAGACCGGCCTCACCGACGCAGGCCTCGGCGTCGTGCTCAGTATTTCCAGCGCTGGCGGCTTCGTGGCAGCACTGGCCCTGATGGTCGTCGGGGACACGCTCGGCCGTGCGGTCCCCCTAGCGGTATTGCTCGTCGCGGGCGGAGCATTGAAACTGACCGCCTCGCTCACCAGCGATCCGACGGCGTACACCATTGTTCTCATCGCGTGGAACACCGTGTACCTCGCTGCTTTCCTGCTCTTCATCGCCACGGCGGCAGCTCTTGACGCGAATGGGCGCTTCTCCGGCCCGTCAATCGGTGTCTACCTCTTCGGGTCCAGCTTCTCGCCCCTGGTCGGTGCGTGGCTGGCCGAATCGTTCGGGTATTCCGGCTTCGGCTGGGCTATCGCGATCACGAGCTGGGTTCTGATCGTCCCTGTCGTGATCATCGCCGCACTGTCCACCCGCATCGAGCGTCGCGATCGACAGCGAGAAGCGGCATCCGAGAACGAACGAGAGGTCGTCCGATGACCCGTCTGGCCCTCACCCGTGCACGCCTTCTCGACCTCGCAGGAGACCGGCCCACGTCATCTGAGGCCACCGTCCTTCTCGACGATGGTCGCATCGTCGAGGGGAAAGCCGACGCCATCGCTGCCGATACCCCCACGATCGACGTCGGCGGTCGGGTGGTCGTGCCCGGTTTCATCGACTCGCACGTGCACCTGGTCTGGACAGGAGAGAGCCTCGCGAATGTGCCGCTCACTGATGCAGCCGATCTCGCCGAGATCCAGCGCCGACTCGTCGTCGAGCGTGCCCGTCTCGGCGAGGATGCACGCATCCTCCGGGGCAAAGGGTGGCTCTACGACGCACTCGACGGCGAGCCGACCGCAGCGATGATCGACGACGCCGTCTCTGACATCCCCGTGTTCCTCGACTCGAACGACATGCACTCGGTGTGGGTCAACACCGCCGCGCTGCGAGCGATGGGCGTCACTGCGACGACGCCGGATCCTCCAGCCGGTCGCATCTCGCGTCTGCCATCGGGGGAACCGGCAGGACTGCTTCTCGAGCGGGCAGCGCACGAGATCGGCTGGGCTCATCTCGCCCGGGCGACAACCGATGCAGACCGTGTCGAGTCCGCGAGACGGGCAGTGCACGCCTTCGCCGCCGCCGGCGTGACCTCCGTCGTCGACATGGGCATGGATCACGACGGCTGGCGCGCTCTGCAGACGCTCGCCGCCGAAGACGATGGCCGACTCCCCGTGCGGGTGGCCGCGCACTGGCTCGTCGCCGACGCCGGAAACGAGGACGCCAACCTCGCCCAGATCCACGACGCCGAACGTGCTCGCGCTGACACCACCGAGTGGCTCAGTGTGATCGGAATCAAGCTCGTCCTCGACGGTGTCATCGACGCGTGTACTGCGGCGATGCGGCACCCCTACTCATCCGGCTCGAACGCTGACCTCATGTGGGACGTCGACCGCCTGACCGCGGTCGCGGTCACGGCCGACGCGCTTGGATTGCGCCTCGCTCTCCACGCCATCGGCGACCAGGCCAGTGATGTGGCGCTCGACATCCTCGAGCACGTCGTCGCAGTCAACGCGGACTGGGATCGGCGGCCCCGCATCGAGCACCTCGAAGTCGTGTCGGAGGGAACGCCCGCTCGCCTCGCTGCCCTCGGAGTCACTGCCTCGGTCCAGCCCGCGCACGCCGACCCTGCCATTCAATCGAACTGGCGGGCCCAGCTCGGCGACGAGCGCGTCGACGGCGGATACCCGTGGGCCTCCTTCAGCGATGCGGGCGCCCGGATCGCTTTCGGTACCGACGCCCCCACCGCTCCCCACGAAACTCTGCTGCATCTCTACGTCGCCACCACACGACGGTCCGTCCTCGAGCCCGACCTCCCCGCGAACACACCGCAGTCGGTCGTGACGCTCGGTGCAGCTCTTCGACACGCCACCAGCGACGCGGCGGCGTCCTACGGAGTCGATGGAGACGTCGGCCGCATCGTGCCCGGGTACGTCGCCGACCTCGCTGTCCTCGAGCTCGATCCGGCGCACCCGGACGGCCTGCTCGGCAACACCGTGGTCCTGACCCTCATGGCCGGGCGCGTCACCCACCGGAGCGACAGCTTGCCCCTCCCGGACCTCTAGGCCGCGCAGGGCCAGCCCCGTCAGCGCTCAGCGGATCCGGATGAGCTTCTTGTTGGCGAACTCCTCCATCGCGAACCGGCCCAGCTCGCGCCCCGAGCCGGAGCGCTTCACACCGCCGAACGGCAGCTCCGCGGAGTCGCCCAGCACCAGATTGATCCACACCATGCCGGCGTCGATGCCGTCTGCGACGCGCAGGGCCTGCTCCTGGTCGGTGGTGTAGACGTAGCTGCCGAGGCCGTATGGGGTGTCGTTCGCGAGCCGCACGGCGTCCTCCTCGGAGGCCGCGCGGTAGAGCACCGCGACGGGTCCGAAGAACTCCTCGTGGTGAGCATCCATCTCCTCGGTCACCTCGGCGAGCACGGCCGGCGGGAAGAAGTTGCCCGAGGGTGTCCCCGAGGCCAGCACAGTGGCGCCCTGCTTCTTCGCGCGCTCGAGCTGCTCGGTGAGGCGCTCGGTCGCGGCGGTCGAGGACAGCGGGCCCAGCAGGGTCCCTTCCGCCAGGGGATCGGCCGGCTGCGCCGCCGTGAAGAGGTCGGTGAACTTCGCGGCGAAGTCCTCGTAGAGCTCGTCGATCACGATGAAGCGCTTGGCTGCGTTGCAGGACTGGCCGTTGTTGTCGAGGCGGGCGTTCACCGCGTCCTGCACGGCGGCGTCGAGGTCGTCGGTGGACAGCAGGACGAACGGGTCGGAGCCGCCGAGCTCGAGCACGATCTTCTTCAGGTGCCGGCCGGCCAGCTCCGCGACGGCAGCACCGGCACGCTCCGAACCGGTGACCGAGACGCCCTGCACCCGCGGGTCGGCGATGATCGTGGCGACCTGCTCGATCGAGGCGTAGACGTGGCGGTAGACGCCGACCTGGACGTGCAGTCCGGCGGCGGCGTCGTCGAAGATCCGTTGAATGGCGGCGGACGACTCCGGGCACTGCGGAGCGTGCTTCAGCAGGATGCTGTTGCCCAGCACGATGTTCGGGCCGGCGAAGCGGGCGACCTGGTAGTAGGGGAAGTTCCACGGCATGACGCCGAGCAGCACGCCGAGACCGGAGCGGCGGATGAAGGCCGAACCCGTGCCCTCCGCCAGTTCGATGTCCTCGTCGGCGAGGAAGGCCGCGCCGTTGTCGGCGTAGTACTGGTAGATGGCAGCGGCGAAATCGACCTCTCCGAGGGCCTGGTCGAGGGGTTTGCCCATCTCGCGCACGGCGATCTCGGCGAGTTCTTCGCGGCGTTCGGTGTGCAGCGCGGCGACCCGCGCGATCAGAGCGGCCCGCTCGGCCGTGGACACGCGGCGCGCCCAGCTGTCGTAGGCCGCGGAGGTCGCGGAGATCGCGTCCTCCAGTTCGAGGTCGGAGAAGGTGGCGTAGTCGGCGTGGGTCCGCCCTGTCGCGGGATCGATGACGATGTAGCTGCTCATGAGATGTCTCCTGACTCGTGCTTCAGACCGGCAAGGGTCTCGGTGGCGAGCCGTCGTCCGACTCGGATCGCGCCGTCGACGTGCTGGTAGCCCTCGGCGGCGAGGTCGCTGGTGCCGAAGCGCAGGGGTCCGACCGGCTCCAGCTGGAGTGCGCCGTAGCGCACGAGCCCGCCGAGGTCGAAGCTGGCGGCGTACGCGCCCTGCGTCCATTCCTCGGCGGCCCAGTCGCTCTCGAAATACACCACCGGAGTGAGGGCCTTCTGGCCGAAGTACGCCGCAAGTGACTCGAGGATCCGCTGCTTGCGCTCGGCGATCGGCAGGCGGAACAGCGCGTCCGCCTTCTCGTCGGAGACGAAGCCCACGAGAGTGCCACGGCTCTCCCCGTGGTTGGAGTTGTCGTAGGTCTCGTGGACCACCTGATAGGGGCTGAACGCGGTCGCCGACAGGCCGTCCTCGCGCCAGAACGGGGTCTCGTAGCTGGCGTGCACCTTGATGACGAGGCCGAGCGACTGGTGCTGCTGCATCTGCTGGCGCAGGCGCGGCAGGGTGGGCGCGTACTCGATGCGGTTCTGGAGGTTCGGCGGCACGGCGACGATGACGCGCTTCGCCGTGACGTGCAGGTCGTCGGTGAAGACCTCCACAGGTTCGCCCTCCCTCGCGCCGTCCGGCAGCGCGGCCGAGGACCAGCGGATGCGGCGCACCGGCTGCGAGAGCCGCACGTTCTCGAGCCCCAGCTTCTCCGCCAGCTTCAGCGGGACCTGCTGCAGTCCGCCGACGACCCGCTTGTCGAGGATGAAGTCGGCATCGACGAGGTTGCTGAAGGATCCAGCGCTGGCGGCCATCAGCAGCGCCTGCAGCAGCGAGAACGCGTGAGCGGGCTTGGTGAGCATGGCGTCGGCGATGAAGAGGGCGACGTTCGCGCGTGCCTCGGCGTCGTCGCTCTGCTCCTCGAGCCAGGCCTGGAAAGAGATGCGGTCGAACTCGGACGCCCGCGGCTGCTCCCAGGGCGCGGCCGGGTCGGTCTGGGCGACGAGCTCGTCCAGGACGACGATGAGACGCTCGATCTCCGCCTCGGTGTGCTCGCTCGCGGGGAAGATGTCACCGGTGAAGCGCTTGGCCACGCCGTCGGCGCCGATGTAGATGCTCTCGCCCTCGCGGTAGCGCTGGTAGGTGTCCAGGCCCAGCTCGTCGAGAGTCTCGAGTAGCGCCGTCTGGTCGGGTGAGACCCACTGCCCGCCGAGCTCGAACATCTGGCCCTCGATGTGGTTCGTCCAGAGACGGCCGCCGATGCGGTCACGCGCCTCGAGCACGATCACCGAGAGACCTGCGCTTCGCAGTGCTACGGCCGCTGTCAGTCCGGTCGCTCCGGCGCCGACGATGACGACGTCGCAGTGATGCTGTTCCCGATTCACGATTCCTTGTTTCTCTTGGTTCTTCACGGTTGAGCGAGATCGAGTGCCACGAGCAGTGCCCACAGCTCCGCCCGGCCCCTGAACTCGTCCAGGGGCAACTCCAGCTCCTGCCCGAGAGCGGTCATGCGCTGCTTCAGGGTGTGCCGGTGCAGATTCAGGTCGCGGGCGGCTCGTTCCCACGAGGCGTCGTGGCGCAGCCACACTGCGGCTTCCCGCAGCAACGCGTGCCCGTCGTCGGAGCGAAGGAGTGCGGCCGTTTTCAGCCGGGCAAGCTCGGCGACGCGGTTCTCCGCGAGCAGTCCGAGTACGGACCCACGACTCAGATCATCGAACGAGCGGATCTCCCCTGCCCTCGCTCCGGTCAAGGCCGCGCGTGACTGCTTCGTCGCATCGGTGAGGTCGTCCCACTCGTTGACTGTCGCGATCCCCGCGCTCACTCGATCCTCGGTGATGCGATCGACGACCGCGCGGCGGCCGCTCCGGTCGGTGAGGACGAGGAGACCGTCGTCGGATTGGACCGCGAACAGGCGGACGCCGGGCGAGACGGACATCCGCTCCAGCGAGTCCCTCAGCGCGGAGGGGACGCCGTCGAGGGGGAGGGCGACGACGACCAACGGAGGGCTCGGCAGCTCGATCGAGTAGTGACCGAGCGCCTCCCCGACGGAGTCGATCCGCCCGTCCAGCAGCAGTCGGAGCAGGTGAGGGGCGATGGAGCGAAAGCCCAGGCGCTGATCCTCGGCGTGCTCGAGCGAGAGCTCCGTCAGGGCAGTCAGCAGCGTCTCGACGGACCTGTCCGCGGAGCCCTGAGCGCCGGGCCGGTAGATGACGGTCGCTCCGACCAGCGCCCCCGTGCGGCCGAGCGTGTTGACGACCCAGTGACCCGAATCGTCGCGCCCTTCGTCTCGAGCCCGGGTGCCGAGCTTCACCAGGGCCCGCGCCCGATCGCGGAGCGACTGCGGCGCGGCACCGTGCACGACCAGACCCTCGGAGTCGAGCACCGCGACATCGCCCTGCAGCGCCTGCGCCGCCGTGGCCACCGCCGCGCGGAGTCCGCCGGAGCTCAGAACGGCCTTCGAAACGGCCTCCTGCGCCTGCAGCACCCACTCAATCCGTCGCCTCGACTCAGCGGCGTGGCGATCGGCGATGAAGCGGCTGACCGCGATGAACGGAGTCGCGTACGGCACTTCGATCAGTGCGAGGGCTGCGACTTCGCACGCATCGACGAGGAGACGCGGCGTCCCTGCTTCGACGACCTCGGTGCCGAATCCGATCGCCACAGCTCCGGCGCGGTCCAGCCTGCGGACGTACGCGTCGAACGAGGAGCGATCGGTGAATGTCGCGAACTGGCGCCCGGTCGTGAGCAGCAGCTGCCCTGGTTCCAGGAACGGGCTGGGGTCGGCGAGGTCCGAGGAGTGGGACCAGCCGATCTCGAGTCCGTCGAATCCCGTCGTCAGCAGCGTGAGCCCGAGAGGCTCGTGCGCCACGAGGTCGCGGACGGTCACTGTCATGGGATCAGCTAAACGCACATCCTTCGGAAACGGTCTGCCGGGAAGGCATTCGTAGGCGGTGTCTCTGCCGTTCAGGCACGAGGTCGTCCGGGCCGATCGGCCTAGCGTGAGGGGCACTCGATCGATCAGGAGGACGTGGGATGACCGCACTGCCCGTAGCCGACACCACCGTCGGCGGCCCGACGCTCATCCAGAAGCGCGAACTCCTCACGGAGATCCCCGGCCCGCGCTCCCGCGAGCTCCACGCCCGTAAGACGGCCGCCGTCGCCGCGGGCGTGGGCGTCACGCTCCCGATCTACGTCGAGGCGGCGGGCGGCGGTGTCATCCGCGACGTCGACGGGAACACCCTGATCGACTTCGGCTCCGGCATCGCGGTCACCGGCGTCGGCAACTCGGCTCCCGCGGTCGTCGAGGCGGTGCAGCGGCAGGTCGCCGCTTTCACCCACACCTGCTTCACCGTCACCGGCTACGAGGGCTACGTCGAGGTCGCGGAGAAGCTCAACGCCCTCACCCCGGGGGATTTCGAGAAGCGCACCGCCCTGTTCAACTCCGGCGCCGAAGCGGTGGAGAACGCCGTCAAGATCGCGCGCCACCACACCGGCCGGCAGGCCGTCGTGGCGTTCGATCACGCCTACCACGGCCGCACGAACCTCACGATGGCGCTCACGGCGAAGGCCATGCCCTACAAGTCCGGCTTCGGCCCGTTCGCGCCCGAGGTGTACCGGGCCCCCCTGTCCTACCCCTTCCGCGACGGCGGGGAGTCCGGTGCCGCGGCCGCCGCGCGCGCCGTCACGATGATCGAGAAGCAGATCGGCGCCGCGAACGTCGCCGCGCTCATCATCGAGCCCATCCAGGGCGAGGGCGGTTTCATCGTCCCGGCCCCCGGGTTCCTCCCGGCCCTGCTCGACTGGGCCCGCGCCCACGACATCGTGTTCATCGCCGACGAGGTGCAGACCGGCTTCGCCCGCACGGGGGCCCTGTTCGCCAGCGAGCACGAGGGCATCGACCCCGACCTCATCGTCACGGCCAAGGGCATCGCCGGCGGCCTTCCCCTCTCCGCCGTCACCGGCCGGGCGGACATCATGGACTCGGCTCACATCGGCGGGCTCGGCGGCACCTACGCCGGCAATCCCCTCGCCTGCGCCGCGGCACTCGCCACGATCGAGACCTACGAGCGCGAGAACCTCATCGAGCGGGCGCGCGAGATCGAGGTCCTGTTCCGCGGGCGGCTGGAGGAGATGCGCCGCACGGACGCCCGCATCGGCGATATCCGCGGCCGAGGTGCCATGCTCGCGATCGAGCTGGTCGACCCTGTCACCGGCGACCCGGACGCCGCGCTCACCGGTCGCGTCGCTGCGGCTGCGCACGCCCACGGCCTCGTGCTCCTGACCTGCGGCACCTACGGCAACGTCATCCGCTTCCTTCCTCCGCTCGCGATCTCCGACGAGCTGGCGCACGACGGACTCGACGTCCTGCGCGATGCCCTGGCGGCCGGCTGATGACGGCGTCACCGCAGCAGGTCGCGGCAGCCGCGACCCGCACCCGCGAGACGGCACCCTTTCCGGGGGCGCGCGGTGCCGGCCACCAGGCTCTGGCCGACGCCCGCGCTCAGCTCGCGGAGGCGGTCGCCTTCCACGGCTACGACGACGGCACCCACGCCATGCTCGCCGCGAGCCGGCGCGAGCTCACCGTCAGCATCCCGCTCCGACGCGACGACGGCACCATGGAGGTGCTGACCGGCTACCGGATCCAGCACAACATCTCCCGCGGCCCCGCCAAGGGGGGACTGCGCTACAGCGCCTCCGTCGACGTCGACGAGGTGCGCGCGCTCGCCATGTGGATGACCTGGAAGTGCGCCCTGCTCGACGTGCCCTACGGCGGCGCCAAGGGTGGGATCGCGATCGACCCGCGCCGCTACTCCAGCGCCGAGCTGGAGCGGGTGACCCGGCGGTACACGACCGAGATCCTGCCGATCATCGGCCCCCAGCACGACATCCCGGCCCCGGACATCGGCACCGATGAGCGGGTGATGGCGTGGATGATGGACACCTACTCCGTCAGCCAGGGCCACACCGTCCCCGGCGTTGTCACGGGCAAGCCCCTCAGCCTCGGCGGCTCGCTCGGCCGCGCGAGCGCCACCTCCCGCGGGGTCGTGCACGTCGCCCTCGCGGCTCTGGACACCGCCGGGATCGACGTCTCCTCCTCTACGGCCGCGGTCCAGGGGTTCGGCAAGGTCGGCCGCGACGCCTCCCGGTTCCTGCACCAGGCCGGAGTCGCCGTCGTCGGTGTCTCCGACCAGTACGGCGCGGTGCACGCCCCGGCCGGGATCGACGTCGAGGCGCTCGGCCGCCATGTCGACGCCACCGGCAGCGTCGTCGGATTCCCCGGTGCCGAGGCGCTCGAGAGCCTCGACCTGCTCGAGCTGGACGTCGATCTGCTCGTTCCCGCCGCGGTGGAGGGGGTCCTCCACGCCGAGAACGCCTCCCGAGTGCGAGCCCGCATCGTGGTCGAAGGCGCCAACGGCCCCACCACCCGCGATGCCGACCGCATCCTCGCCTCCGCGGGGGTGCTCGTCGTCCCCGACATCCTCGCCAACGCCGGCGGAGTGATCGTCTCGTACTTCGAATGGGTGCAGTCGAACCAGGCCTACCAGTGGAGCCTCGACGAGGTGGAGAGCCGTCTCGCGGAACGCATGCGGTCCGGATGGAACGACGTCACTGCGTTCGCCGCTCTCCACGACCTGACCCTGCGGGCGGCGGCCACTGCTCTGGCCGTCAAGCGCGTCACCGACGCCCACCGCCTCCGCGGCCTCTACCCCTGGGCCCTGCACCTCCTGTCCTGCCGCGGCCCCGCGACCGACCGCCCTGCCCGACTCGCCAGCACCGACCGACCTCGAGGAAGATCACCACGATGACAGCCCTGACGGAGCGCGAGCTCCTCGACAGTGTCCCCGCCCGCCTCTTCATCGGCGGGGAGTGGGTGGATGCGTCCGGATCGAGAACGCTCCACGTCGCCGACCCGGCCACCGGGGCCCGCCTCGCCACGATCGCGGACGCGAGCCCGGCCGACGGGCTCCGGGCCCTCGACGCCGCCGTCGCCGCCCAGGAATCCTGGGCGAGAACGGCGCCTCGGGCGCGCGGTGAGATCCTGCGGCGCACCTTCGATCTGCTGCAGCAGCGCCGCGACGCCGTGGCTCTCCTGATGACACTCGAGATGGGGAAGCCCCTCGCCGAGGCACAGGGCGAGGTCACCTACGGCGGCGAGTTCCTCCGCTGGTTCAGCGAGGAGGCCGTACGCATCTCCGGCCGGTTCGGCGACAACCCCGAGGGCACCGGGCGCATGGTGGTCTCGCAGCGACCCGTCGGCCCGTCCTACCTCATCACCCCGTGGAACTTCCCCCTCGCGATGGCCACGCGGAAGATTGCGCCGGCGCTCGCCGCCGGGTGCACCGTCGTCGTGAAGCCGGCGGAGCTCACTCCTCTGACGACCCTGCTCCTGGCCGCCCTCCTCCAGGAGGCGGGCCTGCCCGCCGGGGTGCTCAACGTCATCACGACGTCCACCTCGGCAGCCGTGTCGGAGCCGATTATCGCCGATCCCCGCCTGCGCAAGCTCTCCTTCACCGGGTCCACGCCGGTCGGTCGCGCGCTGATCACGCAGGCGTCCGAGAACGTGCTGCGCACCTCGATGGAGCTCGGTGGCAACGCCCCCTTCGTGGTGTTCGAGGACGCCGACCTGGACAAGGCCGTGACCGGCGCCCTCGCGGCCAAGTTCCGCAACACCGGCCAGGCCTGCACGGCCGCGAACCGCTTCATCGTCCACAGCTCGATCGCCGGCGAGTTCGCCGCGCGACTCGCCGACGCGGTGTCGAGCATGCGCGTCGGCCGGGGCACCGAGGAGGGAGTCGCCATCGGGCCCCTGATCAACGACGAAGCGGTGCGGAAGGCCGACGCGCTCGTCCAGGACGCCCTCACCCGTGGCGCCACCCTCGTCACGGGCGGCCGCGCTCTGGAGGGCGCGGGGAGCTTCTACGAGCCCACCATCGTGACCGGAGTGCCGTCCGGCAGCGACATCCTCCGCGAGGAGATCTTCGGGCCCGTCGTCTCGATGGTGGAGTTCGATGACGAGGCCGAGGCCGTGAGCCTCGCGAACGACACGCAGTACGGCCTCGTCTCCTACGTCTTCACCGAGTCGCTCGCCCGGGGCGATCGCATGATCGACGCTCTCGACACCGGGATGATGGGCCTGAACGTGGGCGTGCTCTCCAACGCGGCCGCCCCGTTCGGCGGCGTCAAGCAGTCCGGCATCGGCCGCGAAGGCGGCGCGGAGGGCATCCACGAGTACCTGTCGACGAAGTACACCCTCATCCCCAGCAGCTGATCCCCGGGGAGTGCTCGCTCACCTCGCGTCCGTCGACTGCTCGCTCAGCTCCACGACTGGTCCATCACGTCGAACAACCGGTTCAGTGAACGCCGGATGTCGGTGGCCTGTGCCTTGGCCAGTTCTCCCCGGGTGAGGTTGTCGATCTCGAGACCGGCGAGCACCGCCATGACGAGTCCGGCGTCCTCCTCCGGAGTGAGAGCGCCGCGTGAGTGCAGCACGTCGGCCAGCTGAGCGTGGAGCGACTGCTTCCAGGCGCTCGACGCGCGGGCGAGCTCAGCACGCCGCGTGGCCTCGATGAGGAACTCGTACTCGGCGACGATCGCATTGTCGGGGTTCTCGAGACCCTCGATGAGGAAGTCGGAGAGCACCCGCGCGAGGTCTGCCGCGGAACCGGCCGCTCCGATGGAGGAGATCGTGCGGATGACCCGGCGCAGCTCGCGCTGCGCGTGCAGGTCGAACGTCTCCTCGATCAATTGCTGCTTGTTGCCGAAGTAGTAGCTCACCGCGCCGAGGGGAAGCTCGGCCTCCGCGGCGAGGGTCCGCATGGAGAGGGCCGCCAGGCCGTCCCGCCCGATGATGCGCAGTGCGGTCTCGAGGATCTTCTCCTTCCGTTCCGCGCCCTTCCGGCTCGGTGGGGCGATCACTCCTGCAGCCATCAGATCTCCTTCCGGGCGCTGCGGATCCTCCCCGCGAAGCCCCCTCCGATTGTCTCAAGCGCGCCGTCGCCCTCCGGGAGCGCGAGCGCCACCTCGCCGACTCCGGCCCTCAGCGTCCACCGCGAGCCGGGCGTCAGCGGTGGCCCTCGGCTCCGTCGACGGTGGGCCAGCTGACCGGGCAGTGCCCGGCGATCAGCCTCGCGTCCTCCGCCGCGGCCAGCGCCGTCAACCGGTCGTGCGAGGTGCGCACGAGAGGCGCGTCCTCCGGGAGCGCGTGCGTTCCGACGACGCGGTCGAGATCGATGCCGGCCTGGAGATCGATGGCGTCCATAGCGAACAGCCACGTGCCCGTCTGCGCCATCCGCACCCGGTAGGACATGTGCCCCGGGGTGTGGCCGGGAGTGGAGACCGCCTCGATGCCGGGGGCGAGGACCGCGTCTCCGTCGAGCACCCGCCAGGTCAGGCCGCCGAGGTCGTAGTCGTCCCGCAGGTAGGCATCCTCGCGGCCCGCCGCCGTCATCGCGAACTCGAGCTCGCGGCGCTGGACGCAGACCTCGACGCCCGCTCCGGCCAGATGCCGGAGCCCTCCGGAGTGGTCGAAGTGGAGGTGCGAGACGGCCGCGAGGACGATGTCGGCGGGCGTCAGGCCATGCGCGGCAAGGGCGTCCAGGAGCGGGTCGCCGTCGGTGGGGAAGACGGGCAGCCCTCCTGGCGCATACAGCTCGCGATCCGCGTCCGGGCCGCGGAACCGGCGCGCGTCGGTCCCGGTGTCGAGCAGGACCCAGCCGATCGAGCTCTTGATGAGGACGGCGCAGACGGGCTCGAGGAGGATCTCGTCGGACCCTCCCGCGATCGAGATCCACTCCGGGATCTCGTCCCAGGCCAGGGTCAGGCAGTACAGCTGCTCGCAGGTGCCCGAGGCGCCCACCGGGATCACAGCACCTTCGAGAGGAACTGGCGGGTGCGCTCGTTCTGAGGGGCGGTGAACACCTGCGACGGGGGTCCAGACTCGATGATGCTGCCCGCGTCCATCACGATCACCCGATCCGCCACCTCGCGAGCGAAGCCCATCTCGTGGCTGACGATGATCATCGTCATCCCCGCGACCGCGAGGTCCTTCATGACGGCGAGCACCTCGCCCACCATCTCCGGGTCAAGCGCGCTCGTCGGCTCGTCGAAGAGGAGCAGGGCCGGTCGCATCGCGAGAGCCCGGGCGATCGCCACGCGCTGCTGCTGCCCGCCGGAGAGCGATCGAGGTCGCACGTCGGCCTTGTCCGCGAGGCCGACGCGGGCGAGCAGTTCCTTCGCGTGAGCGACGGCGACGGCCTTGGTCTCGCGCTTGACGCTGACGGGGGCGCTCCAGATGTTCTCCAGCACGCTCATATGCGGGAAGAGGTTGAAGTGCTGGAAGACGAAGCCGATGTCGGCGCGCTGCCGGGCCAGCTCGCGGGCCGAGAGCTCGACGAGGCGCCCGTTCGCGCTCTCGCGGCAGCCCAATCGCTCCCCGTTGACGAAGATCTCGCCCGAGTCGATGGGTTCCAGCCGGTTGAGGGTGCGCAGGAACGTCGTCTTGCCCGCGCCCGACGGCCCGACGAGGACGACGACCTCGCCAGCCTCGACCGCCAGATCGACCTCGTTCAGGATGCGCTTGTCGCCGAAGGACTTGACGATCTTCTCGGCGCGGACGAGCGGTCCAGCCGAGATCGTCCGGACAGGGGTGGTGTATGCAGTGCTCATGGGGCCCTCACGCGGCTTCGACGGGTACGGGCTGCGGTGCGATCGTCCGGCGGCGGGTGCGCAGGCCGAACAGGCGCTTCCAGAGCGATTCCGCGGGCGGGAGGCCCGCGCGGGCGTTCAGCACGTTCTCGATCCAGGTCTGGACTGCTGTCCAGACCGTGGTGAGCGCCAGGTAGTAGAGGGCGACGACCAGGTAGATCTCGAAGACCTTGAAGGTCGCCGCGCTCATGGTCGCGCCGGCCTGGAACATCTCCGCAACGCCGATGACAGAGAGGACGGAGGTCTGCTTCATCAGCCCATTGAAGGAGTTCCCGAGCGGCGGCACCATGATCCGGATCGCCTGCGGCACGATGATCCGGCGCATGGCGGCACCGGGGGTCATCCCCAGCGAGAGCGCCGCCTCGGTCTGTCCGCGATCCACCGACTCCAGTCCGGAGCGGACGATCTCGGAGATGTAGGCGCTCTCGTTGAGCATCAGGCCGACGACCGCGGCCTGGACGGCGCCCTTCACCAGGACTCCGGCGAGGTCCTGATCCTCGAATCGGAACAGCCCGATCGCAGCGAAGCCGGTGTAGAGGATGACCAGCTGGACGAGCAGGGGCGTCCCGCGGATGATCCACACATAGAAGCTCGCGAAGAGCCTGAACGGGAGGATGCGGCTGCGACCGAGCAGCGCGATCCCCAGTCCCACCATCAGAGCGAGGACCATCGCCGTCACGGAGATCAGGATGGTGAGCGCGAGTCCGCTGAGGAACCGCGGACTGGGAGTGAGCAGGCTCTCCCAGAAATAGGACCAGTCGAAGGTCATCATGTCTCCTTGCCGGGAGGAGGCGCTGCCGGACAGCGCCTCCTGAGGTGATCAGGACGAAGCGTTCGCGATATCGAGAGCGTCGAAGCCCCACGTGTCGAGGATGCCTTTGTAGGTGCCGTCCTCCTGAAGTGCGGCGAAGGACGCTGCGAGCGCGTCGTGCAGGGCCGTGTTCGACTTCAGCGATGCGGCGCCGATCGTGATCTCGCCCACGGTCTTACCGACAGGGATCAGCCGGCCCTCCGACTGCTTCGCGAAGTACGCGGCGCCCTCGGCGGTGTCGAGGTAGACGTCCTGCTGCCCCGCGATGACCTGCTGGAGCGCGTCCGCCGCCTTGTCCGTCAGTGTCACGTCGATGCCGGGCTTGCCGGCGGCGGTGCACGCCGCGGCCTGCTCGTCGAGCAGGCCGGCGCCGGTCGCGCCGTTGATGCCGATCGCCTTGGTGCCGCAGAGGGAGTCGTCGTATCCGTCGATGCCCGCGGGGTTGTCCTTCGCCACGACGATGCCGGAGCCGGAAAGGAGGTAGGGGACGAAGCTCGCGATCTCCTCGCGCTCGGGTTTGATGTAGAGCGACGAGATGATCGTGTCGCACTGCTGCGCCTGCAGGGCCGGGATGAGTCCCGCGAACGACAACTCGCTGAACGCGATGTCGAGGTCCATCTGCTTGGCCATATCCTTCGCGAGGTCCACCTCGACGCCGACCGGCGTGCCGTCGGCCTCGGCGTACACGTTCGGCGGGGATTCGAGGTTGACGCACACGGTGAGAGTGCCGGGCTCGATCAACCCGAGCGCGTCACCTCCTCCGCTCTCTGCGTCGGAGCCACCGGCTGACGTGGCGCAGCCGGCGAGCAGCAGAGCAAGTGCTCCCATACCGGACAGCGCGGCGAGTCGAGTGCGCATCATGTCGCTTCCTCTCGTGGTGCATCAGTTGAACGATCGTCCTAGACGGAGTTTGACAGTCGGTAGGACCAACCGTCAATGTGGACTCACACATCACGGAAGGGGATCTCATGGAATGGTCTGCGCTCCGACGCTCACCCACCCTCTCCCTCCCGGACCAGCTCTCCCTCGACATCGAGCGGACGATCCTCGAGGGCTCGCTGAAGCCAGGTGAGCGCCTCCCCACCGAGCAGGCCCTCGCTCAGCAGCTCGGAGTGTCGCGCGTCTCGGTGCGACAGGCCCTGCACGAGCTGGAGCAGCGCGGGTTGATCGACCGCAAGCCGGGGCGCGGCACCACGGTCCGTGCCCCCTCCTCGCGGTCGGGAACGGCTGCGCACTCCCTCGCTGCGATGATGACGACGACGAGACAGGGCACGGAACTCACCGAGATCATGGAACTGCGCACCCTCATCGAACCGCCCATCGCCGCTCTCGCCGCCGAGCGCGTCTCCCCTCGCGACAGCGAGCAACTGAAGACCCTCATCCACGAGATGGAGGCCGAGACCGACCTGGCCCGGTATTCCGAACTGGATCGACTGTTCCACCAGACGATTTCGGTCTACACCCACAACCCGCTCATGGCTCAGCTGACCGACCTCATCTCGACCCGGATCGCGCCCAGCCGGCGCAGCACCCTGCAGTCGGTCGCGCGGCTGCGCACCTCGAACGACGGACATCGCCGGATCTACGAGGCCATCGCTCAGAAGGACAGTGCACTCGCGGAGGAAGCCGCGCGTCAGCACGTCCGAACCGTGTTCGAGCAGATCCTGCTCGCCTCAGCCGAGCGCCCGGCCGTCTCGACGGACGAAGCATGAGCGGGGCCGTATCGACGTCGCACTACCTGGCGACCTCCGCCGGCGAGCGCGCACTACGCGCCGGCGGTTCCGCGGTCGACGCGGCCATTGCCGCCGCGGCGGCGCTGTGCGTCGTGTATCCGAACAACGTCGCGCTCGGCGGCGACCTCGTCGCCCTCGTCCGCAGCCCCGACGGCCGCATCCGTTTCATCAACGCAACGGGGACCTCCGCGCGCGGAAGCAGTCTCGACACGATGCGCGCGCGCTACGAGAACCAGCTCCCCTCCCGCGGCATCGACACGGTCACCCTGCCCGGCGGCGTCGCCGGTTGGGGCGTGCTGCACGACGCGGGCGCGCGACTCCCCCTGGGCGAGCTGCTCGAGCCCGCACGGACCTGGGCGGAGTCCGCTCCCGTCTCCCGCTCGGTCGGTGCGGCGATCCGCGTGGACCGCGATGCTCTGGCGGCCGACCCCGGTTGCGCCGCCCTCTTCCTCCCTGACGGCCGGGGCCTCGTCGAAGGCGACACTCTGCGCCAGCCGCAGCTCGCCCGCACGCTCGAGACCCTGCAGGAGCAGGGCACCTCGGCTTTCTACCGCGGCCCCCTCGCCGCGCGCTGGATCGCCGGACTGCGTGCGCTCGGCTCGGCGCTGACCGAGGACGACGCCGCCGAGTACCGCCCGACGGTCTCCGGAGCGCTCACACGACGCGTCTTCGGCCTCGACCTGCACACGGGCCGCCCCAATTCGCAGGGCTTCGCCTTCCTGCGCAACGCGGTGACCGCCGCGTCCGCAGCCTGGCCCGACCCGCTCGGCGCGGATGCGGGTCTGCTCGCGCGGACCTTCTATGCGAGCAACAGCGTCCGCCGCCGATGGCTCTCCGACCCTGACACGGCCCATCACGACGCCGACGCGCTGATCGCGATGCCGGAGCCGGCGTCCCTGCCCGCGACCGCGATCGCGCCGGCGACGGGCGACACCGTCGGACTGGTCGCGGTCGACGACGACGGGTGGGCGGTTTCCCTCGTCCAGTCGGTGTTCTGGGCGTTCGGCGCGTGCGTCCTCGAGCCGGAGACGGGGATCCTGTTCCATAACCGCGGCACCTCGTTCTCCCTGGACCCGCGACATCCCGCCGCCTACGCCCCCTCGCGCCGACCACCGCACACGCTGATGCCCGTGCTGGTCGAGCGAAGCGGCGCTCTCGCCTACGCCGGTGCGACGATGGGCGGTCAGGCGCAGGCTCAGATCCATACGCACCTTCTTCTGCGCCTTGTCGCCGGATCCTCCGCACTCGAAGCGACTTCTGCACCGCGGTGGGTCGTCGGCATTCAGGACGATGGCGACGTGGAGGAGACCGTAACGATCGAAGCGGACGTTCCGCGCGCCGCCCGTGATGCTCTCGCCGATGCAGGTTTCCCGCTCCGTGTCGTCCCGCCCCGCGACGAGCTTCTTGGGCACAGCAACGTGATCGTGGCAACGGAGCAAGGGTGGGACGCCGCCAGCGACCCGAGATCGGACGGCTCGGCCGTTGTGGTGGTCGCGCCCGAGATGGCGGCTGGCGCTGAGCAGTCCGGGCGCCGTCCGGAGGAGGCGCGAGCGGAGGAGTGATCGCGCGCATGACCGAGTCGCGGGCCGGGTGGCTGACCGCCGCTCCCAGCCCCGGGCGCAAGGATCGGGGACGTCCGCCACCGAGAGGAGCACCTCATGACCACACCGCACCGCGCACTGATCCTCGTCGACGTGCAGCTGGAGTACTTCAGCGGTCCGCTCGAAATCCAGTACCCGCCGCACGCGCAGTCGCTGCCGCGGATCGCCGCCGCCCTCGACTCCGCCGCCGCAGCGGGCCTCCCGATCGCCGTCGTCCAGCACAGCGCAGGCGAGGGAGCACCGATTTTCGACCCGGCCGGCCCGTCCTTCGCGCTGCACCCGGAGATCGAGCGGCGCCGCTCCGACACCTGGAAGAGCGTGACGAAGCAGTTCGGCAGCGTCTTCGCGGGGACCGACCTGCTCGACTGGCTGCGCGAGCACGACGTCGACACGATCACCCTCGTCGGCTACATGACCAACAACTGCATCCTCGCCTCGGCCGCCGAAGCCCAGACGCACGGGCTCCGAGCGGAGGTCCTCTCTGACGCCACCGGTGCCGTCGCTCTCTCGAACGATGCCGGCTCGGTCGACGCCCACTCCCTGCACACCACGCTGATGGCGCTGCTCAACTCGAACTTCGCCGCCGTCGCCCCCGCCACCGTGTGGACCTCGGCGCTGAAGGGCGAGTACACCCTCCCCATGAGCACCCTCCCCGAGTCCGCCGTCGCCGGCGCCACCCGCTGACCCCACCTCCGCGAGATGCCACTTGAGTGGGCGACACGCCGGTAGAGGCGTACCCAAGTGGCATCTCGCGGAGCAGGGCCGGCTCAGCGCAGCGACGCGAGCACGGCCTCCAGCTCGTCGACGGCGAGGTCGATCTCAGCGGCGGTGACCACCAGCGGCGGCGCCAGCCGGATCGTCGAGCCGTGCGTGTCCTTGGCCAGCACTCCGCGGGCCATCAGGGCCTCGCAGACGGCGCGGCCCGTGGCGAGCTGCGGGTCGATGTCGATGCCGGCCCACAGTCCGGCGCCGCGGACGGCGACCACTCCTCGACCGATGAGCGCCTGGAGGCGCGCGTGCAGCTGGGCGCCGCGCTCGCGGGCGAGGGCCTGGTAGTGGCCGGTCGCGAGCATCTCGACGACCGCGAGGCCGACGGCGGCGGCGAGCGGGTTCCCGCCGAAGGTCGAACCGTGCTGGCCGGGCTGTAGGACGCCGAGCACGTCGGCATTCGCCACCACGGCGGACACCGGGACGATGCCGCCGCCGAGAGCCTTGCCGAGCAGGTAGACGTCCGGGATGACTCCAACCAGGTCGCAGGCGAAGGTCGCGCCGGTGCGGCCGAGGCCGGACTGGATCTCGTCCGCGATGAAGAGGACATTCCGCCGCGAGGTGATCTCGCGCACAGCCGGCAGGTAGTCGGCGGGCGGTACGACGATGCCCGCCTCACCCTGGATCGGCTCGATCAGCACGGCCACGGTGTCCTCGTCGATCGCGGCCTCGAGGGCTGAGGCATCCCCGAATGGGACCGTGCGAAACCCGGGCGTGAACGGAGCGAAGCCGTCGCGCGCCTCCGCGTCGTCGCTGAACGAAATGATGGTGGTGGTGCGGCCGTGGAAGTTGCCTGCCGCGACGACGATGTTCGCCCGCCCCGGCGCAACGCCCTTGACCCGGTACCCCCAGGCGCGGGCGACCTTGATGCCCGACTCCACCGCCTCCGCGCCCGTGTTCATCGGCAGGACCATGTCCTTGCCGGCGAGCGCGGCGAGCGCCGCGACGAACGGGCCGAGGCGGTCGTTGTGGAATGCGCGGCTGGTGAGGGTGATGCGGCCGAGCTGCTCGCGGGCCGCCTCCAGGAGCACCGGGTGCGAGTGGCCGAAGTTCACGGCGGAGTAGGCGGCGAGGCAGTCGAGGTAGCGGCGGCCCTCGACGTCGATGATCCAGGCGCCCTCGCCGGTGGCCGCGACGACGGGCAGCGGGTGGTAGTTATGGGCGGCGTGCTCCTCCTCCGCGGCGATGAGGGCGGCGGAGCGTGCAGTGGTGGTGTCGGTGATGCTCATGTCGTTCCTCCTGAGGGGACGATCGACTCTCCAGGAGTCAGTGGAGGGTGGGCCGGCGCTGCGCAGGGGCGGCACCGGCCGGGGGTCAGCGGCGCAGTTCGAGCGTGCAGCACTTCACGCCGCCGCCACCGAGCAGCAGCTCGGACAGGTCGACGCCGATCGGGTTGTACCCGCGCTCGCGCAGCTGGCGCTCGAAGCCCGTCGCGCGGGCGGCGATCACCACGTTCAGGCCGTCCGAGAAGGAGTTGAGGCCGAGGACGGAGGCGTCCTCCTCCGAGACGAGGATCGCGTCGGGGTAGAGCTCGCGGAGGGTGCGATTGCCCTCCTCGCTGAACGCGCTCGGGAGGTAGGCGATGGTCGCGTCATCGAGCACGGCGATCGCGGTATCGAGGTGGTAGAACGACGGATTCACCAGCTCCAGCGTGACGACCTCGCGACCGAACACGCGGCCGACCTCGGCGTGCGAGTCGGAGGCGGAGCGGAAGCCGGTGCCCGCGAGGATCCGCTCTCCGACGAGGAGGAAGTCGCCCTCCCCCTCGTTGACCTCCTCCGGAACGCGGACGTCGAAGCCGGCCGAACGGAACCAGTCCATATAGGCCGGGCCCTCGGGCTGGCGCTCCGGGAAAGTGAAGGAGGCACCGTAGGCGATGCCGTCGATCACGAAGCCACCGTTGGCGGCGTAGACCATGTCCGGCAGGCCCGCCTCGGGCTCGATCAGCTCGATCGCGAAACCGAGGTCGACGTAGGTGTCGTAGAGGGTCTGCCACTGCCGGACGGCGAGGGAGGTGTCGGTGGGCACCTGCGGGTCCATCCACGGATTGATGCGGTAGACGACGGTGAAGTGCTCGGGGCGGCACATCAGGATCGTCTTCGCGACGGAGGTTCGGGCGGGTGCCTCGGGGAGCACGGCGGTATCGGTCATTCGAGTCCTCCTGCGAAAGGATGCGGATGAGCGGACCGGGTCCAGTGGCTCCGTGCCCCGGCGGGGTGCGAGCACGCTCCCGCCCAGTGTGACACGCCGCAATCCCTCACTCTCCGCCGTGGCACGCACACATCATGCGTCCACACCCCCTCTCACGCAGCGCCCCGCCCATCGAGGGAACCCCGGCCCGTCGAGGGAACCAGCTGGAGGGGGCTCCCTCGACGGTTCGAGGTTCCCCCAGCGACGCGCGCGCGGCGGAGGGCGATCGGAACCCAAAAAAGGGGGACTACGGACGTCCGCCAGCCGGTGGGACGATCCTTGCAGCCCGACGATCGTCGGCCTTCTCCCCGCGACGAAGCTGGATGCACACTCATGCGCACGAAGACCCTCAGCGTCTGGCTCCTGCTCGCTCTCCTCCTCTCCTTCTTCGTCGCCACTCCGGCTCAGGCCGCGGGGTCGCCGGCCGCGCCGACGAATGTGGTCGCGGCCGACAACAACTGCACGGATGCCGTCACAATTTCGTGGACGGCGCCGACTTCAGCGCCAGCTGGTTACCGGATCCACGTGTATGGCATCCATTCGAACTACTGGAACCAGGAGGACTACGGACACCCGTATTCGGTCAGCCTTCTCGAGGTCACCGGTCAGGCGACTGTCACGGTGGATGTGAAACGTTCCCCCGATCCCTACTTTTTCCAGGTTGTGAGCGTCACCGACATGCGGGCGCCCTTCACTGGTGGAAGCGAAGGGACGCCGCTAGCGCCCTCGGCCTCTCAGAGTACCTCGGCAGAGGGATCTTTCACCCACTTCTGGGACGTTCCCGCACCGACCGGTCTGACCGTCGCCGTGGATCCGGGGACTGCGCTTGCTACTGCGCGGTGGCAGCGACCATCGGCGAACGGCGAGGCCTGCAACTTCGACGGGTATCACTACATTCTCGACGACCTCTCGTCTCCTTACGATTACCATCCCTACGACGACTTCGACGGCTACCTCTCGCCAGCGGACAACTCGTTCACCTTCGAAGTTGCGTCCTCGGGCCGCTACAGCTTGTGCATCTGGGCCTCTTCTGAGGTCGAATGGTCTTACGACGCGGAACACGGCACCTATGCCGACTCCCCCGCGTCGTGCGCCACTTTCGGAGCCAATGTCTCGGCACCGAACGCACCCGACAGCCTCCGCGTGTCTTCCACCGGCACATCCATCACCATCGAGTGGGACGAGCCTTACTCCGTCGGCGGCACCGACATCACTGGCTACCGAGTAGCTCGCACCGGCACCGACGCGTCCGGCAGCGGCCCCTGGTCGACCGTCGTTGCAGCCGATCGCCGCTCACAGACCTTCACGAATCTCCGACCAAACACCTCCTACACCTTCGCCGTCCAGGCGATCAACGCGGTCGGCAGCAGCCTGCCCGCCACCGCGACCGAGGTCGCGAACCCTTACTCCGCGCCATCCGTGCCCACAGGGGTGACTGGTTCAACGAACGACACGGCGCGAACCGCCACGATCGCTTGGGCGCCGCCCGTCTCGGCCGGAAATCCGGGGATCACCGGCTACCGCGTCTCACGCAACGGCGTCGACAACGCAGGGTCCGGCCCCTGGTCCACCGTGGTCGCGGGCTCTACGCGCTCCTTCACCTTCACCAACCTCGCGGCGAGCGGCACCTACACGCTCACTGTCGCCGCGGTCAACGCAGGAGGCGAGAGCCCGACCGGAGCGACCGTGGTCGCCCTGCGCGGCACCGCCCTCACCGCAGCGACGCCGACGATCACCGGCACTGCGAAGGTCGGGTCGACCCTGACGGCGAACGCCGGAACGTGGGGGCCGTCGCCCGTCGCCCTCGCCTACCAGTGGCGCGCGAACGGCACCGCGATCAGCGGAGCGACCGGCCGCACGTACCGACCGGTCCCGGCCGACGCAGGCACCGTGATCACGGTCGCCGTCGCGGGCTCCCAGTCGGGCTACGTCTCGACGACGCGGGTCTCCTCCGGAACCGCGGCCGTGACCGCGGGCACCCTCACCTCGGCGACACCCACGATCACCGGCACCGCGAAGGTCGGCTCCACCCTGACCGCGAAGCCCGGCACCTGGGGCCCCTCCCCCGTCACCCTCGCCTACCAGTGGAAGGCAAACGGGACCGCCCTGAGCGGAGCGACGGCCGCAACGTACACTCCGACCAGCGCGACGATCGGCAAGGCGATCACCGTGGCAGTCACGGGGTCGAAGTCTGGATACGCCGGCGCGTCGAAGACTTCCGCCGCCACGGGCGCGGTGGTCGCCGGCACCCTTTCCGCCGCGACTCCAAGCGTCACCGGCACCGCCAAGGTCGGCTCGACACTCACTGCCAAGCCCGGCACCTGGGGCCCTTCCCCCGTCACCCTCACCTACCAGTGGAAGGCGAACGGAACCGCCCTGAGCGGGGCGACGGCCGCCACCTACAGGCCGACCAGCGCCACGGTGGGGAAGACGATCACGGTGACCGTCACGGGCAAGAAGACCGGCTATGCGACGGCGACGCGCTCCTCCGCCGCCACGGCAGCGGTCGCCACGTAGAAGGGACACCCGTCGGGGGGAGTCTGCTCGTGCGGACTTCCTCGGCGGGGTCACGAACCTCGTCAGACCCCCGGATGGGGGTTACTCCCACCGATACTCAGCCCCCCGCCGGACCGTGGGCGGCGGCTAGCATTCAGACACCGTGTCCGCCGCGGCCTCCCGCGGACTCTGCGAAAGGCCCGCCGTGCCCGCACGCTCCCTCGCCGCGATCGGCGTCTCCGCTCTCCTGCTCGTCGGCCTCGCCGCCGGTCCCGCCGTCGCCGACCTCCCCGGCGCCAACGCTGTTCAGAAGGAGGCGGCCGACGCCGTCCTGTCCGGCACCGTCGCGCTCCGCGACGCCGACGAGGAGCATCCTGCCCCCGCTGATCCGCGCTTCGAGTTGCGCGTCCAGGACGCCGCCGGAGCGCAGGTGGCACTGGTCGAGACCGGCCCCGACTTCTCCGTCGCCGTCCCGGGCGGCGAGCCCCTCACCCTCCGCGCGACCCTGATCGGCAGCGACGACTGGTACCCGACCTGGTACGGCGACACTCCGATCGCCGACTCCGCGAAGACGACCCAGGGGCCCGACGGGGACCTCACCATCACCCTCCCGCGCACCGCCGCGCTGTCCGGGTCGATCAGCGCCGACGCGATCGCGGGCGTCTCCTCGTCCGCCTTCACCGTGCAGGCCTGGTGGGCCGACGGCGGGACGTACACGCGCCTCGCCTCCATCCCGGCCACGGGAGCCCCCGATGCCGCCCGCGCCTGGAGTACGGGCGAGCTCCCTCTGCCCGCCGGTGACTACCTCCTGCGCCTCGTCGAGCCGGGCTACCCCGCCTACGACGACCAGTACTTCTCCCGCCTGGCCCGCCTCGACGAGCGCGCCGTCGTCTCCGTTCCCCCGGGCGGACGCAGCGACGTCGACTTCTTCCCGTCCGCCTACGCCTCCGACACCGCCCGGCTCGCCGGCACAGACCGCTACGCCACCGCGGTCGCGGTGACCGCCTCCGCGTTCACGGATGCGGCGCCTGTCGTCTACCTCGCCAGCGGAGCGAACTGGCCGGACGCGCTCAGTGCCGGTCCCGCCGCGGCCAAGCAGGGCGGTGCGCTCCTGCTCACCGATCCGAACGTCCTGCCCGACGTGGTGGCGGCCGAGCTGCGCCGCCTGGCACCGCAGCGGATCGTCGTGGTCGGCAGCTCCCTCTCCGTGAGCGACGCGGTGTTCGAGCAGGTCGCGGCCCTGGGGATCCGGACCGACCGCATCGCGGGAACGGACCGCTACGACACCTCGCGCAGGATCGTCGAGGACGCCTTCCCGGCCGGCAGCTACCCGGACGTCTTCCTCGCCACGGGGACCAGCTTCCCGGACGCCCTCTCTGTCGCGCCGATCGCCGGCCGCCGCGAGGAGCCTGTACTGCTCGTCGACGGCGCCCGCTCGCGGCTCGACCAGGCGACCCGCGACTCCCTCGCCCGCCTCGACCCCGTCGCCGCGCGCCTGCTGGGCGGTGCACCGTCGATCTCGACCGGAGTCGAAGCCGATCTGCGCGCCGCGAAGCTGGCTGACACGGTCTCCCGCATCGCGGGCGTCGACCGGCACGACACCAGCCGCCTGCTCAACGACGCCTTCCCGCCCTCCGACCTGACCGACACCGTCTACCTGGCCACCGCGACCGGCTTCGCCGACGCCCTCGCCGTCGGCCCTGTCGCCGCGCGACAGGGCGCAGCGCTCTACCTCAGCGAGCCGACCTGCCTCCCGCGCACCACCCGTGTGAAGATGCAGAGCCACGACCTCGATCAGGTCCTCCTGCTCGGTAGCCCCCTGACGCTGTCGGCGCAGGTGCAATCGCTGACCGCCTGCTGAGGCCCCGCCGTACCGCACGAGCCCGGAGTTCCATGACCGACACGACCGACCGTCCCCTCCTCGTCGGCATCGAGACCGGGGGGACCAAGGTCGTGGCGGCGGTCGCAACGGCAGCCGACCCCGAGCGGATCCTCGCGACGACGACGTTGCCCACCCGCGGGCCCGACGAGACCCTCGCCGACCTGGCCGGGTTCGTCGGCGGTCACGCAGTCCCGGGCACCGTCGCCGCAATCGGCGTCGCCTCCTTCGGTCCGCTCGATATCGACCCCTCCTCCCCGACCTACGGCCACCTCACCTCCACCCCGAAGCTCGGCTGGGAGGGCACGGACGTGCTCGGCCCCCTCGGCGCGGCAGCGTCGGGCGCCCGGCTCGCACTCGTGACCGACGTCAATGGAGCCGCACTGGGGGAGGCGCGCTGGGGAGTCGGAGTCGGCGATTTCGTCTACCTCACGGTCGGCACCGGAGTCGGCGGAGGCGTCATCGCGGGCGGGCGGCTCCTCGCCGGCAGCGGCTGGCCAGAGGTCGCGCATCTGCTGCCCCGACGACACCCCGAGGACGGCTTCGCGGGCACCTGCCCGTTCCACGGAGACTGCCTCGAAGGCCTGGTCGCCGGTCCTGCGATCTCGGCCCGCTGGGGCATGGACGGCTCCCGCCTCCGCGCCGAGCAGGCGGCCGCGAACCTCCGCTTCAGCTCCTACTACCTCGCGCAGCTCGTGACAACGCTCGCTTACGTCGCGGGCGTGCGGCTCGCGGTGGTGGGCGGAGGGGTGTCGAAGACGCCGGGGCTTGTCCCCGCGATCGAAGCCGAGGTCGAGCGGCTGATGGGCATGCCCGGAGCGACGGGGACGGCCGGCGGGCGGATCCGCGTCGTGCGCCCGGCACTCGGCGACGAGTCCGGCGTGCGTGGGGCGCTCTCACTGGCGGGGTCGCTGCTCGAGGGAGTTCCGCCCTTCTCGCAGGGGCACGCGACCCGGTGACGCGTCCGCTCGCGGGGTGGAGGGGTGTCGGCGTGACGTGAGCGGGGCGAGGTGCGATTCGCAGGGGATCGTGCGATTCGCAGGGGAAGGTGCGATTCGCAGGGGATCCGCGCACCATCGTCGATCCGTCCGCTTTCCTGCTTCTTCACGCGCACGATCCCCTGCATATCGCACGCGGTCCGCAGGAACACGTCCGATCCGCAGGAACACGTCCGATCTGCAGGAACACGTCCGATCCGCAGGAACACGTCCGATCTGCAGGTTTTTCAGCGGGCGGACCCCTCGACGCCGCATGGAACGGTCGGCGCCGTCGAAATCCCCTGCGAATCGCACCAGCCGCGCCGAAGCCGCCACTCCTCCACAGCCGCCGGATCCCCCAACTCTCCCCCGATCAGCCCGGGCCCGCCCACCGGCACCCGCGGACCGAGCACGCTCGTGACATGCAGCAGTCGAGTCAGTCCCCCGGAGCGTCGAGCTCCTCGAGCGCCCTCAGCGCCTCCCGCGCGCGGGCCAGTCGATCGGCCTCGGGCTCGTCCCACCAGATCGGTCCACGCTCACCGAGTCCGTGCTTCGCGAGACCCACCCGCCTCCGCGCCAGCGCCTCGGCTTCCGCGTCGTCGTGCATCCTCGCCGAGCGCACTGCTGAGCGGCCCCGTCCGAGATGCGAGATCAGCCCCGCGACCACATCCTTCGGAAGCGAGGGGTCGGTTCGCCGCCACCGCCGGCCCTTCACCACCAGCCAGCGCTCGTCGTCGTCAGTCACCCCGTCCCCGCAGCCTCAGGTTCACGCCGTCACCAGTGCTCGTGAGGTCCACCTCGAGCGGCAGGAGGAGCGCCTCGATCCGCCCCGTGCGGGAGAGGAGCAGCAGGTCGTCGAGGAGGGCCCGCGAGCCGCCGACCAGCGTCGAGTCGACGTCGACCTCGCTCGCGAGATACCACGCCCGGTCCTCCGGCCAGAGGGCGAGCGGAGTCCGCGTGGAAAGCCCCGAGGCATCCGCGAAGCCCGAGACGCGCGCCCAGCCAGTGTCTTCGAGAGCCCATACGTCCAGCGGCAGAAGAGGCCCGTCGCGCCCGGGCGGCCCTACTGTCCCCGCGGCGGCAATCTCGGGGTGCTCCCAGCCGGTCGGGCGGGTGTCGCTCCTCCACTCGGGCAACCAGTCCGATCCGCCCGAGCGGGACAATACGGTCGCCGACCCGCCGGTCAGCGTCCCGAACCTCGCCCAGAGGACGGCGAGGCAGTCCCCCGGAGTCGCCGTGTGCGCGGCGAGGGCCTCGGCGATCAGCGTGAGCTCGTCGAGCGGAAGAAGTCCGAGCCGGGGCGCCGAGCACTCGCCCAGGTGCTCGCCGACAAGCGGGTTCCACTGCGCCAGCGGATGCAGGTCGGTCCCCTCGCGTTCGGCGACCTCGCGCGAGCGCACACATGGGTCCCTGCCGGAAGGATGCAGGATCCGCACCGCCGCCTCGAACCGCGGCGGGACGATCCCGTCGAAACACCCGAGCGTGCCGAGAGCGTCCAGCACCCAGCCGGCCCGGGCGACGTCCTGCTCTGCGCGCAACGGCGCACCCCTCGGCGTCGGCTCGATCATCGGCCCAGGCTAGCGCTGCACCGTCGCTCCGCTCAGGGCGGAGAGGGCGCGGTGCGGCCCCGTCTCTCCTGCGAGGCCGTCGGCGAGCTCCGCCAGTCGAGCGCGGACGGCAGCGTCGAGTGCGAGCATCTGCCGAGCAGCCTCGGCGAGCTCCGTCACAGTCGCCGCGTTCGGGTCGAGTACGGCGGCGAACCCGGCGTCCTCGAGCGCGGCGGCCCCCGCGAACTGGTCGGTCGAGAACGGCAGTACCACGAGCGGCACGCCGGCGGTCATCGCCTCGGTGACGCTGTTGTTGCCGCCGTGACTGATCGCGAGGTCGGCCCGGCGGAGCACAGCGACCTGCGGGAGGAAGCCGCGCACGAGCCAGCCCTCGGGGACCGATCCGAGGGCCGAGAACTCCGTCGCACCCGAGGCGAGCGCCACCCGCACGGGCCGGCCCCCGACTTCAACCCCCGCCAGGGCTTCGACGACCCGGGCCAGCACGTCGTCACGCACCGAGAGGAAACTGCCGAAGCTCACGTAGACGATCGGATCCCCGGACGCCGCGAGCCACTCCTCGACCTCCGCGTCTTCGGGTTCCTCGCGGACGGCGGAGCCGAGGAACGCGTGCGGCGGCAGCTGAGCGGTCCGAGCGGGGTCGTGGAGCTCGCTCGGGTAGTTCAGCAGCAGGACGTCGCCGCTCTCCGCGAAGGCGTCGGCACTGGGGGCCGCTCCCGGGTCGAGGGCGGCGAGAGCGCCGTTCCATTCGCCGGTGAAGGAGTCGCGCACCTGCTCGCAGAGTGCGCGCAGCGCACCGAGGTCGTCCGGGTCGGGAACGAAGGCGTCCGGCCAGACCGGAGGGAATCCGTAGACCTCTCCGGGCACGGTGAGCGCGCTGGGGTGACCGAGCACGACGTCCCCATAGGGCACGCGGAGGCCACGCAGCGCCACCCGCGCCGTAAAGGCGAGGTGATCGACCACGATCGCTCCGGGCTGTACCTCGTCGAGGATCACCCGCAGCCGCGCGGCGACTCCGGCCGGGTCCCAGAGCAGATCAGTGAGCCGCTCCCGCGCCTGGTAGGCGAGGGTGGGCACCATCCCGCGTCGTGTGGCGTCGAAGAAGCCGCGGAGGGACGCTCCCTCATCAGGGGCCTGCTCCTCCGCGCGGATGGTACCCGGGTTCGACCCGCGCCCCAGCCGGAGCGCGATGTGCTCGAAGTCGAAGCTGTCCACGATCGAGCGCGTCGCGTCGCCCGTCGCCACGACGACGCGCTCGCCCGCCTCCTGCCACGCCGTGCCGAGGGTCGCCAGCGGCAGCAGGTGCGATGCGTAATCGGGACTGATGATCAGCAGGGTCACGAGGCCCCCAGGACGAGCGGTGAGCGGAGGGGACGCTCCTGGTCCGCGGTCGCATGCGCGTAGACGCCGGCGAGGGCGTGCGCCATCGCCTGCACCGTGTAGCGCTCGGCGACCATCGCGTGCCCGCGGGACGCCGCGCGTTCGCCGAGAGGCCCGCCCGCGAGATCGAGTGCGGCGGCAGCGCCGGCGGCGAGCGCCGCGGAGTCGGCGGTGTCGACCAGGAAGCCGGTCTCCCCTTCCTCGACGTAGGTCGCGGGCCCACCGGTGGCCGGAGCGACGACGACCAGGCCCGCGGAGAGCGCCTCGAGGAGGGCGATGCCGAACTCCTCCTTCACGCTCGCGCAGACGTACGCCCCACCCGCGGCCGAGAGACCGGGCCGGCCGTGTCGGATCGCGCCGAGCCACCGTGCGACCGTCCCGTTCGCGCGGTGGCCGGCCAGGAGCAGGCCGTCGGATGGGACGGCGGCGATGCGGTCGAGCTGCTCGCGTTCGTCGGGGCTCGGGTCGGCGAGGTCACCGCCGACGAGGAGCAGGTTGGCGCGGTCGCGGAGCGACGAATCGGCCGCCCACGCCTCGGCGAGCGCCGCCATCCCCTTCACCCGGTGCAGGCGCCCGACGCTGAGCAGCAGCGGGAGTCCGCGCCGGTCCTCGGGAAGCGTCGCCAGCAGCTCGTCGAGCGAGGCCAAATCGCCGCCCTCGTCCAGAGCGACTGTCTCACCGGCGGCGGAAGCGCGCGCCGCCGTCTCCCCGCGCTCGACGAGGCCGACGTCGATCCCCTCGGGGACGATCGTGTGCCGCTCCGGATGCGCGGTGATGTCGACGCCGATCAGCTCTCGGATGGTCGCCGCCAGCTCATCGCGCGGGAAGAGCACTGTGTGCGCAGCGTCTGCGGCCAGGCGCTGCACGAGACGCACCCGGAACCAGAAATGCTCGGCGACGTCGCGCTCGCCGAAGTCTGCACGGGTGAGCGCGCCGGACGCGTCCAGCCCCGCCATCAGAGCGTGCGGGTCCGGAGCGAGGGTAAACACGACCGGGATCTCGAGCTCCCGCGCGACCGCGGCCGCCGCGAGAGACCCCACATCGGCCATACGCAGGTGCAGCACGTCGACCCGTCCCGCCGCTCGCAGGATCCGCCGGATGCCGCGCTCCGCCGCGATGCGACGGCTCCAGGTCTGGGGCATTGCGACAGGCGACCCCACGAAGGGCACCGGAGCGAAGCCGTGGCCGGCGTCGGGCAGCTCGCCGAGTGCACGCTCCGCCTCAGCCGGGGTCCCGCGCGAGAGCGTGAGCACCCGGTCGATCCCCTCCTGCTCAACGAGCGAGTCGCCCAACCGCACGAGCAGTGTCGCGATGCCGCCGTTGTCGCCGGCGCCCACCCGGGTCAGGGTCCCGTCGATGTCAGCGTGGACGAAGAGCTGGGCGACCGTCGGCCCGGCCATCCCGGCGGAAGCGGGAGCGAGGTCGGTCAGAGCGAGTCGGGCAATCGACCCGATCGGCCCCTGCTCCTCCGCCAGGCGCGTGAGCAGGAGCTCGGCGTCGTCGGATCCGCGCTCGCCGAGCGCCTCCGTCGCAGCGGCTCGGGCCTGCGGTCCCTCCCTTCGATCTGCGGCCACGTGCACAAGGGTGCGCTCTGCGATCGCTCCCGGCACCAGCCCGAGCGTCTCAACGAACCGAGCTCGGGCGGACGCCTCGAACTCGCCGAGCAGCGCTCCCTCGAGCGACACCGCGATGAGGTCGGGGGTCGAGGAGGCCCAGAGCAGGACCGTGCGCTGCGCGAGCATCCCCGAGAAACCGCCGTCGCGCACCAGGCGCAGCAGCGGACCGAGTGCGGCGGGCCGGGGCAGCCGCCCACCGAACGCCCAGGCCGCGTGCTCACGGAGGTACGGCCGCTCGTCCTCGAGCAGCATCAGCAGCGCGAGGTCGGCCTCCTCGTCGAAGACCTGGGCGAGCGAGTGGACAGCCGCGATCGCGGTGAGCTGATCGGAGGGGTCCAGGGCCGCGCGGGTGAGCAGGCGCACGGCGCGACCACCGCCGTCGCTCACCGCGGCGATCGTCAACTCGTCGGCCGACCGGATCGCCTCAAGCAGAGTGGGAGCGGCGCGCACGGCGTCAAGAGCGGTCTGCGTGGCCATGCTTCACCTGGTCTGTTGGAGCGGAGAGTGCTGTGGAGGATGGGGCGGAACGCCACTCCAGACCGCCCGAGCAGCCGCAGAGAAGCGGACCGGTATCGAGCATGCCGCCTGAGGAGCTGGGATTTCGCCTCTTGCGGCCGAACCCCTCCCGCGATACGGCCGCCTGTCAAGGGGATGATGCTCGCAGTTCGTGTGCGCGATGCGGGAGATGCGTCAGCCGCGGGTCCACTCCAGGAGCCGCTCCAGCGGCCAGGTGGTCACAATCCGCTCCTCCGGCACCCCGAGGCGCTCTGCCCGCTCGGCGCCGTAGTCGAGCAGGCCGAGCTGGCCCGGCGCGTGCGCGTCGCTGTCGATCGAGAACAGGCAGCCCGCCTCGAGGGCGAGCGCGATCAGCTCGTCCGGCGGATCCTCGCGCTCGGGTCGAGCGTTGATCTCGACCGCGGTCCCCTGATCGGCGCAGGCCCGGAACACGGCGCGGGCATCGAAGGTCGACGGCGGGCGGGTGCCGCGCTCACCCGCCACCAACCGTCCGGTGACGTGCCCCAGGACATCGGTCCGTGGGTCCGAGGCCGCCGCCACCAGCCGAGCCGTCATCTCGCTGGAGGGCAGCCGCAGCTTCGAGTGGGCGCTCGCGACAACCACGTCGAGCCGGCGCAGCAGGTCGTCGCTCTGATCCAGCGCCCCGTCCTCCAGCACGTCGACCTCGATACCGCTGAGCAGCCGCAGCGGCGCAGTGTCGAGCATCGCGAGATGCTGGAGCTGTTCCTCCAGCCGCTGCGCACTGAGACCGTGCGCGACCCGCAGCCGGGGAGAGTGATCAGTGAGTGCCAGATACTCGTGGCCGAGGGCGCGAGCCGCCTCCGCCATCGCAACAATGGGGGTCGCCCCGTCGGACCACTCGCTGTGACTGTGCAGGTCGCCGCGGAGCCGCCCTCGCAGCGCACTGGTGGGCGGCGGCGCGGAGGCGCGCAGCTCAGCGAGGTACTCGGGCACGCGGCCCGCCAGCGTCTGCTCGATCACGGAGAAGGTCGTGTCTCCAATCCCGGACTCCCTCCGCACCCGAGCGAGGTCGTCCCGCTCCTCGGGGGTCATGCCTTCCAGTACCGCGGCCGCGCGCCGAAACGCCTTCGCCCGATAGCGCGAGGCCCTCTCCCGCTCCAGCAGCGCCGCGATCTCCTCCAGTGCCGCGATGGGATCCATGCCCTCGGTCTACCACGGCCAGGCCCAGCACTCATCCCCTCGACGACGCACGAGGGCACCCGACACCGCAGCCTGAGAACCGCCCGAGGCCTGTTGCGAGGCGTCCCGATCGAGATATATCGTGACAACACCAACTCGCGATGTATCGCGTTTCCGCAAGGCACCGCAGGTGCAGGAGGAGGAGCTCATGTCCCTCGAGAAATGGCTCGTGCAGTCGGGCGAGACGAAGGTCATCGACCTCGACGTCGTCCGCTCGGTCAAGGTCGCCCTCGTCGGCGGCCAGGTCGACGTCATCGCCCACGACGAACCGACGGCGCGCGTGGAGGTCCACAGCGTCAACGGCCGCCCGCTCAAGGTCTCGATGGAGGGCGACCGCCTCGAGGTCGACCACATCCAGCTGCGCTGGGACACGATCGTGGACGTCGTGAAAGGCCTCGGCCGACGCGGCGATCGCGCCGATATCAGCCTGCTCGTCCCCCGCGGCATCGCCTTGGCGTTCGACACTGTGTCGGCCGACGGCCTGGTCTCCGGCCTGCACAGCGACGCACGCGTCTCGACGGTCGGCGGCGACATCGTCCTCGACGGCCTGCACGGCGACATCGAGGTGAACACCGTCCACGGCGAGCTCTCGGTCCGCAGCCACACCGGCCGGGTGACCGCCCGCACCGTCTCCGGCGACGTCACTGCGACCGGCGACCTCACTCGTTTCACCGTCGACGGCCTCTCGGGCAGCGTCTTCGTCGACGCCGAGGGCACCCCCGACCGGATCCAGGCCAACACCGTCAGCGGCGACCTCACCGTCCGCATCGACGAGGGCCTCGGCGCCCGCTACCGCATCAACACGGTCTCGGGCGCGCTCCAGCTCGACGGCTCCGTCGTCAAGGGCACCTTCGGCCGGGGCTACACCTCGACCACCGGCTCCCTGGACTCGGCGTGGGTCGACGTCGCCGCCAACTCGGTCTCGGGCGATGTGAGCGTCGTCCGCCGATCGAAGACCACCGCCTCCGCTACGGTCGGCGAGGGCTGGGGCTCCCCCGAGTCCGGTCCCGCCGACGGTCAGCGCCCGATGGACGGAGGCTCGCTGTGAGCCCCGTCTTCGCGCACGGCCGTCTGCGCCTCTACCTGCTCAACCTCCTCGCCGAATCGCCGCGCCACGGCTACGAATTGATCCAGGCTCTCAGCGAGCGCTTCGGCGGCACCTACGCCCCCAGCGCCGGCACCGTTTACCCGCGCCTGGCGAAGCTCGAGGAGGAGGGACTCGTCACGAAGGAGGCGGACGGCCGCAAGACCGTCTACTCCATCACCGATGCGGGCCGCGCCGAGCTCGCCGCCCGCGCGACCGATCTGGGCGACATCGAGGAGGAACTCACCGACTCCGTCCGTCGGCTGGCCGACGAGGTACGACTCGGCGTCGCGGAGGCGATGAAGAGCCTCCGCGCCGACCTGGCCAGCGCCGCCCGCGACGCTCGGGAACCCGGTCGCCGTCCGGAGCGCTCCGCAGAGAAACAGCGCCCGCAGGACCCGGCGGCCGGCCCGAACGGCTCCGAGCACACCGCCTCCGAGCACACCGCCTCCGGCGCGACCGGCTCCGAGCAGCCTGAGCCCGACGCGCGCACCGCCTCGCGCCTCGCTCTGCGCGACGCCGAAGTGCTGCTCACCGAGTTCCGCGACGAACTGCGCGCGCAGCTGCGCACCGCCTCCGCAACCGGCTCTGTGACCACCGCGAGCGTCGACGCTCTGCGCGCCGCGCTCGAGCAGGCGCGCGCCTCGGTCCGCTCCACCCTGGGCTGACAGCGCGGTAGGCGGGGAACTCCCCAAGTCCCCGCCTACTGCCGCCCGACCGCCAGCGCCTCCTCCTCCACGTCGAGGAACGCCAGCGCACTCACCACCGCCGGCTCCTGGTACCGCCCCTGCGCGCGCGCACGCAGCACCGCCTCCCTCTCGGCTGCAATCATCACGCGCCGGAGCCGGTTGTAGGCCTGCGGCAGCGGCTCCACGCCCTCGCCCTCCGGCGGATTCTGCAGCGCGTCGGCGAGGAACGTCGCATTCCGTCGCAGCCGGTCGAGCACCCGATCCTCGACCCCGTCCTGCGGCTCCTCGTCGAGCCGCGAGAGACCGGCCGCCTGCGCCTCCGCGAGCAGCATCTGCTTCTCCACGTGCTCCTGCATCTCGTTCGGAGCCGGCAGTTTCAGCGCTCGGACGAGCCGCGGAAGCGCGAGACCCTCGATGAGCGTCCCCGCCACCACGACGAAGGCGAGGAACTGCAGGAATGCGCGCTGCGGCGTCTCCTCGGGCAGGAGGAAAGCGGCCGCGAGCGTCACCACGCCGCGGATGCCCGCGAAGGACACACCGATCGCGGTCGGCCAGGTCCACCCTCGCTGCCGCAATCGGTTCGGGCCGTGACGGAAGAGCAGCGTGGTCAGGCACATCCAGGCCACGCGGCTTCCGATCAGCGCCGCGAGTACGGCCGCGCCGATGCCGACCGTCTGCCAGACCCCGACCCCGGAGTCGGCCGTCGCCCGCACCACCGACGAGAGGCTGAGCCCGATGAAGAGGAACACCGCGTTCTCGAGCAGGAACTGGATCGTCCGCCAGTTGAGCGACTCCGCGATGCGCGCCTGCGCCGACTGGATGACCGGCGCCCGGTAGCCCAGGTAGAGGCCTGCGACCACGACCGCGAGCACCCCGGAACCGTGCAGCAGCTGCGCCGGGATGAACGCGACGTACGGCGTCACCAGCGAGAGGCTCGTGTCGAGGACGGACGACTGCACCTGCTTGCGCACGAAGCCGAGCAGCACGGCGATGCCGATGCCGACTCCGCCGCCCACAGCCACGGCCAGCACGAAGTCGAGCGCGATGCGCCCCGGCGTGACCGTGCTGACGATCGCCAGAAGGGCGGCGTTCAGCGCCACCAGCGCAGTCGCGTCGTTCAAGAGGCTCTCGCCCTCAAGCACCGTGAGCATGCGCCGCGGCAGGCGGAGGCGTCCCGCGATGGCCGTGACCGCCACGGCGTCCGTGGGCGCCACGATCGCCCCGAACGCGAGGGCCGCGGCGAGCGTGATCGCCGGGACGACCATCCAGGCAACGGCGCCGACGACCGCGACCGTGAAGACGACGAGCCCGATTGACAGCAGGAGGATGCTGTCGCCACGCGCGCGGACATCGAGCACGGAGGTGCGGATCGCCGCCGCGTAGAGCAGCGGCGGCAGGATCCCGAACAGCACCACGTCCGGTTCGACCACCACCTCCGGGATACCGGGGACGAAGGAGGCCAGAGCCCCGACGGCGACGAGCGCCACGGGAGCGGACCAGTTCACCCGCCCCGACAGTCCCGTGACCAGGACGGTCACGACCACGAACGAGACGATCCAGACGATCGCGACGACGGGCTCCTGCATCGCGTCTCTCCTCCCGGGCGTCCTGGCGCCACGGCCCTAGTGTGGCCGTCCGGCGGGCCCGGCGACGAGCGTCAGTTACCGCCCGGCCTCGTGGATGTCGCGTGCTTTCGTGACCTTCGCCGGGTCCACTGGGTTCATCCCGAGCACGATCTTGCCCCGCGAGTGCCGCTTCTCGAGGTCGTCGAAGGCGTCCTGCACCTGATCGAAGGGGTAGAAGCCCGACACGAGCACCCGCAGCTTCTGCTCGGCGACCAGGCCGACCAGCTCGCCCAGGATCTCGGTGTCGCGCTGGGCCGTCTCGGCGTCGGGCCACACGGCGCGCAGCTCGATCTCCTTGCGGTCGTCGCTGGAGTGGAAGCGCCCCGCCGCGATGCCGAGCTCGTCGGCCAGGGCGTCGTTCTCTCCGCCGAAGTTATCGAGGAACACCGTGACTCCGTCGCGCGCCGCGGCGCGGATGCGCTCGGCGATCCCATCGCCGTAGACCACCGGCTTCACGCCGATCTGGCGGAGGTAGTCGAAGTTCCGCTCGCCGCAGGTGCCGATCACGGATGCACCGCGCAGCTTCGCGAGCTGGATCTCGAGGCTGCCCACTCCTCCGGCCGCGGCGGAGACGACAACGGTGTCGTGGGGTCCGACGTGCGTGGCCTCGAGCGCGCGCCAGGCCGTCACTCCGGCGAGGAACAGTGCTCCGCCGACCTCCCAGCTCACGGAGGCGGGCTTGGCGACGAGGTTGCGGCGCGGCACCACGATGTGGGTGGCGTGCGAGCCGACGAGCGCGTGGCCGACCACATTACTGCGGAGTTTGAGATCGGTGACGCCCTGGCCCAGGGCGACGACGACCCCCGAGAAGTCGGTGCCCTGGCGCATCGGGAAGGCGGCGGAGTGGGCGGAGTCGAACCGGCCCTGTCGGATGAACGCCTCCATGTGGTTCACCCCGGCGGAGAGCACCTCTACGAGAACCTCGCCCGTTCCGGGCCTGGGCCGCTCGACCTCGGCGATCTCGAGGACATCCGCGTCGCCGAATCGGCGGTATTGGACGACGCGGGCGGCGGTGGGGCTCAGTCGGGACATGCGCTCATCATCCGCCCCCACCGCCCGAAGCTCCTGACCCCCGAACGGGGACGTGCGACTCAGGAGGCGTCGCTCGGGCAGTACAGCTGGGTCCGTGGTCCCGAGCGGTCGATCACATGCTCGGACATCGGTCGTCCGCAGAGCGGGCAGGCCCGGCCCGCCGACGCCTCCTGCTCGGGCTGGTTGTACGGGCCCAGCGGCGGCGGACCAAGCCAGGGGAACAGCCGCGCATTGAAGCGCTGGTAGAGGGAGCCGGTCTTTTTCCGCGTCATATCCTTAGTGTACTAACCATCAGTGCGCGATGAGAGGATGTCGTTGTGGAACCCGACCCGCTCGCCCTCCAGAACCAGGTGTGCTTCTCCCTCGCCGTCGCGGCGCGCACCGTCATCGGCCTGTACCGACCCGTGCTCGAACCGCTCGGACTCACGCATCCGCAGTACCTCGTGATGCTCGCGCTCTGGGAGCGCAGCCCGCGCTCGCTCGCCGACCTCGGCTCCGCCCTGCACCTCGAACCGGCCACCCTCAGCCCGCTCGTGAAGCGCCTGGAGGCGAGCGGCCACCTCACCCGCGCGCGCAGCAGCGATGACGAGCGCCGCCTCGACGTCGCACTGACCCCCTCCGGACGAGCGCTGCGCGAGCAGGCACTGCAGGTCCCCCCGCAGATCGTCGAGCGCCTCGACGTCCCTCTCGACGAGCTCACCGGGCTCCGCGACAGCCTCACCCGCATGATCGGAGCTGCCACCCGCGGCAGCCGCTAACCCCCTCTCGGGGCACCCGCGCCCAGCACCTCACCTGCCGCACATCACAGCACAGGGAAACTCCCGGTCACAGGGCGAGATCAGCCTCCGCTCGGCCCGCTCCCGGGCGTCGTGACTGCCCCCGTGCAACGGAGTAGTGTCGTCGCTCGTGACACACGAGGGTCCCCCGTCCGCCGCGGACGGATCACCGACCGACGCGACCGAGCTGCGCACCGCGAAGCACTTCTTCATCGGCGAGCCGCTCCCGAGCGACAAGCTCGAGGGGCAGCTGCTGCAGAAGCGGCTCGCGCTTCCCATCTTCGCCAGCGACCCGCTCTCCTCCGTGGCCTACGCGCCGCAGGAGCTGCTGATGATCCTGCTGCTCGGCGGGCTCTCCTTCCTCACCTTCGCGCCCTGGGTCGCCGCCTGCGTGGTCGTGCTGCTCGTCGTGGTGGTGCTGAGCTATCGCCAGCTGATTCGGGCCTACCCGTCCGGAGGCGGCGACTACGAGGTCGCCCGCACCAATCTGGGCGAAACGGCGGGCCTCACGGTCGCGTCCGCACTGCTCGTGGACTACGTGCTTACCGTGGCCGTGTCGGTCGCCTCCGGAGTCGACAACATCATCTCGGCGGTCCCCGAGCTGGCGCCGTTGCGGGTCGAGCTGGCCATCCTCTTCGTGGTGCTGCTCGCGGCTGTGAACCTTCGCGGCGTCTCGGAGTCGAGCCGCGCCTTCGCGATCCCGACCTACTTGTTCGTCGCGAGCGTCTTCGCGATGGTCGTGGTCGGCCTGATCCGCACTGTCGTCGGCGACACCCCGGTGGCGGAGTCGGCGGGCTTCACCGTGCAGGGCGAGCAGCTCACGCAGGCGGCCGTAGTGCTCCTGCTGCTGCGCTCCTTCGCCAGCGGCTGCGCGGCGCTCACCGGCGTCGAGGCGATCTCGAACGGGGTGCCCGCGTTCCGGGCGCCGAAAGTCAAGAACGCGCAGCGCACGCTCGTCGCGATGGGGACGATCGCGATCGTGCTCTTCGTCGGCCTCACCGCGC
This sequence comes from Rathayibacter tritici, assembly GCF_002932875.1. Classification (GTDB taxonomy): domain Bacteria; phylum Actinomycetota; class Actinomycetes; order Actinomycetales; family Microbacteriaceae; genus Rathayibacter; species Rathayibacter tritici. The sequence continues at coordinate 52,197 of NZ_PSWS01000007.1, forward strand.
TCGCACTGCTCTCCAACGTGCACTACGCCGAGAACGCCTGCCACCTCGTAGGCTTCGCCGACTGCGCCACCACTCCGCAGCGCTCGGTGATCGCGCAGGTGGCCGCGGCCACCTTCGGCAATAACACGATCCTGTTCTTCATCATCCAGGCGGCGACCGCCGCCGTCCTGCTCCTGGCCGCGAACACTGCCTTCAACGGCTTCCCGCTGCTGGGTTCGGTCCTGGCCCGCGACGGCTACGCGCCCAAGTCGCTGAACACGCGCGGCGACCGCCTGATCTACTCCAACGGAGTGATCATCCTGGCGCTCGTGGCCGCGATCATCCTGCTCGTCTACCAGGCCTCGCTCACGAGCCTCGTGCAGCTCTACATCATCGGCGTCTTCGTGTCGTTCACGCTCGGGCAGTCGGGCATGGTCAAGCACTGGATGCGGATGATCCGCAACGGCGAAGGCTCGCGCACCGTCTACACGAGCCTGGGTATCAACCTGTTCGGCGCGACTCTGACCTTCGCGGTGCTTGTGGTCGTCACGATCACGAAGTTCACCCACGGGGCCTGGCTCGTCTACCTGGTGATGCCGATCCTCGGCTTCCTGATGGCCGGCGTCTACCGCTACTACCGCGACGTCGAGAAGGAGATCGAGGTCGACCCGACCACGACCTTCGGTGCGAACGGCGACCACGCGATCGTCCTCGTAGGCCGGATGAACAAGCCCACCCTGAAGGCGCTCGACTACGCCATCGCGGCGCGGCACGAGACGCTGGAAGCGGTGCACTCCTCCATCGACGACGCGCAGACCGCGCAGCTCAAGGCCGACTGGGCGCGAATGGACATCGAGGTGCCGCTGCGCTGCGTCGCTTCGCCCTATCGCGACATCTCCTATCCGCTCATCAAGTACATCAAGGCGCACCGCCTCGAGCACGGCTCCGAAATCACCACGGTCTACATGCCGCAGTACATCGTCGGGCACTGGTGGGAGGCGTTCCTGCACAACCACAAGTCGAGGCGGATCCGCCAGAAGCTGCTGCTCGTGCACGGAGTGACGGTGGCGCTGGTCCCGTGGCTGCTCGACTCCTCCGAGCTGATCTACGGGCGCCGCTCTCGGCCGATCCCCGGGCAGTCGCGTCGAGGCGAGCCGGTGCGACCGGTAACCCGTCGGCCGATCCCGCCCGCGTCATCGCTCCCGCAGGGCGCCGCCGGCGAGGGAGCCCCGCGCATCCCGCAGCGTCCGGCCGCGGCGAATCGTCCGCGCTCGAAGCGGCGCTGAGCCCCCCATCAAACGGGTAGAGGGCCCGCGGCGTCAGCCGCGGGCCCCCGATTTCCCCTTGCTGCCTTCCCCCGAAGGCGGCCCGCCCCAACGGGCCGTGTCCGACGCTATCGGCAGGCTATGCACTCGCGCATCCTCCTCACGGCGGATGCCCGTGCTCCCTTCAGGGGACCGCTTCCGCCTCAACCGACGGCGCCGAGGCCGGTCAGCCACCAGACAGCGGCGACCGCGACCACCGCCCCTCCGCCTCCGGCCACGAGCAGGATCGACGCCCGCACCACCTGCGCACCGGAAGCGGCGTCGAGCGGGTCAACACCCGCCCCAGCGAGCACGATCCCTGCCTGCAGCACCGCGGCCGCGAGCTCGATCGCCGCCGCCGCGATCCGCGCGGACTGTCGGCCGTCCGGGTCCAGCGACCGCGGACGCCTGCCGACGTACCAGACCACGCGCCGATCCGGAGGCCGAGCAGCCGAGCACGCCGCTCGCGTACTGCGACCACCCGTAGCCGCGGAAGGGCCCGAGCTGCTGCTGCAGCACCGGAATCGCCGAGACGAGGAGGCCGCCTCGATGGGTGACGCCGTCCCACACCACGTGGCTGCCCGCTCCGATGACGACTCCGGCGGCCGAGCAGCAGGTCGACCGTGACAACGCCCAGGAGGGAGTGGCTCGACTCGCGTGCGACACCGATCGGAAAATACATCCCAATGTCCGGCATCATCGCGCCGACCGCCACCGCGGCGGCGGGGATCCGACCGTTCGAGACCGCGAGCGCGACGACGGCATGGCTCAGCGTGAAAGGTATGACGCGCACGCTATCCCGGCGGCAGCACGACCGGCGCGGTCCGCGGCCGCGAAGAGTGCGTCACCGGTCCGAGCCGGGCCCCTGCGATTCCGACCGCCGCAGCCCCCGCTCGGGGGCGGTCGCCGCAGGCGAGACATCCGCTTGCTCGTACGCCCCTCCCTACGCTCTCGACGCCGGCCTGCTTCGTCCGGCACGTCGGTACTCTCGGGAAGGTCAACAAGGCTTGCAGTGAAGCTACCCTGCGAACCCCGGCGGGAGTCGAGGACTTCCCCCTGAGCGGCCATTCACGTGAATGATCCCATCCCGACAGGACAGAAGTACTCCACGTCCGCGATAATTTACCGCGTCAGGTCCACGCTACGGTGGGGAGAGCCTGGTTCTGGCGATACTGATCACCTGGGCGTGAAGAGGACGTAATGGTGGACGGTATCACTAGAAAAGGTCCCGGTGTCTTGTGCTCCTCGGTGACACCGATTGACCTCTCATAATGAGGACAATAACCGCTAGAAGCTCTAGCATCTTGAACATCTTCTTCGACGTCGTAGCGGCTGCGATCCTCGTCGGAACTGGTCTGAGCGGCGCCCCAGCTGCGACTTCCGCCGGGCCCGCGAACGCCGATGCCATTACGGTCTGCGAGGGCAGTTCGTTGTCGACACTCGATTCTTCTGGGGCACCTCTTCCGCAGGAACAGAGTGACGTTCTCGTGAGGCAGCTGCAAGGTCTGTGCGATGCCAGCGTCGGTACGAGTCGGGAGTTCGGTGAGGACACCTCCGACCGGCTCGACGCCGAGGCGAAGCAGAGCGACGGCTTCTCTGCGAACGTTGCAGCACAGATCAACGCCGGGCCCGGTGTCATGGGAATCAGTGAGGCTTATGCACAACCTGTTTGTGGGTTATCGATCGGAGCGTGTCGCTCACGAATGAAACCGACCGATCCGCTTTACTCGAGAAATACTTCTGACGGAACTTCTCGCGAAGGAATCGGCCGGTGCGCACACAGACTACTACGGGAATGACCTCCGAGCAATGTGCTCTCCTCGCCGGACGAATCGAGAACGAGTTCATCTGGCGCAGACCTACCGGGCGCCCGCGGAAGCTTTCTTTCTCACGAGCACAGAATCTCGTCCTGGATTTCCGACAGTCGTTCACAACTGGTCACGTTGGGCATCAGCTTCCTCTTCGGCTAGTCTTGGGCGCAGTATATAAATGCTCCAGAAAACGTAACGCGGCTCAAACCTCGCCCGAGCTTTCTTATATCTACCTACGAGCGAGGATCTCGTGTTGGATCCGCAGACCGAGTTGCACCTCTTCCAGAGAGTTCGCGCCGAGCACGCGACCGTCGCCGATGCGGAACGATACCCCGTCTTTGAGCGGCTCATGCCGTACCCCGTCCGGAAGAAACTCGACGAACGAAGAGTCCGCCCGGTAGTTCAGCCAACCCAGCTGCTCTTTCGTTTCTGAGTTACGCACTGCGCCACGGTAAGCCTGCTCGGTGACGAGCGCGCGATCAGGGTTCCACAAATCGATCATGTATCGAAACACCTGCTCAGACACCACCGGGTCAAGCAACGGCGACGCAGAATCGGCCACCGTCAACGTCACGCTACTCGACAGGCGAGGACTTGTAGCTCCCGCAAATATCGACACGTGCACGAAGTCACGCGTTTGTTGCCTTTCTGGCTCGGTCACAAGGTTAAAGCTCCAACCGACACTTGCCGTTGAATTCGCGGTGGGGCACCCGTTATCATCAAGGTGCGTGAAGAAATGCTTAGGAGCATCCATATCCCAGCCGCGTTCGAGCATAAGCTCCTCAAGGTGCTGTAGATCAGCTCCGAGCGGTTTCTCGTCGTTCATTCGATCGCCGAGCACATGCCACGTTTCGAAGACGGGATGCAACTCTCGTAGCCCTTCAAGGAACTTTCGCACCTGGATTGTGAACTGACCGAAGGTCAGTTCACGCGATTCCCAGAATGCGGCGAGATATGATTGAAACGTCGTCATGGTTCCTCGCTCTGGCTCAGAGCGTTATTCATAAGGTCTGTTTCGCGCGTGTCGCTGTGAAGACATCGACTTCTCGCGGGAGAGAATGGAAGTTCCTACACACCATTCTTGAAGCGAGAAGTCGATGCGCTATGACTCTACTACAGGTTTGACCTCTGGGCAGGTGACGGAGTTGGTGGCTCGGATATTTCAGGTCCTGTCCGGGCGTCCATCGTGGCCTGGCCGCCCCGCGCTTCTCAACCTGCGGGAGCAGGTCATCCTGACGTTGCTGCTGTTGCGACAGAACCTGAACCAAGCCGCCGTCGCGGACCTGCACGGCGTCTCCCACGCCACCGTCTCGCGGATCTACCTGAGGTGCCCCATTCTTTCTGGACCACCGCGGAATTGGTAGGATTACCGCGATGACCGAAAGGAAGGCCCGGGATGTCCAGTTCCCGTGGGAAGTATTCTCCGGAGTTCCGCGTGGAGGCAGTGCGCGAGGTGATTGATAGGTCGCGATCCGTCGCGGACGTCGCTCGAGAGCTCGGACTGGTTCCGCAGACCCTCACTAATTGGGTGGCTGC
>NZ_PSWS01000046.1 GCF_002932875.1 Rathayibacter tritici
GCAATCGCACTCAATATCCGACAAGAGAGAAAGCGATCCGCGACGTGACACGGTACATCGAACTGCGTTACAATCAACAACGACTTCACTCGGGGCTTGGCTATCGGACCCCGAACGAAGCCGAGCAGGCATGGATCACCGAGAACCTCGCCGCGTAGACAACTATTCAACTGGTCCAGGAAACGTTGGGCAGCTCAGTTCTGGATTCGCATGTTGAGATCGGCGAAGAGGTTGTCGATCGCGAGGGTGTGATCTGCTGTGTACTGCGCGATTGCCTGCTGAAGTTCGGCGATCCTGCCGTCCAGAGGCGGCGCAGTGGTACCGTCCGGGCGCGTGCAGGGTGCGGGGAGATCTGCGGCGTCGAGCCCTGCCAGCTTGCACAGCGTGCTGGTTCTGAGCGCGTCGAACTGGGAACCGTAGAAGCCTCGATCAGACGCGGCCTGATCCGCGATGCCCTTATTGCCATTAGTGGCGTTGATCTGAGCGATCTCTTGCTGCCTGCGCGCGTACTCATCGATCTTCTGCAGCTGCCCGGAGAACGCCTCGGCGCTCGAGGTGAGCGAGTCCGCGACCGACTTCGTAAACGTATTCTGAGCTTCCACGGTCGCAGCGTTCACGTCCTTGAGACCTTGTGCGGTGGACACAAAGTTCTCGATATTCGGAATCGTGCCCGAAAATGGTTTTTGTACATCGGCGGTCAGAGCGGCAACGAGTGCTTCCTGATTGCTGAGGGTCCCGTGCATGTGCCCGTCAGCCTCGGCGAGGTTATCCGCTAAGGAGGCGTAGTACATCTTGATGACGCTCTCGTTGAACCCATTCACGATCGCGACGATCCTGCCGTCCAGCAGCTGATCCGCTCGCTTGTCCGCTTGCGGTTTAAGCTTGTACTCGACTGTCGCTTTCATGGGGGTCGTATCCTGAAGGGTCAGGATGTCGCGCGAGAACGACTGAGGAATGTACAAGATCGCATCCACAGAGCCATCGGTGTACGCCTTCTCAGCGACGGAGTGGGAAAGCACGATCCAGTTGTACTCGGAATCCTTCGAGATCCGGTCGACGAATGACGTGCCGAACGTATACTGATCGCCATTGAACTCGGAGGCCAGATCCTCATTGACCAGCCCCACGGTGGGCCTGACATCGTCGGCGCTCTGCGCGGCATCAGCATTCACAGCCACGAAACCTATGCACAGCGCGACCACCAGCACGGCTGCCGAGGACAGCCGCGCAAGCCTCGATCGGGGTTTTGTCGACATGTTCGTCATACACATACTCCTTCGACTGCCTTCACTACACTCGCAGACGCATCGCAATGCGCAGGGTGATCACGCACGGACTCACCGCTGATCGAACCACGGACGCGACGATTGCTGACCGATTACCGCCGTGCACAGGTTCACGGCAACCGAGGCGACGGTGCACTCAAGCGGAAGGCAGTCACCGAAGCCGCGCGGTCCGCAGTACGAGATCGATGCGAACGAGAGGCACATTACTACGCTCGTCGAGGATGCTGGCGGACGTCATCGCGGCACGCCGAGAGACGACCGGCCGCTGCGTCAGCGTTGTCCAGGCGCGCGAGCGGCGCGAGCGTGGGACGACCTCCCGATCAGGGGCGACGCCGTAGCAGCTCGGCTCTCGACCGGGAGGCCCTCATCCCGTCTCGCCGACGACAGCGCGTCGTCACACGTCCCCCAACCTCCCCGGCCAGTACACCTAGAATTGCGCAGTGCTCAAGTTGGTCGTGCTCCTCTCCGGCGGCGGATCGAACCTCCGCGCCCTCCTGGATGCCACGGGCGAGGAGGACTTCCCGGCCCGCATCGTCGCCGTCGGAAGCGACACCGACGCGGCGGGCTTCCGGCACGCCGACGAGCGCGGCACGCCCTCCTTCATCGTGGCGCCGAGCGACTTCGCCTCGCGCGACGAGTGGGGCGCCGCCCTGCTCGAGCACATCCAGGAGTGGGAGCCCGACCTCGTCGTCTGCGCAGGTTTCATGCGGATCCTGCCCCCCGTGGTGGTCGACTCGCTCAGCCCGTGGATGATCAACACGCACCCCGCCCTCCTGCCGCTCTACCCCGGCGCCCACGCCGTCCGCGACGCACTCGCCGCCGGTGCGACCGAGACGGGCGTCACCGTGCACGTCATCGACACCGGAGTCGACACCGGCCCGATCATCGCCCAGGAGAGCCTCGCCGTGCTCCCCGGCGAGAGCGAGGCCGAGCTGCACGAGCGCATCAAGACCATCGAGCGACGCCTGCTGGTGCAGACGGTGCTCGACATCGCCCACGGAACCGTCGACCTCGAGGAACTCGCCCGCGCATGAGCATCACCGCCCACGACCCCAGCAGCTACGACGACCGCGACCTGGTTCCCGTCCGCCGGGCACTGATCTCGGTCAGCGACAAAACCGGACTGCTCGAACTCGGAGCGGCCCTCGCCGCGGCCGGCGTCGAGCTCGTCTCCACGGGCTCGACGGCCGCTACCCTCCGCGACGCCGGACACAAGGTCACCGACGTCTCGGCCGTCACCGGGTTCCCGGAATCGCTCGACGGCCGCGTGAAGACGCTGCACCCGGCCGTGCACGCGGGCATCCTCGCCGACCTGCGCCTCGCCTCGCACCGGGAGCAGCTGCAGCAGCTGGACATCGCCGCCTTCGAGCTGGTCGTGGTCAACCTGTATCCGTTCCGCGAGACTGTCGCCGGTGGGGCCGACGCGGCGACCGTCGTCGAGAACATCGACATCGGCGGCCCCGCCCTTGTGCGCGCCTCCGCCAAGAACCACGCGAACGTCGCGATCGTCGTCAACCCGGCCGACTACTCCGGCATCGTCGCCGCTCTCGCCGTGGGCGGCACGACCCTCGCCGCCCGCCGCACCCTCGCGGCCCGCGCCTTCGCGCACACCGCCTCCTACGACAGTGCCGTCGCCGCCTGGTTCGCCGGGCGGGAGGCGGACGAGGGTGTCGAGGGATCCGTCGAGATCCGCGGGACCCTCCAGCAGGTGCTCCGCTACGGCGAAAACTCGCACCAGACGGCGGCGCTCTACGTCTCACCCGACGGCACCGGCATCGCGCAGGCGACGCAGCTGCACGGCAAGGAGATGTCCTACAACAACTACGTCGATGCCGACGCTGCCGTCCGCGCGGCCTACGACTTCGTGCTGCCCGCCGTCGCCATCATCAAGCACGCGAACCCCTGCGGCATCGCGATCGCGAGCGCGAAGGCCATCGACCCCATCGCCTCCGCCCACCGCCGCGCCCACGAGTGCGACCCGGTCTCGGCCTTCGGAGGCGTGATCGCCGCGAACCGGCCCGTCACGCTCGCGATGGCCGAGACGGTGAGGGAGATCTTCACCGAGGTGCTCGTCGCCCCCGGATTCGAGCCGGAGGCACTCGAGGTGCTGAAGACCAAGAAGAACCTGCGCCTACTGCAACTCCCCGACTTCTACGCCCCCGTCGAACGCGAGTTCAAGCAGATCTCGGGCGGCCTGCTGCTTCAGGAGCCGGACCGTTTCGTCGGCGGGCCCGGCGAGGTTAGCTCCGGCTGGCAGCTCGTCGCCGGCGAGCCGGCCGACGCCGACACGATGCTCGACCTCGAATTCGCGTGGAAGGCCTGCCGCGCGGTCAAGTCGAACGCGATCCTGCTCGCCCATGCCGGCGCCTCCGTCGGCGTCGGCATGGGGCAGGTGAACCGCGTCGACTCCTGTCACCTCGCCGTGACCCGTGCCGGCGAGCGCGCAGTCGGCTCCGTCGCCGCCTCCGACGCGTTCTTCCCCTTCGCCGACGGCCTCGACGTGCTCCTCGCCGCCGGTGTGAAAGCGGTCGTCCAGCCTGGAGGATCGGTCCGCGACGCCGAGGTCATCGACGCGGCCACCCGCGCAGGCATCACGATGTACACGACGGGGGAGCGGCACTTCTTTCACTGAGTGACGGGCGGGCGCGCCCGTTGGGGCTGGTCTTCCACGCCGCTCCTTGCGCGGCGTGGCGCAGTTCGGCTTGTGGGCGGGGGTAGAGAGGCGACCGGCCGGTCTCATAGGGGGATGCAAGGGGTTCGACAGGTGGGGTGCGGGCTGCGCGCGTAGGGTCGGCGGGTGCATTCCGATTCGACGCCCGACCGCCCGCCCGTGACCGCCGTGACCACTCGCGCCACCGACCGGACGCCCGCGACAGGGCGCCGCCTCCTCTTCGCGCTGCTCGCCGCCGCGGCCACCGCCCTGGTCGCGCACCTCGCGAACCTGCTCGCCTACTTCATCGGCAATCAGCTCCAGCCGGGGTCGATCCCACAGGTGAACGCCTACTTCCTGCTCTCCAGCGTGCTCGGCTTCGTCGTCGTGCTCGCACTGGCGATCGCCGGAACCCTCGGCCGCGCCTGGCTCGCGGCCCTCACCGGGCTCGTCGCGGGCGTGGTCGGCGCCGTGTTCGGCACGCTCGTGCAGGCCAGCGCCACCGGTGACCCTGTCACCGGCGCGGTGTGGGTGTCGATCTTCCAGACCTTCGCCGGACTCAACCTTGTCTTCCTCCTGGCCTTCATCGTCTCGGCGGCGACCGTTGGACGCGCTCTCTGGCTCCGCGTCCGCACCGACGAAGCCCCGGGTGCCGCCTCCGCTCGCCGCATCGCGCTGGTTCGCGCACCGGCCGCCGACCTCTCGGCCGGCGAACTCACGCACCTCGAGCGCGTCCCCGTCGATCAGCAGCGCGCGCAGCAGCAGTGGGAGGCGTACGTCGACCTGCTCGAGCGGGCGGGCTGGGAGAGCGTCGAAGCCGCGCCCGCGCCCGACCTCGCCGACTCCGTGTTCCTCGAGGACGCCGTCATCGCCTTCGGCGACCACGCCGTGATCGCTCGCTCCGGAGCGGAGTCCCGCCGCGGTGAGGCCGCCGGTGCGGAAGAGGCGGTCCGCGCCCTCGGCCTCACCGTCGACCGGATCGAGGAGCCGGGGACGCTCGACGGCGGCGACGTCCTCACAGTCGGCTCGACTGTCTACGTCGGCCGTGGACGCCGCACCGACGCGGCCGGAGTAGCCCAGCTGCGCGCGATCCTGCGCCCTCGCGGGTACGACGTCGTTGCGGTACCGCTCTCCACGGTGCTGCACCTCAAGAGCGCCGTGACCGCCCTGCCCGACGGCACCGTCATCGGCTGGGAGCCGGCCGTCGACGAGCCCCGCCTGTTCCCCTCCTTCCTGCCGATGCCGGAGGAGCCCGGCGCCCACGTGGTCGTCCTCGACGACGACACCCTGCTGATGGCTGCCTCCGCTCCGCGCAGTGCCGAGCTGCTGAGGAGCCTCGGCTACCGCGTGCTCACCGTCGACATCTCGGAGTTCGAAAAGCTCGAGGGCTGCGTGACCTGCCTCTCGGTTCTCGTGCGCTGACGGCGGAGGCGAGCGGGCGCGAGTGCGCGACGGCCGCTGGACGGGACACGTCGTCCGGGTATAGCCTTCAAGGCTGCCCGGGCCCCCGTCCCGGTGGCATTCCTGTCTCCCCACTCCTCCCGGCTCGGGGAAGGCTCCGTCCTCGTCCCGAAAGCACTGCACCGTGTCCGCACCCGTCCTCCCGTCACCCGGCGCCGCCGAGCAGAAGCGCCCCAGCACCCGGCGGACGCTGCTGCGCCTCGTACCCTTCGTCGGTGATGCCCTGCCCCGCCTGGTGAGCGGCATCGGGGTCGCTCTCGTGGCGAGCCTGGTGTCGCTGGCCATCCCGCTCGTCCTGCAGCAGCTCGTCGACGGTCCGCTGGGCGACGGAGCGACGGCCGCCGGCTCCGGCGACCTCGGCCCGCTGATCGGCCCCGTCACCATCATCCTGGTGCTCGGCGTCGTCGAGGCCGGTGCTATCGCGCTGCGGCGCCGGATGGTCCTCACCCCCAGCACGCGCATCGAGGCGCGCCTGCGCTCGGCCCTCTACAGCCGCCTCCAAGACCTGCCGGTGTCGTTCCACGATCGCTGGCAGAGCGGTCAGCTGCTCTCGCGGGCGATGAGCGATCTCAGCCTCATCCGCCGGTGGATCGCCTTCGGCTTCGTGCTGCTCGTGGTCAACGCGGTGACGATCGTCGTCGGCTTCGGCGTCCTCGTCTACTGGAACCCGATCCTCGGCGCGCTCTTCGTCGTGTGCTCGATCCCGGTCTGGATCTACGGATTCGCCTTCGAGAAGCGCTACTCGAGCATCGCGCGCCGCAGCCAGGACCAGGCCGGCGACCTGGCGACGACCGTCGAGCAGTCGGTGCACGGCATCCGTGTGTTGAAGGCGTTCGGGCGCCACCAGCACGCGCTCGAGAACTTCGCCGGGCAGGCCGAGAAGCTCCGCGGTACCGAGATCGACAAGGCCCGCGCCATCGCCGGGATCTGGCTCGTCCTGCTGCTGGTGCCGGACATCGCCTTCGCACTCTGCCTGCTCGGCGGGGTCTGGCTCGCCGCGGACGGCCAGCTGAGCGTCGGCGAGCTCTTCGCCTTCTTCGCCACCGCGACCGTACTGCGCTGGCCGGTCGAGTCGATCGGGTTCCTGCTCTCGATGACCTTCGACACCCGCACTGCTGTCGACCGCTACTTCGAGGTCATGGACAGCCGGAACACGATTACCGACCCGGAGGAGCCCGAGACGATCGCCGACCCGCGCGGTCGCGTGCGCTTCCGCGACGTCCACTTCCGCTACCAGGACGCGCCCGAGCGCTACCGGGATCTGCTCGACGGGGTCGACCTCGAGGTGGAGCCCGGCGAGACGATGGCGCTGGTCGGCATCACCGGCTCCGGGAAGACCACGCTCACCGCGCTGCTCCCGCGGCTCTACGACGTGACCGGCGGAGCGATCGAGCTCGACGGAGTAGACATCCGCCGGCTCCGGCGGGAGGAGCTGCGCACGCACATCGGCATGGCGTTCGAGGACGCGACGCTCTTCTCCACCAGCGTGCGCGAGAACGTCCTGCTCGGCCGCCCCGAGGCGAGCGAGGAGGAGCTGCTCGAGGCGCTCGAGATCGCGCAGGCGGACTTCGTGCACCGGCTCCCCGACGGCCTGGACACGACGGTCGGCGAGGAGGGGATGAGTCTCTCCGGCGGCCAGCGCCAGCGCCTGGCCCTCGCCCGGGCCGTCGCCGCCCGCCCGGCCGTGCTCGTGCTCGACGACCCGCTCTCGGCGCTCGACGTCGACACGGAGGCGCGGGTCGAGGCGGGCCTGCGCCGGGTGCTCGGCGACACCACCGCGATCATCGTCGCGCACCGTCCGTCGACGGTGGCGCTCGCCGACCGTGTGGCGCTGATCGAAGAGGGGCGCATCACCGCGGTCGGCACCCACAGCGAGCTGCTCGCGAGCAGCCCGCACTACCGCTTCGTCATTTCGAGCCTCGAGGAGGACGAGCTGACCCGGCCCGCGGGGATCGAGCGCATCGGCTCCCGCCCCGCGACGACCCGCCAGGAGACGCGATCATGAGCACGCTCGGTTCCTCCGAGGAGCGCGACGACCTCTCGCGCGCGGAGTCGGCGTCGCTGCGCCGACGTTCGCTGCGGCTCCTCGGGTCGCTGCTGCGGCCGCTGCGGCTCAGACTGGTGCTGACGGCGGTCGTCGTGGTCGTCGCGACGGCGGCGCAGGTCGCGGGTCCAGCGCTGATCGCCGCGGGCATCGACAACGGCTTGCCCGCGGTGCTCGCGGGGAACGCCGTTCCGCTGGCCGTGACCGTCGGCGCCTACATCCTGACCGGGCTGATCGGCGCGCTCCTGGTCGCCTGGTACACGGTGCTGTCGGCGCGGGTCAGCCAAGCGATCCTGATCGACCTGCGCAAGCGCGTCTTCCTGCACACGCAGAAGCTGAGCCTGGAGTTCCACGAGAACTACACCTCCGGCCGAATCATCTCGCGGCAGACCAGCGACCTGGACTCCATCCGTGAGCTGCTCGACTCCGGAATCAACCAGTTGGTACAGGGCGCGCTCTACATGGGCTTCGTCGCGATCGCGCTCGTCTCGCTCGACGGAGTGAGCGGCATCGTGCTCGCCTGCGCCCTCGTACCGCTCGCGCTGCTGACCCGCTGGTTCCAGAAGCGCTCGCAGGCGCTGTTCCGCGGCACCCGAGTCGCCTCGTCGCGGCTGATCGTGCAGTTCGTGGAGTCGATGACCGGCATCCGCGCGGTGCAGACGTTCCGTACTCAGAAGCGCAACGAGACGGTGTTCGGGGGAGTCGTCGAGCAGTACCGGCTCGCATACAAGCGCGTCTTCGGCGTCTTCGGCACCTTCGATCCCGGGCTCGTGCTGATCGGCAACATCACGGTCGCCGTGGTGTTGTTCATCGGCGGCGTCCGCGTGCTCGACGGCGGGCTCGAGATCGGCGCGCTGCTGGCGGTCCTGCTCTACACCCGGCGCTTCTTCGACCCGGTGCAGGAGATGGCGATGTTCTACAACTCCTACCAATCAGCGGCGGCCGCGCTCGAGAAGATCTCGGGCGTGCTGGCCGAGGAGCCGAGCGTCCCGGATCCGACCCGCCCGATCGATCTGCGCCAGGCGCGCGGCAGGCTCGGCTTCGAGGGCGTCCGCTTCGCCTACACCGCCGACCGCGAGGTGCTGCCGCGCTTCGATCTCGACATCCCCGCGGGGCAGACCATCGCGCTTGTCGGATCGACGGGTGCCGGCAAGACGACGCTCGCCAAGCTGATCTCGCGCTTCTACGACCCGAGCGACGGCGTGGTGACCCTCGACGGCGTGGATCTGCGGCAGCTGCATCCGAAGGACCTGCGGCGCGCGATCGTGATGGTGACGCAGGAGGCGTACCTCTTCTCCGGGTCGGTCGCCGACAACATCGCGATCGGTCGGCCGACCGCGTCCTACGACGAGATCGTGCGCGCGGCGCAGGCTGTGGGCGCGCACGAGTTCATCCAGGCGCTACCGGACGGCTACGACACGGACGTGAACAAGCGAGGCGGCCGCGTCTCGGCGGGGCAGCGTCAGCTGATCTCGTTCGCGCGCGCGTTCTTGGCGGATCCCGCCGTGCTGATCCTCGACGAAGCGACCTCATCACTCGACATCCCGAGCGAGCGCCTGGTGCAGCAGGGGCTCCAGACGCTGCTGGCCGACCGCACCGCGGTCATCATCGCGCACCGCCTCTCGACGGTCGCGATCGCCGACCGCGTGCTGGTGATGGAGCACGGCCGCATCGTCGAGGACGGCGCTCCGGAGGCGCTCATCGCCGGCGACGGCCGCTTCGCCACCCTGCACGCGGCCTGGCGCGACTCCCTCGTGTGAGGCGCGGCGCGCTGACGTGCGTGCGTGCGATGTGCAGGGACGCGTGCGGTGTGCAGGGACGCGTGCGGTGTGCAGGGGATCCTCGTGAGGAGGGCGATCCTGCCGCGAGAATGAGCCGACGAGAGGCGGATCCCCTGCGAATCGGACGGCCCCCTGCGAATCGGACGGTCCCCTGCGAATCGGACGGTTTCCTGCACATCGGACGGTCCCCTGCACAGCGGACGACAGCGGACGACAGCGGACGACAGCGGACGACAGCGGACGGCGGCGGGCGGCGGCCCGGCGTGCCGGACGAGTCAGGGACGCCAGCGGCCGGCGCGCATGTCGACGCGGTAGCCGCCCGGAGTGACGACCAGAGGCGTGCCCTCGCGCTCGTACTCGTGGCGAGCCCGCTCCTCGTGTCCTCGTGGTGGCGCACCTCCCGAGCGCACGACACGCCACCATGCGACGTCCGAGCCGTAGTGCGCCATCACCATGCCGACGACCCGCGCCGCTCGACTGCCGAGCACCGCGGCGATCTCGCCGTACGCCATCACGTGCCCGGGCGGGATCGACTCGACGACGCCCAGAACTGCCGCGATGAACTCCGGCCGATCTGCGTCGACCTGCTCACTCAGAGCGTCAGCGCCCCGATGTTCTCGCCGTACTGCGTCTCGCCGACCACCTCGAAGCCGATCCAGCGGAAGAACTGCTCCGGGCCGTCCTCGCCCGACTCCCAGATCACGGTGAGGGTGCCGAAGCCGCGGGCGCGGGCCTCCTCGGCGGTGGCGCGGACGGCGAATGTGCCGACGCCGCGGCCCTGCTTCGCGGCGTCGATGTTGATGCGCCAGATGCAGCTGCGGAACTCCTCCGCCGCCTCCGGATCGAAGTGCGCGTGGATGAAGCCGACCAGCTCGTCGCCGTCCATCACGGCGCGTTGCCAGGAGGCGCCGGGGTCGATCACAGCGGCGGCGGCGGAGTAGGAGACCGGCGCGATGAACTGCTCCTGGCCGGGTTTGAGGCTCAGCCCGTTCACGGCGGAGATGTTCGAGGCGGACAGCTCTTCCAAGCGAAGGTCACTCATGCCGTCACTGTAGCGGCGGGCCGCATGGGGGGCATCCTCCTGGCGGGCGACGCATGTAGTTCCCTGAGCCGATAGCGGAGAAGTGTCTCGACATCGAGACAGTTGGAGCCTCGGGTAGGCTGGCGGAGGCCATCCGGAGCGGTGCAGAGCCGCACGTCCCGCACAGGTGCGGGGTCATCGACATCATGGGAGAGCAATGTCCAAGATCAAGGTTGAGGGAACAGTCGTCGAGCTCGACGGCGACGAGATGACACGCATCATCTGGCAGAAGATCAAGGACACCCTCATCCACCCGTACCTCGATGTGAACCTCGAGTACTACGACCTCGGCATCGAGCACCGCGACGAGACGGACGACCAGGTCACGATCGACGCGGCGCACGCCATCCAGAAGCACGGGGTCGGCGTGAAGTGCGCGACCATCACGCCCGATGAGGCCCGCGTCGAGGAGTTCGGCCTGAAGAAGATGTGGAAGTCGCCCAACGGCACGATCCGCAACATTCTCGGCGGCGTGATCTTCCGCGAGCCGATCATCATCTCGAACATTCCGCGCCTGGTTCCGGGCTGGAACAAGCCGATCATCATCGGGCGCCACGCATTCGGCGACCAGTACCGCGCCACCGACTTCGTCTTCAAGGGCAAGGGCACGCTCACCGTCGAGTTCACGCCCGAGGACGGCTCCGAGCCGATGAAGTTCGAGGTCTACAAGGCCCCCGACGACGGCATCGCGCAGGTCCAGTACAACCAGGACGCCTCGATCCGCGACTTCGCTCGCTCGTCCCTGAACTACGGCCTCTCGCGCAACTACCCGGTCTACCTCTCGACCAAGAACACGATCCTCAAGGCCTACGACGGGCGCTTCAAGGACATCTTCGAGGAGATCTTCGAGACCGAGTTCAAGGAGCGCTTCGACGCCGCCGGTCTCACGTACGAGCACCGCCTCATCGACGACATGGTCGCCTCGGCCATGAAGTGGGAGGGCGGCTACGTCTGGGCCTGCAAGAACTACGACGGCGACGTCCAGTCCGACACCGTCGCCCAGGGCTTCGGATCGCTCGGCCTGATGACCTCGGTGCTCTCCACTCCCGACGGAAGCGTCGTCGAGGCGGAGGCGGCGCACGGCACGGTCACGCGCCACTATCGCCAGCACCAGGCGGGAAAGCCCACCTCGACCAACCCGATCGCCTCGATCTACGCCTGGACGCGCGGCCTCGCGCACCGCGGCACGCTGGACGGCAACCAGGAGCTCATCGACTTCTCGCTCACGCTCGAGGATGTGGTCATCACGACGGTCGAGTCCGGAAAGATGACGAAGGACCTCGCCCTGCTCGTCGGCCCCGAGCAGGGCTGGCAGACGACCGAGGAGTTCCTCGCGACCCTCGACGAGAACCTGAAGGTGCGCATGTCGGCCTGACCGCCGGTTCTCACGAGAGTGCCCGGCTCGCACGGATCCAGTGAGCCGGGCACGTCGCCGCAGTCAGGTCTCGGGGCGCGGGCGCCTCAGAGTACTCGGGCGAGCTGCTGCATCGCGCGCAGCGGATCCGGACCGGACGGCATCAGCACCACGCTCGACGCTCCCGCATCGTGCAGCTGGGCGATGCGGCGCCGGGCGTCATCGGGGGCGCCCACGACGGCCAGCTGGTCCAGCCAGGCCTCGGGCAGGTCGCGGACAAAGGCGGCTCGATCGGTGCTTCTCGCGCGCAGCCGTGCGAACTCGTCGGCGAAGGGGAGCGGCTCGATGTGCGGAGCCCAGTCGGGCTCGCCGATCCACTCCAGTCCTGGCCGCACCGCGTCGCGGGCGGCGGCGGGGTCGTCATCCACGGCGGCGACGGAGTAGGCGACGATCCGACCGGCGGTGCCGAGGTGGTGGCGGGCCACCGCCAGATACTCCGGAGTGACGGGCTCGGCCAAGACGGCCCCGTCGGCGATCCGGCCCGCCAGCGCGAGCGACTTCGGCCCGCGGACGCCGGCGAGCAGCGGTGGCACCACAGCGGGCGGTGACTCCAGCGCGAGGTCGTCCACGTGGACGTAGCGACCGGACCGAGTGGTCCGCTCGCCGCTGAGCAGCGAGCGGATCGCGTCGAACTGCTCCTCGAGCAGAGTGAGCGGGCTCTGCGGCCAGACGCCGATGCCGCGCATCCACTGCGGCATGCCGTGACCGATGCCGGCGTGGATCCGGCCGGGGAACAGTTCGGCGAGGGTGCCGAGCTCCATCGCGGTGAAGGCAGCGGTGCGGACGGCTGCGGGCAGGATGCCGATGCCGACGACGATCCTCTCGGTCGCCGCGAGAACGGCGCCGGCCTGGGCGATACCGCCGCGGAAGCCGAGGTCCTCGACGAGCCAGAGTTCGTCGAACCCGAGCTCCTCGGCGCGGCGGGCGTAGTCGAGCACCTCGGCGGCGGGCAGATCACGGGGGAGCAGGACACCGACAGCGGTGTCGAAGGATGGGGCGCGCATCCGGCCAGCGTAGGGCCTGCGGGCACAAGGAGGGCCCGCGCACTCTGACGCGCACGGGCCCCCGAATGATGTCTGCTACTCGGCGCTCGCCTCGCCGATCCGCACCTGCTCGGGGCGGGCGCTCGAGACGACTTCGATGCGGCGCGGGCGCGCCTTCTCGCTGACGGGGATCGTCACCGAGAGCACGCCGTTGTCGTAGGACGCCGCGATGCGCTCGGTGTCGACGCCCTGGCCGAGGCTCAGCTGGCGGACGAACGTTGCCGATTGGCGCTCGCGGGTGATCCAGGTGACGTCGTCAGCGCTCGCGACGGTGCGCTGAGCGCGGATGGTCAGGAGCTGACCGTCGACGTCGACGTCGACCGAACCCGGGTCGATGCCGGGCAGGTCGGCGGTGAGGACGTAGTGGTCGCCGTCGCGGTAGAGGTCGATCGGCATCCGGCGGGGCCCCTGGCCGGAGCCGAAGAGCGCGCTGGCAAGGCGGTCGAGTTCGCGGGCGGGGTCGTAGGTGAGAGCCATTGAGATCACTCCATTCGGTCGTGCAACGAAGAGTTTCAAGAGTTGAGCCGATCCGGCTCAACACCACAAAATTTAGCACTCCACCCGGGAGAGTGCCAAGTTGCTATGTCCCCGAATCGGTCACTTCGTTACCTACTCGTAACAAAGCTGGGCAATTGAGTTCGTAGGGTCGGTTCTGCGTGGAAACCGATCCGGTTTCCAGCGACTGTGAGTAAGGACATCGTTTGCCGATCCACCTGTCCCATCGTCCACCCGTCCGCCGCGCTGGAAGGCGCATCCTCGCGGGCTTCGCCGTCCTCGGAGTCGCCGCGACGGCGGCCTTCGCCAGCACCGGCGCCAGCGCCGCCCCTCTCGCCGGAACCGCATCACTCGTCGGCGGGCTCTCCACCGGCCAGAGCTTCGATGACGGCGATTACGTCGTCACCCTGGTCGAGCCCTCCGCGGCTACCTACCAGGGCACGGACGCCCGCTTCGCCCGCACCGCGCCCGCGGAGGGCGCGCAGCTGCAGGCCACCTCCGCACCAGTGGAGGACTACTCCGCTCACCTCGAGCAACGCCAGCAGGATGTGGCCTCCGCGGTCGACGCCGCCATCGGCTACCACTACACCGTCGCCCTCAACGGCTTCTCGGCGAGCCTCTCCGGCGAGCAGGCGGGCGAGCTCGCGAGCCGCCGCGACGTCGCCCAGGTCCGCAAGGCCGAGAATCTGAAGCTCGATCGTGCCGCGCAGACGGCGCCGCCCGCCGAGACCGCCGCCGGCATCCCGGTGCCCGACACCGGACAGCAGCGCTCGACCGATTTCCTCGGCCTCGAGGGCGAGAACGGCGTCTGGCAGAAGCTGGGCGGCGTCGACAAGGCGGGCGCAGGCGTCGTCGTCGGCGTCATCGACTCCGGCATCGCACCCGAGAACCCCTCCTTCGCGGGCCCGCCCCTGGCGACCTCGCCCGGAGCGGCCCCCTCGACGGACGGCACCACCACCTCCTTCGTGAAGTCGGACGGCGGAACCTTCGTCGGCTCCTGCTCGCCGGGGCTTCCCGCCTCCGAGCAGTGGAACGGCGACGAGTGCAACCAGAAGCTGATCAGCGCCCGCTGGTTCCTCGGGGACGAGAAGGTCGGCTCGAAGGACCACCCCGAGTATCGCTCCCCGCGCGACGGCGGCGGACACGGCTCGCACACTGCGAGCACTGCCGCCGGCAACAACGGCGTCGAGGCCAGCGTCGACGGCTACGACTACGGGCGGATTTCCGGCGTCGCGCCGGCCGCGAAGGTCGCCGCCTACAAGGTCTGCTGGAACGGACCCAACGACGACGACTTCTGCTCCGGGTCGGGCATCCTCGCCGCCATCGACGCCGCGACCAAGGACGGCGTCGATGTCATCAACTTCTCGATCGGCGGCGGCGCGGCCATCTCGACCCTGACCACGATCGACGAGGCGTTCCTCAACGCCGCCGCCGCGGGTGTGTTCGTCGCGGCCTCGGCCGGCAATGCCGGTGCGGGCGCCTCCACCCTCGACCACGCGTCGCCCTGGTACACCACGGTCGCCGCATCCTCCATCCCGACCTACACCGCGACCGCCACCCTCGGTGACGGCCAGAAGTTCGTCGGAGGATCCATCTCGGTCCACGACGACGTCACCGGACCGCTGGTCACCAGCGCCGATGTCGTCCGGCCCGGCACCGAGAACCCCACTCTTTGCGAGAGCGGCACGCTCGACCCCGACAAAGTGAAGGGCAAGGTAGTCGCCTGCACGGCGGGTGTCACCGCGCGCCTGTCGAAGTCGGTCGAGGTCGAGCGGGCCGGCGGCATCGGCATGCTGCTGCTCAACCCGACCCCGAACGCTCTGCACGTCGATGACCACTCGGTCCCGAGCATCCAGATCGACTCGCAGGCCTACCAGGCCATCACCGCCTACGCCGGCACCGCCGGTGCGACGGTGAACCTCTCCGAGGGCAACGCGTCCGGCGCTGTCATCCCCGTCCCTCAGGTCGCCGGCTTCTCGTCGCGCGGACCGGCGGAGGCGGACGGCTCCGACGTGCTCAAGCCCGACCTCACGGCGCCCGGCGTCGGGATCCTGGCCGACAGCTTGAACGCCCAGGGCGATGACCCCGCCTTCGCGTTCGAGTCGGGCACATCGATGTCGTCGCCGCACGTCGCCGGACTCGGCGCGCTGATCCTCGGAGCGACACCCAAGGCCTCGCCGTCCGCGGTGAAGTCGGCGATGATGACCTCCGCGTATGACAGCGTCGACCAGTCCGGAGCTGTGTCCAAGGACGTCTTCGCGCAGGGTGCCGGACACGTCGACCCGGCCGCATTCCTGGACCCCGGCCTGATCTACGACAGCGGGACGGCGGACTGGATCGCGTACCTCAAGGGCGCGGGCTACTCCTTCACGCCGAACGACGCGATCAACGGCATCACGGCGATCGACCCGTCCGACCTCAACCAGGCCTCGATCGCGATCGGTTCCCTGGCGGGCGCGCAGACCGTCACTCGCACGGTGACCTCGACCGGCGCGGGCACGTACACCGCCTCGGTCGACGGCCTCGCCGGGGTCGACGCCGTCGTCTCGCCCTCGACCCTCTCCTTCACGGGTGCGGGCCAGACGGCGCAGTACACGGTGTCCTTCACCACCGGGTCGGCACCGCTCAATCAGTTCGCCACCGGCTATCTGACCTGGGCGAGCGCGGAGCACGACGTCCGTAGCCCGATCGCGGTGCGCCCGGTCCTGCTGGACGCGCCGTACGAGGTGTCCGGCACCGGCTCCACCGGCACCGGCTCGGTGACGATCGCGCCCGGCATCACGGGTCCGCTGCCGCTGGCTGCGAGCGGCCTCACGCAGGGCGTCCTCGCCGAGGATGCGACAGCCACCGACGGGCACTCGGCGTCCCTCCCCAAGGGGAAGTCGCTGACGACCACCGTGGTGGTGCCCGAGGGCGCCGAATTCGCCCGCTTCGACCTCGACTCGGTCGACGACACGGCCGACCTCGACCTGACCGTCACGAGCCTGAGCACGAAGAAGGTCTTCACCTCGGCGACCGGTACGGCCGACGAGCGCGTCGACATCGCCGACCCCGCCCCGGGCGAGTACACGGTCCAGGCCGATGTCTACTCGACCGCTCCCGGGTCCTCGACCTCGACGTTCGATTTCCGCAGCTTCGTCATCACTCCGGAGAACGGACTCGGATCGCTCAGCACCGACCCGGCCGTGATCGATGCGGTGCAGGGCGAGCCGACGGCCTACGCCGTCTCGTGGTCGAACCTGGCCGGCCCGGCCCGCTACCTCGGCCGCGTCGTGTATGCCGGATCGGGACTCTCGACGCTCGTGAGCGTCGACGTCGCCGAGGCGGTCTCGCCCACTCCGACGCCGACCGCCGCTCCGGAGCCCGAGGGCCCCTCGGAGCCGACGATGCCACCGGCGGTCGGCCCGATCGTCGCTCCGGGGGAGCCCACCGAACCGGGCGCGCCCGAACACGGTGGTGGCGGCCTTGCATCGACGGGCTTCGACGGCGGTCTCCTCGGAGCCGTTGCTCTCGCCCTCGTCGGTGCGGGTGCTGTGCTCATCGGCCTCCGACGCCGTGCCCTGGCGCGGCATGAGGTGGCCGCCGCGGAGTAGCCCTCCGCGATTGCCGCGAACGGCCGTCCCCCTGCTCCTCCCGGAGCGGTGGGGGCGGCCGTTCGCTGTGCGTCGTGGGTCCTGTATCGGGTGTCGGGCGTCGTGCGGGGGCGAGGGCGGAGCGGCGGCGCGAGCGAGAGCCCGAGCCGGCCCCTGCTCCCGACCAGGGCTGCGCGGTCCTCAGAGGGAGCGGCGCCCCGCGATGACACCGGAGACGACCGCCGCACTGCCGAACGCGATCGCGACGACCGGGTGCCCGAGGTCCAGCCACGCCACCGCGGCGGCCCCCATCACCAGCAGCTCGATCAGCGAACGGCCGTAGACGTCGATCGCGAGGACCGCACGCGGCGACAGGAAGAGCGCCCAGATCAGTGCGGCGAGCACGGGTGCGCCGAGGCCGACGACGATGCTCCACGGCAGGTCCCACGAGGAGAAGCCCCAGATGGCGAAGGTCACCAGGGCGACGAGCTCCAGAAGGAAGCGGAGGATCGCGTTCGGCCCGACCCTGGTCTCGGCGTCCGCTCCTGCTCGATTCACGCCGACCATGCTAACGGCCGGAGGTCAGCGGAAGATGATCGTGCGGGCGCCGTCGAGCAGCACCCGATCCTCCGTGAACCACTTGACCGCCTGCGTGAGCGTGCGGCTCTCCTCGTCCTGGCCGATCGCGACGAGCTGCGCCACCGAGTGCGAGTGGTCCACGCGCACCACGTTCTGCTCGATGATCGGCCCTTCGTCGAGGTCGCTGGTGACGAAGTGGGCCGTCGCACCGATCAGCTTGACTCCGCGGGCGTGCGCCTGCTTGTAAGGATTGGCGCCCTTGAAGCCCGGCAGGAACGAGTGATGGATGTTGATGGCCCGCCCGGCGAGGCTGGCGCAGAGCTCGGGCGAGAGGATCTGCATGTAGCGCGCCAGGACCACGAGCTCGACGTCGTGCTCCTCGACGACCGCGAGCACGCGCGCCTCGAACTCGCGCTTGGTCTGCGGCGAGACGACGGGGCGGGACTCGAACGGCACGCCATAGAACTCGGCGAGGTCGCGCAGGCTCCCGTGATTGGACAGGATCAGCGGGATGTCCACCGCGAGCTGCCCGGCGCGCTGACGAAAGAGCAGGTCGTTGACGCAGTGCGCGGCGGTGGAGGCAAGCACGAGGGTGCGCAGCGGCCGACCGACGACGTCGAGGCGCCAGGTCATCCCGTAGTGCTCGGTGATCGGCAGCAGTGCAGCGGCGAACTCCTCGCGGGTGATCGGCGACTCCACCTGCAGGCGCATGAAGAAGCGGCCGGTGTCGGCACTCGAGAACTGCTGGCTCTCGGTGATGTTGCCGCGGGCCTGGACGACGGCTCCGGACACGGCGTGCACGATGCCGGGCTGGTCCGGGCACGCGAAGGTGAGGGTCCAGTGGTTACCCGCGGACCGGTCGCCGGCCCAGGCGGCGTCGCTGCCCGTCGACGGGGTGCCCGCTGGGGCGGGCAGGGGGGTCGCGGGCGCGGCGGGTTCGGGCTGCATCCGCCCAGGATAACGGGGGCGGGTGGGCCGGTCCGCGCCGCTCACTCGACCGTCACGGCGCTGGTGGCGATGGCTCCGACGCGGCCGCCCGGAGCGGAGTATCGGACGCCCGCCACGTGCGTCCCTGCGGGTAGGTCGATGGTCGTGGTGAGGACGGGGGCTCCGGGAGCGAGGGCCTGCACCGGCTCGCCGTCGACCAGGAGCTCCAGTCCGTCGGCGTCCGAGTCGGCGAGGACGAGCACGCGGACGTCGCCGGCGCTCGCCGAGTCCGGAGCGATGAGCGTCGGTGCGCGCAGATCGACGCTCGCCGGTGCGCTCGCTCCGGACGCGGAGCGGGCGAGTACGGTCGTCCTGCCGAGGGGGAGGGGTAGGGCGGTGGCGGTCCAGCGGCCGGTGGCGTCGGCCGTGGCCGCACCGTAGCGGCGGTCGTCGGCTGCATCGACGAGGAGGACCGTGGCTCCGGGCTCAGCGGTTCCCGCGGCGTCGGGGAGGAGCCGGCCGTCGGTGTCGAGCACGAGAGTGGGCGCGGCGGCGGTCGGCGCATCAGCAGCCGGAGTCGGAGCCGGCGGCGCGGGGGTCGTCGCCGGCTCGGGCGCAGGAGTCGCCGTCTCGGGTGCGGGTGCGGGTGCGGGTGCGGGTGCGGGTGCGGGTGCGGGGTCCGGCTCCGGTGCTGGTGCTGGGTCCGGTGCCGGTGCCGGTGCCGGTTCCGGTGCTGGTTCGGGCGTCGGAGTCGGGTCCGGCGCAGGTGCCGGTTCGGGTGCCGGTGCAGGTGCCGGTTCGGGTTCGGGTGCAGGTGCCGGTGCCGGTGCAGGTGCAGGTGCGGGTGCGGGTGCTGGGGTCGGGTCCGGCGCAGGTGCGGGTGCGGGTGCGGGCGCCGGTATCGATCCCGGTGCGGGCGTCGCTGTCGACGTCGCAGTGCCGTTCCGCTCGGAGGCGACGGGTGCCGGCGCCGGTCCGCCGGAGGGAGCGGGGACGGCCGTGGTCTCCTCCTGCGGTGCGCGATCGCCGGTGCGCGGAGCCGAAACAGCTGCGAAAGAGCTGCTGTTCGGCGTCGCCTCGGCGTCCGCTGGCGGAGCGGTGCCGGGCCGGTCGGCCTCAACTGCTCTGCTCCGGTTCTGCGTGCTGTCCGTCCCTCCGGCTGCATCGGACGATGCGACCCGCTCGGGCTCCTGCCCGTCGGTGCTCGCGCTGGGTGCGGTGGCCGCCTCGAGGGTCGATTCCGGATTCGGGGTGCGTCCCGTCTCGTGGTCCTCCTTGTGGGGGAGCGCCTCCTGGGGAAGCGCCTCCTGCGGGAGCGCCTCCTCCGACGCAACGACCGACTGGACCGTCCCTGCGGACAGCAGCACTGCGCCCCCGCCGACTCCTGCGATCGCGAGCCCCGCCACGACGGCCACGGTGACAACCACGCCCGCTCCACTCCCGGCCCGCGACGCCTGGACGCCGCTCCGCAGCGCACTGGCGCCGGACGCCGAGGCTCCGCTTGACGCCGACGCGCCGCCCGCAGCACCCCACGCCGCGGCCCCGCTCAACCCCGCGACGAGCGGCAGCAGCACCGTCGCGAGTCGTCGGCTTGCGTGCTCGGCTTCGGCCAGTGCCTCGCGGCAGGAAAGGCACTCGGTCAGGTGGCCGTTCAGGCGCAGCCTGTCCCGAGCGGGCAGCCTGCCGCGAGCGTGCGCCCCCGCTCGCTCCAGTACCCACTCGCATTCGCCGGTTGCGGAGGAGTCGAGGACGTGCTCTCGGATCCAGGCCGCCCGCAGGCCCTCCCGCGCGCGCATCCCGAGCGCCGCGACCGCGTTGGGACGGAGACCGAGCAGCGGCGCGGCGTCGGCGGGAGCCAGGCCCTCGACCTCCGTGTACCAGAGCACCTCCTGCCAGCGCGCCGGCAGCGCCCGGAATGCGCGGGCGCCGAGATCGCGCTCCAGCGCCGCGAGTGCGCGCTCCTCCGGGTCCGGGCCGGCAGCGAGGAGGGAATGGTCGTCCTCGTCGAACGGTCGCTCCCGCCGGCTCCGGCGCGCCCAGGAGCCGGCGACGTTGCGGATCGCGGTGAAGAAGTAGGGGCGGAAGGCGCCCTCGGGGCCGCCTCCGCCCTCGACCACCCGCAGCACGCGAAGGAACGCCTCCGAGACCAGGTCATCGGGGTCCGAGCTGCTCGACCAGGCACGGGCGACCGTACGTCCGGCGCCGGAATGACGGCGCCACAGCTCGGAGACGGCGTCGGTGCGTCCGCTGCGCACGAGCGCGAGCAGTTCGGGATCGCCCAGACCATCGACGCTCTCGGAGCCGCGTCGAAGACCCACAGCCACGCCCCCTCACCAGCCCCGCGCCGGAGCTGCCCGAGCGATCGTCGCACGGCGGCGACGTGCCGTCGCTGGGTGGCACGGCTCCCGCGCCACCCGTCCCGCTTGCTAGAGTGGGCGCGCCGCGACTGGCGTTTGGATGGGTGACCATCAGGGAGCGGCACCTCCTCCGGGGCAGCGTCCCGGACACTTTTCCCGCCGCACGCCTGGGCTGGAACGGATACCGTAGATCGGGTCGCCCGAACGAGCCGTGTCGCGCCGCCGCGACCTGCCGGGCCCCTTCCGTTTCCCAGCCAAGGAGCGTCCGTGTCCTCATCCCCCGCCTCCGCGCGCCCCGGCGTCGCCGCCTCGTTCGACGAGCCCGTCTCGGTGGTCGACCCCGAGATCGCCGCCGTGCTTCAGCAGGAGCTCGATCGCCAGCGCAGCTACCTCGAGATGATCGCGAGCGAGAACTTCGTGCCGCGCGCGGTCCTCGAATCCCAGGGCTCCGTCCTGACGAACAAGTACGCGGAGGGCTACCCCGGCCGCCGTTACTACGGCGGCTGCGAGTACGTCGACGTCGCCGAGCAGCTCGCGATCGACCGGGCCAAGGCGCTTTTCGGCGCCGAGTTCGCCAACGTCCAGCCCCACTCCGGCGCGTCCGCCAACGCGGCGGCACTCGCCGCTCTGGTTCAGCCCGGCGACACCATCCTCGGCCTCGAGCTGGCGCACGGCGGGCATCTGACTCACGGCATGAAGCTCAACTTCTCGGGCAAGCTCTACAACGCGACCGCGTACGGCGTCGATCCGACGACCTTCCGGATCGACATGGACGCGGTGCGCGAGAAGGCCCTGGAGGTCCGCCCGCAGGTGCTCATCGCCGGCTGGTCCGCCTACCCCCGCCAGCTCGACTTCGAGGCGTTCCGCGCCATCGCGGACGAGGTCGGCGCGAAGCTCTGGGTCGACATGGCCCACTTCGCCGGTCTGGTGGCCGCAGGCCTGCATCCCTCCCCGGTGCCCCACGCCGACGTCGTGACGACCACCGTCCACAAGACGCTGGCCGGCCCGCGCTCGGGCCTCATCCTCGCCAAGCAGGAGTACGCCAAGAAGCTGAACTCGGCCGTCTTCCCCGGTCAGCAGGGCGGACCGCTGATGCACGTGATCGCCGCGAAGGCGACAGCATTCAAGCTCGCAGGCGAGCCGGAGTTCGCCGACCGCCAGGCGCGCACCATCCGCGGCGCGCAGATCCTCGCCGAGCGCCTCACGGCGGCCGACTCGAAGGCCGAGGGCATCGACGTTCTCACCGGGGGCACTGACGTGCACCTCGTCCTCGCGGACCTGCGCGATTCGCCGCTGGACGGCAAGCAGGCCGAGGACCGCCTCCACGAGGTCGGTATCACCGTCAACCGCAATGCCGTGCCGTTCGACCCCCGCCCGCCGATGGTGACCTCGGGTCTGCGCATCGGCACCCCGGCGCTCGCCACCCGCGGCTTCGGCGACACGGAGTTCGCCGAGGTCGCCGACGTCATCGCCGAGGCGCTCAAGCCTTCGGCCGACCTCGAGGCGCTGCGCGGCCGCGTCGCCCGCCTCACCGACGACTTCCCGCTCTACCCCGGGCTGTAGTCGACCCGCTACACCACTCGCACGGCGGAGGCGGGGCGTCGCCCCCTCTCCGCCGCGCCCCGAACGAGGAGTCCGAGATGACGGCACAGGTACTCGACGGCGTCGCGACGGCGACGGCGGTCAAAACGGAGATCGCCGAGCGGGTCGCCGCTCTGCGCGAGCGGGGTGTCGTGCCCGGGCTGGGCACGCTCCTGGTGGGGGACGACCCGGCCTCGCGCTCGTACGTCGCCGGCAAGCACCGCGATTGCGCGGAGGTGGGGATCGAGTCGATCCGCGTGGACCTGCCCGCGACCGCGTCGGCGGAGGATATCCGCGCCGCCATCCGGCGGCTGAACGAGTCGGCGGCCGTGACCGGGTACATCATCCAGCTGCCGCTGCCCAGGGGCATCGACGAGAACTCGATGCTCGAGCTGATGGATCCGGACAAAGATGCCGACGGCCTGCATCCCACCAACCTCGGGCGGCTTGTTCTCGGCGTCGAGGGCGAACTGGACAGTCCGCTGCCCTGCACGCCGAACGGGATCGTGGAGATGCTGCAGCGCCACGGCATCCCTACCTCGGGCAAGCACGTCGTCGTCGTCGGCCGCGGCCTCACCGTCGGCCGTCCGCTCGGCCTTTTGCTCACACGGAAGGGTGTGGACGCCACGGTGACCCTGACCCACTCCCGCACCGCCGACCTCGCCGCGGAGGTACGCCGCGCCGATATCGTCGTGGCTGCCGTCGGTGTGCCCGGATTGATCCAGGCCGACTGGGTGAAGCCCGGTGCCGCGGTCCTGGATGTGGGCATCACCCGGGTCGAGAACCCGGAGACGGGGCGCGCGAAGCTGACCGGCGACGTCGCTCCGTCGGTGGCGGAGGTCGCGGGCTGGCTCTCGCCCGTTCCCGGCGGTGTCGGCCCGATGACCCGCGCGATGCTCATCCACAACGTGGTGACTGCCGCGGAGCGAGCCCTGCGCTGAGCGCCCTGCGCCGACCCGCGTTTGGGGGAGATGCCCAGTCGCCTCCCGGTAGCGTAGGTCGGCGCTCTCGCGTCCCCCACCCCGTCGGACACGTCCTCGGAGCGCGCCCCGCCCCACGAGGAGAATCCATGCTCACCGTCACCGCTTACGCCGCCCCCTCTGCGACCGAGCCGCTCGTCCCCACGACCATCGAGCGCCGCGACGTCGGACCGAATGACGTGCTGATCGAGATCGCCTACTCCGGTATCTGCCACTCCGACATCCACACTGTCCGAGGCGACTGGGGACAGGTCCAGTACCCACTGACCGTCGGTCACGAGATCGTCGGCGTCGTCGCCGAGGTCGGCTCCGAGGTCACCAAGCACTCGGTGGGCGACCGCGTCGGTGTCGGCTGCATGGTGAACTCCTGCCGCGAGTGCGAGAACTGCCTCGCCGGCGAGGAGCAGTACTGCCTCAGGGGCAACACCGGCACCTACGCCTCCGTCGACCGCGACGGAACCGTCACGCAGGGCGGGTACTCGACCCACGTCGTGGTCGTCGAAGACTTCGTGCTCCGCGTGCCGGAGTCGATTCCCTACGAGGCCGCCGCGCCTCTGCTGTGCGCGGGCATCACCACCTACTCGCCGCTCTCGCACTGGGGGGCGGGCCCGGGCAAGCGCGTCGCCGTGGTCGGACTCGGTGGCCTCGGCCATATGGCCGTGAAGTTCGCTCACGCAATGGGCGCCGAGGTCACCGTGCTCTCGCAGACCCTCAGCAAGAAGGAGGACGGCCTGCGCCTGGGCGCCGACCACTACTACGCGACAAAGGACGAGGCGACCTTCACCGACCTCGCGAACACCTTCGACCTGATCATCAACACGGTCAGCGCCCCGCTGGATCTCGACGCCTACCTGGGACTCCTCCGCCGCAACGGGACGATGGTCAACGTCGGCGCCCCGGCAGAGGCGCTCCCTCTGCACGTCTTCACCCTGTTCGGCGCCCGTCGCTCCTTCGCGGGCTCCGGCATCGGAGGCATTCGCGAGACCCAGGAGATGCTCGATTTCTGCGCGGAAAAGGGCATCGCGAGCGACGTCGAGGTTGTATCGGCCTCGCAGATCAACGAGGCCTACGAGCGCGTGCTCGCCTCGGACGTGCGGTATCGCTTCGTGATCGACGCCGCCACGTTCGAGAAGTGAGTGCGGTCCTGGGGCTAGCCTCAGCGGCATGAGCGGTCGGAGCCACCCGGCCGTCGACCGCGTCCTCGCCGATCTCGACCGGCGCGGCGTGCAGCTGTGCGTGCGCTGGCTCGACGAGGCCGCGTCGACGGCCGCGCTGGCAGCCGCGGCGCTGGACGTCGAGGTCGGTCAGATCGCGAACTCGCTCGTGTTCCTGCTCGACGGTGCGCCGTCGCTGGTGCTGACCAGCGGCGGCCACCGCGTCGAGACCGAGTGGCTGGGCGAGCAGCTGGGCGGAGTGATCGGTCGTGCCTCTGCCAGTGACGTGAGAGCGGCGACCGGTCAGGTCATCGGGGGAGTCGCGCCGGTCGGTCATCCTGCGCCGCTCCGGACGGTGGTCGACACGGCGTTGGCCTCCTCTCCGGCGGTCTGGGCGGCGGCCGGGCACCCGCAGACGGTCTACCCGACGAGCTTCGACGAGTTCGTGCGGGTCACCGGGGGCGAGGCGCGCGCGGTCGTCCCGCCGGATGCGCGGCAGTAGCGCCCTCAGGAGGAGAGACGCCCTGTGTGATGCTCGGCCACGGAGGGCGTTTCCGGATCATCCGTCAGAGCACCCGGCCCGCGCCGTCGGCGGCCGTGACCAGGAACAGTTCAGGCGTCGCGAAGCCCTTCTGGGCGAAGGCGGCGAGGACGGCGCCGCGGACCTGCTCCTCCTTCTCGACCGGAGTAAGCGCGATGGCCGAGCCGCCGAAGCCGCCGCCGGTCATCCGCGCACCGATCGCTCCGGCGCCGCGGGCGGCCTCGACGGCGGTGTCGAGCTCGGGAACCGAGATCTCGAAGTCGTCGCGGAGGGAGACGTGGCCGGCGTCGAGCAGGTCGCCGATCGCCCTCGGGCCGTGCTCGCGCAGCGTGCGGACGGTCTCGAGGACGCGAGTGTCCTCGGTCACCACGTGCCTCACGCGACGGAAGGTGACATCGTCGAGGAGTTCCTCGGCACGCGGCAGATCGTGGATCGACAGCTCGCGCAGCGACGGCACCCCGAGCGCCGCAGCGCCGAGCTCGCAGGAGGCGCGCCGCTCGGCGTAGCCGCCGGTGGCATGCGCATGCTCGACGCGGGTGTCGACGACGAGCAGGACGAGTCCCGCCTCCTCGAAACCCAGCGGGATGACCTCGGTGTCGAGGCTGCGGCAGTCCAGGAACACCGCGGCGTCGCGCTTCCCGAAGAGGGACGCCGACTCGTCCATGATCCCGGTGGGAGCGCCGACCGCGACGTTTTCGGCTCGGCGGCCGACGCGAGCCATCGTGGCGAGGTCGAAGCCGAGACCCCAGAGTTCGTCGAGGGCGACGGCCATGGCGCACATCAGCGCGGCCGAGCTCGAGAGCCCCGCGCCGACCGGCACGTCGGAGTCGACGTACGCGTCGAAGCCCGCGTGGGAACCGAGGTCGACGCCGTACTCGGTGAGCGCCCAGACCACGCCGAGCGGGTACGCCGACCAGCCGGTGACGGCGCCGGGGCCGAGCTCGTCGAGAGCGACCTCGACGATCCCGGGGGAGAAGGCACTGCTGATCCGGATCCTGCGGTCCTCCCGCGGGGCGACGGCCACCGCCGTGGCGCGGTCGATCGCGAAGGGGAACACGAAGCCGTCGTTGTAGTCGGTGTGCTCGCCGATCAGGTTGACGCGGCCGGGGCCTGCCCAGACGCCCGCGGCGACGCGCCCGTAGCTGCGCTCGAACGCGGCGGCCGCGCTCTCGGCGACGGCGGTGAGGGACGCGGGAGCGGCGGTCATCGGTTTTCCTCGGCGACGGTGCCGGCAATGGCCGCGGCGGTGGTGGCGGGAGTGGTGGCGCCATCGGGTAGGGAGCCGTCTGCGTGCGCGGCGGTCGGCAGAGCGGCGTCGGGGTACCGGGCGAGCCCGGCCTCGAGAACGGCGGCGTCGGCCCGCTCGATGGCTGCGCGGAGGTTTGCGGCGCTCGTCTCGGGGGGGATGTCGCCGATCCAGGCGCCCATCGCCGCTTCGCTGCCCGCGAGGTACTTGAGCTTCGTCTCCGCCCGGCGGGGCGAGGTGATCTGGAGCATCAAGCGAACCTCGTCGCGGCGCTCGTGTACCGGCGCCTGGTGCCAGGCGGCGATGTAGGGAGTCGGGGTGTCGTAGAGCGCGTCGATGCCGCGGAGCAGGCGCTGATAGATCGTCGCGAGCTCGTCGCGCTCCTCCGCGGTCGTCGCGGCCAGGTCGGGAACGTGGCGGTGCGGCAGCAGGTGGATCTCGACGGGCCAGCGCGCGGCGAACGGCACGAACGCAGTGACATGCTCGCCGCGGATCAGGACCCGCTCCCCGGCCTGCTCGAAGGCGAGGACGTCGGCGAACATCGAAGGGCCGTAGCTGTCGAGCGAGGCGAGCAGGCGGGTCGTGCGGGGGGTGACGTAGGGGTAGGAGTAGATCTGGCCGTGAGGGTGGTGCAGCGTGACTCCGATCGCCTCGCCGCGATTCTCGAACGGGAAGACCTGCTGCACGCCGGGCAGGGCCGAGAGGGCACCCACGCGGTCGGCCCAGGCCTCGACGACGGTTCGGGCGCGGGAGGCGCTCAGCGTGGCGAATGAGCCCTCGTGCTCGGGGCTGAAGCAGACGACCTCGCAGCGACCGACGCTGGTCAAAGTCCGACCGAGCCCCAGGGCGCGGAGGTCCTCGAGCGAGGCGGGCGCGTTCGCGTCCTCGACGAGCGGGCCGAAGGAGGGGGAGCGGTTCTCGAACACGGCCACGTCGTAGTGGCTGGGCACCTCGGACGGGTTCGTCGGTGAGGCGGGGGCGAGCGGGTCGAGTTCGGCAGGGGGGAGAAACACGCGGTTCTGGCGCGAGGCGGCGATCGACACCCACTCGCCGGTCAGCACGTCCTGGCGCATCTTCGCGGTGGCGGGGCGCGGGTCGAGGTGGCGGGCGTCGGCGGCGCGCTCCGGGGGGAGCGTCGTGTCGGCGTCGTCGAAGTAGAGGAGTTCGCGGCCGTCGGCCAGCGTGTGCGGGCGCTTGACGACGCCGCCGGAGAGAGTGATCGCTTCGTTCATGACAGGAGCCACACTAGGGCCGAACCTTCGAAAAAGAAAGGTGATTTTCTCTTTGACAAGTCCTCCCGGTCGCGGCACGATGAGCGGATGAGGAGAGACGGCGAGCAGGAGTCGACGTCGGCGATCGAGCGCCGGCTGCGGTTGCGGCTGACCGCCGAGAACTCGGGCTTCGTCGCGGTCGCTCAGATGGCCGATCTGCTGGGCGTCTCTGTCGTCACCGTCCGCTCCGATCTCGCGGTGCTCGCGGGCCAGGGCGTCCTGCAGCGCGTGCGCGGAGGAGCGATCCCGGTACCCGCTCGCTCCGGCGAGCGCTCGCTCGAGGAGGGCTTGAGCGCCGCGTCCGACGAAAAGGCCGCAATCGGGCGCGAGGCCGCCGCCTCCGTCTCCTCCGGGCAGAGCATCGTGCTCGACGTGGGCACGACTCCGCTCGCCATTGCGCGCGCGCTGGTGGAGCGGGATGACCTGCGCGACGTCACCGTGATCACCAACGGGCTCTCCACCGCGCTGGCGCTCGAACCGGCCATCCCCCGCTTCACTGTCGTCGTCACCGGGGGCACCCTGCGCCCGCTTCAGCACTCGCTGGTCGAACCGCTCGCCTCCGAGATGCTCGAGCGCATCCGCGCCGATGTTGCCTTCATCGGCTGCACCGGTGTTCACCCCGAGGCCGGCGTCACCAACGTCAACCTGCCCGAGGCCGCTCTGAAGCGCCGGATGCTGCACGCGGCGACCCGGCGGATCGTGGTTGCCGACTCCTCCAAGCTCGGCGTCGTCGATCTCGGCCGGGTCGCGTCCGCCGACGAGTTCGACCGCCTGCTCACCGGAGCCGCCGCCGCCGACGGGCTTGTCGCCGCCCTGGAGGAGGCGGGGCTCGCAGTCACCCGCTGCCGCGCGCTCGGGCAGCGCGTCAGTCCGTAGGATCGAGGAATGGCCGACTTCACCCCCGCTCCCGCCACCGGGCGCCAGTTCTCGCTCGACCTCACTGCCGAGGGACGCACCCTGCACGCCGTCGTGACGGAGGTGGCCGCGGCGTTGCGCCACCTCTCCGTCGACGCAGTGGAGATCACCGCCTCCTACCCGGAGAGCACTGTTCCGCCGTTCGGCTCGGGCACTGTGCTGGTGCCCTGGCCCAATCGGGTGAAGGACGGGCGCTGGCACCACCGCGGCGAGACGCTCCAGCTCGCCATCACCGAGCCGAAGTATCACAACGCCATCCACGGCCTGCTGGTCAGCGTTCCCTACCGCCTGGTCGATCAGGGGCCCTCCTTCGTCGAGCTGGCCGCGCCGGTCGTGCCGCAGGCGGGCTACCCGTTCCACCTCGAGACGTCGGTCCGCTACGAGCTGCAGGCCGATGGCTTGAAGGTCGTCCACCGTGTCATCAACGTCGGAGCCGACGAGGCGCCGGTCGCGATCGGCACGCACCCCTTCCTCGCCATCGGCGACGTCCCCACCGACGAGCTCGAGATCACCGTCGACGCGGCGGTACACATCGAGGTCGACGAGCGCCTCATCCCCACCGGCCAGAGCCCGGTCGAGGGCACCGAGTGGGATCTCCGCTCGGGCCGTCGCATCGGCGACCTCGAGCTCGACGACGCCTGGGCCGATGTCCGCGTGGTCGACGGCGAGAGCGTGCACGGGCTGCGCGCCGCCGACGGGCGCCGCGTGCTCCTCTGGGCCGACGCCGCGCACAACTTCATCCAGGTCTTCATCACCCGGATCTTCCCGGACGGCGACGACGTGAAGACAGCGATCGCGGTCGAGCCGATGACCGCTCCTGCCGAGGCGTTCACCAGCGGGCAAGGCCTGCGCTGGCTCGAGCCGGGCGAGGAGTGGACGCTCGCGTGGGGCATCCGCCACGAGGGGTTCCCCACCGCATCATGACCACCCTCGCGGCGGTCGGGCGCGACGACGAGGCCAAGCGCGTCGCCCTGGTCCGGATGAAACGGCTCGCTACGGGCCTGCTCGTGGTGATGGCTGTCGTGTTCGCCGTCTCGTTCGCCCTTCAGGACCGGTATCCGTGGCTGCAGTGGGTGCGGGCCGCGAGCGAGGGCGGAATGGTCGGCGCGCTCGCCGACTGGTTTGCCGTGACGGCGCTGTTCCGCCGTCCGCTCGGACTACCGATTCCGCACACCGCGATCATCCCGACCAAGAAGGATGAGATCGGCGCGAGCCTCGCGCAGTTCGTCGAGGAGAACTTCCTCCGCGGCGCCATCGTGCGCGAGAAGCTCGACTCCTTCGGGGTCGCCCGACGGGCGGGGCTCTGGCTTGCCGAGCCCGAGAACGCGCAGCGGGTCGGTGGCGAGAGCGCGGCCGCCGTCCGGTCCGCGATCGCGCTGCTGGACGACTCCGACGTGCAGCGCGTGATCGAAGCGCTCGCGCGACGCCACCTTCTCGACCCGCAGTGGGGGCCGCCGCTGGGCTCGCTGGTGGGCAGTGTGGTCGAGGCCGGGCACCACCGGCGCCTTGTCGACACGCTGGTCGAGCAAGCGGAGGCCTGGCTCGCCGCGAACCCGCAGAGCTTCACCCGGATGGTCAGCGGACGCCTGCCGAGCTGGTTGCCGTCCGCGGTCAGTCGAGCGGTGGACGAGCGGCTGTATCACGAGGCCCTCGTCTTCATCGCAGCGGTACGCGACGAGCAGGGCCACCCGTTGCGGATCGCCATCGACGGCTACCTCGCCACGCTGGCGGAGGATCTGGGCACCGATCCCGATCTGATCGCCCGTGTCGAGGAGATCAAGAACCGCGCGTTCGACAGCCCGCGCGTGCGCGAACTCGCCGGCGACGCCTGGGAGGCGACGAAGGCCTCTCTCCTCGGTGCGATGGACGACCCGGCGAGCCCGCTCCGCGGCAGCATCGAGTCCATCGTGGTCGACCTCGGCCGGCGTCTCTCGACCGATGCCGGCCTCGCCGCAACCGTCGATGCCTGGATCGGATCCGTCGCGGCGAACCTCGTCGACCGCTACCGCACCGACATCGCCAGCATCATCGGCGACACGATCCACCGCTGGGACCCGCGCGAGACGTCCGAGAAGCTCGAGCTGCAGGTTGGCAAGGACCTCCAGTTCATTCGAATCAACGGCACCGTTGTCGGCTCCCTGGCCGGCCTGGTCATCTTCACCCTCGCGCACGCGCTGCTCGTCGCGTGAACCGGAGTGCAGGGGGCCGCTCCGCAAGCCCTCGTCGGTGTCGGTGGTCGGGCGTACCGTCGCAGCATGAGCGATGACAACACCACCGACCCCGATGTCAAAACCGAGGGCGATGTCCTCGGCGCACGTGCCGACGACGGCAGCGACACCAGCGCCAGCAAAGACCCGTCCGACTGGGTGACCGGCGATGAGCCGATGACCGGCCCGCAGCGCAGCTACCTCGACACCCTTGCGCGCGAAGCGGGCGAGACCCTCCCCGCCGATCTCACCAAGGCCCAGGCCTCCGAGCACATCGATCGTCTGCAGTCCGCCACGGGCCGCGGCGACGGCAGCAATGGTCACGACTGATTCCCTGGGAGTTTCCGGTGAGTGAGTAATGGTCCGGTGACGCGTCCTAGAGAGGACGCGCCACCAGACCATCGTTCTCAGTCGCGCGTGGTCATTGCCACGGACGACGTGCAGCCCACCGCGGCCTTAGCACTTAGCCGGTGTCTGCTCACTGCGGAAGTCCCAGCCCTGGCCGGCGACTTGCCCCGTGACAGAACCGTTGACATACCGGATGTAGTGGCCTTGATAGCGGTAGCCGAAGTGAATTTCCCACGTACCGGTCACTCGGGTGGATTCCTTCGAGGCCCAGATTCTCACAGCCGAGTGCGGTCCGACATCCTGTCTGACCTCGTCGCCGGTGCCGTCGCTCCACAACCATTGATGTTGGATCGAGCCCGATAATCCTGCCTCGAACGCTGCGCCGAGTTTTGTTCCGGCATTCACGTCGACGCCCCAGCTGTTGGTTGTTCCGCTGACGGCGTCGAAACGAATCACTCGAGTCGATTCGAAGGCGGTGCAATTCGTGTCCGACCCGGCCACGCGTGGCTCGTCATCGACGGTCTCAAGGCGGCTCGAGTGGAAGACGCAGGAATCAGGTACGCCCCTATTGCAGAGCTCGAGGAGCTCCGCGCTGGACGGCC
The DNA here is from genome assembly GCF_002932875.1 of Rathayibacter tritici. GTDB lineage: Bacteria > Actinomycetota > Actinomycetes > Actinomycetales > Microbacteriaceae > Rathayibacter > Rathayibacter tritici. The sequence goes on from NZ_PSWS01000046.1 coordinate 31,536, forward strand.
CGCCGTCTGCGCTCGCCGATGGGGCGACCACGAGGGTCGCCGGCACGGCGAGAACGATGACCAGGAATGTTCGTAGAAGTCGTTTCATCATCAGCTCAGCCCGACCCGGACGGCCTGGTCGCCTCCATCTTGGGACACATCAGGGACGTCGGAGCGGAACGGGCCTTCGCGTGACCCGTCTCTGCGGTACAACCAGACCCAGCAGTCCGCCCAGCCCTGAACGGAACCGACGTGCATCTTCAGCTCGTCACCCAGGACCAGGAACCAGTTCACCCGATTGTCCTTGGGGCACTGTGTCGGCACCCAGATCGTCAGTTCTCTGCCCTGAAAACCCTCCCCACTGAAGATCCGCGCCCCGATGACGTCCGTCGGCTTTCGTACCGCGGAGCTGCCTGAGCAGGAGTACTTGGATGTGGACATCGAAAAGTCGCAGACGGGCTCGTCCGCTTGGGCCGCCGTCGCGGGAGAAAGCACGGTCGTCAGAAGGCAACAGCCTACGACGCCAAGAGCTACACGAGCTCTCGCACTGATTCTCAAATTACTTCTCCTATCATTGTTGAGCGGGGTTCAGTATCGCTGTGTCGCCCTTCTTGATGGCGATGGTTAATCTCCCACGGCCGAGGCCGCAATTCGTTAGTTTCAAGAGAATTTCAGGTCGTCTCGGACAATTCAAAGATCGCCGGACGCGCCTCCTGCCCGCCGATACCTGTGTTACTGGTGCGGGGGCAAGGGCGGCGAGTCGGTCATCACTCCGGGTGGAGCCGGCAGCGCCCCGTAGCACGCGCTCGGAGGCTGAGTACCAGTCCTCCATCGCGCCCCGTCCGGGGCACAGGGTCGGCGGGTGAGTCTGTTCTTCCAACGGCTCAGTGACTCCGGCACCGTCGGCCCGCGCGAACGACTGCGCCGGAGTCACGGGAGGTGCCTCCGCTCCCGCCGGCGCGCCACGACCGCATCCCGCTCGACCCGCTGCTGCGTCGATGGGCGAGCCGCTTGCCGACCACCCGTCCGCTGTGACCACCGCCGGGACAGACAGTGTCCGCGCGGTCGTCGAGAGTTCCTGGCATCCGGTAGGCCGGATGCCCGCCGCACTCCGGGCCGGTCGGCAATGACAGTCGCTCCGGTTCGGATCACCACCCGTTCGATGCTCGAACGTCTCGCCGCGACCCGGCCCTCCCTGCCTCCTCGAGAAGGGACCCCGCGATGACGACTCGCGTCTCGCACACCGCCACGACCGTCCGCCTGGTCCGCTGGTACCGACTCGACTCCGACTGGCTCTCGGAGGTGGTCACCGGTCGCCTGCTCGAGCATCAGGAGGGCCGCTGGCGCCTCCTCGTCGGTGAGAAGGTCCGCGACTACCCGGACGTCGTGTGGTCGCTCTGCCACGAATGACCAACGAGCGCACAGAGCGCGTCAGAGGTAGAGGTAGTAGGTCCTCGCGCAGTCCGTCGAGCAGAACGGGTCGCGAAGACGAGCGGGCCGAAGACGGCACGCCTCGCACAGCCGCGGCCGCCGCAGGAGACCGCGGAGAAAAGTCAGCACTCCTCCCAAGGTACTGGCTCGGCCTGGCTGAGCCTTAGCACGGTCTGGAACGCGCGTCCGGAATGCGCGACCACATCATCGGGTGGTGGGCCCCGTCGGGCTCGAACCGACGACCCGCGGATTAAAAGTCCGCTGCTCTGCCAACTGAGCTAGAGGCCCGCGTGCTCCAGGGTAGCGGCCCGAGGACCTCCCCGGAGCGGGCATACCCGCCCAGGCGCGGACGTTACCCTCCTCGGACCCCATCGAAGCGCGAGCCTGAGAGCACGTGCGCCCACGACCGCGGAAGGCGGCGCCATGACAGACGGCTTCCACAAGCCGACGAAGTTCCCCTCCCACGTCTTCGAGGCGTTCCAGGGAGGAGAGGACCCGGCGCAGATCAGCCGCGTCGCCCACGAGACCGCTGTCGCGCTGCTGAGCCGCGTCCGCAACGACCCCGACCCGGTGATCATCGACCGCCTGGTCGAGTACACCGACCACAACGGCATCGACGCGCTCGCCGAACTCTGGGCGCGATCGAGTGCTGTGAGTCTTCCGGGTGCGCTCTGGCGGCTGTACCTGCTCCGGCTGGTGATCCGGCAGGACCCGGAGAGCACAAGCTTCCTCTATCAGCGCGGAGTCGAGCTCTCGGCCACCATCGACCCGGTCGTCGCGGGAGCGAGCACCCCCACAGGGCCGGCCGAGATCACCGAGCTGGCCGACCGCATTCTTCGCGGCGTCTTCGACGGCGACTTCGCGGTGGCGCTGGACCGCGCTGCTGCGTTCTGCCGGGTGAGCGCCTCCGGAGCCGTCTCCGTCGCCGATGACCTGGAGCCCGTGAACGCAGTCCGCGCGAGCGAGCTGACCACGCGGGCTCTACGTCTCTCGACCACGGCGTCCGAACTCGTGAGCTGCGCGCGGCTGTGGCGCAGCGACTCCCTGGAGTGACGCGCACCCGGCGTTCCTCCGCTGCGACCGCGGTTCGCCGGCTCCGCGGAGGCCTTTGATAGACTCAGCATGGCCGGATCGCAGTAACCCCGGGCTCCACTTATAGCCGCTTCGAGCGGCCTCGCGCCGAGAGGCGTTTCTGCGGTCCGGCCCCTCTTCTGCTCGCATCGCGGCCGCGGTGCGCGAGGTGAGGGCCCAGGAGGAGACATCCTCGACCGAGTCCCCACAGACAGGCGTCAGCGGAATGACACAGACAGGCGCCAGCGGAATGACGAACAGCAGGGCTCTCCGGATCGGCGCGCGCGTCTGGGCGGGGGCCGGCCTGCTCGTGGTCGCCGCGCTCTACTTCCTCGCGGCCCCGAGCGTCGATGCTGCCGAGGGGGCGCAGTTCGCCGCCGGAGTCTCCCTCTCGCAGGGCACCGTGATGCGCGTCCTTGCGGGTCTCGACGTGCTCGCGGGGCTCTGGGTCCTCATCCGCCCGCGGAGCTACCCGGGCATCACCGCGGCGGCCGTCGCCGTCATCTCCCTCTGGCTGGCGCCTCGGCTGGGTGATCCGGCCCTGGTGCCGGTGGGCACCGTGGCGCTGGATGTCCGATTCGTGACGCATCCGATCGAGGTGTCGGTCGTCGTAGCAGGTCTCGCCGTGACAGCCTTCTGGATGACGCGGAATCTTTCTGCCCGGGCGCGGGCGAGGCGGGGCTTATGACGGATGACACCACAGCGGAGGCGGCTGTCCTTCTCGAGCGCATCGCCGGAGGAGAGCAGGTCGCCTTCTCCGAGCTCTACGACCAGATGGCCGGCCGGGTCCTCGGACTGATCACCCGCGTCCTCGTCGACCGCTCCCAGTCCGAGGAGGTGGCCCAGGAGGTCTTCCTCGAGATCTGGCAAACCGCTGCACGTTTCGCTCCGAATAAAGGAAGCGCAACGACCTGGATCCTCACGATGGCACACCGCAGGGCCATCGATCGGGTTCGCGCGGCCCAGGCGGGCCGCGACCGGGACATGCGCATCGGAATCCGAGACCTGGGACGCGACTACGACCAGGTCTCCGAGCAGGCGGAGGTGTCCCTCGAGCACGAGAAGGTCGCGGCCGCCTTGGGCCGCCTGACGGAGCTTCAGCGGCAGGCGCTGCAGCTCGCTTACTACGGCGGTTACTCGCACAGCGAGATCGCGGGGATCCTGCAGTGCCCCGTGGGAACCGTCAAGACACGCCTGCGCGACGGAATGATCAGACTTCGAGAAGAAATGGGGGTGGCCCTGTGAACGATGTGCGACTCCCTGAGGGGACGGATGACCCGCGTGATCTCGCGGCGGGTCACGCACTGGGCATCCTGACGCCCGAGGAGCAGGAGCGCTACGGGCGCTTCCTGTCCGAGCACCCGGAGGCGCGCGGCGAGGCCGACGCGTTCGCCGAGGTGGCGGAGGCGCTCGTCGCCAACGCACCCGCCGTGGAGCCCTCGCCGGGCTTCAAGGCCGACCTGATGGCGCTCATCGCCGTGACCCCGCAACTGCCCCTCCAGGAGCCGGACGACGACCACGAGGTGCCCGCCACGCCGCGCGCGATCCCGGTCGCCGGCGGTGACGAGCGGAGTACTCCGACGGCTCGCGGGGAGAGCGGCGGCAGCGCCTCGAATCGGGCCCAGAGCCGCTGGTTCGGTCGGCCCGCGATCTACCTCTCGGCGGCAGCAGCTGCCGCGGTGCTTGTGGTCGGCGGGGTGACCCTCCCGCCCCTGCTCTCCTCCGGCCCCGGCCAGACCCAGCAGCTGTCGGCTCTCGAGCAGATCCGCAGGGCCCCCGACGCGCAGGAGACGACGGGAACGGTCGCCACCGGTGAGCGGGCCACGGTGGTCTGGTCGAGTTCGCTCGGCCGTTCCGCCCTCGTGGTGGACGATTTGGCTCCGCTGCCGAAGGACAAGACGTACGAGCTCTGGTACATCGGCTCATCCGGTCCGGTCGCTGCGGGCACATTCGACGGGGGAGCGGGGAGCACGGTCGCCCCGCTCGAGGGCAGCCTCACCGAGTCTGGAGTGGTCGCGGTGACAGTCGAGGACGTCGGCGGATCGCCGACTCCGACCACCGACCCGATATTGGCGATCGATATCGACATCGCCTGACGATCAGGACGAGAAGAGCCGCACTCCTTCGCGGGGTGCGGCTCTTCGTGTTCCTGGGGGCGAGCCGCACCCGGAGGGATCCGGCTCGTCGGCGGTGCGGCGGATCAGCCGAAGCGCCCCGAGACGTAGTCCTCCGTCGCCTGGACGGAGGGGCGGGAGAACATCGTCGCCGTGTCGTCGTACTCGATCAGCTTGCCCGGCTTGCCGGTGCCCGCAATGGTGAAGAACGCGGTGCGGTCGGAGACGCGCGAAGCCTGCTGCATGTTGTGGGTCACGATCACGATCGTGTAGTCGTTCTTGAGCTCCTCGATCAGGTCCTCGATCGCAAGCGTCGAGATCGGGTCCAGGGCGGAGCAGGGCTCGTCCATCAGCAGGACATCAGGGGAGACGGCAATCGCGCGAGCGATGCACAGGCGCTGCTGCTGCCCGCCGGAGAGACCGGAGCCGGGCTTGTCCAATCGATCCTTCACCTCGTTCCAGAGGTTCGCGCCCTGAAGCGAGCGCTCGACGAGCGCATCCGCGTCCGACTTCGAGATGCGGCGGTTGTTGAGCTTGACGCCGGCCAGCACGTTGTCGCGGATGGACATCGTCGGGAACGGGTTCGGGCGCTGGAAGACCATGCCGACCTGGCGGCGGACCTGCACCGGGTCCACACCCGGGCCGTAGAGGTTGTTGCCGTCGATCAGCACCTCGCCCTCGACGTGCGCGCCGGGGACGACCTCGTGCATCCGGTTGAGCGTGCGCAGGAAGGTGGATTTGCCGCAGCCGGAGGGGCCGATGAAGGCCGTCACCGTGCGGGGCTCGATGGCGAGCGAGACGCCCTCCACCGCGAGGAACTGGCTGTAGTAGACGTTGAGGTCGTTGACCTCGATGCGCTTGGACATTGCTTCCTTCGGGGATTCCGGCCGGAGCCGAGTGGTGGGTGTCAGCGGCCGAGCTTGGGGGCGAAAATCTTCGCGATCAGGCGGGCGATCAGGTTCAGTGCCATGACGATCAGGATGAGAGCGAGCGCGCCGGTCCAGGCGCGGTTGAGGAACGCCTCGGCGTCGGGGCCCTGGTTCGCGTACTGCGTGTAGACGAAGACCGGGAGGGTCATCATCCGCTCGCTGAAGAGGTCGTAGTTCATCGAGGCGGTGAAGCCGGCGACGATCAGCAGCGGCGCGGTCTCGCCGATCACGCGGGCGATCGCCAGGGTGATGCCCGTCGTGATGCCGGCGATGGAGGTCGGCAGCACGATCTTGACGATGGTCAGCCACTTCGGCACGCCGAGCGCGTAGGAGGCCTCGCGCAGCTCATTCGGAACCAGCTTCAGCATCTCCTCCGACGAGCGGACGACCACGGGGATCATCAGTACGGCGAGGGCGATCGAGCCGGCGAAGCCCATCCGCACGCCGGGGCCGAGGACGAGCGCGAAGAGCGCGTAGGCGAACAGGCCCGCGACGATGGAGGGGATGCCCGTCATGACGTCGACGAAGAAGGTGATCGCGCGGGCGAGGTGACCGCGCCCGTACTCGACGAGATAGATCGAGGTGAGCAGGCCGATCGGCACCGAGATCAGGGCGGCCATCGCCGTGATCTCGAGTGTGCCGATGATCGCATGCAGGGCGCCGCCGCCTGCGTCGATCACGTTGCGCATCGAGGAGGAGAAGAACAGTGGGTCGAAGCGCGCGACTCCGTTGGAGACGACCGTGTACAGCAGAGAGATCAGCGGGAGCAGCGCGATGATGAAGGCCGTCGCGACCAGTGAGGTCACCAGGCGGTCGATCGCCTTGCGGCCGCCCTCGACGAGACGCGAGACCACGTAGATGGCGATGTCGAAGAGGACGGTGCCCCAGAAGATCGCGCCGACGAGACTGAAATCGTTCATCGTCCCCGCGGCCTGGAGGACCAGGAAGACGGCGGCGAAGACGACCCAGCTGCCGACAAGCAGCATCCAGGGGGTGCCCTTGGGCAGCTTGCCCGCCTGCAGCGAGAAGGGCATCGAGGTGGTGGCGGCGGACATCAGTTGGCTCCCGAGAAGGCCTTGCGGCGGTTGACGATGAACCGCGCGACCGAGTTCACGACGAGGGTGATGACGAAGAGGATCAGGCCGGAGGCGACGAGCACGTTCACGCCGACTCCGCTCGCCTCCGGGAACTGCAGCGCGATGTTCGCGGCGATGGTGTTGGAGTTCTGCGAGGTGAGCAGGAGGAAGGAGACGACCGTCGCGGGCGAGAGCACCATCGCGACGGCGAGCGTCTCGCCCAGGGCCCGGCCGAGGCCGAGCATGGCCGCCGAGACGATGCCCGGGGCGCCGAAGGGGAGGACGGCCATCCGGATCATCTCCCAGCGAGTCGCGCCGAGCGCGAGCGCCGCTTCTTCGTGCAGGCGGGGGGCCTGGAGGAAGATCTCGCGGCACACCGCCGTGATAATCGGGATGACCATCACGGCCAGCACGACGGAGGCGGTGAGGATCGTCTTGCCGGTGCCCGAGGCCTGGCCACCGAAGAGCGGGAACCAGCCGATGTTCACGTTCAGGAAGAGGTAGAACGGCTGCACCATCGGAGCCAGCACGGTCGCGCCCCAGAGGCCGAAGACCACCGAGGGGACGGCGGCGAGGAGGTCGACCACGTAGCCGAGGGCCATCGCCACGCGGCGCGGTGCGTAGTGCGAGATGAACAGGGCGATCGCGATCGAGAGCGGCAGAGCGATCACCAGGGCGATCACCGCCGACCACACTGTGCCGAAGACCAGGGGACCGACATAGGCCCAGAAGCTCGTCGCGTCGCCCGGGAGGCTGTCGGCAGGCGCAGTGAACGCGGGGATCGACTGCGCGATGAGGAAGATCGCGACGGCTGCGAGGACGAGGAGGATGAGGGAGCCGGCGGCGACGGTCGAGATCGAGAAGATCCGATCTCCGACACGCACCTTCGCCTTCGGGCGGACGACGGTCTCAGTTGCCATTCCAGGGGACTCTCTTCAGACGAGGTGATTCGGCGGGGCGCACAGGGAGATGCTAAGGCGCGAAGGGGAGCGTCCGGGTGGGTCGAGCCCGGCACAGGCGGGGCCCGTCCCGCGGATCGTGCTGCGAGACGGGCCCTGCCAGTGGAATTACTTGATCGACTCGATCGCGGTGGCGACCGTGCCGGCGAGCTCCGAACTCAGAGGAGCGGAACCGGCCTGAGTGGCGGCGGCCTTCTGGCCGTCCTCACTCGCGACGTAGGCGGCGTAGGCCTTGACGACCTCGCCCTTGTCGGCGTCCGCGTACTCCTGGCAGACGAGGAGGTAGCTGACCAGAACCAGCGGCCAGGCGTCTGCCTCGGTGCCGGTGCGGTCGATCGTGATCGCGAGGTCGTTGTCCTCGCGGCCCTCCGCGATGGGGGAGGCGGCGACGACTGCCGCGGCGCCGTCGGCCGAGATGGTCGAGAACGCGTTGCCCACCTTCAGCTGTGCCATGTCCATGCCCTTGGCGCCGGACTCGTCGGCGTAGCCGATCGTGTTGGTCCCGTTCTTGACCGCGTCGACGACACCTGAGGTGCCCTTGGCGCCGTCACCGCTGGAGTACGGGAAGGTCTGGGCGGCAGGAGCGTCCCAGACGTCCTTCGCGGTGGCCGCGAGGTAGTCGGTGAAGTTCTGTGTTGTGCCCGAGTCGTCCGAGCGGTGCACGGAGGTGATGGTCGCCGACGGGAGGGTCGCGTCGGGGTTCAGGGCCTTGATCTCCGGGGCGTCCCAGGACGTGATGGTGCCCTTGAAAATTCCTGCGATGGTGGCCGCGTCGAGCTTGAGCTCGTCGACACCCTCCACGTTGAAGATGACCGCAATCGGCGAGATGTATACCGGGAGGTCGATTCCCTTGGTGTCGGGGGCGCAGGCGGCGAAGGTGCCCGCGAGCTCCTCGTCCTTGAGCGCGGAGTCGGAGCCGGCGTAGTCAGCGGCGCCGTTGATGAAGTTGGTCCGGCCGGCGCCTGAACCCTGCGGGTCGTAGTTGACAGTCACGTCGGGGTTCGCGGTCTGGAACGCGGCGGCCCAGGTGGTCTGCGCGGTGCCCTGAGCGGACGAGCCGATGCCGGTGATAGTGCCTGAGAGCGTGGAGGTTGTGGCGGAGCCGGAGCCGGAGCCGCCGCCTGCGGCCGGTGCCTCGTTGGCAGCGCAGGAGGTCAGCGTGATCGCTGCGACGGCGGCGACGACGGCCGCCTGGCCGAGACGCGAGAATCTCACAAGTATCCCTTTCGGGGTAGGAAAGCGTGGACAACAGAACAGGGCCTGGTGCAGCCCGCGAGCGAGAGTACGGAGACGTCGTGTCTTAGCACCGTCCGCTCGGTGAACGCGCGGTGAACGGGGCTGCGTCACGCAGCGCGGAGTGACGGGACGGCGGCTCCGGTGCGGAGCGTCGAGCGCGGCCCGGCCGAGCGAGTCAGCCCAGCGGCGTGTGCATCTCGATCGCGATGATGCCGGAGCCGGGGTGGCTGGTCGCGAGGTGCACGACGGCGAAGCCGCCCGTGGGCAGCGCGGCCGCCTCGTCGAGGTAGGCGCCGAGCGGAGTCGCCGTGGCGAGGGCGATCTCGCGCAGGATCTCGGGAAGGACGGGCCGATGGCTGCACAGCACGGCGGTGCGGCGCGCGCGGACCCGTTTGCCGACAAGGGCCCGGAGATCGGCGGTGCCGTGCTCGTGCGACTCCTGGCTCAGGTCGTCGCGCAATGTGACCGGTTTCTTCACGAGAGCGGAGAGAGGGGCGATGGTCGACCGGCAGCGTTTGGCGGTGCTGGAGACGAGTCGGCGCGGCCGCCAGGCGGCGAGGGCCCGGGCGACCGCAGCCGCCTCGATCCGGCCGCGCCCGGTGAGGCGGCGAGTGGAGTCGCGCCCGTCCCACGATGAGGCGGGCACGGCCTTCGCGTGCCGCAGCACCAGGATCGCGAAGGTCTCGAGTGCTCCGCTCGCGGCGATCCGGGCGAACTCGTCGACGATCGTGACGTCGTGGGGATAGGTGAGGTAGGTCCGCGCCCGCTTGAGGGTGACCCACTCGAGCGCCTCGACCTCGTCATTGGGGAGGAAGTCCGAGGCGAGGACCGCCTTCTCGGTCACCTGCGCGGCCCAGTAGTAGACCACCTTCGGGCGCCCGCTCGGCAGCGTGTACTCGGTGCAGCCGAGCGGTACTCCGAGCGCCACGGTGAGGCCGGTCTCTTCGCGGATCTCGCGCACCGCCGTCTCGGGGAGGGACTCGCCCGCGTCGACCTTGCCCTTGGGAAGACTCACGTCCCGGCGGTGCGGCCGGTGGATCACGAGGACGTGCGGCCGACCCTCGATGATCCGCCAGCACACCGCTCCTGCTGCGTAGACGGTTGCCGTCACGGTGTCAGCGGCTGGAGGCCCGGTTGGCGGAGCGTGTCGCCGCACGCTTGCGATGGCTGATGTGCTGCATCAGCTGGTTCTGCAGGTCGGCGAGCGGAGCGCCGTCCGCGTCCAGGTGGTGCCGCGTCCAGTCGCCGTCCGAGCCGAGCCACCAGGAGGCGGTCCGCTCGTCCATCGCCCGCTCGAACATGTCGTCGATCTCGCTGAGGTGCGCCGGCTCGACGATCCGCACCAGCGCCTCGACGCGGCGGTCGAGGTTGCGGTGCATCATGTCGGCGCTGCCGATGAAGACATCGGGCTCGCCGCCGTTGACGAAGCTGAAGATCCGGGAGTGCTCCAGATAGCGGCCGAGGATCGAGCGCACACGGATGGTCTCGGAGAGCCCCTCCTGCCCAGGCTTGAGGCCACAGATGCCGCGGACCCAGACGTCGACCGGCACGCCGGCCTGGCTGGCGCGGTAGAGCGCGTCGATCACTGCCTCGTCGACGATCGAGTTCACCTTGATTCGGATGCCCGAGGGCCGCCCGGCGCGCGCGTGCTCGGTCTCGACCGCGATCCGCTTCAGCAGCCCCTTGCGCAGGTGCCGCGGCGCGACGAGCAGACGCTTGAACTTCTTCTCGATCGCGTAGCCCGAGAGCTCGTTGAACAGGCGGGTGAGGTCCTTGCCGACCTCCGGGTCGGCGGTGAGCAGGCCGAGGTCCTCGTAGATGCGCGAGGTCTTCGGGTTGTAGTTGCCGGTGCCGATGTGGGAGTAGTGGCGGAGCACCCCGCCCTTCTCCTGGCGGATGACGAGCGCGAGCTTGCAGTGCGTCTTCAGCCCGACGAGCCCGTAGACCACGTGCACGCCCGCCTTCTCGAGCTTGCGCGCCCACGAAATGTTGGCCTGCTCGTCGAAGCGCGCCTTGATCTCGACCAGCGCGAGCACCTGCTTGCCGGACTCGGCCGCGTCGATCAGCGCCTCCACGATGGGGGAGTCGCCCGAGGTGCGGTACAGCGTCTGCTTGATCGCGAGGACGTCCGGATCCGCGGCCGCTTGCTCGAGGAAGGACTGCACGCTGGTCGCGAAGGACTCATAGGGGTGGTGCAGCAGCACGTCACCGCGCGACACGGCCTTGAAGACGTCCTGGCGCTGGTTCGGCTCACTCGGCGAGAGCTGCACCGCCGTCGTCGGAACGTGGTTGGGGTACTTCAGATCGGGCCGATCGATCTTCTGCAGGCTGAAGAGCCCGCTGAGATCGAGAGGAGCCGGGAGCTTGTAGACCTCCTGGGTCGTGATGTCGAGCTCGCGCACCAGCAGGCCCAGCGTCTCGTCGTCCATGTCGTCGGTCACCTCGAGGCGGATGGGCGGGCCGAACCGGCGACGCAGCAGCTCTTTCTCGAGGGCCTTGATGAGGTTCTCGGTCTCGTCCTCGTCGACCTCGACGTCCTCGTTGCGGGTCACCCGGAACACGTGGTGGTCGAGGATCTCCATGCCGGGGAACAGGTCGTCCAGCTGGTTGGCGATCAGGTCCTCGAGGGAGATGAACCGCATCGGCTCGCCCGGCGCCGCGACCCCCGCGATCCGCACGAAGCGCGGGAGCATCTGCGGAACCTTGAGGCGTGCGAACTCGACCTTCTGCGTCTTGGGATTGCGAACACGCACCGAGAGGTTGAGCGACAGGCCGGAGATGTAGGGGAACGGGTGAGCCGGGTCGACCGCGAGGGGCATCAACACCGGGAACACCTGCGCCGAGAAGTAGTCGTCGAGCACCGTCCGCTCGGCATCGCTCAGCTCGTCCCAGCGGACGAGGTCGATGCCGCCCTCGCGCAGCGCGGGCTCGACGAGTTCCTTGAACGCCCGGGAATGGCGCTGCTGAAGCAGATGCGCCTTCTCGGAGATGTCGGTCAGTACGTCGACGGGGACGCGGCCGATGTTGGTCGGCAGGGCCAGACCCGTCAGGATGCGGCGCTTGAGGCCGGCGACGCGGACCATGAAGAACTCGTCGAGGTTCGACGAGAAGATCGCGAGGAAGTTGGCCCGCTCGAGCGCCGGCACCAGCGGGTCCTCGGCCAGCTCGAGCACACGCTGGTTGAACGCGAGCCAGCTCAGCTCGCGGTCGAGGTAGCGATTGTCGGGAAGGAGCGGGTCCGAGTGCTCCTCCTCGTCGTCGAAGTCGTCGTCGAGGTCATCGCTCAGGCCGTCTTCGAGAAGCAGGTTGTCGCCGTCCATGCGACCATCCTGGCATCGCGTCCGCCCACTGCGCGCCGCGGGCCGTGAATGCCGGATGAACGACGGCCGGGGAGGGCCTGTGGAGGAGTGTTTGCTCCGCACACCGGTTCAGCGCACGGGCGCGGCCCGCTGCAGGTACTGCACGTCGACGGAGGCATCCGTGAACCCGAGCGAGCGGTAGAGCGCCACCGCCGAGCGGTTCTCGGCCTCGACGTAGAGGTCTGCCGTTGTGCAGCCCCGTTCCAGCATCCGCGCGAGTCCCGCGGAGAGCAGCGTGCGACCGAGTCCACGGCCGGCCGCCTCCGGAGCGACTCCCAGCACGTAGATCTCGCCGGTCGTGGACCCGGGCTCGATCTTGAGCCAGTCGTAGCCGATCAGCGACCCGTCCGCATCGCGCAGCAGCAGGAAGTCGCCCTCGTCGAACCAGGGCTCCGCGCGCCGGGCCGCCAGGTCCTGCTCCGTCAGCCGCCCCTGCTCAGGGTGGGCGGCGAAGACCCGCGCGTTCAGAGCGACCCACTCGGCCGGATCGAGGTCGCGCGCGTCGGCGAGGACGACGCCCTCGGGGACCCGGACCTTTGGTGCAGCGAGCGGCTCGAGTTCAAGGTGCAGGAGAGTGCGCACCGCAGCGAATCCGTGCGAGGCCGCCAGCGCGCGGGCGACCGGATGGTCGCCGTGCGCCCACGCGAGCAGGCCGGTGCGGCCGCTCGCGAGCACCTGCTCGAGGGTCGCGGTACCGAAGCCCACCCCGCGCCACTCCGGATCGACGACGAACTCCAGCTCGCCTTGCCCGAGGATCGCGGCCGCCACCACCACGTCGGCGCGCAGGCCCACGAGCAGAGTGCGCGAGCCGGTCCGGGCATCGACGAGGGTCTGATCGCTGAACGGGGGCTGGTGGTCGAACCAGGCGGCGCGGCCGATCAGGTGCTGCAGGCCGGCCGAGACGGCGGGATCGGCCAGGTCCTCAACGGACAGGTTGAGCGACTCGCTCATTGTCCTCTTCGTACACGTTGAAGCGGTATCCGACGTTGCGGACCGTGCCGATCAGCGACTCCAGATCGCCGAGCTTCGCGCGCAGTCGGCGCACGTGCACGTCGACCGTGCGGGTGCCACCGAAGTAGTCGTAGCCCCAGACCTCGCTCAGCAGCTGCTCGCGGGTGAAGACGCGCGAGGGGTGCGTGGCGAAGAAGCGGAGGAGCTCGAACTCCTTGAAGGTGAGGTCGAGCGGGCGCCCGTGCACTTTGGCGGAGTAGCTGGCCTCGTCGATCACGACGCCGGAGGCCTGGATGCGCGAGGTCGACTGCTCCTGCGCCAGGCGGCCGATCACCAGGCGGATGCGGGCGTCGACCTCGGCGGGGCCGGCCGAGTCAAGGATGACGTCGTTGACGCCCCAGTCGGCCGAGACCGCGGTAAGACCGCCCTCGGTGAGGATCAGGATGAGGGGGACGGTGATGCCCGTCGTGGTGAGGATCTTGCAGAGCGACTTCGCGCTGGCGAGGTCCTGCCGCGCGTCGACCAGGATCAGATCGCAGCTCGGAGCATTCACGAGCTGGGCTGGTTCCGCGGGGATCTGCCGGGTCCGGTGGCTGAGGAGCCCCAGCGCGGGGAGCACCTCGGCGCCTCCCGCCGAGGTCAGTATCAACAACTGCGCCACTGATCCTCCAGAACTGGTCTGCCCGCCATACTAGCGGCGGGCTGGAAGAGGCGGCCCCCTGGGGCACAATTGAGGGATGGGCAGGGATCGGGTGGGCATCGGGGTCGTCTGGGTGCTCGCGCTCCTGGGCTCCGCGGTCACGTTGACCGTCTCCGCTGCGGAGTCCCGTCAGCTCTGGCTCGCGCTGACCTTCGGTGGCTGTGTGCTCGCGACCTTCGCCGTGCAGCTGGCCGTGGCCCGCGCCGAGGGGTACCTGCTGCGCGCGATGACGAGCATCGTCGGGGCGATGGCCCTCATCGCGGTTGCGAGCGGGATCGCTCTCCTCCTGCCCGCCTGAACACCTCCTGCCCGCCTGAGCACTCGCTCTCTCCCGCCCCGGTGTCGGACCCGGCGGGTAGGGTGGAGTCATGCTTCTCGCCCTGGAACTCTTCTATCTCGGTCTGCTCGGGCTCGCCTCCCTCGCCATCGCGTGGGTCTCCGGCGTAATCGTGTACAAGCTCTACCGCGGCCAGAGCTAGCCGCCCCGGAGCCGGAGTGATCTCGCTTCCATCGGGCCTCCCGCCCGAGCTCGTCCCGCTCTCCTGGCTGCTCGGTGTCTGGGAGGGCTCCGGCGTCCTCGATTACGCCGTCGGCGGCGACTCCGTGCAGGCCGAATTCGGCCACCGCATCAGCTTCAGCTACGACGGGCTGCCCTACCTCAACTACAGCTCGTACACCTGGCTGATCGAGGACGGCGCCGACGAGGCGCCTCGTCCTCTGGTCAGCGAGATGGGCTACTGGCGCCTCAGCCGCGCGCTCACCGACGCGGACGCCGGCCCGGCGATGCTGCCCGGCCGCGGCGCTCCCGCCTTCCCGGACGCGGAGTCGGTCGAGACGCTGCGCAACGCCGCCGGCGGCTTCGACATCGAGGTCTCGCTCGTGCACCCGGACGGAGTGAGCGAGCTCTACCTCGGCCAGGTCAAGGGGCCGCGGATCGACCTGGCGACCGATGCGGTAATGCGCACGGCCGCCGCGAAGGACTACGCCGCGGCGACCCGGCTCTACGGCCTGGTCGATGATCACCTGCTCTGGGCGTGGGACATCGCCGCCCTCGGGCAGGGTCTGCGGACCCACTCCTCCGGACGGCTCGCCCGTGTCGACTGACGCCTTCTCCCCGCTCCTCGCGGCCGCGGGCGCCGTGGCCACGACCAGCGCCGCCGAACCCGGGGTCGCCGCCCACTACGGCGAGCCCTTCCGGGAACAGCGGGCTTTCGCGGCCGGCACCGCCCTCGTCGATCTCTCCGGCCGCGGAGTCGTGACGGTCACCGGCCCGGACCGTTTGACCTGGATCGACTCGCTCACCAGCCAAGCCGTCTCCCGCCTGGCCCCCCGCGCCAGCGCCGAAACCCTTCTGCTCGATCCGACGGGCCGAATCGAGCACGTCATCCGCCTCGTCGACGACGGGGAGACCGCCTGGCTTCTGCTCGACCGCGACGAGACCGCGGGCCTGGCAGCCTGGCTCGACCGGATGCGCTTCATGCTGCGCGTCGAGGTCGCCGATCGCACCGCGGAGTACGCGACACTCGCGGCGCTCGGCGACGGCACGGCTCTCGCGCTCGCGCTGTCCCTGGCCGAGACTCCCCTCGTCTGGAGCGACCCGTGGTCGCAGGTCCAGCCGGGAGGGTGGCAGTACGCGCTCACCGCCGAGCACCCGGGAGCGGCGTGGACGCTCCGTGAGGTGCTGGTGCCGAGGGCGTCACTCGACCAACTCGGCGCGGCCGCCGACACCGGGGTCTCACTCGCCGGAGTGGACGCCCTCGAGGCCCTGCGCATCGCCGCCTGGCGTCCGCGCCACGCGACCGAGGTCGACGAGCGGTCCATCCCGCACGAGCTCGACCTCCTCCGTTCCAGCGTGCACCTCGCCAAGGGCTGCTACCGGGGCCAGGAGACGGTGGCGAAGGTGCACAACCTCGGCCACCCGCCTCGCCGCCTGGTGCTGCTGCAGCTCGACGGCTCCGATTCGGTGTTGCCTGCGCACGGAGACGTCGTCACGGCCGTGAAGGGCGGTGAGCCGGTCGAGGTCGGCACCGTCACCTCCAGCGCCTGGCATTACGAGGACGGGCCCATCGCCCTCGCCCTCGTCAAGCGGAGCGTCCCCGTCGACCTCGAGCTGACGGTGCTCGTGGGGGAGACCCGGGTCGCCGCGGCTCAGGAGGTCGTGGTCCCACCCGGCGCCGGAGCGGAGGCCGGCGTGCCCCGTCTGCCCCGCCTCGGGGCGACGACCAGGTAGGTCGCGGCATGGTGGCCGCAGGACCCGCCGAGCGGGGCCGAGCGGCCGGCCGGCTTCGCGCGCTCCTCCGCACCCCCGGGTTGAATCCGGCCCGGGCTCTCGCCCGCGCGGGTGCCTCGCTGCCCGCGGTGCTGCAGATCGTGGTCGCGGCGACCCTCGCCTACTCCGTCGCGCACGTTCTGCTCGGGCATCCCTCGCCCGTCCTGGCGCTGACCGTCACGATCTCGAGCCTGGGCATGGCCCGCGACACGAGGCCCAAGCAGGTGGCCGAGACCGCGACGGGGATGGTGATCGGTATTACCGCGAGCGAGGTCCTGCTGCTCGTATGGGGGAGCGGGATCTGGCAGCTCGCGGTGGTGCTCGCCATTGTCTTTACCCTCGGACGCGCGCTCTCGCCCTCGCCGGGGTTCGCGGTCGCCGCCGGCACCCAGGCGATGCTGGTGATGATCCTCCCCGAGCCGGATGGCGGAGTGTTCACCCGCAGTGTCGACGGCCTGATCGGCGGGCTCGCAGCGCTGCTCTGCACGGCGATCGTGCCCCGCCCGCCCCTGCGCACGGCGCGGGCGGAGGCGCACCGGTTGATGAGCGCACTCAGCCGCACCGTCGAGGAGCTGGCCGACGCGCTCCGACGGGGCGACTCCTCCGCCTCCGCCGTCGCCCTGGACCGGGTCCGAGGGACGCAGCCCCTGATCGACGGCTGGGCCGCAGCACTCGACTCGGCGATCGGGGTCGCGCGGATCTCGCCGTTCGTTCGCCGGCACCGCGGCGAGCTCGCCCGGCAGGCCACCATGCTCGCCGCGCTCGATCTGGCGACCCGGAATCTGCGCATCGTCGCGCGCCGCACCGACTTCCTCGTCGGCGATACCGCCCCGCGGCCGGCGCTTGCCGGAGCGGTCGCCGCGTGTGCACCGGGCATCGCCCTGCTCGGCCGAGCAATCGCTGATCCGTCACTGCTCGCCCTCGCACGTCAAGACCTCGTGCTGCTCGCGACCACGCTCGACCCTCAACGGTTGATCCCGGAGGCGCGGCTCGCCGAGAAGACGGTGCTGGTCCTGCTCCGCCCGCTCGTCGTCGACCTGCTCATAGCGTCGGGCACCGATCCGGCCGAGGCCCGCGCTGCACTGCCGCCGCTCGCCTAGCGTTCAGGAGGAGGGGGCGACCGCCTCCCAGGCGACCGTCACTTCACCCAGACGCCAGCGCCGCGGACCGTCGAGGATCGGCCAGTCTCGGCGCAGATCGCGGATCGCCGCGATCCAACGCTGACTCGGACCGTAGACACCGAGCGGCGCGTGGAGGGTCCACGCGCGCTCGAGAGCCGAGAGGAAGGCGTGCACCCCCTCGCCGGCGACGTTGCGGTGGATGAGCGCCTTGGGCAGACGCTCGGCTGCCGTCATCGGCGAGGGGATTGCTGCGAGCCGGAGTGACAGCGTCAGCGAGCGAGGACCCTCCCGGCCGATCTCGATCCAGGTGCAGATGCGCCCGATCTCGTCGCAGGTGCCCTCGACCAGCACGCCGTCCGGCTGCAGCCTGACGGTCATCGTTTCCCAGGCGGCGGCCACCGCGTCCTCGTCATACTGACGCAGCACGTTGAAGGCGCGGATGATGCTCGCGCGCCGGCCCGCGGGCAGGGGGACCTCGAACCCGCCGCGCTCGAAGTGCACCCGCGCGTCGGCGGGGAAGGCCGTGCCTCCCTCCCGGACCCGGGCGAGCTGCTTTCTGGCGGTGTCGACGCGGGCCGGCTCGATCTCGAGGCCGAGCACCTCCACGTCCGGCACCGTGCTGACCAGGCGTCGGTGCAGCTCGAGGGTGGTGACCGCGCTGGCACCAAAGCCGAGGTCGACGACGAGCGGCGTGGGGGAGCTCTGCAGGACGGGGAGTTCGGCGAGTCGGCGGTCGACTCGGCGGAGGCGGTTCGTGCCCGTCGTTCCGCGGGTGACGGCTCCGATGGGCATGCCCTTCAGCGTATTCGCCGGCGAGGGGGCCGCCTCTAAGCTGGACGCATGTCCGAGACCTACACCCTCATCCTCGTGCGCCACGGCAACAGCGAGTGGAATCAGAAAAACCTGTTCACCGGCTGGGTCGACGTACGGCTGACCGAGCAGGGAGTCGCGGAGGCGACCCGTGCCGGCGAGCTGCTGATCGAGGCGGGTCTGCACCCCGATATCGTCTACACCTCGCGTCAGACCCGTGCGATCCAGACCGCGAACATTGCCCTCGAGGTCGCCGACCGTCTGTGGATCGATGTCAAGCGTTCCTGGCGCCTCAACGAGCGCCACTACGGTGCGCTGCAGGGCAAGGACAAGGCGCAGACCCTCGCCGAGTACGGCGCCGAGCAGTTCCAGACCTGGCGCCGCTCCTTCGACGTCCCGCCGCCGCCGATCGCCGACGACGACCAGTACTCGCAGGCGCACGATGAGCGCTACGCCGAGCTCGGTGACGCCCTGCCGCGCACCGAGTCGCTCAAGCTCGTGATCGAGCGGATGCTGCCCTACTGGGAGTCCGAGATCAAGCCGGACCTCGCCTCGGGCAAGACCGTCATGATCACCGCGCACGGCAACTCGCTCCGCGCCCTGGTGAAGACTCTCGACGGCATTTCGGACTCGGACATCGCCCAGCTCAACATCCCGACGGGGATCCCGCTCGTCTACACGCTCGACGAGAACTTCGAGCCGGTCGGCGAAGCGCGCTACCTCGACCCCGAGGCCGCCGCCGCCGGTGCTGCCGCCGTCGCCGCCCAGGGCGCCACGAAGTAGCCGTCCCCGTCCGCGTCCCCCGATCTCCGGCTCGCAAAAACACCTTCGGCTCGCAGGATCAGATGATTCCTGCGAGCCGAAGCCCTTTTCACGAGCCGAAGTTCAGGCAGGCGAACTCAGCCCCAGTCGCCCGAGATCAGGTACTGGACCTTCTTCGCGATCGACACGGCGTGGTCGGCGAAGCGTTCGTGGTAGCGGCTGGCGAGAGTCGCGTCCACGGTGTCGGCGGCCTGGCCCTTCCATGCCTCGCTGAGCACCTTGTCGAAGACGCTGACGTGTAGTTCGTCGATCTTGTCGTCCTCGTCGCGGATCTCCTCCGCGATGCGGGGGTCCTGCGAGCGCAGCAGCTCCGTCAGCTTGTGCGCAACGACCACGTCGAGCCGGCCCATCTCGACGAAGGTCGGGCGCAGGCTTTTCGGGACCACCTTGTCCGGGAAGCGGTAGCGCGAGAGCTGAGCGATGTGCTCGGCGATGTCGCCCATCCTCTCGAGCGACGCGCTGATCCGCAGCGCCGAGACGACGATCCGCAGGTCGCGTGCGACCGGATTCTGCCGGGCGAGGATGTCGATGGCGAGCTCGTCCAGGCTGATGGCCAGCTCGTCGATGCGCGCGTCGCTCGCGATGACCTCCTCGGCGAGGGTCACATCGGAGTGGTTGAACGCCTGCGTCGCCTTCTCGATGGCGATCTCGACGAGCCCGGAGATCTCGACGAGTCGTTCCTGGACCTCGGCCAGCTCCTGCTGGAAAACTTCGCGCATCTGTGTTCGACCCTCTCTACGGCGACGAGGACGACGGCGCCGGATCTGCGGCGAGCACCTCGCACGCCGCTGCGACTGCACTCGGTAGGCGCAGGCGCAGTCATGATGACCACGGCAGGTTAACGGACGGTGCCGGGCGCTTGAACAGTACTCGACCCCCGGAGGATCGGCAGGTGCCCGGTAAGGGGACGGCCGGTGGATGGTTAGCCTGGGTCCGTGGATTCGGGCTTGATCGTGGTTCTGTCGCTCGTTCTCGGTGTCGCGATCGGGATTCTTCTGACGACCGTGCTCACCCTCGCCGCCCGTCAAGGCCGCATCGCGCAGGACGTGATCACGGTCGGGCTCCCCGAGGGGATCGAGGCGATCATCGACGCCGTCGGCTCGCCCGCATTCGTGACGGATCCGTCGCACAACGTGCTCAAAGCCTCAACCCGGGCGCTCGCCCTCGGCCTCGTCTCGCAGGACACTCTGCTGCACCCGGACCTCGTCGCTATCGTCGACCGCGTCCGTCGCTTCGGCGACGACATCGTCCAGGACCTGGAGCTCGTCACCAGCCCCCTGTCCGACGCCGCCGTGACCCTCGTCGTGCACGCGACCCGCCTCGGCTCCCGCTACGTCCTCGTCATCGCCGAGGACCACACTGAGGCACGCCGACTCGAGGCCGTTCGACGCGACTTCGTCGCCAACATCTCCCACGAGCTGAAAACCCCGATCGGCGCGGTCGGCCTGCTCGCCGAAGCCCTCGACTCCGCCGCCGACGACCCCCAGCAGGTGCGCCGCTTCGCCCACCGGCTGACCCAGGAGTCGCACCGCCTCGCGAAGATCACCCGGGAGATCATCGAGCTCTCCCGCCTCCAGGCCGCCGACGTGGCCGGTTCGGCCGACGTCCTCCGCGTCGACGACATCGTGACCGCGGCGCTCGAGACCACCCATGTGCTGGCGGAGTCGCACAACGTCACCCTGGTCAAGGGCGGAATGAAGAAGGCATACGTCGTCGGTCAGGAGAAGATGCTCGTCTCGGCGCTGCACAACCTCCTCGCGAACGCCATTCAGTACTCGCCCGCCGGCTCCCGGGTGGGAATCGGCGTGCGTTCAACCGGCGGCGTCGTCGAGATCGCCGTCACCGACCAGGGCATAGGCATTCCTGAGGAGGACCTCGACCGCGTCTTCGAGCGCTTCTACCGCGTCGACCAGGCCCGCTCTCGCCACACGGGCGGCACCGGCCTGGGGCTCAGCATCGTCAAGCACGCTGTGCAGAACCACGGAGGAGATGTCCGCGTCTGGTCCAAGCCCGGACGCGGCTCCACCTTCACTATCCGACTCCCCGAAACAGACCCGACCAGAACGCCCCTCGCGGCGGCCGCCCCGATAGGAGAACACGCGTGACCAGCATCCTGCTCGTCGAGGACGAGAGCGCCCTCAGCGAGCCCCTCAGCTACCTGCTCGAACGCGAGGGCTACGACGTCACGGTCGCCGAGGACGGCAACCGCGCCGTCGCGGCCTTCGACGACGGCGACTACGACCTGATCCTCCTCGACCTCATGCTGCCCGGCATGCCCGGCACGGAGGTCTGCCGCGAGATCCGCACCCGCTCCTCCGTCCCGATCATCATGGTCACCGCGAAGGACTCCGAAGTGGACATCGTCGTCGGCCTCGAACTCGGCGCGGACGACTACGTCACCAAGCCCTACTCGACCCGCGAGCTGCTCGCCCGCATCCGCGCCGTCCTCCGCCGCCGCACGGAAGAACCCGGAGAGGAACGGATCGTCGTCGCCGGCCCCGTCCGCATGGACATCGAACGCCACACGGTTGAAGTCGACGGCACCGAAACCCCGATGCCGCTCAAGGAGTTCGAGCTCCTCGAAATGCTGCTCCGCAACGCCGGCCGTGTCCTCACCCGCGGCCAACTCATCGACCGGGTCTGGGGCAGCGACTACTTCGGCGACACGAAGACGCTCGACGTCCACGTGAAACGCATCCGCTCCAAAATCGAGAAGACACCGAAGGAGCCGGTGCTTTTGGTTACTGTCCGCGGCCTCGGCTACCGCTTCGACGCATGATCGCGGGCCCTGGCGGGGTGA